>NZ_JBBCMO010000002.1:0-656753 GCF_037152305.1 Pantoea sp. AS142 | reverse complement strand
ACCCCCGCCGGGGGTCGACAACGGGCCCAGCCCGTTGGACAGCGAAGCCTGCGACGCTGCCCGCAGGGTGAGCGAAGCGAATCAATCCCCCTCTCACCGCCACATTCTGAAGAAGAGCCTGAACGAAAGTTCAGGCTTTTTTTTGTATATTGCACGCTGAGAGGGGGTGAGAACCCCCGCCGGGGGTCGACAACGGGCCCAGCCCGTTGGACAGCGAAGCCTGCGACGCTGCCCGCAGGGTGAGCGAAGCGAATCAATCCCCCTCTCACCGCCACATTCTGAAAAAGAGCCTGAACGAAAGTTCAGGCTTTTTTTTGTATATTGCACGCTGAGAGGGGGTGAGAACCCCCGCCGGGGGTCGACAACGGGCCCAGCCCGTTGGACACAGCGGAGCCTGCGACGCTGCCCCATCATAAGAAAACCCGGCCGGAGCCGGGTTTGGGCGCTACACTTCTACTCAATCAAACGCTAGCTATACGCGTGCAAGGTGCGCTGGCACAGCGCAGAACGCACACAATCCTCTTTGCCAAAGCGCACAATGCCAACCATCTCGTCCTCTTCAAAACGCGCCAGCGCGTCCGCGAGACCGGAAGGCACCCCAGCGGGCAAGTCGCACTGGGTAATATCGCCATTAACAATGACTGTGACGTTTTCGCCCAGTCGGGTCAGGAACATTTTCATCTGCGCGGCGGTAACGTTCTGCGCCTCGTCCAGAATTACCACAGCATTTTCAAAAGTGCGTCCTCGCATATAGGCGAAGGGCGCAATCTCTACCTTGGCAATTTCCGGACGCAGACAATATTGCATAAACGATGCGCCAAGACGTTTAACCAGAATGTCATAAACCGGGCGGAAGTAAGGGGCGAATTTCTCAGAAATATCACCGGGAAGAAATCCCAAATCCTCATCTGCCTGAAGTACCGGGCGCGTAACAATAATCCTGTCGATATCCTTATTAATCAGGGCCTCAGCCGCTTTCGCGGCACTGATCCAGGTTTTACCACACCCGGCTTCACCGGTTGCGAAGATCAGTTGTTTCGTTCCTATGGCATTAAGATAGTGCGCCTGAGCTTCATTGCGCGCTTCAATCGGTAAACGGTCACGCGTATCGCGCGCCATGCCAATTGCATCCAGTCCACTCATATGCACCAGCGAAGTGACCGACTCTTCTTCACGCTGACGATGACTCCGTGAGTCACTACGAAGCACTCTTCTTGCTTCACGGCGCGCTTTGATCACTGCTTTCTGTCTTCCCATAGTGGCACCTTTCAGTTGGTTTCATTTCCCGCGCCAGGCCGTTGGCCCATTGCGATTACGTGAACGCTTTAGAGGTTTCAGTTGGCTTCCTTTTGAGCCATGACAGGACAGGATAGTGGGTATACAGCAGCGCGATGGCGTAGCTGAACACCGGATAAAACAGGATGCGATAAGACAAAAGAAATGGTTGAAGGGAGGACGTAATAACGAGGCAGAATTGCCCTCGCGGTCAGGCGCAATCTATTTACTGACAATGACTTTCCATAAAAGAATCGACCCATGCGCGAACTCCAGTGTGATACATCAACACATCCGATTACGCCTGTTTAATAAAGTGCACCATTTTGTTGGAGCTTTGCAACAGTAATTTTATGTGCTGGCAAAGGAATTGATAACAACGCCTATGCATTTCTTTTACGGCAAAATGTAAAATTTATAAATTACAGCGAGTTAGCTTATTTTAAATAGCGGGTGAAACCGCTAAATCTCAGCTTAAACTCAATGAGTAAACCGCAGGAGCAGTAAAAGCGTGCGGCCTGAGGCCTGCCGCACGCAGTGGCTGAAATTTAATCAGGACTCCAGCAAAGGCTGCGCTAAATAATGGTTCGCGTCCGTGACACCGGGCAAAACAAAAAAGTAACCGCCGCCAAAGGGGCGGATATATTCTTCCAGCGCTTCGCCGTTCAGGCGCTGCTGCACCGTGAGAAAGCCGCGTTCCAGATCGTGCTGATAGCAGACGAACAGCAACCCCATCTCCAGCTGCCCGGAAGCCGAGATACCTGCAGAGTAACTGTAGCCGCGTCGCAGCATCAGGCTGCTGTCTGTCTCTGGGGTGCGGGGGTTAGCAAGACGGATGTGTGCATCCAGTGCGATCACCTCGCCGTCCGGGTCACGGGCATAATCCGGAACATCACGTTCATGCCGCATGCCCAGCGGCGCACCGCTTAACTTATCGCGACCAAAGATGGTCTGCTGCTCACCCAGCGGGGTACGATCCCACATTTCAACGTGAAAGCGGATTAACCGCACCGCCTGGTAGCTGCCATTACGCGTCCAGGCCGGTTCATCCTGATCGGCGGTCACCCACAGCAACTGATTCATCAGAGCAGGATTGCGAGTATCTGGATTGGCGGTGCCATCTTTGAAACCCAGCAGATTAATCGGCGTTTCCTGCCCCTGACTGCGCGCCGCATGATCGGAGATAAAGCCTTCGCGCCGCCAGCGTACGCCAAGCAGGTCGGGCGTATGCTTGATAATATCCCGCAGCGCATGAATCACCGTATCCTGCGTGTTGGCACAGAGCTGTAACAGGAGATCGCCATGACACTGACTGGCATCAAGCGAATCATTAGGAAAGCGCGTCATCGGCTGCAATTTTTTCGGCTTATGGGGCGCTAAACCAAAACGTTCGTCAAACAGGGAATAGCCAACCGACACCGTAATCGTCAGATTATCAGGCGCGATAGTCGCCCCAAGAATGCCGGAATCCATTGGCGGCAGCTGCGGATTGGTAACTACGGGTGCAGGACCGCCTGTGGTGAGAAAGGCGATACGCTGGGTCAGCAGCTGAAACAGACGCTTCAGTTCGGCTTTATCGCTGCTGAGCAGATCAAACGCCACCAGCATCATTGATGCCTGCTGGGGTGTCGTGATTCCCGCCTGATGCTGACCATAAAACGGCTGCGTCTGCTGTCGCGCCTGCGGCGTCACTGTACCCGGCGAAAAGCTGTCAGCGGCAGCGGCTTGAAACGGACAGCCGCCGCCAAGCGCCGCCGCGCCGCCCAGCAGACCCAGCCCTTTCAATAAACGACGACGCGCAGGCTGCGCGTCATCTTCCTTGCGACTCATGATTAATCCAGACCCAGGGTGCCACGAAGTAATGAAAGATCCTCCGCCAGCGCGGTGATCGGCCCTTTTAGTGCGTTACGGTCGGCGCTGGTCAGTTTCTCATAGGATTCAAAACCGGTATGGGTACGGTACTTACTCAGGATCGCATCCACTTTTTTGAAGTTGGTGTCAACCTTGACCAGCAACTGCGGGTTCGCTTTGCTCACCATTGGTCGCAACAGTTCGACAATTTTCTGCGCACCATCAATATTGGCCTGGAAGTCCCACAGGTCGGTACGGCTGTAGCGATCTTCTTCACCGGAAATTTTGCTCGAGGCCACCTCTTCAATCAAACCGGCTGCGCCGCCGACCACTTTGGCTGGTGGGAAGGCCAGTTCGCTGATACGCACCTGCAAATCTTTCACATCTTTATTCAGTTGCTCAGCGTAATCCGCCATGCCTTTGGTGCTGTTATCCGCAAACAGCGCTTTCTCCAGCCGGTGGAAACCGGTGAACTTAGGATCGGCTGCTTTCTGCTCATAATCATCTTCACGCGCATCAATGCTACCGTCGAGATCGGAGAAGAGTTCAGCAATCGGCTCAATACGCTCATAGTACTGACGGGTCGGGGCAAACAGTGCTTTGGCTTTTTCCACATCGCCCGCTTTAACGGCGTCAGTAAAGGCCTGCGTATTGCTCACCAGCTGGTTCACCTGTTCCGTAACAAAGGCTTTATATTCGGTAATCGGGCCTTCCAGCTGCAGGCGTGCGGAGGTGCCACTTTTCGCCGCGCCCTCACCTGCCTGCACGATCAGCTTGCCTTTTGGATTGCTCAGCAGGCCGCAGGTCATCTCATATTCGCCCGCCTCCAGATTAGCGGTCAGTTTCTGACTGAAGCCCGGCGCGATGTTTTCACGCTCTTCAACCACCAGCACGCCTTTAAGGATCTCCCACTCCAGTGCTTTCTGGCTGTTGTTTTTAATCAGAAACTGAGTCTTACCGGCTTTAACTGTTAAGTTCATCGGTTCGCACTGCTTGTCGCTGACGCTTACGGTAACCTGAGGAATCGCTGCGGCCGCCGAAGCGGAGATCGCCAGCAGAGGAAGCAGCAGTGCCTTGCGGCGGAAACGCATTGTCATTTCTCTTTCCCTATCACGTTGCGGGCACAAGATTCGCCCGTTAAAGTCTTATTACACAGTGGCCGACGCAGCAGGACGCGCAGGCATAAAGAACAGAATTAGCGCCGGAATCAGGTAGCCAAAGTAAAGAGTGACTTCACTGACACTTGGGGTCTCCTGATAACCCAGCACCCCTTCCAGCAGGGTGCCAAACAGCGAATGGGTCGATAAGGTGTTGCTGAGATCGAAGGCAACCTCCTGAAAGTGATTCCATAAACCCGCTTCGTGGAAGGCACGGATCGCGCCCGCGGCCAGGCCCGCCGCAACAAACAGGATGAAAACACTGGTCCAGCGGAAGAAATGGGCCATATTGAGGCGGATACCGCCCCAGTAAAGCAACATGCCCAGCACCACCGCTGTGGCCAGCCCCAGCACAGCGCCAACCGGCGGCGCATAACCGACATCCTGGGTAAAGGCCGCCAGCAGGAAGAACACCGACTCCAGTCCTTCGCGCGCCACGGCGAGAAACACCATCAGCACCAGCGCCAGACCGCCACGGCCTGAGCGTTGTAGCGCCTGATCGACCGCCTGCTCAAGCTCAACCTTGATATTGCGCGCCACTCTGCGCATCCAGAACACCATCGAGGTCAGGATCACCACAGCAATCATCGCCACAATACCTTCAAACAACTCCTGCTCTTTTTGCGGAAACTCACCGGTGGTGGCATTGATGAAAAGACCCAGGCCCAGACAGAGTGCACTGGCAATAAACACGCCCGCCCACATTGCCGGAAACCATTGGGTACGCTGGGTGCGCTTGAGGTAACTGGCTATCAGGCTGACAATCAGCGCGGCTTCAAGTCCTTCGCGCAGCATGATGAGAAAAGGAACAAACATCGCCAACCTCTTGAATGTTAAGCAGCGTAAATTAACCGTAAATTCAGGTAAAGTGTAAACGATACCGATTATCATTATCGCTGAGAAAAAAACAAGTTGCCGGCGGAGATAATTTCACCTCAGGGTGATTTATCTTTGTAACAAAAAAGCCCGCCCCTTTCGGGGCGGGCCTGAACAAATAACGCCTCGCTTATTTGGTCTGGAACTCCGCCTCGGCGGCGGCAAAGCGCTGCTGCGCTTCTGCTGAAGGTTCACGCCCCATCAGGCTAAATACCACAATAGCGATGCTGGCGAAAATGAAGCCTGGGATGATTTCATACAGTCCCAGCCAGCCATACTGTTTCCACACCAGCACGGTCAGTGCGCCGATAATCATACCCGCCAGCGCACCGTTGCGGTTCATCCGCTTCCAGCAGACACCAAACAATACCACCGGACCAAAAGCCGCACCAAATCCCGCCCAGGCGTAGCTCACCAGGCCCAGTACGCGGTTTTCCGGGTTTGAAGCCAGTGCAATGGCAATCAGCGCCACCAGCAGCACCATCAGACGTCCGATCCACACCAGCTCCTTCTGACTGGCATTTTTGCGCAGCAACCCTTTATAGAGGTCTTCGGTCAGGGCGCTGGAGCAGACCAGCAGCTGACAGCTCAGTGTTGACATCACGGCCGCCAGAATCGCTGAGAGCAGAATGCCGGCAATCCAGGGGTTGAACAGGATACGCGCCAGCTCGATAAAGACCCGTTCGGCGTTATCATTGACGCCCGTTGCCAGCGTCGGGTTGTTCTGGAAATAAGCGATACCAAAGAAGCCTACTGCAACCGCACCCGCCAGACAGAACACCATCCACGCCATGCCGATTCGACGAGCCGTACGAATGGAGCGATGCGAATCTGCCGCCATAAAGCGCGCCAGAATGTGGGGCTGCCCGAAGTAGCCCAATCCCCAGCCGAGCAGCGAGATCACCGCGACGACGTTCAGCCCCTTGAGCATGTCGAGATTTTCCAGGCTTTTCGCTTCAATGACCGCCAGAGAATCAGACCAGCCGCCGACCGCGATAATCACAAATACCGGCGTCAGGATCAGCGCAAAAATCATCAGGCTCGCCTGTACGGTATCGGTCCAGCTTACCGCCAGGAACCCGCCCACCAGCGTATAGAGAATGGTCGCCGCTGCACCCGCCCACAGAGCGGTCTGGTAACTCATACCGAAGGTGCTTTCAAACAGACGCGCACCGGCCACCACACCTGACGCGCAATAGATGGTGAAGAACACCAGGATCACCATGGCTGAGATAATGCGCAGGATTTTACTGTGGTCTTCAAAGCGGCTGGTGAAGAAGTCCGGCAGAGTCAGGGCGTTGTTGTGATGTTCGGTCTGCACCCGCAGACGGCCGGCCACGATTTTCCAGTTCAGCCAGGCACCGATGGTCAGGCCAATTGCAATCCAGCTTTCAGAGATTCCGGAGATAAAGATCGCACCCGGCAATCCCATCAGCAGCCAGCCGCTCATGTCTGATGCACCCGCAGAGAGGGCCGTGACCACGCTTCCCAGACTCCGGCCACCGAGGATGTAATCATCAAAGTTTTTGGTAGAGCGATACGCCGCAAAACCGATTAACACCATCCCGAGAATATAAACCAAAAAGGTCACCAACATTGGTGTACTTACACTCATCTCTCTCTCCACTTATTATTTGATATTCCAGAGAAATCGCCAGCTACCCGCCTGCCGGAACGGGGCAAAGCAGGTCGATTTTCTTCGTCAGGGCGTCAGTCATTTCCCAGCGGCGCGGTATCCTGCCGGAAAGGCGTGGCGCGCACAATGGATTTAACACAGGCGTTACACCGATTTCACTAAACGGTTGAGAAAAAGTACTCAGAGGTTGCACTTGCTCACAGTTATCCGGTTGCAACTCCGTATAACCTCCCTTAAACCCGCCACTTAGCAAACTCTTCAACCTGGCGAGGATCTTGCAGCAATATCCGTGCCGCATTGCGAGATTTAACAATCGGCGACATTAAAAGGGTGTTAACTGGC
Source organism: Pantoea sp. AS142 (assembly GCF_037152305.1). Classification (NCBI taxonomy): domain Bacteria; kingdom Pseudomonadati; phylum Pseudomonadota; class Gammaproteobacteria; order Enterobacterales; family Erwiniaceae; genus Pantoea; species Pantoea sp. AS142. The sequence goes on along the minus strand of NZ_JBBCMO010000002.1, from coordinate 649,616 downwards.
TCACATTTAACACGGTTGCACAAAGTTGCAACTTAAGTGATAGTGCAGCCAACGCTGTATCGAACCATTATTAAGGAGCTCTGGAGTCATGGGTACAACCACCATGGGTGTAAAACTGGATGACGCGACGCGTGAGCGCATCAAACTGGCTGCACAGCGCATTGATCGCACGCCACACTGGTTGATTAAACAGGCGATTTTTAACTACCTGGGTCAGCTGGAAACCGGCCATACCGTGCCGGAGATCCCTCTTTCTGGCCAGGCGGCCACTGAGTCTGAGGACAGCCAGCCAGAGGAGACGCACCAGCCGTTCCTTGATTTCGCAGAGCAGATTTTACCTCAGTCAGTGACCCGTTCAGCGGTGACCGCCGCCTGGCGACGTCCGGAGACCGATGCGGTGCCAATGATGCTGGAGCAGGCGCGCTTGCCAGCGGCACTGGCAGAGAAAACTCATCAACTGGCTTATCAGCTCGCCGATAAGCTGCGGCACCAGAAAGGGGCAACCGGACGCGCAGGCATGGTGCAAAGCCTGCTGCAGGAGTTCTCTCTTTCTTCCCATGAAGGTGTGGCGCTGATGTGTCTGGCCGAAGCGTTGCTGCGTATTCCCGACAAACCGACGCGCGATGCGCTGATCCGCGACAAGATCAGCAACGGCAACTGGCAGTCACATCTGGGACGCAGTCCGTCACTGTTTGTCAACGCGGCGACCTGGGGCCTGCTGTTTACCGGCCGTCTGGTCTCAACCCACAACGAAGCCAACCTCTCACGTTCCCTTAATCGCATCATCGGTAAGAGCGGTGAGCCACTGATTCGCAAAGGCGTGGATATGGCGATGCGTCTGATGGGTGAGCAGTTCGTCACCGGTGAAACCATTGCCGAAGCGCTGGCTAACGCACGCAAGCTGGAAGAGAAAGGCTTCCGCTATTCCTACGACATGTTGGGCGAAGCGGCACTGACCGCTGGCGATGCCAAAGCCTATCTGCTCTCATACCAACAGGCGATCCACGCCATTGGTAAAGCGTCAAATGGTCGTGGCATTTATGAAGGCCCGGGCATCTCCATCAAGCTGTCGGCGCTGCATCCCCGCTACAGTCGCGCGCAGTGTGAGCGTGTGATGGAAGAGCTCTACCCGATTCTGAAATCGCTGACGCTGCTGGCGCGCTCCTATGACATCGGCATCAACATCGACGCAGAAGAGGCGGATCGGCTGGAACTGTCGCTGGATATGCTGGAGAAACTCTGCTTCGAGCCAGAGCTGGAAGGCTGGAACGGCATCGGCTTCGTGATTCAGGCTTACATGAAACGCTGTCCGTTTGTGATTGATGAGCTCATCGATCTGGCGCAGCGCAGCCGCCGTCGCCTGATGATCCGTCTGGTGAAAGGTGCGTACTGGGACAGCGAAATCAAGCGTGCCCAGATGGAAGGACTGGAAGGCTATCCGGTTTATACCCGCAAGGTCTACACCGATATCTCTTACCTGGCGTGCGCCCGTAAACTGCTCTCGGTACCAAGCCTGATCTATCCACAGTTCGCCACCCACAACGCTCACACCCTGGCAGCAATTTATCATCTGGCAGGTAACAACTACTATCCGGGTCAGTATGAGTTCCAGTGCCTGCACGGCATGGGCGAACCGCTCTATGAGCAGGTGGTCGGCAAAGTGGCAGACGGCAAACTTAATCGTCCCTGCCGTATTTATGCACCGGTTGGCACCCATGAAACTCTGCTGGCCTATCTGGTACGCCGCCTGCTGGAGAACGGGGCTAACACCTCCTTCGTAAACCGCATTGCGGATACCTCGCTGCCGATTGATGAACTGGTGGCCGACCCGGTGACGGCGGTGGAGAAACTGGGTGCCAGCGAAGGCGCAATGGGTCTGCCGCATCCGAAGATCCCCTTGCCACGCGCGCTGTATGGCGATAAACGCGTCAACTCTGCGGGTCTGGATATGGCGAATGAACACCGTCTTGCTTCGCTTTCCAGCGCCCTGCTGAGCAGCGCCGCACAGCCCTGCCTGGCCGAGCCGATGATCGACGGTGAAGCGGGTGCCGGCGAGTTGCACGACATTCTGAACCCGGCAGCGCCTGGTGATCGGGTCGGTCAGGTCCGTGAAGCAACCGAACAGGACGTCTCACTGGCGCTCGATGCCGCGGTGAACAGCGGGCCAATCTGGTTTGCAACCCCACCGCAGGAGCGTGCCGCCATTCTGGAACGCGCCGCACAGATCATGGAAGGCCAGATGCAGCAGTTGATTGGCATCCTGGTGCGTGAAGCGGGCAAGACCTATAACAACGCTATCGCGGAAGTGCGAGAAGCCGTTGATTTCCTCTATTACTACGCCGGTATGGTGCGCGACGATTTCGACAACGAAACGCATCGTCCGCTTGGCCCGGTAGTCTGCATCAGTCCATGGAACTTCCCGCTGGCGATCTTTACTGGTCAGATTGCAGCAGCACTGGCAGCGGGCAACAGCGTGCTGGCAAAACCGGCTGAGCAGACACCGCTGATTGCCGCGCTGGGGGTTCAGATCCTGCTGGATGCCGGTGTGCCACCAGGCGTGCTGCAACTGCTGCCAGGCCAGGGTGAAACCGTTGGTGCGCAGTTGACCGGTGATGACCGGGTTCGTGGCGTAATGTTTACCGGTTCCACTGCGGTAGCTACTCTGCTGCAGCGTAACCTGGCTGGTCGCCTTGACCCTCAGGGTCGTCCGACACCGCTGATTGCTGAGACCGGCGGGATGAATGCGATGATCGTCGACTCTTCCGCGCTGACGGAGCAGGTGGTCATTGATATCGTCGCCTCAGCGTTTGACAGTGCCGGGCAGCGCTGCTCTGCCCTGCGTCTGCTCTGCATTCAGGAAGATGTCGCCGACCATACGCTGAAAATGTTGCGCGGTGCGATGGCGGAGTGCCGCATGGGCAATCCGGAACGCTTATCAACCGATATCGGCCCGGTGATTGATGCCGAAGCGAAAACCAATATCGATCGCCACATTCAGGCGATGCGTAATAAGGGCTTCACGGTTTATCAGGCGGTGCAGGATAACCCGCAGGACAGCAAAGAGTGGAATAGCGGCACCTTTGTCAAACCGACGCTGATTGAGCTGGATCAGGCCAGCGATCTTGATAAAGAGATTTTTGGGCCGGTACTGCACGTGGTGCGCTTCACGCGCAATAACCTGCCGCAGTTGGTTGAGCAGATTAATGCCTCCGGCTATGGGCTGACGCTGGGCGTACACACCCGCATCGACGAAACCATTGCGCAGGTCACGGCGAAAGCCAGAGTCGGCAATCTTTACGTCAACCGCAATATGGTCGGCGCGGTAGTTGGCGTCCAGCCATTTGGCGGCGAGGGTTTATCCGGTACGGGTCCGAAAGCGGGCGGCCCGCTCTATCTTTACCGTCTGCTGGCGCATCGCCCGGAGGGTGCGCTGCGTCTGACCTTTGATCGTCAGGATGCCGAGCGCCCGGCTGACAGCACGCTGCGTCAGTCTCTGCTGGCACCGCATCAGGCACTCAGCAACTGGGCCAAAGATAAGCCTGCACTGGCTGACCTCTGCCAGCACTATGGCGAGTTGGCCCAGGCGGGCGTCGTCCGTCTGCTGCCTGGCCCGACCGGCGAGCGCAATACCTTCTCGCTATTGCCGCGTGATCAGGTGCTTTGTCTGGCTGACAACGAGCAGGATACGTTAATCCAGCTGGCCGCGGTGACCAGCGTCGGCAGTAAAGCACTGTGGCAGGATGATGAACTGCATCGCGCCTTGCGGGCCTCACTGCCGGACGCAGTGAAAGCGCGTATCACGCTGGCGCGTGACCCGTTAGCCTCAGAATTTGATGCGGTGATCTATCATGGTGATGCCGATCAGCTTCGCACCCTGTGTGAGCAGATCGCTGCGCGTGACGGCGCGATTGTTTCGGTGCAGGGCTTCGCCCGCGGAGAAACCAATCTGCTGCTGGAGCGTCTGCTGATTGAGCGCTCACTGAGTGTGAATACCGCGGCAGCCGGGGGTAATGCCAGTCTGATGACCATCGGGTAAGAGGACACCCACTACAGGTATTCGCTGCGCGAACGGACCCCATGGAGAGTGCGTTCGCGCGGCGGGTTAGGTATTTCAGCTTTGATACAGTATGGAAAATAATAATGAAATAATTGCCAGGCTATCAGGGTAATCCTTTACAGTTGGGGCATCCAATCGGGTGATGCTGCCAGAGCGTTAATCAAAATGCTTTTTAAAGGGAAAACCTGTTTTAGCGCACCACGTCTGACGGATGAATCAGCAATGGACAATTTGCAATGCTGGCTAAAAGCCAGCAGCTCTCTGGATATTCAGTAAATGATCAACACGAAAGTTTCATCCAGTCAGCTATCGGGAAAATTAATGATGCGAATCTGAAGGGTTTCCAGAGCAGAATCTTATGCCCGATGCCCTGGAACCTGAGCGATGACAATTGAAAAATTCACACCATTCCAGGGCTGTTTATTGTTACTTTTGACCGTAGTAAGCACCAGGCCCATGCTTGCGCATGAAATGCTTGTGCTTCAGATACTCATCAATACCCTGAAGATGCGGGTTTATACCGCAGGAAATCCACGCCATTCGCGCTACCTCTTCCATGACTACCGCGTTATGAACGGCGTCGTGCGCAGCTTTACCCCATGCAAACGGGCCATGTTGATTAACTATCATTCCTGGCGTATTCAGCGGTTCTGTCTCAGCCAGCGTTTCGATAATCACCTTGCCGGTATTGAGCTCGTACTCACCTTCTACTTCTGCCTGCGTTAATGCGCGCGTGCAGGGAATGTCGCCAAAGAAGTAATCCGCATGTGTCGTTCCCAGTGCCGGAATGGCTAAACCTGCCTGCGCCCAGGCCGTGGCATGCGTCGAGTGCGTATGCACCACACCGCCAAGGGATGGGTAACGGCAGTAAAGTGCCAGATGGGTTGCTGTATCTGAAGAAGGCCGCCATTTACCCTCAACGACATTTCCTTCAAGGTCCACTATCACCATATCTTCAGCTTTCATAGTGTCATAAGCTACACCGCTTGGCTTAATGGCGATCAGTCCCTGCCCGCGATCAATAGCGCTAACATTGCCCCATGTGAAAGTCACCAGGCCGTAACGTGGCAGATCCATGTTAGCCTCAAAGGCCTCTTGTTTAAGATTACGCATGTTCAGCCTCCTGTAATCCCGCCCGCGCCATGCGCTCACGCACCCAGTCACGCGCTTTCATCACTTCCGCAGCCGGGTTGTCCGACGTTTCACTCCACATCTCAATCAGGTAAGGCCCACAGTAACCTCTCTTTTTGAGCGTCCTGAAACAGCGTTCAAATTCCACTACCCCGGTACCGAACGGAACATTTTTGAATACGCCGGGACGGCTATCTTTAACATGTATGGCCACGATATGCCCGATACCCGCCTGCAATTCCATCTGCACGTCATTATCCCATGCTGACAGGTTGCCGATATCCGGGTAGATCTGGAACCATGGGTTATTCAGGTAGTGCGCGTAGCCCAACGCCTTACTGATAGAGTTCATTAAGGGGTAATCCATGATCTCCATCGCCAGCATCACCTGTGCGCGGCTGGCCATGTCGACGCTCTCTTTCAGGCCGTCACGGAAACGACGACGCGTCTCATCGCTGGCTTCCTGATAATAGACATCATACCCGGCAAGCTGGATCACGCGGATACCGACATCCTGCGCTAAGCGAATCGCTTTACGCATGATCTGCAGCCCCTGCGCACGCACGGCATCGTCCTCACTCCCAAGAGGAAAACGACGATGGGCGCTCAGGCACATGGAAGGCACACATACACCCGTTTCAGCGATGGCTCGCACCAGCGCCAGGCGCTGCTCACAACTCCAGTCCAGACGAGAGAGGCGCTCGTCCGTTTCATCCACAGACATTTCGACAAAATCGAACCCCAGCTGTTTAGCCAGCTGCAACCGTTCCAGCCAGCACTCCCCCGCCGGGAGTGCCTTTTCATAGATGCCCAGCGGGACCTGTTTTGACAACATACCCGCTCCTTAGCCCCAAAGCTGGGCGATTGAACGTTTGAACTGACGCGCCGCTTCCACCGGGGACGCCGCATCACGAATACTGCGACCGGCAATAAAAACATGAACGGGAATACCCTGGAACAGCGGTAGATCTTCCAGCGCCAGTCCACCGGTAACGGTGACTTTGAAGCCCATATCTGCCAGACGCTTAATAGCACTGATATCCGCTTCGCCCCACGCCACGCCTGCGGCCTGAGCATCACGGCTGCGATGATAAACGACCTGCCGGATACCCGCATCGTGCCACTTCTGCGCCTGCTCCCAGGTCCAAAACCCGGTCAGCTCAATCTGCACGTCACCGCCAAATTCTTTTGCTACGTCCAGAGCACCTTTCGCGGTGTTGATATCTGCGCAGCAAATCACCGTGACCCAATCAGCACTGGCTTCAAAACACATGCGGGAAAGAATTTTGCCAGCGTCGGCAATCTTGGCATCTGCCAGCACGATTTTATGCGGATACAGAGCTTTTAAGTCTCGCACCGCGCGAACACCTTCGCCTACACAGAGGATGGTGCCAACTTCGATGATATCCACTTCTTCCGCAATCAGGCGGGTGGTTTCATATGCGTGAGAGAGTGTCTGGTTATCCAGCGCGATTTGTAACATGGGTAAAGACATATTCTTTTCCTCTTAGACAGCCGCCGCAGTGGCGTGATCAATCAAATCCAGCACGTCCTGCTCAGTTCGACAGGCGCGTAAGCGGTCAAAGTTGGCTTCGTCGTCAAAAAGGTTGACGATTTGCATGATGCCCACTTCCTGATGGGTATTTGCATCAATTGCGGCCATGGTGATCAGAATATCGACCGGATCGTTATCAGCATGGTTAAACACAATCGGCGTCTTCAGCGTTACCAGCGCAAAACCGGTTTTCTTCACGCCCTCTTCCGGGCGGCCGTGCGGCATTGCCAGACCAGGAGCAATAACAAAATATGGGCCATGCTGTGCAACACCATCGAGAATGGCCTGATAATAACGCGGCTCGACAACGTCAGCCTTAACCAGCAGATCCACACTTAGCTTTACCGCTTCCTGCCAGGTGCTGGCTTCAGCCTGTAAAAGGATGGAATTATTGTCTGCCAGCGAATCACGTAGTTTCATGTGGCTTCCTTATTTCACATCGTTTGGAAAGTGCTCTTTGATCACTTCCAGCAGTTTTGGACCAAAATCCGCAGGCGACAGCATATTGCGTACGCCCACGACATATTTGTTGCCCGTTACGGTGATTTCACCGGCGATATGGGTAGAGACGATGATGATATCCGCGCCATTCACTTCACTTTTATATTCACCTACCGCGCAGCTGTTCACCGTATGGTCAATATTTGACTGGGTTAAAAACTGGTCCACTTTCATCTTCATAATCATGGAGCTACCTTGCCCATTGCCACAAACAGCCAGGATACGTACGGTCATAATTGATACTCCTTAATGAGCAGACACTTCTGCTATTTGTTTTTCAGCCTCTTCTTCAGCACGCAGTGAGCGGCCCGCGAAGAACATATAAGCCAGAGCAATAAGGATGATGACGGCCATAAAGCCCAAGCCAACAGACGCGAAGCCCTGCATCATCGGTGGTGCCAGAATTGACCAGTCAGCCATACCCATCCAGGCGCTCATGCCGGTGAGCCTGACCGCCCACACACAACCAAAGATTTCCAGCATCCCCATTACCAGGCAGATTTTGAGTGCCGCGCGCCAGCCGCCAAAGTGATTAGCAAATACGCCAATGGTGGCGTTAGAGAAAAACATGGGGATAAAGCCGGGAATGATAAGAATGGATGAGCCGCAACCGACCAGAATGCCCACCGCAATCAGCTGGCCGATGGTACCCCACATAAAGCCCCAGACCACCGCATTGGGCGCAAAGCTATAGATAGCCGCACAGTCAATCGCCAGTACCGCGCCAGGGATCAGGCGTTGAGAGATACCGCTGAAAGCCTCTGACAGCTCAGCGACAAACATGCGTACGCCCTGGGTGATGACGAAAATCGCCACGGCGAAAGAGAAACCGGTTTGCAGGATATATATTGACCAGTGGGTTTTACCCGCCATTGCCTGGACTACGTCAATGCTGAATGAGAGCAGAATGACCCCGAAGAAGAGGGTCATCACAATTGCCGTTGAGACAATGTTGTCATGGAAGATATTCAGCCAGCCCGGTAGCTTGAGATCTTCAACACTCTCCTCTTTCTTGCCCAGGTACGGCGCAACTTTATACGCAATCCAGGACGCAAACTGCTGCTGGTGACCGATAGAGAAGCCGCAGCCGTCGGTCACGTCCTGCGTTGGCTTGTACATCATGTTGGAGGTGATACCCCAGTAGAGCGAGACCAGCACCGCAGTGCAGATGATCGTGGTCCACATTGGGTAGCCGAAAATATAGAAAGTAACCGCAATCAGCCCGGCCTGCTGAAACATGATGTGGCCGGTCAGCATGATGGTGCGAATACCGGTTATTCGGCGTAACAGCACGTAGATGATGTTCAGCGCCAGCGCCAGCAGAACCGCGTAACCTACCCAGCTGTAGGCATCACCCATGCGGTCAATAGTTGCCATCATTGATGCGTAAGTGTCAGAGATTGAACCGTTGATGCCATACACTTCGGACATTTTGGCGACAACAGGCTTAAAAGTGCTGGTCAGAATGCCTGAACCTGCCTGCAACAACATGAAACCAATAATTGTTTTGATGGTGCCTTTAATCACCACGCTGATGCTTTTGCGCAGCAGAATGTAGCCCAGACACGTCACGATACCCAGCAACAGTGGGGCGTTAGTCATCACTTGATTAAAGAACACGGTAAAGACGTTGTAGAGGATCTCCATAACTCTCTCCAGATATAAGGACACAAGGGGCAGTTCCTGTGGGGCGGGTGGCATCACTGTATTAATCAAAAATAATCACAACAAGACCTAAAATGATTATTTGTGATGTGACACGCAAATTATTTCCCAACTCTACGTGACGCTCCTTATCACTCAACAAGAAAAATCATTAAAAACTTAAAGTTAATTAAAAAAGGCGTGTAATATTTTGATGTTACTTGCACCATTAAAGAATAAAAACCGTCACGCCCAGTGGAATATCCCCTGTTAATTTCGTTGCAATACTCATTATCCGGTGCCATCATAAATCATATTAAATCATGAAATGATATCTTTTGATTAAAATGGAGGTAAACCGATGAGTAAAGTGAACACCATCACTCGTGAATCATGGATTCTGAGCACGTTTCCGGAATGGGGGAGTTGGTTAAATGAAGAAATTGAGCAGGAAAAGGTCGCGCCAGGCACCTTTGCAATGTGGTGGCTGGGTTGTACCGGGATCTGGCTGAAATCTGAAGGTGGCGCGAATATTTGCGTAGACTTCTGGTGCGGAACCGGCAAACAAAGCCACGGCAATTTCCTGATGAAAAAAGGCCACCAGATGCAGCGCATGGCGGGGGTTGAAAAGCTGCAGCCAAATCTGCGCACCACCCCATTTGTGCTTGATCCCTTTGCCATTCGGCAAATCGACGCCGTACTCTCTACTCACGATCACAACGATCACATTGATGTCAATGTGGCTGCAGCGGTTTTGAAAAACTGCGCCAATGATGTGCCGTTTATTGGCCCGCAAACCTGCGTAGATTTGTGGATCGGCTGGGGGGTGCCAAAAGAGCGCTGTATTGTCATGAAACCAGGCGATGTCGTGAAAATCAAAGATACTGAAATCCGTGCGCTGGATGCGTTTGATCGTACCGCGCTCATTACTCTGCCAGCTGATCAAAAAGCCACAGGCGTGTTGACAGACGGGATGGATGAGCGAGCGATAAACTACCTCTTTAAAACGCCTGGTGGCTCCTTGTACCACAGCGGTGACTCCCACTATTCCAATTATTATGCGAAACATGGTAATGAGCATCAGATCGACGTGGCGTTAGGCTCTTACGGAGAGAACCCGCGCGGTATTACTGATAAAATGACCAGTGCCGATATACTGCGCATGGCTGAAGCGCTGAATACTAACGTGGTGATCCCCTTCCACCACGATATCTGGTCAAACTTTCAGGCTGACCCGCAAGAGATCCGCGTACTCTGGGAGATGAAAAAAGATCGCCTGAAGTATGGATTCAAGCCCTTTATCTGGCAGGTAGGGGGTAAGTTCATCTGGCCGCAGGATAAAGATAATCTTGAATATCACTATCCACGTGGCTTTGATGATTGCTTTACTATTGAACCCGATCTGCCTTTTAAGGCTTTTCTTTAGCACTCAGGGGCTGGATAATTCCGGCCCCTGCCGCCTTAAGGCGTAATAAATGTGAACAGGTGCCAGAATGACTGAAACACAGCGACATCATCTTCTGCTTGACCTGCTGCGTGAACATGCTGTTCTCAGTGTCAGTCAGATAACGGAGCTGCTGGGTAGCTCTCCGGCTACCACACGGCGTGACATTGCTCGCCTTGATAAAGAGGGTAAAGTCCGTAAAGTTCGCAACGGCGCAGAAGCGATTATACCGACACGTGAACCCTGGACCCCGCTCAATCCTCATCGTGCACATAATCACGACGAAAAAATTCGTATTGCCCGGGCGGCATCTACATTCATTCAGCCGGAAGAAAGTGTTGTCATTAACTGTGGTTCAACCGCTTTTCTGCTGGGACAGGAAATCTGCAACAAGCCAGTACAAATCATCACCAACTATCTTCCTCTCGCGAACTATCTGATTGAGCACGATCACGAGAACGTGGTTATCATCGGGGGGCAGTACAATAAAACCCAGTCGATCATCATGCCATCTCAGGAGAGCACAACCAGCCTCTACGCAGGACACTGGATGTTCACGAGTGGCAAGGGACTGACCGCAGAGGGTCTGTACAAAACGGAAATGCTGACTGCGATTTCCGAGCAGAGGATGTTAGGTATGGTCGGGAAGCTGGCGGTTCTGGTCGACAGCAGCAAGCTGGGTCAGCGTGCTGGCATGCTGTTCAGCAAGACTGAAAATATCGATCTGGTCATTACCGGACAGCAGGCTGATGCGGAAATAGTGGCAGCGCTTGAAGCAAAAGGTGTCGAAGTTTTACTGGTGTAGCGTACCGCTGTTTAGCACTCCAGGGTTTAAAAGCAGGCGCAAAATACGGTTCGACTAGCGGCCTTCATCATTGTTCGTCAGCGTGGCAGCCTCATACTGTCTCAAACCTGGCTGAATAAGGTATTCTCGGCGCTGTACTCAGATATTTCATCTGGTGACTGCAAAATTTGTATCCCCTGATGACATTCCGGCTCCAGAGCAGACAAGTCACTGTCAATACGGGTGTTGACATGTCCTGGAATCATTATTTTCACTCACCAAACGTTGACCGGGTGGAGACAGTCACATCTGCATAGGTCAGCATCAGCCATAAGAACGTCCTGCACTGCAGAAAGAGGCACAGAAAGATTGGGTCAGGAAATTCCTGAATTCTGGAAAATGGCTTTCTTCGTCTGCACTGAAAAGCTGTACCGTCGTCACACTGCACAGCCTATTATCCACCTGTTCGTTCCCTCTTCATCAACGTCGGAAACACAAACAGCGACTGCCCGACACCACGATTGGTCAGCGACCAGATTGCCACTGAACAGAGCGAGCAGAGACCCACGATGGCTACCGGATAGAAACAGGCCCAGAGGAACGAAAACCACGCCTGCTCAAACAGATGATGCCGCTGCGCGAACAGAATGGCAGACATACCAAAAAACTCGATAAAAATACGGTGGATGACATAAATCTGCAGCGTATTCCGGCCTATCCAGTTGAAATAGCACATGTTGAAATGCAGATTCAGCCATCGGCAGGCGGCGATACTGAATAGCACCACCAGCACACAGAGAAACAAACTTTTATCCAGACCGAATATCACATGAAACCCGGCAATGGCGGCCAGAAGCGCCCAGGGCATCAGGTTCTCCCGTCGCCATTCACTCAGGCGCAGCATAGTCTGGCTCCAGAATGCCCCTAACAGGAAGAACAGGAAATACTGGGCCAGGCTCTGAGGTCCCCAGAACGGGATCACTTTTTCTACCGCCAGATAGTTCAGCAGGATCGCCACCGCCACCAGGGCCAGCTTATATTGACGGAAAACTTTGGCACAGAGGAAATAGAGCCCCAGTCCATACAGATACCACGAGGTGCTCATGGCCATAAAAGTCAGCTTGAGAAACTCGAATAGCGAACCGGCATAGGCGGCGTTCAGATTCTGCGAAATACGCTGGCCGGTAATTTCAGTGGAGATGCCGATAATTGACCACCACTGAATAAATCCCCACAGAATATAGAGATAGAAGAGATTGGTGATGCGACTGGTAAAGACCTGTTTCCATGGCCGGTTCAGAATGCCATTGGTTGCCAGTAATCCCGATACAAAGAAAAAGGCAGGCATACGCAGCGGCGACAGTACCGTATTAAACTGTATCCATATTTCGGCGGGGAGCCACCCGGCAGAGAGATATCTCATCGTTCCTTCAAAACCGGGTAAAACGGTATGGTACAGGACCACCAGCAATATGCAGACCCCCTTCAGAGTATCTACCCACACTATCTGGTCTGACTTAGTCTGGTTCATTCAATGACTCCTGCTGTGTAGGTCAGAATACCGGGAAGTAAAAGCGAGGAAATCAGTTTTGCTTTTATGATTATCCAGTAATTATTCGCCATTAAAACGGGAATGAATGTAGCGAAACTCTTAAAAGCCGCTGACTGGCCCTGATACCACTGTTATTTACTCGGCAGAACGTTTCCTTACACTTACTAGTCAGGTCAGCATGAAGTTAATGAGCAACGCCGCAGCCCGATTAAAGGAAAACATTATTCGATAATGAGTAAAATATAAATAAGACCAAGTGGCAGCAAATAAAACCATTGAATATCCGATGAAAAGAAAAGATTTGTCAGAGGTGGCAAAAGGTTTAACGGCGGAATAATTATTATGATATTGCACCTGTAACTATAGAAACAGATACCGGATTTACCTAAAAAAACTGAGGTAATTAAACAGGTTAAAGCTGCCTTCCAGAGAAGGCAGTGAGATTACTGATTAAGAAATTTATCGAGGAACTGACGGGTACGCGGCTGCTGAGGATTGCTAAACAACGCTTTCGCGTCGCCCTGCTCCACAATGCGTCCCTGATCCATAAAGATGGCGCGATCGGCGACGTCGCGCGCAAAGCTCATCTCATGCGTAACAATGACCAGGGTACGCTTCTCTTCAGCCAGTGCGCGAATGGTGCTAAGCACCTCGCCGACCAGTTCCGGGTCAAGCGCCGAGGTCGGTTCATCAAACAGAATCACTTCCGGCCGCATCGCCAGCGCACGTGCTATCGCCACACGCTGTTGCTGTCCCCCCGACAGACGGCGCGGATAGCTCTCTTCCTTGCCATGCAGCCCGACCTTCTCCAGCAGCGTGCGGGCGCGGGCTATCGCATCCGCTTTCGCTTCGCCTTTGACGATAACAGGCCCCTCAATAATGTTCTCCATCACCGAACGGTGCGGAAACAGATTGAAGTTCTGGAAGACAAACCCGACCTGCTGACGCAGACGACGCACCTGTTCTTTCTGCTTACTCTGAGCCAGCGCCGCATTAACGGTAATCTCTCCGACCCGGATGCTGCCGCTATCCGGCACTTCCAGCAGGTTGATGCTGCGCAGAAGTGTGGTTTTACCCGAGCCGCTGGGACCGATAATCGCCACCACTTCACCGGCGGCCACATCGAGGTCGATGTCGTGTAGCACCGTCTGGCCATTAAACGATTTCACCAGCTTTTTGACTTCGATGGCGCTCATTTCAGCTCCGAATCCTGACGATTAACATGCTGTTCCAGCCGGTTCTGCAATGCAGACAATACCGTTGCCATCACCCAGTAGATCAATGAGGCTGCCAGATACAGGGTAAAGACTTCCAGCGTCCGCGAGGTGATCAACTGCGCCTGACGAAACAGCTCCGGCACCTGAATGGTCGCCGCCAGCGAGGTATCTTTCACCAGGCTGATAAAGCTGTTACCCAGCGGGGGCAGCGCGGTGCGTGCCGCCTGCGGCAGGATCACCCGGCGCAGGGTCTGCCAGCGCGTCATGCCGATACTTGCCGCCGCTTCCCATTGACCGCGCTCAATCGATGAAATCGCGCCGCGCAGTGACTCTGAGGCATAAGCGGCGGTATTCAGGGAAAGGCCAATCATCGCAGAGGGGATCGGATCCAGCTCAATGCCAAACTGCGGCAGGCCGTAGTAGATCATAAACAGCTGGGCGATCAGCGGGGTACCCCGAAAGATAGAGACATAGATCCGCGCCAGCCAGCGAACCGGCCAGAAGCGCGACAAACGCATTAGCGCCAAGATAAAGCCCAGCAGCAGCCCAAAGAACATCCCGCCGATACTGAGCTGGAGTGTAAACAGCGCACCTTTTAATAAAAAAGGTGCTGAATCCAGCACCAGTTGAAGACTTTCCTGCATTATTTCGTCACGTCCGCGCCAAACCATTTCTGAGACAGCTTGCTCAGCGAGCCATCTTTCTGCATGTCAGCAATGGCCTGGTCGATAGCGTTCAGCAAATCGTCGTTGTTTTTACGAACCGCTACGCCCGATTCCTGACGGGAGAACGCCTCACCCGCGACCGCCATGGTATCGCCGGTTTTCTTCACCAGATCCAGTGCGGCCAGACGGTCCACCAGAATGGCATTGAGACGGCCAGAACGCAGATCCTGGTATTTCGTCGGGTCATCATCATAGGTACGAATATCCACGCCCTTCACATTCTCACGCAGCCACTGCTCGTAGTTGGTGCCCAGACCAACGCCCACTTTTTTGCCCGCCAGGTCCGCAGGTTTGGTGATGGTGTTCGCGTTGGCTTTCAGGGTCAGCGCCTGAATACCGGAAATGGTGTATGGCGTCGAAAAGTCATACTTCTTCTTACGTTCATCAGAGAGGGTGACCTGGTTGATCACCACATCGATACGCTTCGCGTCGAGTGAGGCCAGCATGCCATCCCATTTGGTCGGCTTCAGGCTCGCCTTTACGCCCATGTGCTGCGCGAGCTGTTCCGCAAATTCCACTTCAAAGCCGGTCAGCTTACCTTTTTCATCCTGGAAGCTGAACGGCGGATAGGTGCCTTCAAGTCCCACCAGCAGCGTGCCGCGTTCTTTAATTTTGTTCAGCAAATTTTCCGCTGCGAACGTTTTAACGTTGACGCCAGCGATCAGCGCCACAGCCATGACGCCCATCACCATCTGACGGCCTGCACGAGAAAAGGACATATTCACCCCATTATTGACAGTATTGTGTGTGTGTTTTTATAAGGGCAGCACCGCGTGTCGCTGCCAGTCCAGAATGATAACGCACGGAGTATAAACTGTTTTTTTTGCTTGTCTCAGACCGAAGGATAATAAGCAAATAACGCCGGTGCGCCGCCCGTATGAATAAACAGCAACGGGCCTTCACGGCGGAAACGATCCTGGCTGATACCCTCCAGCAACCCGGCCATCGCCTTGCCGGTGTAAACCGGGTCAAGTAAGATTCCTTCCAGCCGCGCCAGCAGTTTCACCGCAGCCATACCTTCATCATTAGGCTGGCCGTAGCGCGGTGCGAAATAGTCATCCCATAGAGTAATCGCTGCCGTGGCCTGCACTTCCAGCGTCTCTGCCAGCGACTGACGCAGCCGCGCAACCAGCGGCAATTGCGCCTCAACCTGGCGTGAAACGGTGACGCCCACCAGCTCGGTTTCTGGCAACAGATGCTCCAGACCCACAGCCAGTCCGGCATGGGTGCCGGCACTGCCTGAAGCGACGACAACGGCGGCGAAATCGACCACGCCTTCGCTCTGATGAGCAATCTCCTGCGCGCACTCCACATAGCCTAGCGCACCCAGCGCATTAGAACCGCCGACCGGTACGATGTAAGGGCGAAACCCCTGGGCTTCCAGACGCGCGGCCTGCTCAGCCAGCTGTTCAGTGGGATTGTGCAGCGCATCCACCATGATCACTTCAGCGTCCATTAGATCCAGTAACAGACGGTTACCGTTGCTCAGGTAGTTTTCAGCATGGGTACCAATCGGGTTTTCCAGCAGCGCCACACACTTCAGACCGAGCCGGGCCGCCACGGCCGCCGTCTGACGCACATGGTTAGACTGAATCGCACCCGCGGTTAGCAGCACATCGGCGCCTTCACGCAACGCATCCGCCGCCAGAAATTCCAGCTTGCGGAGCTTGTTACCCCCCATCGCTATCGGCGTGAAGTCGTCGCGTTTGATGAAAATATCCCGTCCCAGATAGTCGGAGAGCCGTGGCAGATGTTCTAACGGCGTCGGTGCGCCCAGCAGTTCAAGACGTGGGAATTGGTGTAACAGATGTAAAGACAATAGGGCCTCCGTTCGGGCACTGGAATTATCCTTACAGTGTTGCAGAAGATGCGAAAAGGATCACTCTGATTCAGGTGACAGCAGATGCGGTGAGGCAGATGTGGGAAGCAAGAAGCGCCGTGCTCCCCCTTCCCCGTTACCCGGCTGGCGGGCAAAAGGGCAACGTGCCGCAGGCACGCGGGGGAGCAATCGGTGCAGATCAGGGTTAACCCTGCTGCCAGCCTAAGAACTGATCGTACTTGCGCAGCGCGATGCGGTAATTATTATTACCGGCGTCGGGCAGATCGCTTTCCAGACACTGATGCCAGCTATTTCCTTGAAGCCTGTCGGCCGGGAAATTTTTGGCTTTTAGCATTTCATCCAGCCGACGCAGCCGCACCACATATTCACGAATCGTGCTGGGGCTCATCTCTGTCTGTTCAAACAGGTACTGCTTAAACGCCATAATGTCGAAGTAATTAGGATGGGTATTACAAAAAATATCACTACAAAAACGACAAAGCGCAGTGAGTTCGGGCTGAAGTTTCAGCCACAACAGCTCATCAATCATCTGGTCCATTCGAGCGATGGCCTCTTTATTGATGATCTGGCCACGAAAAACGAGCGCCATTCGATCTAATACCTTGCCACAGTGTGAACAGTTGCTCTGGCTGTGTTTATAGTCTTTAAGATAACGACTTAACGGTCTGGCCTTGGTCTTGGCTCCCATTACTGAGTCCCCGGTTTCTTATAATTTTCAATCGCCAGGAACTGATACTGCTAGCGCGCTCCCGCAAGTCGGGCACGCAGGCGTTTAATCGCCTGACTGTGCAGTTGGCTGACCCGGGATTCACCCACATCAAGCACCGCGCCAATCTCTTTCAGGTTCAGTTCTTCCTGGTAGTACAGTGTCAGCACCATCTTTTCACGATCGGGTAACGCTTCGATCGCTTCAATGACGCGCTCACGCAGACTCCCTTCAAGCAACTGATGAAGCGGATTGGCCTCTTCATGGCCTTCCGTCACCAGCTCCGCGCTGTCGCCGTGCTCTTCCCGGTACTCGTCGTAGGAGAAAAGTTGACTGTTGTTGGTGTCCAGCAGAATCTGCCGGTACTCCTCCATGGAAACATTCAGCTGCTGCGCCACTTCCTGCTCGGAGGCAGAGCGCCCCAGCGACTGTTCCACTCTGTGCATTGCTCCGGCCACCTCACGTGCGTTACGACGCACGCTGCGCGGTGCCCAGTCCCGACTGCGAAGCTCGTCGAGCATGGCGCCACGAATACGCTGCACGGCGTAGGTGGTAAAGGCTGTACCCTGAAGCGCGTCATAACGCTCTACGGCATTTAACAGCCCTATCCCCCCGGCCTGCAGCAAGTCGTCAAGCTCAACGCTGGCCGGCAGGCGAACCTGCAGACGCAGCGCTTCATGGCGCACCAGCGGCACGTAGCGCTGCCAGAGCGAATGCTTGTCCATCACGCCTTCGGCGGTATAGAAATCGTTCACGTTGACTACCCTGCGTTAATGAAGTTATCGGCATGATTATGCAATTCTGTAGCGTTTTCGATTGGGGGAATAGGCGGGGTAAAACGAGGCTATTTCATTTTTGTTACGTCAGAGCGCAGATCCTTCTGCACTCTTCAGAGGGGATTAACGACGGGCGCGCAACCGTTGGCGCGTGGCGGGCGGCACCGAATCCCAGAGACGGCAGACACGACCGTTCAGCTCCTGATACCAGGGCACGATGTGCTGCCGCGCCGCCTCGCCAGGATGCACCTGAATCTCTCCTGATTCACCATCAATGCTAATTAGTCGGTTAATAAATAGCCGCTGCAAATCGCTGCGTAAAAACAGGCCGTTGTCGACGCTATTATCAGCCAGTAAGCCGTCATCGCCTTCCTGGGTGTCGATATGGCAGGCTTCCACCCACGGCCAGTTATGCCGTTCTGTCAGCTCGGTTCCGGTCATCACACAGGCCCCGTAGCGGGCTTTGACACCGGCGCTGAATTCCGCCTGACTGGCACGCTGCAGCACCCGTGCTTTGACCCTACGCCCGACTTCAGTTCCCGGCATCACCGCCGCAGGGACTTTGTGCTGCGGCGTACTCAGCACCACGATGAACTGAATACGCCGCGATTGCGGGAAACAGGGATCCGCCTGCGGATTGAAGAGCTGCCACCAGGCATCTTCATCATCCTGATGCATCAGCACCAGTTTGTAGCCACGACTGTTGAGCAGATTTTGTGCCGTGGCGGATTGCGGATCGATCATCGCGAAGACCTGGCTGCTGCCCATCACTTGCCACAGGTTGTCGCGTTTCTCGTTGTCGCTGCGACGGAAATAGAGGAAAGAAAGATTCTGCTTAAGGTAGTGCTCAAAGCGACGCAGATAATTTTTACGCTCATTGTCATTAGAGATAAACAGCAGATCCTCAAGCGGGCTGTTGCTCTCTTCCTGTGCGAACACCGCACGAATTTTCAACGTGCGCAGGCCGGTTGAGGGACTCAGCAAGGCGCGCGCCGTCAGCTCTTTATCATCAGGGTATTGCAAAGCATAACGCCGGGCGATCTCATCAAAGGTCAGCCGCTCACCCGGTAACAGGTCATAATTGAAGCGCATAGACACTCCACAAAGTTAAAATCAAAATTAATGTTGTTCTGTGAGGAGTTATCGGCAGGACTGAGGGGAACTGTAACGGGCTGGGCGATCAACAAGGTTGGGGCCGGCGGCGTTGGCCATCTTCGCAACCGTACCATACTGCATTGGTTTCGTTTTTCCTGACGTTTTGCACCGACGTTGACATCAACGATGCGATGAAGCAGCAGGAGCTCAGCCCGACCATAGCGATGACGCAATCTGACGCGGAGCGGTCGGTTCGCCATTAACACTGCCCAGATGTCGCATTTCTGCGGGTTGTGTTGAGCAATATTATTGATTGGCTGGCGCGTGGTCTGCTGCGCTAGTTCATGCAGCAACACCGGTGCGGGATGCACGGTTAGTAGCTTCATGGCGCCATACTCTTCAAACCGGCACCATGTATCGGCAACCCTCCAGACCGGATAGAGCACTTTAAGCAGGTGTGTCGCCGCCTCCAGATTGATGACATAAGCGTGGGCGGTGGTGGCGCTGTAGACCGGATAAAAATAGGCTGTTTCCGTTAGCGTGGGCATCGCTTTCGATAACATCACCCGCGTGGCGTTACTTTTGGATAACTGCATTGTCGGACGGAATAATCCCGCAGAGCGCTATTCGGTAAATAAGATGTCATCGTCCAGAATTAACGCCTGACAATATCCTCAACCCTCATTTTTCGATACATAGTGAAATGAATCAATGCGCACCCTATTTCGTCCGGTCTGAGTGCAGAATTAATCACGCGGGTGTGAATGATAAAGGTTTTCATGCAGTTGTCAGACCTCCATCATAAAAATATTAAACCCGACAGACCAGCCGCTGCGTTATTTTATCAGGTTCAAAACAGGCGAAAACCCACAGGGAGCTCATTTACATGCTGCAAAATGGCAATAAAATTTCAGAGAGGCTAATTAAAGGCAAGCGGATCGTTTAATTATTCAGAAAGGAAACACGGGCAGAAGCAAAAGCTTGACTTATTCGGGAAAAAGAAAAATTACAGCGCTGACCTTCAGCGTAAATCGTGATATTACGGTAGCCCCACGAATAGGATGTGTAATAACAACGTCATGCTGGCTGGCGGATGCTGACGTCAAAGAAACCGGTCAGCAACAGTCAAAAAACCCTGCCGAAGCAGGGTTTTGAATGTTGACAGAAGGCGATTAGCCCTGCAGCAGAGACAGAACCTGCTGTGGAACCTGGTTAGCTTTACCTAACACGGAGTTACCAGCCTGCTGTACGATCTGCGCTTTAGACATGTTTGAAACTTCAGTTGCGTAGTCAGCATCCTGAATACGAGACTGTGCTGAAGAGAGGTTAGTCGTCGTATTGTTCAGGTTGGTTACCGCTGAGTTCAGACGGTTCTGTACTGCACCCAGGCTTGAACGGAAAGTATCAACAGACGCGATAGCTTTGTCCAGCAGTGCCAGTGGGTCAGCGGTAGCAGAACCCGTGTGCGCATTAGCATTGGTGGTAGAAGCGATATCGCCGATGTTGCTTGCTACGGCAGTAGTACCGGCTGCGCTACCATTGACAATGGCGCCTGCTGCGGTGTTGTAGTCTTTGCCCTGAACAGTCACGTAACCCTGTGCTGCGCCAGTTGAATCTGCGCCCACTTTAACAAACTGACCAGACATAGTACCAGCAGTAACGCCGTTAGCTGAGTCGGTGTAAGAAACGTCAGTGGTGTTCAGTTTTACTGCACCAGTAGCATCATCAACAGATACTGCATAGTTGTCGCTGCCAGAAGAAACAACGTAAGTTGCAGTGGCTGCGCCAGCTGAGGTCTGTACGTTTTTCAGTGACAGTGAGCTTGCATCGACTTTCAGCGCAGTGGCAACCGCTGACAGGTCAACATCTTTCAGTGAACCGCTTGCGCCAACCTGAGTGATTGCATCGCTGGTTTTCAGTGAGTTTTTAGACACGCCGAAACCTGACAGACCGAGAGTAGAAGAGTCAATCTTCTTCAGGTCGACGTTGATGGTTTCGCCGTCGTTTGCGCCAACCTGGATTTTCATAGTGCCGTCTTTAGCCAGCACGTTCACGCCGTTGAACTGAGTCTGACCAGATACGCGGTCGATTTCGTCCAGACGGGATTTGATTTCGTCCTGGATTGACGTCAGGTCAGAATCAGAGTTGGTGCCGTTCTGAGCCTGAACAGTCAGCTCACGAACACGCTGTAAGTTGTTGTTGATTTCTGACAGCGCGCCTTCAGTAGTCTGCGCAGCAGAAATACCGTCGTTGGCGTTACGAGCAGCCTGAGTCAGGCCCTGGATATTAGAGGTAAAACGGTTAGCAATTGCCTGACCAGCAGCGTCATCTTTCGCGCTGTTGATACGTAAACCAGAAGACAGACGCTCCATTGAAGTAGACAGAGCTGACTGGTTCTTGTTGATGTTGTTCTGAGTGATCAGCGAGAGGCTGTTGGTATTAATGACTTGGGCCATGATGAATTTTCCTGTTAATCAAGTCTTTCGGTTAAGGTGTGGGCTTCAACCCGCCGGCTTCAGCGCCGTCAAAGTTGTTATCGTCTGCCGTTTAACAACCTTTAGAATTTTTTTAGTACCAGGCGAAATTTTCTGCTTCTGCCTGTCACGTTTTAAGTTATCGCCACCCATCCCAACTTCTTTAGACTTAATTCATTAATTTTCTAGCCGCTGAAATACCCTTCTCTATAGGGCTTATTTACCTCATTACGCTAAGGCAAATAACCTTAAACTTTCCCTATTCAAGGCCGATAACACCGGTATCAATTTCCCTGTCGACCTTATAAAGGAATTAACATGGCTACTATCTCAACGTTGGGTATTGGTTCAGGACTCGATTTGAGTACCATTCTGGATAGTCTGCAAACGGCGGAAAAAACGGCACTCACACCGATATCCACCCAACAAACAGCTTATACCGCCAAGCTCAGTGCTTATGCCACGCTGAAGAGTTCACTATCAACATTTCAGACGGCTAACACCAAGCTGAACAGTGCCGATCTCTTTACTGCCACTACCGCGACCAGCAGTTCCAGCGCCTTCAGCGCCACGACTTCTGGCAGCACTGTGGCGGGTACCTATTCAATTAGTGTTTCTCAGCTGGCACAGGCGCAGGTCCTGACCTCATCGGTACAGAGCAGCAACACCGCCGCGCTGGGCGACAGTTCGGTGGCCAGCCGCAGCATTGCGATTACCTTAAAAGATGGTTCAAGCAAAAGCGTGACACTTTCCAGCGATCAGACCTCGCTGACCGGAATGCGTGACGCCATCAATGGTGCCAATGCCGGCGTCACGGCCACTATCATTAAGGTGTCGGATGGCAGCTTCCGCCTGTCAATGAGCGCGAATGAAACGGGTAGCGATAATGCGGTGTCGACTATCGCCGTCACCGGCGATGATACGCTGCAGGGAATTGTGGGTTATGACGCCAGCGCCAGCAGCAATGCGATGACGCAAAGCGTCACGGC
Source organism: Pantoea sp. AS142 (assembly GCF_037152305.1). NCBI lineage: Bacteria > Pseudomonadati > Pseudomonadota > Gammaproteobacteria > Enterobacterales > Erwiniaceae > Pantoea > Pantoea sp. AS142. The sequence goes on along the minus strand of NZ_JBBCMO010000002.1, from coordinate 627,126 downwards.
GCAGAATGCTAAGCTCACGGTCAACAAGGTTGAAATCGAAAACAGCAGCAACAAGATCAGTGATGCGCTGGAAGGGATTACCTTAAATCTGACTGCACTGACGACAGGCGACCAGTCGCTGACGATCACCAAAGACACTTCAAAAGCTTCCAGCGCCATCAGCACCTGGGTTGATGCCTACAATACACTGCTGGATCAGTTTAATACCCTGACCAAATACACCAAAGTTGATACCAATACGGCTACACAGGACTCCAGCAATGGCGCCCTGTTGGGTGATAGCACCTTACGCACTATCCAGACGCAGCTGAAAAGTATGCTGACCAACGCGCAAAGCTCGTCTTCCTACAAATCACTGGGGCAGATTGGTGTAACCACTGATCCGACAACCGGTTCATTGAAAATGGATGCCACCAAGGTCAGTGCCGCGCTGGATAAAGATATCGCGGGCGTGAAAGAGATGATCGTAGGAGACGGTAAAACCACGGGTATCACCACCAATATCGCGACCAACATCACCGGTTGGTTGTCGACCCAAGGGATTGTTCAGACTGCCACCGATGGCGTCAGCAAGACACTAAACAACTTAACTACCCTCTACAACACCACCAGCGCTCGTATTGATGCGGATATCGCACGCTATAAGACACAGTTTACCCAGCTCGATCTGGCCATCAATAAACTCAACTCGACCAGCTCATATCTGACGCAGCAGTTCGATACTTCAAGTTCAAGTACCTCATAGGAGTGACCATGTACAGCGCTACAGGCATCAAAGCCTATGCAAAAATTGGCGTAGAAAGCGCCGTCATGAGCGCCAGCCAGCAGCAGCTGGTGGTGATGCTGTTCGACGGCGCACTCAGCGCGTTAATCCGCGCCCGTTTGTTTATGCAGGATGGCAACATTGAAGGCAAAGGCAGCTCCATCTCCAAAGCCATTAATATTATCGAAGCAGGCCTGAAAGAGGGCCTGACTGAAAACCGTGGTGACGAGCTGGCAGACAATCTGCTGGGTCTTTACAACTACATGACGCGTCGCCTGTTGCAGGCCAACCTGCACAATGATGTTGCAGCGGTCGAGGAGGTCGAAGGCCTGCTGCGCAACATTGCGGACGCGTGGAAAGAAGTGGTTCAATCTAACCTGATTCAGGACGCCGTTTAATGACAACTGCACCGCACCTTTTTACCGTTTACCAACAGTTACTCGAACTCAGCCAGGGAATGCTGCGTCATGCAGCACAGGGTGAATGGGATGAATTGATCAGCAGGGAGATGGAGTATGTCAGTGCGGTGCAGAACTTAGCCCAATCGACAGAAGCTGTGTCGCCCTCGGCGCAGACTCAGGAGCAGTTACGCCCGGTGCTGCGCCGTATTCTGGATAATGAAAGCGAAGTGAAACGCCTGTTACAGGCGCGGATGGATGAGCTGGCCTCGCTGGTGGGGCAGACTAGCCGACAAAAATCGGTGCTGTCCGCCTATGGCAAGCAAGGTGGCGTTGTTATGGTGCCGCGCGAAACCCTCTCCTGATCCCCTGCATTATCACGTCGCCAGATTTATTTTTCTGCGCGACGTCTCTTTTCTGCCGCTTATTCCATACTTGATTTTCATCATCCCCTGGAGTGCGGTACATGCAAAACCCAACGTTATTACAGTTTTTCCATTGGTATTACCCGGATGGCAGCAAATTGTGGCCTGAAGTTACCGATCGCGCGGCCTGGCTCAGCGAAATTGGTATCACTATGGCGTGGTTGCCCCCGTGCTACAAAGGGGATTCGGGTGGCTATTCTGTTGGTTACGACAGCTACGACCTGTTCGATCTGGGAGAATTTGATCAGAAAGGCGGCGTTGCCACTAAATATGGCAACAAACAGCAATTACTGGCGGCCACAGAAGCCCTGCGCAGCCACAACGTTGGGGTGCTACTGGATGTGGTGCTGAACCACAAGATGGGTGCCGATGAGAAAGAGGCGATCAGCGTTAACCGCGTCAATCCGGATAACCGTGATGAAATTTATGACGAGGTCGTGCCCTGCGAAGCCTGGACAAAATTCACCTTTCCGGCTCGTACCGGGGAATATTCGAAATTTGTCTGGGATCATAAATGCTTTAGCGGCGTAGACCATGTAGAGAATCCGGACGAAAACGGCGTCTTCAAAATCATCAACGATTACACCGCCGACGGCTGGAACGATCAGGTCGATAACGAGCTGGGTAACTTCGACTATCTGATGGGGGCCAACATCGATTTCCGCAACAATGCGGTCAGGGAAGAGCTGAAATACTGGGCGCGTTGGGTGATGGAACAGGTGCCCTGCACCGGCTTTCGTCTGGATGCGGTTAAACATATCCCGGCCTGGTTCTATAAAGAGTGGATCGATCATATTCAGGAAGTCGCTGAAGAGCCGATGTTTATCGTCGCAGAGTACTGGTCGTTTGAAACCGACAAGCTGCAGGAGTATGTGCATCAGGTGGAAGGCAAAACCATGCTGTTTGATGCGCCACTGCACATGAACTTCCATCAGGCCTCAACCGCAGGTAGCGCCTACGATATGAGCCAGATTTTTGCTAACTCGCTGGTGGTGGCAGATCCGTGGCATGCCGTGACAATCGTGGCCAACCATGACACCCAGCCGCTGCAGTCGCTGGAAGCGCCGGTAGAGGCCTGGTTCAAACCGCTGGCCTATGCGCTGATCCTGCTACGTGAGCAGGGCGTGCCGACTATTTTCTATCCTGACCTGTTTGGGGCGACTTATGAAGATGAAGGCGGCGACGGCGAGAAATACAAGATTGAGATGCCGGTAATCCCCGAACTGGAAGGATTAATCCGGGCGCGCCAGCAGTATGGCTGGGGTGTGCAGATCGACTATTTTGATCATCCCAACTGCGTAGCATTCAGCCGCAGCGGCACTGAAACACAACCGGGTTGCGTGGTGATCATGTCGAACGGCGATGCAGGTGAAAAAAGCGTGCCAATGGGTGCAGGCTTTGCTGGCAAAGTATGGCGCGATCATCTGGGTAACCGTGAAGAGACGATTACTGCGGACGAACACGGCACAGCGGTTTTTGTCTGTAACGGTGGCAGCGTCAGCGTATGGGTAATTGCAGAATAAATATGCAGTAAAAAATCAGCCGCCCCGGTCGGGGCGGTTTGGTTATGAGGGTGTCATTACGACTGCGCGTTATGGTCGGTAATCGACGTACGCAGCAGTTGCGGTTCGATGTTCTGAATCACGGTGGCTTTTGGTTGTTTCGCCATTTCTTCCAGTGCCTGCTGACACTCTACCGTCGGACGCGCCACTTTACGCAGCGTCATCCTGTCATATTTCATTTCACCGTTATCCACCACCAGCGGCATAACCCGCATCTGACGCGTAACGTTGACATAATCGCCACTTAGCCGCGTCAATTTACCCGGCTTGGCGATCACCCGCTGCCACTGACGACAATCCAGCGTGCTGCCAGCCGCATCGATAATGACACTGGCTATCGCCTGGTCGCTGATGAGACTGCTTTGGGGGCCGACGGTTTGCCAGTTCCCCTGCAAAGCCGCGGGCGCCGGCGTTTGCACCGCGTTTTCATAATCGTTGATTTGCGCACAACCACCCAGTGCCAGCGCGGCAATCAGCATCCACTTTTTCATGTTTAATCCCTAAAATCGCGTCAATGGCGGCTACGTTATAATTTTTACACCGAGTTGCGCAAGGTATCTGGATGTTCAAACACCCCGCAGACCATGATTGCGGCAGAATTTATCCGGCAACGAGGACCGTGGTTCGCTTTTCGACCAGCTGATTGCTGGCTAAGCAGACACACTCTGCCTCCTCTGTCATGCCTGACAAGCGAGAGACAACCCGCTACACTGACGCGCTGCAACAGACTTTCAGGAATATGAATATGAAAACGCCAGAAGCCTACTATGCCCAGGCGCGCGACATGTTTTTTACCGCGCATCCGGACTTTCAGTCTGCACTTGATGAATTAACTGAAAGCGACGCCCGTGCCGCCAACCTGTCTCTGCGACAGCTACGCGATTGGCATGCCGAACGTATTTATGCGGCTTTTTTACGACAGAAGAATCTGGATGGAATGATCTTTTCCATTCAGCTCGCGGAGCCGGATAAAGCCGTGGCGGCTGAGGCGATCGAAACCTATCTCCAATCTCACGCTGAATCACTGGGGATGAGCTGGGAAGAGTTTTGTATTAAAAACGAGCTTTAATCAGCGTTGCATAGGCATCGCATCGGGTTAACACCTTCACCCAGTGAATCCACGGCGGAAAAATGGTACTCAGGGTACCGGTGTGTGAGACTTCTGCCGGGGACTCAGGTCGTGATTGACCTTTAACGAATAGTGCCTATGCACTGCCTCTGCAGGTGTTGTCCCGATTCCACCTCCAGAGGCGAATATTTATCCGCCCCTACCCCTCACCTTCCGTTGCCTTGCCCTTGACTTCGACATAACTCGCCACGGCCAGCAGACGATTTATGTGCGTCAGCAGCAGGTCAACATCAGATTGTAAAAACTCGGGCGACGATTGCGAAGCAGTGATAATGGCATCCTGTACCGTTTCGGAAATGGTCAGCGAGTTGTCCTGTTTCGCCTGCACCAGCAGCGCTGCAACCAGCAGAGACTGCGCTTCAAGTTGCGCCGTCAATTCTTTTGCATCGACGTCCATCTTTGCCAGTTTTAACAGAATATCAATAACCAGTTGTCGCATCACGGACCTCCTGAAAAGTGAGCCGCCATTATGTCGTGATGCGTGCGCATTTTACTAGTCGAAGATTGAGGTTAACGCGACATAAAAATTTATGTAAAATCGGACGCACTACCTTGCTACTGTTTTTATTTACAGTATTATATGTCAGCGATTTTGCCCTGAATGGATTGCCATCATGTTTGTTGAGTTGATTTATGACAAGCGCAACGTTGCCGGTTTACCGGGTGCCCGCGAGATGATTCGTGAGGAGCTGGAGAAGCGGGTGCATCGGGTGTTTCCTGACATTGAAGTTAAGGTTAAACCGATGGAACGTAACGCGATTGATACTGATTTGAGTAAGAACGATAAAGCGACAGTTGCGCGTATTGTTGAAGAGATGTTCGACGAAGCGGAAATGTGGCTGGTGGCCGACTAATCCCTTAACGGCCACCGCATCAGTTAGCGGGAGATGACTTAGCTCTCCTGCTCGCTATGGTTAATTTCAATCTCGATGTCCTGAATAGCGGCATCCAGATCTTCCAGCAATTTGCCCTGCTTGTTAAGCAATGCATCGATTCTGTCGGCGTTAGTCTTATCTTTATATTCACCGGCATCAAAGGCTAACCAATGGCTGGAAAGGGTTTCGGTGTTAGTCTGCGCATAGTGGCGCATCTCTTTCAGCTGAGAGGTCACGTCACGCAGATAGTCAGTTTTGGTCTTGGTTTCTGTTGAATCGCTCATGCTAAATTTCCTTCTGGTCAGTTATCCAAAATGATTAGGCTTAGCGGTTCATCAACCGGCCAATCAGCGGGCCTGCATTCAGGTACAAAATGTCGCCCTGAGATTTAAACCTAGTCAATAATAGCGAAGCTGCACTAAGAATAATCGGAAGTTACGGTTTGCGGCCCGGTTTTGCCGCAGACTGCTTACCTTCTGTTACCGCCTCTGTCACTTTATTCCGTTTTTCATCAGCGGTGCGATCCGGCGTCACATCAAGCTTATGTTGTAATGCCGTGACCTTGTCAGTCAGAACGTCAACCCGTTCATCACGCCGCGCCGCGATCGCCCGATAATCCGCCCGAATTTCCTCGACCCGCTTGTTGGCGGTATTACTGACATAGAGAAAAATAATCGTCATCAGGATGCAAATCATCGAACAACTCAGAAGAATGCCACCGAGGATAACTTTGCGCCTGTATGACATGGGAGCCCTGGTGCTATTAATCATTACCATCGCTGCGATCCTCCAGAGTTGAGATAAGCCGATCGATTTCATTACGAAATTTATCGTTCTGATCTGTTTCAGTCATTGCCAGTAAAATACCTACCGCATTCTTGATTAACCGAAGATCGGTTTCCAGTGTCGAGATACGCCGCAGATTCCTGTCGTGCCGTTCGCGTAATTCATCGTTCTCCTCCCGTATCAGCAAGTTGCTCTCTTTCAGCAACACCACCTGCTCTTTGTAGCTGGTAATAATTTCGCCGCCGGCTCGATTACTGGTTACGATTGACGCGATACCCGCCAATAACGGTTTCCAGAACAGTGCTGCTGCGCCCCCACCCAGAACTAAGGCACCTACACTGGTAATCAAACTACTTTCCATGCCACACCCCTTTGTCCGGTAAGGTCTCTGGAACATACTGCGTGCTGAAGAGCCACGTCCTCAGTCTGAAATTTAAGATTGCTTAAGTTTCGGACTTAAGTATACTTAAACCACTCTCAACCAAAAAGTCAAGCTGATGAAAAATGAAACGCTGGGTGACCGCATCCGACTCCAACGGAAATCACTGCAACTAACGCAGAAGCAATTGGCGCAACAGGTGAAAGTGTCCCATGTGGCGATTTCGCAATGGGAAAAAGAGGAGACGCTACCGCGCGGTGAGAACCTGCTACGGCTCGCCGAAGCGCTTGGCTGCGCACCGGCTTTTCTGATAGATGGGGATGGCCCTGTTTTCAGCGAAAGCGCTTACGCTGGTCTCCACCAGATTCCGCTGCTTGCACAGCGCGACGTGGCGCAATGGCTAACTGATGCCGGTTCTGTTCAGCATGCCCTGCTGATGCATAACGACATGGCGCTTTCTCAGCAGAGTTTTGCCTTCCGGGTTGAAGAACAGGCGATGACGCCTGCGATTTTACGGGATGATGTGGTGATTATTGATCCCAGTCTCTCACCTCAGCCAGGCGACTGCGTGCTGGCGTTACAGCATCAGACCGCACTGTTGCGCACCTGGCGTCAGCGCAGGAATGAAGATGGCGTCATGCAGTTTGAACTGGCACCGGTCAATATCAACTTTTCCGAGCTCTATTCCAGCCGGGATAGCCTGAAGCTGATAGGCACGCTAGTGGAAATGCGGCGCTATCGCCCGACATAAAAAAACCCGCCGGACGCGGGTTCACTTTTCATCATAAAACAAGGCTTAAGAGGATCGTCGGGCAACTAGAGGGCGTCAGTCAGTTGATCCACTATCACATTGCCCTGCAGATCGGTCTGCGTAATGCGGTAATTGACCGGCCATGAGCGGCGGGTGTTGAGTTTATCGAACAGCGTGACGCCGCCTTTTTTAACACCCTCACGGTTAACAATCATCCATTGAGTCACCTCTTCCTGACCACCATTTCTCATACTCAGTGCGCATTGTTCGATTAACTGATCTTCAGCTTCAATCTTTAAATAATCTCGTAACATAATTTTCATCTCCTGGTAACGCGGGTCACTATATGCCTTTCGTTAATCATTTCAATCGAATTTATTTATCGACAATAGTGTGACCTACCGCGAGCCACATGCCAGGTTTGTCCATTTCTGCATCAATGATGCCCGGTTAGCATGATCCTGCTGGACACACCCAAACCTCAAAAATGACAAATTCAGTATGAGAGAAACGCTAAAAAGCCCGCCTCTGGTGGGCTTTTTGTTCTCTTCGCTCCGCAGCGAATGCGGGATTCCAGGGCTGGTCTAGACTTAAAGGACAGGAAAAACAGGAGGGAATTATGTTTAAGCACAATACGAATGAAGAACGTCAGCAAGAAGGGGATGTTAGCAAAAGCCTGCCTGAAGCTGCGCCAAATGCGGGCAATGCTTATGAGGAAGATGATCATCCCGCCACTGATGCACCGAAAGATCATGGCGAAGTGCCACGGAAAAATGATGACAGCCAGGATGATAAAAAAGATCCCTACAAAGCAAGCTGACGGGCGAGAGGTGCGCCCGCTGGGCGCGCTGATCATCGCGATTCGAGGTATTTCAGGGGACGCCCCGCCAGATTGCGCCAGCCGAAAAAGGGTCTGGAGAGTACTATTAATTGAGTGATTCAAAGAGATCGGTTCCAGTTTTCTCGGCTTCCGATCAGGCTTGTCATTCTGCTCTTCTCTGCGTCCGTCATTGGGCTTGTCGTTTGGCTGGACAACATCAGAGAATGCCGTTTGCCCAGCAGGATTGAAGTCGCGCTCCATGGATGTTGGTTGTCGGCGGTACGAGGACAGTCTCAGTTGGTGTAGTGCTTCCCTTCCGCCAGTATTTCTTCAGGGTGCTAGCTGAGAGGTCTACGGTCGCGTAACACTTCGTCTTGTCTGTCTTTTGAGAGCGTTCAACGTTGCGATTAAGATGAGGTGACGCAGGCTTATGCGGGCGAAACCTGAAGCCGTACTCTTTTAATTCTCCCCGCACCTTAACGGCAACAAACGTTCCTCCCCGCTTAGTCTGGAACCGCGGTATTGGTAAAGACAGTTCTTCAATAAGACAACCAATAAATCCCGAGTGTTTTAATCTTAAGGCGAGAGTAAAGCCTTAAAACCCTCTGGCGGGCGCAATCATCACCAGCTATTGACTGATATAAGCCGGAGCCTAACGTATAGCTATCCATCTGGGCCCGATCGCCAGGGACACAGCGTTCATAGGAGATCAAGTCAGCTTTCCGTTAAACTTTCACAACAGGTTTAGCCTTATTCTGGCAAGTCTCGATGCCCTGGCTGAAGAAATTGAATGAAGACTGTTTAATTCACGTTGAATCTTCCTTGCCGCCAGATGACGAAAGAAGTGTAACGCCAAATTCAGCGCGACGTTGGCATGGCCAATTTTATTGACGATGAGCTTTTAGGGCGACGACGGTGGCTAGTAATCACGCACCTGATAAGCTTCAGCCCCTTCTCTCAATAGCGGCGTATCAGGCCCGCTTCGGGACTGTGATAACCTCAGGAGTTTGTAGTCGCAACTCAGCCTGGCTGGACGACTCGCAATCATAGGTACCCCGTATGCGGATTTGACTCTGGCTGGTGCGGACGATTTCCGCCCTCAACATCCCTTTGCCATCGCGCGTCGTCTGCTCCAGATTGACCATTCCCGGCGCCTTGGTATTTTTAACCAGCAGTTTGATCGTTGCGTTGTCGTAATCGCCCTTACCTTTGGCAAAAGTAACTTTCTGCGTTTTCGCACGTTCACCGTTTACTGAGAACCAGCCATTTTTATCGGGTTTAAGGTAGAACGGCCCGCACTGTGTGGCGGCAAAGGCGGGGGCAAATATGCTGATTAGCGACGTTATCAGGATAAGTTTCTTTAACATTGGTCTGGCGTCCTGCTGATGGGTGATAAGGTGTCAAACCGGAGAGTTGACACAGCTTGTGGCGCAATAAGTAAGAGTATAGCTAATGACCCGAATCTCAATGCCTGACAGAATAAATGAGTTCTGGAACCGAATGTCGCTGGGCCATCGACAAAAGGCAGGAACAGAGAAGCGCCCCTGCTCACCGCTTTGTTGCTTCTGTTAAATTTAAATAATCAGCCGTCGTTCGTTTATAAAACCCCAATAACCAGACATAAATCTTATCGTTTGAAACGTTAGTGAATATCATCTCCTTTTATAAATGACCGGTCAGGGAAATTTGCACCCGATTTATGAAGAGAGAATGAATAAGCATATCAATCACGACTATTTCACTTATTCTTCACAGGGTTCTGATCCCATTATTTAATGGCTAACGATTTATTTCTGGTCTCAACACCCATTATTAGCATGCTGATTGAGCATAGCTTCCTTTGATAAAATCCACATTTTCACCCCCATATTTATCAGAAAGGCCAACGCTGTACATTGGCGCAAGGTCTTATTTTATTTGCCTGATTTATATGCCAGTAATATATTTCATTCAGGAGTCGGTGGAAAGATATGATATCTCTGTCGGGCGGGCGCCTTCTGGAGCGCTTGTCTTATCAATGTTGATGACGGGGTGCACCATATTCTTAATATTGTTAACTTCAGAGGTTAACTTCCGAATTACCGAGCATCCGCTCAGGATGTCAGAAAGAAATATGCAGGAAAGATTTTCAGGTGACACCTGTCCCCCTGGGGGGACATAAAATGGAGCCCGGTCTTTGCTACCGGATAATGTCTGGATACAGCATACTGATGATAAGGGCTTTTTTAGAGCGGCTATAATTTCAGTGGTCACTGCATCACGCAATGCAGATATAGCAAAAAGGCCTGTCAACAGGACACGCTGGATGCTTTTTATGTTTGTGAAAGAGGTCGGTCGCGACTGATCTGACACGTTTAACAGCAGGATATACTATGGGTTTCAGCTTTTAATTAGCCATTCGGACAGACAGCAAACGCCCTTCGCAGCCGCGCAGGCCTCCGGCCAGATAATCCTGACTCAGGTTCTCATCGCGCGTTCTCTCAGCAGACGCAAACCCGAGCATCATCATTTTGCAAAAGGATCATCCCAATGCACAGAAGAGATGCCGGGTTTATGGCGACTGGACGTCAGAGAACAATACCGACCCGCTATCGCTCATCAACACGAAAATGAGCGATGTGTACGACATGGATACTCGAACAACATGCCCGTCCCGCAGACCAGATCAGCGTCAGACAGTTACGCACCTAAACCTGCATATTCATAATTTCACTGTAGGCAGATACCAGCTTGTTCCTGACCTGAATACCCATCTGCATTGAGATTGACGATTTCTGCAGATCGACCATCACGTCATTCAGCGCGATACCGGGTTTACCCATCTCAAAATCCTGCGCCTGGGTGCGGGCGGTGGTCTGCGTCTCGCTGATCTTATCCAGCGCCGCTTTCATGGTCGCACCGAAATCGATCTGATTAGTGGCTTCACTGCTTCGGTTGCTGGCCTGCAGTGAGGTCGCCTGAAGCTGCTGCAGTACGCCGTCAATTGCCTGAATGGACATGAACGATACCTTATTAAAGAGGGTGATGATTTTTCTGTGGGTAAAAGTTAGCACGTTGTCAATGAGACAAAGCCGCTAAATGACATCAAAAACCCTACCTTATCCAGCCATCGAATTTTGCTTATCACCTAATAATGCCTGGCATTGAAGTGGAAATTTTATCTACGCAGGTCAGGGAGTCTGTTTTGCCATCTCAACTTACCCGGTCAATTACGTCAGGCAGGAATCGGTCATGAATGCGAGTACAGCCGCCACAACAGAACAAGAAAAGAAAGGCTTCGGTGACCTGCTCGCTCGCCTGCGCGCAAATCCGCGTATTCCTTTAATCGTCGCCGCTGCCGCCGTTGTGGCGATAGTGATCGCGATGGTGCTCTGGGCGAAGCAGCCCAGCTATAGCGTCCTTTATAACAACCTCACTGATGAAGATGGCGGTGCCATCGTCACGCAGCTGACGCAGATGAACATCCCTTATCGCTTCGCCGAAAACGGCGGCGCGCTGATGGTGCCGGAAGCGAACGTACATGAGCTGCGTCTGCGTCTGGCTCAGCAGGGTCTGCCAAAAGGCGGATCTGTGGGCTTTGAACTGCTGGATAAAGAGAAGTTTGGTATCAGCCAGTTCAGCGAGCAGGTTAACTACCAGCGCGCCCTGGAAGGCGAACTGGCCCGCACCATCGAGTCGCTTGGCCCGGTCAAAAGCGCCCGTGTTCATCTGGCGATGCCAAAACCGACCTTATTTGTGCGTGAGCAGAAAGCGCCCTCCGCTTCTGTCACCTTAACCCTTCAGCCTGGCCGTGCGCTGGATGAAGGCCAGATTCAGGCCATCGCCCACATGGTTTCCAGCAGCGTCGCCGGTTTACCGCCGGGCAACGTCACCGTGGTCGATCAGTCCGGTCGCCTGCTGACCCGCTCTGATTCCGCCGGTCGCGATCTGAATGACGCGCAGTTGAAGTATGCCTCTGAAGTTGAAGCGCGTTACCAGCAACGGATTGAAGCGATCCTGAATCCGATTCTCGGCCAGGGCAATGTGCATGCGCAGGTTACCGCGCAGATCAACTTCGACACCAGCGAACAGACCGACGAGAAATATCAACCTAACGCTAACCCGTCTAACACGGCGATCCGCTCGCGTCAGACCAGTACCAGCGACCAGTCGGGCAGCCCTTATCCGGGCGGCGTGCCGGGCGCGCTCTCTAACCAGCCTGCGCCAGCCAATACCGCGCCGGTGACGACGCCGAACAACAATGCAGCCAATGGCCAGAACGCCAATGGTCAGAATGCTAACGGACAGAACAACGCCGGCCAGGCCACCAACACCGCCGCAGCCAGCTCGACACCGACCAACTCGCGTCGTGACGACACGGTGAACTACGAACTGGATCGCTCCATTCGTCATACCAAAGTGAATGTCGGCGATGTACAGCGCCTGTCGGTTGCGGTGGTGGTGAACTTCCGTGCTGACGATAAAGGCAAAGCGGTTGCACTAAACGAACAGCAACTGAAGCAGATTGAAGATCTGACCCGAGAAGCGATGGGCTATTCCCAGAACCGTGGCGACAGCGTCAACGTGGTGAACTCGCAGTTCAACACCACGGAACCGATGACCGCCGATCTGCCCTTCTGGCAACAGCAGTCCTTCTTTGATCAGCTGATGAACGCCGGTAAGTGGCTGTTGATTGCCCTGGTCGCCTTCATTCTTTATCGCAAACTGGTTCGTCCGCACCTGGTTCGCAAGCAGGCCGCAGAGAAAGCCGCCGCTGAAGCCATTGCCGCCCGTGCCACAGAGCAGCCGGAAGAAGAAGCCTTTAATGTGCAGCTCAGCAAAGATGAGCTGGATCAGGAACGTAAGTCTAACAACCGCATGAGCGCAGAAGTGATGAGTCAGCGCATCCGCGACATGTCAGAAAACGATCCGCGCGTTGTCGCGCTGGTAATTCGCGAATGGATGAGTAAAGAGCTATGAGTCTGACCGGAACCGAAAAAAGCGCCATCCTGATGATGACCATTGGTGAAGAGCGCGCCGCGGAAGTTTTCAAACACCTGAACCAGCGCGAGGTACAGCACCTGAGCGGTGCAATGGCCAACATGCGTCAGGTGTCGCATAAACAGCTGACTGAAGTACTGCGTGAGTTCGAAGCGGATGCCGAGCAGTTCGCGGCGCTGAGTCTGAACTCCAATGAATACCTGCGTTCGGTGCTGACCCGTGCCCTGGGCGAAGAACGTGCCTCCAGCCTGCTGGAGGACATTCTCGAAACGCGCGAAACCACCAGCGGCATGGAAACGCTCAACTTTATGGAGCCGCAGGCCGCTGCCGATCTGATTCGCGACGAGCATCCACAGATCATCGCCACTATTCTGGTCCACCTCAAGCGTGCCCAGGCAGCCGATATTGTGGCGCTGTTCGACGAGCGTCTGCGTCACGACGTGATGCTGCGTATCGCCACCTTTGGGGGTGTGCAGCCAGCCGCGCTGGCTGAGCTGACCGAAGTGCTGAACGGCCTGCTGGATGGCACCAACCTCAAGCGTGCGAAGATGGGCGGCGTGAGAACAGCAGCCGAGATCATCAACCTGATGAAGACACAGCAGGAAGAGGCGGTTATCGAAGCCGTACGCGACTTCGATGGCGAACTGGCGCAGAAAATTATCGACGAGATGTTCCTGTTCGAAAACCTGGTGGCAGTGGACGACCGCAGCATCCAGCGTCTGTTGCAGGAAGTGGAGTCCGAGCAGCTGCTGGTTGCACTGAAAGGTGCCGAACAGCCACTGCGCGAGAAGTTCCTCAAAAACATGTCTGCCCGTGCGGCCGATATCCTGCGCGACGATCTGGCCAACCGGGGTCCGGTGCGTATGTCTGCAGTGGAAAACGAACAGAAAGCGATCCTGCTGGTGGTACGCCGCCTGGCCGAATCGGGCGAGATGGTGATTGGTGGTGGCGAGGAAACGTATGTCTGATGCATTTTCTGCCCGCCCCTGGCAGCTTTGGCAGCCCAATGATTTAGGCCGCTTTGATGAGCCTGAACCTGAACTGCAGCCAGAAATTTACGAAGCTGAAGACGGCGTTGATGAGCAGCAACAGCAGCTCGAACGCCTGCAACAGCAGATGCGTAAAGAGGCACAGGGCCAGGGTTACAACGAAGGCTATCAGCAGGGTATTACCGAAGGTCAGAAAGCCGGCTATGACGCCGGTTTTCAGCAGGGTCTGGCCGATGCCCAGCAGCAGCAGGCGCCACTTCAGGCGCGGATGCAGCAACTGGTGACGGAGTTCCAGAACACGCTGGAATCACTGGACAGCGTGATTGCTGCCCGCCTGATGCAGCTGGCGCTGGAAGCCGCTCGCTCAGTCATTGGTCAGGCAACCACGGTGGATGGCACTGCCCTGCTGCGCCAGATTCAGGGTTTACTGCAGCAGGAACCGATGTTCAGCGGTAAACCGCAACTGCGGGTTCACCCGGACGATTTACAACGCATTGAGCAGACCCTGGGCCCAACGCTGGATCTGCATGGCTGGCGCCTGATAGCTGACAATACCCTCCATCCTGGCGGCTGCAAGCTCAGCGCTGAAGATGGCGATCTGGATGCCAGCGTCGCGACACGCTGGCAGGAACTCTGCCGTCTTGCTGCACCAGGAGAAGTGTAATGACCACCCGTCTGAATCGCTGGCTGGGCTCGCTCGACGCCTTTGAGAAACGCATCGCCCAGGTGCAGCCAGTACGCCGTTATGGCCGCCTGACCCGCGCTACCGGCCTGGTGCTGGAAGCGACTGGCTTACAGCTACCCCTGGGGGCGACCTGCGTGATCGAACGTAATGATGGCAAAACCATCAGCGAAATCGAAAGCGAAGTCGTGGGATTCAATGGTCAGAAGCTGCTGATGATGCCACTGGAAGAAGTGGACGGCATTTTACCGGGTGCGCGGGTTTATGCGCGCCAGAATGGTGAGAACCCGCAGGCGGGCAAACAGCTGATGCTGGGGCCAGAACTGCTGGGCCGCGTACTTGATGGCAGCGGCCGGCCACTGGACGGCCTGCCGTCACCAGATACCGGCTATCGCGCGCCGCTGAACACCCCACCATTTAACCCGCTGCAGCGTACGCCGATTACCGACGTGCTGGATACCGGCGTTCGGGCGATTAACGCCCTACTCACAGTCGGTCGCGGTCAGCGTATGGGCCTTTTCGCCGGTTCGGGTGTGGGTAAAAGCGTGCTGCTCGGCATGATGGCGCGCTATACCAAAGCAGACGTCATTGTGGTTGGTCTGATTGGCGAACGTGGCCGCGAAGTCAAAGATTTTATCGAGAACATACTCGGTGCTGAAGGCCGCGCCCGTTCGGTCGTGATCGCCGCCCCGGCGGACGTCTCGCCGCTGCTGCGTATGCAGGGCGCGGCCTACGCTACCCGCATCGCTGAAGATTTTCGCGATCGCGGCAAGCATGTATTGCTGATTATGGATTCCCTGACCCGCTACGCCATGGCGCAGCGTGAAATTGCCCTGGCGATTGGTGAGCCCCCGGCTACCAAAGGCTATCCGCCTTCCGTGTTCGCCAAACTGCCTGCGTTGGTTGAGCGTGCCGGTAACGGTATCGACGGTGGCGGCTCGATCACCGCTTTCTATACCGTACTGACCGAAGGCGACGATCAGCAGGACCCGATTGCGGACTCCGCGCGTGCCATTCTCGACGGCCATATCGTGCTGTCGCGTCGGCTAGGCGAAGCGGGTCACTATCCGGCCATTGATATCGAAGCCTCGATCAGCCGTGCGATGACCTCGCTGATCGACGAGAACCACTATGCGCAGGTGCGCCAGTTCAAGCAGTTGCTCTCCAGTTTCCAGCGTAACCGCGATCTGGTCAGTGTGGGTGCCTATGCCGCCGGCAGCGATCCAATGCTCGATAAAGCGATCAAGCTCTATCCGCAGATGGAAGCCTTCCTGCAACAGGGCATCTTTGAACGCAGCGATTACGACGACGCCAGCCTGCATCTGCATGCGCTGTTTGGCTAGTCACACGAATTAACGCGAGGTAACGGCAATGAAAACTGCAAATGCCATTGATACGCTGCGCGACTTAGCGGAGCAGGATCTCGAACGCGCCGCCATCTATTTAGGCGATATGCGACGCGGCCAGCATGCCGCTAACGAGCAGCTGACCATGCTGCTCGACTATCAGGACGAATATCGCAACAAGCTCAACGATGATATGTCATCGGGTATCGCTAACACCCGCTGGACGAACTATCACCAGTTTATTCAGACGCTGGAAAAGGCGATTGAACAGCACCGCAACCAGCTCAATAACTGGAACCAGCGGCTGGAGCAGGCGCTAATCAACTGGCGTGACAAACAGCAGCGGCTGAACGCCTATCAGACCCTGATTACGCGGGCAGCTGAAAATGCTTTACGACAGGAAAACCGTCTCGATCAGAAACGGATGGATGAATTTGCCCAACGGGCCGCATCGAGGAGAGGCGAATGATTACGCTGCCAAACATTGCCATGAAAGCGGCGGTAAAAACCGACGCGGAAACAACAGTTTCAACTGACCTTGCCGCGGGTGCTGATGCCCTGCCAAAGGATTTTCTGACTGCGCTGGGAAACCAGCTGCTCGGCCAGGCTAAACAGCAGGGAAAAGCCGCGCAATCCACTGACGCTAAAGCCGAAACTGCCGATGACGCTCGTTCAAAGGCCCCCCTGAATACACTGATGGCAGCACTGGATAATCCAGCGGCGCTGACCGCTCTGTTTAAACCGGAAAATATTAAAGCTGGGTCAAAATCAGCCGATGATAAAGACAAGCCCGATGCCGCCCCCTTAAGCGCCAGCGACATGCAGAATGTGCAGGCGCTGTTCGCCATGTTACCGGGCGTTGCAGCTGTCCCTGCCACTACCCCGACCCCGGTCAGCAGTGAGGCGGGCGAGCTGATTGCCCAGACCGACACGGGCCGTAAAACACAGGCCTCGCTGACGCAACTGCTTAACAGTGCGCAGGAGAACCACGCAGCGGGAAAAGATGAACAGCCAGGGGAAAGAAGTGCTGCGCAGAGCACACCGGCCGTCAGTACTGCCGCCAGCCAGAGCAGCACCGCCGCGCAAAGTGCGACCAGCAGCGGTCTGACGCTCGACGCTAGTTTCCAGCAGGCGCTGAGCAATATGGTTAAGCAGGATGATCAGGCTGCGATTAAAGCCAGCGCCAGCGATAACGCGCTCGATACCACGCCGATCGCCAGTGCCAGCAGCCTGCCCGCACCGGTGACCGCCTCCGCGACCAGCAGCACACCGTCAACGCCGATGCTCAACTCACAACTGGGCAGCGACGAGTGGCAGCAGGCGCTGAGTCAGCAGATTGTGATGTTCAGTCGCAACGGCCAGCAGAACGCGGAGTT
The DNA here is from genome assembly GCF_037152305.1 of Pantoea sp. AS142. Classification (NCBI taxonomy): domain Bacteria; kingdom Pseudomonadati; phylum Pseudomonadota; class Gammaproteobacteria; order Enterobacterales; family Erwiniaceae; genus Pantoea; species Pantoea sp. AS142. Next base: position 609,865 of record NZ_JBBCMO010000002.1, on the reverse strand, counting down.
ACGTTTGCATCCGGAAGACCTTGGCGCTATCCAGATCAGCCTGAAACTGGATAACGACCAGGCACAAATTAGTCTGGTCTCCAGCCATAGCCACGTCAGATCGGCACTGGAAGCCGCGATACCGCAGCTGCGCAGCGCGCTGGCAGAAAGCGGTATCAACCTGGGCGAGAGTCAGGTGAGCAGTGACAGTTCCGCGCAGGGCCAGAGCTTCCAGCAGCAGCAGGAGGCGCGCCGCGATGGACAGCATGGCCGCTTCTCCCTCTCCCAGGACAGTGACACCGACATTACGCCGATTGCCGTTCCCGCTGCCCTTCAGGCTCGCGTCAGTGGCAACAGCGCCGTCGACACTTTTGCCTGACAGCGACAAACGCTGAAGGTAAGCGTAAAACCCGCGTCTTTTCTTCCCATTGGTTTGACTTAAGACGCGGGATAATCTGTCCCGTGAGCCGAGAGGCTTGCCCATAATTCACAGGAAGTAACTGCTACCATGTCTGATAACGCGAAAGCAAAAGGCCGCAAACGTAAACTCTTAATACCGGTGTTGCTCATTGTGACGCTGGCCGCTTGCAGCGTGGCAGGCTATGCAGTCTGGCGAATAATGAACAAACATGAGGGCGATAAGCCTGAGGTGGCGAAAGTTGAACCGCCTCCCGCTCCGGTCTTTTTTGCACTTGATACATTTACGGTTAACCTGGTCAATCCCGACAACGATCCTGACCGCGTGCTTTACGTAGGCTTTACCCTGCGTCTGGCCGATGAGGATACCCGGCGTCGGTTGAATGACTATCTGCCTGAGGTGCGCAGCCGTTTGCTGCTGCTGCTCTCGCGTCAGAGCGCTGCGGCGCTGGCGACAGAGCAAGGAAAGCAGGCGCTTGTAGAACAAATTAAACAGGCGCTGGCACCCCCGCTGGTAAAAGGTCAACCTCCGCAGGCCGTAAACGATGTGCTGTTTACTGCCTTCATTTTGAGGTGAATCAATGGGCGATAGCATTCTCTCCCAGGCTGAAATTGACGCCCTTTTAAACGGCGACAGTGGCAGCGCGGAAGAAGAAAAGAAACAAAACGGGCCCGAGGGCGATATTCGCCCTTACGATCCCAATACCCAGCGCCGCGTGGTGCGCGAGCGTTTACAGGCGCTGGAGATTATTAACGAGCGTTTTGCCCGTAGTTTCCGTATGGCGCTGTTTAACCTGCTGCGCCGTAGCCCGGATATCAGCGTTGGGGCGATTAAGATTCAGCCGTATCACGAGTTTGCCCGCAATCTGCCGGTGCCAACCAACCTGAACCTGATCCACCTGAAGCCGCTGCGCGGCACCGCGCTGGTGGTGTTCTCACCGAGCCTGGTGTTTATCGCCGTTGACAACCTGTTTGGTGGCGACGGACGTTTTCCGACAAAAGTCGAAGGCCGTGAGTTTACCCATACCGAGCAGCGCGTTATTCGCCGTATGCTGAAACTGGCGCTGGATGGTTACAGCGACGCATGGAAGGCCATTTATCCACTGGACGTCGAGTATGTGCGTTCAGAGATGCAGGTCAAGTTCACCAACATTACCACTTCACCGAACGACATCGTGGTTAACACGCCGTTCCAGGTGGAGATTGGTAACCTGGTGGGTGAGTTTAATATTTGCATCCCGTTTTCTATGATTGAACCGCTGCGCGAGCTGCTGGTGAATCCACCGCTCGAAAACTCCCGTCAGGAAGATAACCACTGGCGTGACAACCTGGTCAAACAGGTGCAGCACTCTGAGCTGGAACTGATCGCTCACTTTGCCGAAACTTCACTGCGTCTGTCACGGATTTTGCAGCTGAAACCCGGTGATGTGCTGCCGATTGAGAAACCGGAACGCATTATCGCGCATGTTGATAGCGTCCCGGTCTTAACCAGCCAATATGGCACGATGAATGGTCAGTACGCGCTCCGTGTCGAACACCTGATAAACCCGATTTTGAATTCGCTGAACGAGGAACAGCCCCATGACTGACAGTAATAAACCGTCTGACGATATCTCTGCGGACGATCTGTGGGCTGAGGCGATGAATGAGCAGGTCGGCAGCAGCACTGCGCCGCAGACCGACGAAGTTTTTAAATCATTCGACAGCGGCAACGTCGCTGGATCGCTGCAGGATATCGATCTGATTATGGATATCCCGGTGAAACTCACCGTGGAACTGGGCCGCACCAAAATGACCATTAAAGAGCTGCTGCGTCTGGCGCAGGGGTCGGTGGTATCACTGGACGGCCTGGCGGGCGAACCGCTGGATATCCTGATCAACGGTTACCTGATCGCTCAGGGTGAAGTGGTCGTGGTGAACGATAAATATGGCGTGCGTATCACCGATATCATCACCCCCTCTGAACGTATGCGTCGTCTGAGTCGCTAAAGAGTCATTGAATATGAATAGCCAGAATCAAACGCTGCAACCGGCTGTACCGCATGCTCAGGCGATCTCGACCGGCTCCATGCTGGCACAGGTCAGCAGCGTGTTAGCGGTGATTATCTTATTGATTCTGGCCTGCGCCTGGCTGGCACGCCGTGTCGGCTTCGCGCCGAAAAAGGTCAGCAGCCAGGAGCTTAAACTCACAGCCAGCGTCTCAGTGGGCCAGCGTGAGCGAGTGGTGATTGTCGATACCGCCGATGCCCGTCTGGTACTGGGCATCACCGCTCAGCAGATTACGCATCTGCATACTCTGCCGCCGGGTCAGCCGGTCTCTTTGACCCCGGTTAACAGTGCGCCACAGGATTTTCGTCAACTGTTACAGAACCTGGTTAAACGTCCCGGAAAACCACAATGATGCGTCGACTGCTTCCTTTACTGCCACTGCTGTTACTGGCACCGGTTGCCCATGCTCAGTTGCCTGGCCTGGTGAGTCACTCGCTGCCGAATGGCGGTCAGAGCTGGTCACTGCCGGTACAGACGCTGGTTTTTATCACTGCGCTGACCTTTATTCCGGCCGTGCTGCTGATGATGACCAGTTTCACCCGTATCATCATTGTGTTTGGTTTACTGCGTAACGCCCTGGGCACGCCGTCGGCTCCGCCTAACCAGGTGCTGCTTGGACTGTCGCTGTTTCTGACCTTTTTTATTATGGCGCCGACCTTCGACAAAATTTATCAGGACGCCTATCTGCCGTTCAGCCAGGACAAGATCAGCATGGATGTGGCGATTGATAAAGGCGCCCAGCCGCTGCGTGAATTTATGTTACGTCAGACCCGCGAAGCAGATTTAGCCCTGTTTGCCCGGCTGGCGAATACCGCCCCGATTGCCGGTCCTGAAGCCGTCCCGATGCGTATTCTGCTGCCCGCCTATGTCACCAGCGAGCTGAAAACCGCCTTTCAGATTGGCTTTACCGTATTTATCCCGTTCCTGATCATCGACCTGGTCGTTGCCAGCGTCCTGATGGCGTTGGGCATGATGATGGTACCGCCAGCGTCTATCGCGCTGCCGTTTAAACTGATGCTGTTTGTTCTGGTCGATGGCTGGCAACTGCTGGTCGGTTCGCTGGCACAAAGCTTCTACTCCTGATCCCCCTTTTTACCGGAGCAACATATGACACCCGAATCAGTAATGGTAATGGGACAGGAAGCGATGCGCGTCGCCCTGATGCTGGCCGCCCCGCTGCTGCTGGCCGCACTGGTCAGCGGTTTGCTGATCAGCCTGATCCAGGCTGCGACCCAGGTCAACGAACAAACCTTATCCTTTATTCCTAAGATCCTGGCGGTTGCCACCACCGGTATCATTGCCGGCCCGTGGATGCTGAATCTGCTGCTGGACTATATCCGTACCGTCTTTACCAACCTGCCTTACATCATCGGCTGATGATTACTCTCGACAGCAGCCAGCTGGTGCAGTGGGTCAGCCAGTTCTTCTGGCCATTGGTGCGCATCATGGCGTTATTCGCCACTGCGCCAATCCTCAATGAACGATCCGTCAGCAAACGTGTCAAAATCGGTCTGGCGGTGATGATCACATGGCTGCTGATGCCGCTGTTACCTGCGGTCAATGTCACCCTGTTTTCGCCTGCTGGCTTCCTGCTGCTGATTCAGCAGATGCTGATTGGTATCGCGCTTGGCTTCACCATGCAGTTCGCTTTTGCTGCCGTGCGCCTTGCCGGGGAAGTGATTGGATTGCAGATGGGGATCTCGTTCGCCACCTTTTTCGATCCTGGCAGCCGTCTTAACATGCCGGTTCTGGCCCGTTTTCTCGACATGCTGGCGATGTTGCTGTTTCTGACCTTTAACGGTCACCTGTGGCTGATCTCGCTACTGGCGGACAGTTTTCATACACTGCCGATTGGCGGTCAGCCGCTAAATGCCAATGCGTTTATGGCGCTGGTGAAATCGGGCGGATTAATTTTCCTTAATGGCATGATGTTAGCGCTACCCTTAATCGTTTTATTACTCATGGTCAATCTGGTCCTGGGTTTGTTAAACCGTGTTTCACCACAGCTATCCATCTTCGCAATTGGCTTCCCGATTACCTTATCAGTCGGAATTTTAACCATCAGCTTGCTGATGCCCCTTCTCGCCCCGTTCTGTGAGCATTTGTTCGGTGAAATATTTGATTTACTCGCCCTGTTCCTGACAGAACTATCCCGTCCCTGAACATTAAGTTTCTAACTATCTTTGCATAACGACACTTAAGTATTGCAAAACCATCCGTGCATTTTCCGCACCATGTTTTCCAGAATGCAACTAAGGAAATTCTGATAAATGTGCAGAGAGTCTGAAAATAATTCTTATTAAACCGGGCTTCGCGTATTTTAGTTGGGTGGTTCACAGAAGCGGTCAGTCTGTGAATGCGCTGGCAAAAAAGGCAATATACTGAATTTAAAAGAAAAAAATCTTTAGGTGATTTTTCTTGTTAAAAAATGTTTTTTCCGGCATTGTCAACGCACGCTGAGACATCACACTTTCGTAAAACAAATGTTTTTGAGAATTGTCCTATCAGAAAGCGCCGTGTTTTCAGGGATAGTGACATCGCTCCCAAAAATGCGTCTTACTTAATCTCTGGCTGTTCACTGGCATTCTCCGCCGTTGCCGGAGAATGGGTGACGTCATGGCAGCACAAATTTTTTGCAGATCGGGTCAGGGATGAAGACTTTTACGGGCGGTTGCCTGTTGCCAAACTGCACGAGCAGAATAAAAAAGTACCTAAGAAATCTCTCTCGTACCGCAACGCGTATTCATCGTTGATTTAAACGGATAACAAATTGGTGAGGGTTGCTATTATGCCAACTATTATTATGGATTCCTGTAACTACACACGCCTGGGATTATCAGACTATATGTCTTCAAAGGGAGTTAAGAAGAAAAATATCTCTTCTGTCTCCGATATTGAGCAACTACAGCAGAAATGTGAGCAATTAAATCCTGGTGTCGTCTTTATTAATGAAGATTGTTTCATTCATGAATCAGATTCCAGCGAACGTATCCGCAGCATTATTACGCAGCATCCTGACACGCTGTTCTTTATTTTCATGGCGATTAGTAATATCCATTTTGAGGAATATCTCTACGTTCGTAAGAACCTGATTATTACGTCAAAATCGATGAAGACATCGACGCTGGATTCCTTACTCAGCACCTATTTGCAGAAGAAGCTTAACCAGTCTGCACGCATCTCTTCGGGCATGGATGTTCATCCATTAACGCTGAGCCAGACTGAGTCAAACATGCTGAAGATGTGGATGTCGGGTCATGATACCATCCAGATCTCAGATAAAATGCAAATTAAGGCCAAAACGGTATCGTCACACAAAGGTAATATTAAACGTAAAATTAAAACCCATAATAAGCAGGTTATTTATCATGTGGTACGTTTAACCGATAATGTGACCTCAGGTATTTACGTTAATATTCGCTGATCATGTTACCTGAAAAGCCGGCCTTTATGGCCGGTTTTCTTTTGCTCTGAATTGCGATCTAAGTCTCACTCTTCCTGCTAAGCCTTTACTCTCTTTTGCCGATGTTAAGCCCTATAACAACAGCCTCAAGAGAGCAAGGAAATGAATACTGCATTAGATAATGATGGACAGAAAAGCGCGGGCATATGGCAGAATATCCGCCTGGTGCCCCTGTTTAGCCTCATCTTCAGCGGCATTTTGCTGCTGTTCGCACTCTGTATTGGTCTCGCCAGTTACTTTCTGATTTCAAGCAATCACTCCCTCGATGATGCCACGGACGAAATTCAGGTTCGTATGGGCCTCTCTAACAGTTCAAACCACCTGCGTACGGCGCGTCTGACCATTATTCATGCAGGTGCTGCCGCGCGTATTGGTGAAATGGATGAGTTTCGCGCCAACATTGCTGCTGCCGAGAAACGTATTCAACAGGCAAAAGATGGCTTTGCGTTCTATCAGGCGCGCGAAGTGAAGACAGCTGGAGACACTGAACTGGATGCCACGCTTCAGACACGCTTCAACGATTACATTAACAAAGGCCTGATACCGATGATTAATGCCGGTAAGCAGGGCAGCTTTGAAGGCATCATCGCTCAGGAGACGGACGTTACGCGCAAGCTGGATGACGACTATAACACCGTGTTACTAAAGGCGATCAAGATCCGTACGGACCGGGCCAATGCCATAACCGCCGAAGCCGATCAACAGTCGCGCATCGGCTTTATCGCCATGGCCGTAGCGTTTAGCGCCGCGCTGGTGCTGGTATTGCTGACCTTTGTCTTCCTGCGCCGCGTGGTGATTAATCCGCTGCGTCAGTCGGTGCTGCGTATTGAGCGCATTGCGCAGGGGGACCTGACCTCCACTCCCCTGCCCCACGGCCGCAGCGAGATCGGTACACTAATCCACAATCTGCAGCTGATGCAGCAGGCGCTGGTGACCACCGTCGGCACCGTGCGTGAAGGCGCCGTTGCGATTTACCAGGGGTCCAGCGAAATTTCAGCCGGTAATACCGATCTCTCTTCACGCACCGAGCAGCAGGCTGCGGCTCTGGAGCAGACCGCCGCCAGCATGGAACAGCTTACCGCCACGGTGAAGCAGAACGCCGATAATGCGCATCATGCCAGCCAGCTTGCCGCAGATGCCTCTGGCAAAGCGCGCAGCGGTGGTGAGCTGGTCAGCAGCGTTGTGAAAACCATGACCAACATTTCCGGCAGCTCGAAGAAGATTGCTGAGATCACTAACGTCATTAACAGCATTGCGTTTCAGACCAATATCCTGGCGCTGAACGCGGCGGTTGAAGCAGCACGTGCCGGTGAGCAGGGCCGTGGCTTTGCAGTGGTGGCCAGCGAAGTGCGCAGCCTTGCCCAGCGCAGTGCGCAGGCAGCCAAAGAGATTGAATCCCTGATTGCTGAGTCGGTCACACTGATCAATGACGGTTCACATCAGGTTGGCGCAGCCGGTAGCACCATGGATGAAATTGTCGAAGCAGTACGGCGCGTTACCGATATTATGTCGGAGATTGCGGCGGCATCGGACGAGCAGAGCCGCGGTATTCAGCAGGTGAGCCAGGCGGTCACCGAGATGGATAACGTCACCCAGCAGAACGCCTCGCTGGTGGAAGAAGCCTCAGCCGCAGCGGCCTCGCTGGAAGATCAGGCGGCTAAACTGACGCAGGCGGTGGCAGCCTTCCGCCTGCAGGATTCGCCGGCCACCGCGGGTGTGGTTGCTCGTCCCCCTTCACCGCTCAAAACACCGGCTCTGACACCCCGTCCGGCCCTGGCGGGCAGCAGCGATAACTGGGAAACGTTCTAAACGCATGCCGGTTAACCTTCAGCGGTGACTCTGGAGGCTTAATCTCCGGCAGCAAAAAGCCGCCTTCCCGCCATGCGGAAAGACGGCTTTTTTATTGCGCGTCGGACTCATGCTTCGTGGTAAGGCTCCACGAAAATGCCATTCGGCTGGTGCAGCTCATTAAAAAACCAGATGCCCAGCGGATAATCTTCCAGCGCCACCAGGAACATGGTGCCTTCATTAAACGGTTCCATAGCCAGAATGGTGCCAACGCGACGCGGGCCGCCATCGGTTTTGACGCTGACGCGGTCATTTACCTTCATTATTTCGGTTCTCCTGATTATTTACTGAATACAGTCTAAACGAAGAACCGAGGCGATGCAGCGCGTTAGCGGCGGGCAATGACCCAGACGGCGTGGATAATCCCAGGGATATAACCACAGATCGTCAGCAGGATATTCAGCCAGAAGGCGCCGCCAAACCCAACCTGCATAAATACGCCCAGCGGTGGCAGCAAAATCGCGATAATAATTCTTAAGATGTCCATAACCATTCCTTTAGGTATTGATAAAAATCAGCTTTATCACCAACTATAGCCGAATCTGCTCTGATCTGGCGAAAAGTCAGGTAAATCTGAGTAAGTGTATACTTTTACAATGTCTTAACATTACACCGCAAGACTTCTTACGCGCCTGGCCTTTACACTTCTCCCACTGCGCCACTCCCATAGGTGCAGCCAACCTATAAGTAACAAGGATTTTGCCCGCGCAGCGCGGGCTTTTTTTTGTCTGCGATCTGCCCGCCTCCACCTTTCTGCACCGCGTTCTATACTGATTATTCTGTTTGCTCTCAGGAGTCTGAAAATGACAGACAAAAAGCAGCATAATAGTGAGCCGTCCGATCTGCAGGTTGATGTCGAGGGCTTACTGGCGGCCATTCAGGCCAGAACGCCTGGGGAGGTACGGGAGTATATGGAGCACGATCAGACGCCGCGGCTGGAAATTGAAGGCCGGGTTTTCCACTCCTATACCGAACTGGCGGAGGCGTTTGAAATCGACATTTGTGATTATCGCGCCTATGAAGCTAACCGCTGAAATCGATTTCAAAAAAATACCCGGCGCGATGGCCGGGTAAAAAATTCAATTCGTTACACCAGGGAATTCTTAACACCTCTGCAGATTACGCTATCTCCTGGCTGAAACAAGTATCAGATATGCACTTTTCTGTAACATAGCTGGTAATTAGGGAACCGCCGTTACCGAAAACACCGCGCCGGACAGCCACTTAGCGCCAGTACACCTCTTGCATCCCCACTTTTAATGTCATTTCTTTTTAAGAATTATCCTGGATGTTCAGCCAGCGTGGGAGGAACTAAAGTGAGCGCCATATTCAACTATAATATTGAAAAATCGCTGCTTTAGCCGTGAATGTGATGAAAGGAGCCTGTCAATGCCCGATCTTCAACAACCGTTAATGATTATTACCGATCTGGATGGTTCATTACTTGACCATCATACCTATCGCTGGGATGCGGCCACCGAATGGCTCACCGCCCTGAAGGAGCATACTGTTCCGCTGGTGATCTGCTCCAGCAAAACGGCAGCCGAGATTATCCCGCTACAAAAAAGGCTCGGCATCAATGATTCACCGTTTATTGCTGAGAATGGTGCCGTGGTGCAGACCCGCGATCAGCAGCGGGTTCGCCTGCCCGATAGCACGCTGACTTATAACGCCATCTGTCAGCGGCTGGCCACCTTAAAAACAGATTACCGTTTTACCGGTTTTCATGATTTCTCTGATGCTGAAGTGGCTTCGATGACCGGCCTGAGTGAGGCAGATGCGGCACTGTCACGGCAACGTGACGCTTCAGAAGTGATTGTCTGGCGCGACAGTGATGCGGCATTTGACCCGTTCCATGATGCACTGCGTGCTGAAGGGCTGGCACTGACCCAGGGCGGACGCTTCTGGCATGTGATGCCAGCGGGCTGCGGCAAAGGCGACGCACTGCGCTGGCTGCTGGACCACGCATCCGGTGAGGCACACACGACAATCGGACTGGGTGACGGGCCTAATGACGCCCCGATGCTGGATGCAGTTGATTATGCGGTGGTGATCAAGGGCTACAGCAAAACACCGGTAACGCTCAGCCGTACCGATCAACAGCAGGTCTATCACACCGCTCACCGTGGCCCCGAGGGCTGGCGTGAAGGGCTGGACTATTTTTTGATTCAACCTCAATGAGCTGCCCACGGGCATTAAAAGGATGATGCGATGAGTGACTTTTATCAGAATGGCGTAATCACCAACTTCCACAACCTCACCCACCGTAGCGTGGAGTCGCTGGAAAAAGAGATGGTACGCTTTGCCCGCAAACGCAAAATGGGGCTGATCCTGCCATCGCTGTTTTCCGAACTTGAAGGCCCGGCGCTGACGAAAATCGTCGATGAGCTGGCTAAAGTACCCTATCTGGATGAAATTGTGATTGGTCTGGATCGTGCCGACCGCGACCAGTTCCTGTTTGCCCGAGAGTTCTTCTCCCGCCTGCCGCAACGGCATCGCATTCTGTGGAATGATGGCCCGCGTCTGAAGGCGATTGATGCGGAATTGGATAAAGAGGGTCTGTCACCCACCAATCCTGGCAAAGGGCGCAACGTCTGGTTCTGCACCGGCTATACGCTGGCGTCAGACCGGACCAGCTGTGTGGCGCTGCATGACTGCGATATCGTCACCTATGAGCGCGGGATGCTGGCTCGCCTGCTCTACCCCCTGGCAAACCCGGCATTTCAGTATGAGTTCTGTAAGGGCTTTTATGCGCGTGTAGCGGATGGCAAGCTTAATGGACGCGTGGGCCGTCTGCTGGTCGGGCCGCTGCTGCGCTCGCTGCAGAAAGTGTATGGCCATTCAGAATATCTGGATTACCTGTCGAGCTTCCGCTATCCGCTCTCCGGGGAGTTCGCCATGCGGACGCATGTGCTAAACGGGATTAAAATTCCCGGCGACTGGGGGCTGGAAATTGGCGTGCTGTCGGAGATTTACCGTAACTACACTACCCGTCAGTCGTGCCAGGTTGAGATCGCCGACAACTACGATCACAAACATCAGCCGCTGGCTGAGGATGATGGCACCGGCGGCCTGAAGCGCATGAGCAGCGATATTGTTCAGTCACTGCTGCGTAAGCTCGCCACGATGGGTGTGCCGCTGACCAGCGACTCGTTCCGGGTGCTAAAGGCGACCTATTACCGTAATGCGCTGGATATGATGGAGACTTATAACCACGAGGCGGCGATGAACGGGCTGAAATTTGATCAGCATGTCGAAGAGGCCGCGGTAGAGATGTTCACCCAGTCTATTCTTGAAGCGGGACAGGCCTTTATTGAGCGTCCTAATGATAAGCCTTTTATACCCAGCTGGAGCCGCGTACAGTCAGCCTTCCCGGATGTTTTGCAGCGTATCTATCAAGCGGTTGAAGAGGATAACGACGGTAACGTTTGACACGGGGCGGCACAGAGAATGTGCCGGACCACAGGAAAACAGAAAGCGGGCCTGGCGGGTCGCACGACTCCAGGCCTGATGCTCATCAGCTCACCCGTTGCTGCGCGGGGTTCAGAGCGCAAAGTTCATCGCTACGAAAAGCTTCGCTGCGCACGGCATAGCCATCATACCAGCGGCACTCCACCATGCCACTCGCGTAGCCGGTCACCACCATGGTGTGCCCCTCTTCCTTGTGCTGCACTTCTTCACTGATTGCGAAAGTCATGTTGCTCTCCTTTTATTAACCTGTGTGTTATTCACCTGGGTGACTATTTTCTTTATAGCAGGTGAGTCAGGTTCCTGCCTGTTAAGGCACGCAAAAATAGGGCAAATTCAGAATTAATCAGAGAGATAGGCGGAAAATAAAAAAAGCGGATAAAACCTATTATCCGCTTTGATGAGATGAAGTGATGGTGCTGACGTCAGATTTTACAGCCTTCGCAATCGGCTTCGTCACCGAGATCATCCGGCACTTCGCTGGCTTTTTTCTGCGCTTTCGCTTCAGCCTGCTCAAGTTGAGCATCGATATCAAATTCAAACATGTCGTCGTTCATCGTCATTCTCCTGACTCCTGACCGTAAATCACAGTGCGCTTTATACCGATTTTCCGCGCACTCTGGCAATAAGGTTAACCACTAACAGCACGATCGACCCAATGATAAAACCGAGCACCAGGTTGGCGCCGTTGCTGAGCAGCATGGCGATCCAGCCGCTGAAGCCGTTGCTGACTTCTTCGATCAGATGATGCAGCGGCGTGATACCGTGCACCACGATACCGCCGCCGACCAGGAACATAGCGATGGTGCCAACCACCGAGAGAATCTTCATTAGCCAGGGCGCGGCAGCCAGCAGCACGCTGCCGGTACCCTGCGCAAGACGGGAGGATTTTTCACGCAGCCAGAAGCCAAGGTCATCAATTTTTACGATGGCCGCCACGATGCCGTAAACACCAATAGTGACCAGAATGGCGATGCCCGCCAGGATAATGACCTGGTTGAGCAGCGGCGCTTCCGACACGATGCCTAAGGTAATCGCGACAATTTCCGCAGAGAGAATAAAATCGGTGCGTACCGCGCCTTTAATCTTCTTTTTTTCAAACTCTGCCGCATCCTGATTCGCCAGCGAATCGAGCCGCTGCTTGCGCGCTTCCGGTGATTTGCTCTGCTTATCCTGCTGCAGTGTGTGCATCACTTTTTCCACGCCTTCATAGCAGAGATAGGCACCGCCGATCATCAGCAACGGCGTAATCAGCCAGGGTGCAAACGCCGAGATGATTAGCGCCAGCGGCACCAGGATCAGTTTGTTAAGAAACGATCCCCTGGCAACGCCCCACACCACCGGCAGCTCACGATTGGCTTTCACGCCGGTGACCTGCTGAGCATTCAGCGACAGATCGTCACCCAGTACCCCAGCCGTCTTTTTCGCCGCCACTTTCCCCATGACGGAAATATCATCCAGAAGTGTTGCAATATCATCAAGTAAAGTCAGTAAACTGGTTCCCGCCAAAATCTTATCCTTCGTCTGGTTCGTTATGTTGACAACATGGGCAGCGCTCAATTTCCGTTACGGTCATCTCGGCGATCCCCTCACAATCCCACTCCACCCGTACTGTCTCACCTGCTGCTCCTTCAGCATGCAAATATTTGCTGACCGGGCTTTCGGTCATGCCAGTGATCTCCTCCGTGGCGATAAGTCTGTCGCCGCAATAGATCCGCGCGGTCGCTTTGGTGTTTACCATCCGCTCGTCACGAATCTGGTACAGACGTTTTACCGTCAGTTTTATGCTGCTCATTTCAGGCTCCTGGCCACGGAGAAAGGCAGATCTAACCAATTATGTCTGTGATTAGCAATCGGCGTTGTAATGATGAATGCCCTGATGGTCGATCTCGGTACTCACCGACATCGCCAGCAGCCACTCCTCCAGCCGCTCCAGCAGATCCTGATCCGCCAGGCGTAGTTTGCCACGTAGCGCACACTCCCAGATGATCAGAACTTTCCAGCCAGCCTCCTGTAGCTGGCGCACATAGCGCCGGTCGCGTTCAACATTGCTGCTGATTTTGCCGGTCCAGAATTCTGTGCGCGTCGCCGGCAGTTTAAACAGATAGCAGTGATGGCGATGCCAGAAGCAGCCGTGAACAAAAATAATCGCCTGGTGTTCTGTCAGAACAAAATCGGGGCGGCCCGGCAGGTTTTTATCCTGCACGCGAAAGCTGAAACCGCGGTCTTTCAGCAACAGCGCAATACGTTGCTCAATAACCGTATCCTGAGCGCGAATGGCACGCATATTTTTGCTGCGTATTTCGCTGGAGTGAACATCAGCCATAAACTCTCCTTTTTTGCTGGTTCTGTAACTTTAGTCTGCGCCACGAAAAGCGAAAGCCGCCGCCAGACGTCGGAAAAGGCGCCGCCCTGACAGAAGATTCCGGGGGGCTGATACAGGGCACATCCCGGCAATTTCCTCACTGCCTCAGGAGTGATAGCATAGGCGCCTTACTGTTAAGGAAAAACGCATGCATCCCGCCGCTCTCGCTGAACCATTCTCTGCTGCACTTCCATCTGCTGATGTGTCTGAACTCTTTGAGCAGGTGCTGGCAATCTATTCGGTTCGTGATCTCACATCTCGCCTACAACAGGCGGGATTTACCGGCTGGACGCCAGCCCTTATGAACAGGATTCGTCAGGGTAAATGCGCCCTGCCACAGCTGTGTGAGACGGAACTGTCACTGTTGCAAGGGCTGCTGCCGACCCGACCTGCCCATTATGATAATCCTGAATTTCGTTTTATCGATCTCTTTGCCGGGATTGGCGGCATTCGAAAAGGCTTCGAGGCGATCGGCGGCAAGTGTGTATTCTCCAGTGAATGGAATAAAGAGGCGGTTCGCACTTACAAAGCCAACCACTACAGCGATCCGCTGGAACATCACTTCAATACCGATATCCGTCAGATCACCCAGCCGGAAGGGCTGACCGACGATGAAGAGATCTACCGCGCGATTGATGCGGCGATCCCCGATCATCAGGTGCTGCTGGCCGGTTTCCCCTGCCAGCCCTTTTCGCTGGCGGGCGTCAGCAAGAAAAATGCGCTGGGCCGCGCTCACGGTTTTGAGTGCCAGGTGCAGGGCACACTGTTTTTCGATGTGGCCCGCATTCTGGCTGCCAAGAAGCCGCCGTTCTTTGTGCTGGAGAATGTGAAAAACCTCAAGAGCCATGATAAGGGCCGAACCTTCGCCATAATCATGGAAACGCTGGATGAGCTGGGTTATGACGTTGCGGATGCCGGCGCCAGCAGCCCGGATGCCAAAGTAATCGATGCGCGTCATTTCCTGCCCCAGCATCGAGAACGCATTGTGCTGGTCGGTATTCGCCGTGACCTTAAAAAGCAGGATTTTACGCTGCGCGATATCCGCCGTTTCTACCCGGCGCAGGTACCAAGCCTGCAGAGCCTGCTGGAACACGCACCTGACGACAAATATATTCTGTCGCCGGTGCTGTGGGGCTACCTCTACCAGTATGCGAAAAAACACAGAGCCAAAGGTAATGGCTTCGGCTTTGGCCTCAACGATCCCCGTAATCCTGACTGCTGCGTGCGTACGCTGTCAGCGCGTTACTACAAAGATGGCTCAGAGATTCTGATCGATCGCGGCTGGGACAGTTCGCTGGGCGAAGCGGATTTTCAGGATGCCGACAACATGGCGCGCCGACCGCGCCGTCTTTCCCCGCGCGAGTGCGCCCGCCTGATGGGCTTCGATGTGCCAGGCCACGAGCCGTTTCGCATTCCGGTTTCGGACACCCAGGCTTACAAGCAGTTTGGTAACTCGGTGGTGGTACCGGTGTTTGCGGCTGTGGCACAGCTGCTGCTGCCGCATATCCGTCAGCTAACGTCGTAATCGTTTTGCAATGAAAAATCCCTCTGCCGGCGGGGTTAAGGTTCTTGCTAAACTGCCCGGATTACCGGTGAGATCCGGCCTGCTCAGGGAGCAGGTCAGACCGGAAAGACGCAAAAACTGTCATCCATGACCGCTCAGACCGCACCGTCCATGGCGCGGAAAGCGTTTCTCCTCTGCCCCTGTTTCCTGGGCGTTGAATTTATACGTTGCGGCCAGATCGACCCAACTCCAGATATGCGAGAATAAAAAAACCCGTCTTGCGACGGGTTTCTGTTTTATTTCTTCTTCTTGCTCTGCTTCTTCAGTAGCAGGCGAATTTGCTTCAACTCCGTGGCGCTTAATCCCACGGCCTTCACGTCAGTTGCACTGGATACTTCAGCTGCCTCTTCGGTGATGTCCTGGTTATCAATTGCCGGATGTGGATGCGTATCCAGACTGGCCTGCAAACGCTGCACAATCTCCTGGCTCATCGAAATCTGGTTTTCCAGCGCCAGCTGTTTAATCGTTTCTTTCAACTCGGGATCAATTTTAATCGTCAAATTAACAGTGTCGGTCATCGGGCAGCTCCTTTTTGTTATTACTCCACGCTACCGGATGACTGTTTCGATTAAAATACGGTCATAAAAATTTAATATTCGGTACGCAACGGGGTGAAATCGCGCAATACGCCCTCATCCATACCCACCAGATTGCCCTGCAGCTCTGCGTAGAGCTTGGCCATATAGCGCACCAGGAAATCGGCGTTATGCTCAGCCAGCATGCGGCCTGTCTCGGTGTGCATCGTTTCCGGCAGACGCAACAGCTTTTTCTGGAAATGATCCAGCGTCCATTTGACATCATTCAGCTCGCGCTCTTTACCCAGCGGATCCTGGCTGTCGAATAACGGGCGATTCAGCACACCGGCGGTGTAGAAAACCCGCGCCAGCCCGATCGCGCCCAGCGACTCCAGCCGATCCGCATCCTGCACGATTTTGGCTTCCAGCGTCTGAGGTGCTATACCGGCGCTGAAACTGTGGGTTTTTACGGCATGCATTACGTCATCTATTCGTTCAGCAGGGAAATCGAGAAAATCCTGCCGCAAAATACGCTGGGTTTCCGTTGCGGCATAGGTGGAGGCAAGATGACGTTCCGGGTGATTCTTCGGGAGGTTTACCACATCGTGAAAGTAGCAGGCGGTGAGCACCACCAGCGGATCCGCGAGAGTGCCGGACATGATGCGCTGCGCGCTCATCCAGACGCGCCGCAGGTGGGCAATATCGTGTGCGCTGTCGTCGTGGATCCAGTTCGCCTGAAACCAGCTTTCGTAGCGAGATTGCCAGAGTGCGAGTGACATAATTTATCTCCCAGTAGTGTTCGACAGCAAAATCTCTGTCGCGATCAGTGCGCGAACGGCAAACCATCATAGCGACTGGCTAATGACACTTTTTTTACAGTGCGGTTGAAAAGAGCGGCGCTGTCAGCGCTTTACGGCAGAAAAATGAGATCTGGATCATATGTATAGCATCTCTGTTGCACAACAACCGCAATTTGGGCGGTTTTCAGCTATTCCTTAGCAAATTGCTGCTATGAAAATTAGTTTAACAGCAGTAATGTTTGACTCACTCCATCAGGCTATCAAATCCAGCGCTGTATTTTTTTCTGTCACGTGATTAATTGTAAAACTGTCGGTAAAAACAGGTGAAAAAATCTGAAAAGGTTCCTATTTTTACCGTTATAACGTACTGTATCTGGGCTGTTCGTCGCTGTCAGCCGGTTGCGTAATACGCTTTGGTGCGCTTTTTGCACTTTGCGGGTTTTTAACACCCAAAGTGACACTTTTAAAGTATCTGTCAGACAGACAAATTATTAAGTAAAATGATTTAAAGCTTTTCGGGTAACCCCCATATGTGAAGCAAATGGTTATTTACAGCAATACCGGGTTCTACTAATAAAAAGAGGTAATCAATGAAAGAACGGCCGATTCTTTTTTCCGAACAGCGTGTTCGTGCCCTGTTGGTTGGCCAGCAAACACAAACCCGGCGCATTATGAAAACTCAGGCTTTTGGTCCGGGTCAGGATCATCATGAGGGCGTACACGCTTTCGATGTAAGTGCTAACCATCAGCATGGTTACAAAATGATGTCGATGACCGACATCAGCTATCAGTGCCCTTATGGCAAACCCGGTGACATACTTTGGGTGCGGGAAACCTGGCGTGGCCCGATGGTGCCAGAGAGCGCTCTGGCCGAATATGAACGTGACCCAACGCCGTTTCGCCTGCCGGAATATTGCCAGTATCGTGCTGACAGCAATGAGCTGGGTCAGCATGCGATGAGCACCCCGAAAGCAGAAGAGTTTGGCTGGCAGACCGCCATTCATATGCCTCGCTGGGCCAGTCGCATCAATCTCGAAATTACCGGCGTTCGCGCTGAGAAGATTCAGGATATCAGTGAAGATGACATTATGGCGGAAGGTGTACAGACCGATTCGCACTTTCTTAATAACTTCTTCACGATGAACGTTAATTCTGAGTCGCCTAAAGAGGCGTATCGCAAAGCCTGGGAAAAACAGTATGGCGCCACCAGCTGGGAAGTGAATCCCTGGGTCTGGGTTATTGAGTTTAAGCGCATCGAACGCAACTAATACCTCAGCCCCCGCTTTGCGGGTTGAATCACAGACAGCGGTTGCGCTAACGGGTTGAATAGACAGTCTTCAGCCCTGTAGCCAGAATCTGATGCCAGCATTCGATGCTGGCATTTTTATGTCTGGCACGTCAGGATAGCGAAATAGTCCGGTTCTGTGCAGGAGTTGCGATGTTTAAATGGCCCTGGAAAACGCACAACGTCACCACGCTGGCTGCGCTGCCGTGGCAGCAGGGGCTGGCCCAGCCTGTATTCAGCCTGCTTGATGAGGCTGACAAACAGGCGTTGGTAGCACTGGCGAAGCGTTTTCTGCAACAGAAAACGCTGGTGCCTCTCGGGGGGACAGAGCTGGATGAGCTACGCAGCGTGCGGATTGCCCTGCTCTTTTCATTGCCGGTACTGAAACTGGGTCTGGAGTGGCTGGACGGTTTTCATGATGTGCTGATCTATCCCGAGCCGTTTAAGGTCGCCGATCAGTGGCAGGATGAAGATGGGCTGGTTCACAGCGCGCCAGCCGTTCACGCCGGACAGAGCTGGACGCAGGGGCCAGTAGTACTAAACTGGCTCGATATTCAGGACTCGTTCGATCTCTCCGGCTTTAATCTGGTGATCCATGAGGTGGCACATAAGCTGGATGCCCGCGGCAGCGGTTACACCAGCGGCGTTCCGGTGATACCGCTACGTGACGTGGCGCAATGGGAAAAGGATTTGCGGGCCGCAATGGCGGAGATTGAGAGTGAAGTCGAACTGGTGGGTGAACAGGCCGCCACGATTGATCCTTACGCCGCCAGCGATGCCGCTGAGTGCTTCGCCGTGCTCTCTGAATATTTCTTTACGGCCCCGCTTCTGCTTGCCGAACGTTTTCCCGTCATGTATCAACATCTGCGCCAGTTTTATCAGCAGGATCCCTTGGCCCGAATGGCTGCTGACGCGGTTCAAACTGTTTAAATCACGCTCGCTTTGTGTTAAAGCTAGCCAGTTGAATGATAATGTCTTTTTTGCTGTTGACACCTTCGGTCGGCGCCGCTAATATTCGCCTCGTTCAAACGATTCCTCTGTAGTTCAGTCGGTAGAACGGCGGACTGTTAATCCGTATGTCACTGGTTCGAGTCCAGTCAGAGGAGCCAGATTAAAAAAAACCGCTCAGGGAAACCTGAGCGGTTTTTTTGCTTTTCAGTCATCCCAATTCTGTCCTTCCGGCATATCTCCCTGAGCAGCTTTAGCCAGAGCCGCAGATATTTCGTCCGCAGATGCGCAGCGTGCTGGCTGAAATAACGTCCACATGTTTGTCTTACGCCGGCGTTTCTGACCGCTTAATGCGTCAGATAACTCATCAGTCAGATCAGAAGAGACCGGAATAGACACTTATTGCGGACTTCCCAACATCAGCACAAAATAACCCCGCTCAATTTTCACCCTAATAACGATTCTGGTTTCAAATCCCGCGTCTGGCAGCCATTTCCTGCTCAAAGGTATTACAGGCGCAGAGAAAGCATGCGGCAATTAAAGATGGACGACAACGGGTGACAATGGAACACAACTCACAGATTTTAAACGATTTTACCGTCAGGAAAGCCAGATTATCTATTTATGCCTGCCCCTTCACGTAGAAACGGTATGACACTTCTCCCCCAGGCCGCCAGACGCAAAAAGGCCCGCAACGTAGCGGGCCTTTAACAAGAGACAATACAACTACCGTTATTTTTCATGGTAGCGATGCACTGCCGGATAATATTCCAGACCATATAGCTGGCTGAGGGGCAGCAGCAGTTCGACGTGAATGTCATGCCCATGCTCATCCGTCGCAGGGCCGCTCAGCAGCTGTTCAAACCAGGCTATCAGTTTCTGTTTCATTTCAGGCTCTCCGCATCAGTTGATGCCCTGAGTTAACCCGCTTACACGCCCAATCTGAAGCAAAAATTTCTGCACTGCTTATATCAGATTTCGCATAAAGCGCCCTGCCCGACCGATCTGGCAGCGCCAGGTACCGTCTGCTCCAGCCCATTAGCGCGTTATCAGCGTCACCCAGTTTGCCCCTTTACCGGCCGGGGCTTCTGCAACGCGCCTGAGTTCGCCGCTGGCGGGATCGATGGCATAGCTGCCAATCACTGCGCTTTTCTCTCCGCTGACAATCAGCCATTTACCCTGCGCATCAACCGCGATACTGCGCGGCTGTTTTTCAACCGGCCAGTCGCCGATCAGCGTTAACTCCCCCGACGGTTTATCGACCCGGTAACCGCTGACAGTGCTGGAGGTGCGCTCGGTCACATAAATGAATTGTCCATTCGGCGTGATTTTAATATCCGCTGCCCAGATGCGTCGCGTCGGATCGCTGTAGCCCGCCGGGCGCTGCTCGCCATGCTGCAAAGTATATTTCTTCGCCACCGCATTCGGCCAGCGCTTCAGCTCCGTCAACGATCCCTCCGCCGCGCGCCGGAACTGCGTAATGGTGCCGCTCATCTCCGCGAGGTTATAGAGAAAACGATTGTCTGGTGAAATCACGGAATGCCGTGCGCCGCTGTTCTTCTCGCCCTGAACAAAACCGGTTCCCAGCGGGGCGAGGGTGCCATCGTCGCTAAAGGCATATTGCAATATCCGATCCGTGCCAAGGTTGCCGACGTAGAGTGAATGATTGCTGACGTCGGTGATCACTGAATGGGCGTGTGGCCCGGTTTTCACCTCTCCGGTGACCTGCGCGGTCACAACGCCTTTATCATCAATCCGGTTACTGGTGACGATATCGCTGTCATAGGAGGCGGCCAGAAGATAGCGCCCACGCTGATCGGTCGTGATCCACGGAAAGCTGGCCACAACCGGCGTCACCGCCATCTTCTGCAAATCACCCTTTGGCCCGGTGACGCGCCAGCTGATGATCGCGTAAGGCGGACTACGCAGCGCACCATAAAGTCGATTACCCTCCGGGCTGGCCGCCAGCGGCATGATCTTTTTCCCGGCAGGCGTATCGCCACGCCAATGCAGGCTGCCATTTACCTCGTTGAGCTGATAGCGGGAAACGGTGCCGGAGTCGGCATTTGATACATAAACAAAGGTTGTCGCCCACAGCGGGGGGCTACACAGCAGCGGCAGAAGGGCCAGCGCCGTTTTGAGACGGATCATAGGGTCACCTTGATAAGTAGTGTCTGCGTCAATGCGCAGCAGGCATCACGCTAACCCTGTCAGACAAGACTGGCTTTGTGCAACTGACTGAAATTATATCTTAAAGTCTGGAGATGTGACGGAGATGTTATTTTTTATGCGGGCGGTGAGAAGTGATGCCTTCCCCCGGCACCAGGGGAAGGCGTGCAGAACGCGCTATCCCGTTTTCGCGATCATCCTGTAATAGCGGTTGAGCCATTTGCCGCTGTTGAGACGCCACCAGAAGAAAATACCGCGCACCGTCCAGTCTAGGAACATGCCCAGCCAGACACCGGTGACGCCCATCCCCAGCTCAATGCCGAGCAGGTAACCAACCACTACGCGTGCGCACCACATACTGAACATCGACACATACATGGTGTAGCGCGCATCACGTGCGCCTTTAAGTCCGGCGGGCAGCACCCAGGACGCGGCCCATATCGGCATAAACAGCGCGTTCAGCCAGAGCAGGTGCTTTGTAACATTTATCACTTCCGGATCGCTGGTATAAAAACGCGCCAGCAACCCGGCCAGCGGCACCGTCATCAGCGCTATCGCGCTCAGGCACACCGTTGCCAGCCAGAAAACATGCCGCACCTGGCGCTCCGCCTGGAAGACCTGATTTTTGCCCAGACGGGTGCCGGTAATAATGGTTGATGCAGACCCCAGCGCATTGCCCGGCAGGTTGATCAGCGACGCAACCGAGAAAGCGATAAAGTTACCTGCAATTTCACTGGTGCCCATTCCGGCAACAAACACCTGGGTCAGCAGTTTACCGCCGTTGAAGAGCACTGACTCGATACTGGCAGGCACACCTATACCTAAAACTTCCATCAGAATGCTGCTGTTCCAGCGCCGGAAATAACTCGACAGCGTGATTTTCAGCGAGGCGTTAAAGCCAATCATCAGCACGTAAATGACCGCGATCGCCCCGATATAGCGGGTAATGGTCAGCCCAAGCCCGGCCCCGACAAACCCTAAACCATCCCATGAGAAGCAGCCATAAATCAGCACGCTACTGATGATGATGTTGAGGATGTTCATGCCGCCGTTAATCAGCATTGGAATTTTGGTATTCCCTGCGCCCCGCAGCGCCCCGCTGCCGATCAGGGTAATGGCGGCAGCCGGATAGCTCCAGGCGGAGGTCTGCAGGTAGCTCAACGCCAGCGCTTTCACTTTGGGATCAGCGGCACCGGCTATCGCATCAACGATCAGATGGCCCCAGAACTCAATGGCGATCACCAGTATAAAGGCGAGTATCGTCATCATGGCCAGCGACTGACGCGTGGCGGCGCGGGCACGCTTGCCGTTGCGTTTTGCCAGGCTGAATGCCACCACCACCGTGGTGCCGAGGTCGATGGCCGCAAAGAACGAGATGATCACCATATTGAAGCTGTCGGCAAGGCCGACGCCCGCCATCGCCTCTTTGCCCAGCCAGCTGACCAAAAAGGTGCTCAGTACGCCCATCAACAACACACAGGCGTTCTCGAAAAAGATAGGCACTGCTAATGGCGATATTTCACGCCAGTAGAGCGTGCGATAAGAGCGGCGTTTCGGGTACCACGCCGTGCGTCTGATCGCTTGCATCACTGCTACGCCGGGATTTTGCAAAGGATTACCAAATCAGAAGAGACTGACGAGATCTAATGATGATAGTGGGCAGAGAAATATGCAAAGTCTTTCCGGTGCAAATTAATCATGGTTACACACTTTTTAATTCTGATACGGCAGATTCTGCCTGGCTGTCCCGCCCGCTGTAGTAAACCTGATTATTTACCTGACGTTATGATCGGTTGCCAGCGCGTTACCGTTGGCTGCTTTACCGCTCTTTTATTCTCAGCGGCGTCATTAAAACCGGGGCGTCGCCCTTTTAATAGTAAAGATTTTCTTAATTAATTCTCGCACCGTCCGTTCCGACGCAACGCAGCCCTGGTCAGATTGCCCGCTTCGTTAGCGCAAAAAAACGACGATCATAGATTCTTCACCAATCTCTGCAACAAACCCGCTAAGCTTGGGGCAAATTGCGAAAAAAAATGGAAGGAGAAACCATGCCGACACTACGGAAAAACCTGACCAGCCAGCAAGCGCTGGATGAACTTGAACGCCTTTACGATGGCGCCGTCGATGCGCTGCGCGCGGCGATTAAAGCGTTTACCGAAAACGGCACCCTGCCCGACGAGACCGATCGGGCGCAGGGACTGTTTGTTTATCCGGAGCTGCGCATCACCTGGCGCGGCGAGGGTCCACAGCAGAACCGCACGCGTGCCTGGGGACGCTTCACCCACACCGGCAGTTACAGCACCACCGTCACCCGTCCGGCGTTGCTGCGTCACTATATTGCGGAACAGCTGGCGATGCTGGAGAAAGAGTATCAGCTGGAGATTGACGTGGTGCCGTCCAGCCAGGAGATCCCCTATCCTTACGTGATCGACGGTTCCGATCTGTCACTGGATCGCACCATGAGCGCCGGTATTGCGCGCCACTTCCCGACCACCGAACTGTCACAAATTGGCGATGAGACCACCGACGGTCTGTTCCACGCCGACGCACAGTTCCCACTGTCCCACTTCGACGCGCTGCGAACCGACTTCTCGCTGGCCCGTCTGCGTCACTACACCGGCACCAGTGTTGAGCACTTCCAGCCGTTTGTGCTGTTCACCAACTACACGCGGTATGTTGATGAGTTTGTGCGCTGGGCGATTGCGCAGGTGCGCGATCCCACGACCCCTTACAACAGCCTGGCCTGCGCCGGTGATGTGGTGCTGACAGCTGAAACCGCCGACAGCGAGTCAATGCTCTCTGATCTGGCGTGGAAGAAGCACCAGATGCCCGCCTGGCATCTCACCTCACCTAATCGCCGCGGTATTACGCTGATTAATATTGGTGTCGGCCCGTCGAATGCCAAAACCATCTGCGATCATCTGGCGGTGATGCGTCCCCACGCCTGGCTGATGATTGGTCACTGTGGCGGTCTGCGCGAGAGCCAGCGGATCGGCGATTATGTGCTGGCCCACGCTTATCTGCGCGACGACCACGTGCTCGACAGCGTGCTGCCGCCGGACATCCCGGTGCCAAGCATTGCCGAAGTGCAGCGCGCGCTGTATGACGCCACCAAATCGGTGAGCGGCATGCCTGGCGAAGAGGTGAAGCAGCGGCTACGTACCGGCACCGTGGTGACCACGGACGATCGCAACTGGGAGCTGCGCTACTCCGCCTCAGCCCTGCGCTTTAACCTGAGCCGGGCGGTGGCGGTCGATATGGAAAGCGCCACCATTGCCGCGCAGGGCTATCGCTTCCGGGTGCCGTACGGCACGCTGCTGTGCGTTTCCGACAAGCCACTACATGGTGAAATTAAGCTGCCCGGCCAGGCGAACCGCTTCTATGAAGGGGCGATTTCGGAGCATCTGCAGATTGGTATCCATGCTGTTGAGTTGCTGCGCGCCGAGGGCGATAAGTTGCATTCGCGTAAGTTGCGGACGTTTAATGAGCCGCCTTTCAGGTAAGTTTATCGCCGCTGGCTGGCAGAGGTTTGTTCGCTGCGCGAACGGGCTGGCGTGCTGCGCTGAGGCTGGGGTTGTTCGCTGCGCGAACGGGCTGTGAGAGGGTTTCGTTCGCCTGGTAAGTCAGGCAGTTTCAGACTCGCCGCTGCAGGCGACCGACAAGGGGGCGCCAGTCGCCGCGCCCCCTTGACCCCGGGCTCCGGCCTGCATCACCGCCGCTTCGCGGTGCCTTCGCGTCTTCCGGATTTCTCACGGAACGGCGGGACGCGCCATCCCTGGCGCGAACCCGCCTCTTCGCGACATCCCTGTCGCTCGTCCTAAAATCCCTCATCCGCTCAGCGGCTCTGACGGCCTCCCCACCCCCTCGCTGTTATTTCTTCTTTTTGGGTTGAGTACTTTATCGCTTTACGTTTCCGGGATTAGCTTTGGATTTCACGCCAGCAAACACCTCAGCTCTGCAAACATAAAAAGATATTACAGGCGGGGATTTACCAGAGGCATCCGCAGCGCTGAGGAACAACCGCAGGCCAGGATGAGCCGACAGGACGTCGGCGAAAGAACGGCACGCGCCAGGGATGGCGCGTCCGGGCGGTCCGTCGGCCGCAGGGCGTGACGAAGGCACCCCGCTAAGCGGGGCGCGCAGGCTGCCGGACGCCGGGATTGTTAAGGGGCGGGCGTCCGCCCCTTGACGCGACCGCCTGCTCAGGCAACCTGAAACGCCCGAACGCCTGGCGGGCGTAAACTTCTCAGTGCAAGCCCGCTGCAAAGCGAAACTTACTCAGTGTCAGCCCGCAGCCAAGCGAGCCCTGCTCAGTGCCAGCCCGCTGCTAAGCGCCCCCCTGCCGACAGGCAACACCTAAGCACTCAGCCATCCCAGCTTGATCACAAACAGAATTGACAGGATAACCAGCGCCGCATTCACCTCTTTAGCACGACCGCTCAGCAGCTTCACCAGCGTCCAGGTAATAAAACCAAACGCGATGCCGTTAGCAATCGAATAGGTCAGCGGCATGGTCAGCGCGGTCACGGTGACAGGCGCTGCGGTGGTGATATCTTTCCAGTCAATCTCTGCAAGACCTGAGGCCATCAGCACCGCCACAAACAGCAGTGCAGGCGCCGTGGCATAAACCGGCACGCTGGATGCCAGCGGCGAGAAAAACAGCGCCAGCAGGAACAGCACGGCGACCACAATCGCCGTCAGGCCGGTACGGCCACCGGCACTCACGCCCGCCGCCGATTCCACATAACTGGTGGTGGTCGAGGTGCCGAGCAGCGAACCAAACAGCGCAGCCGCACTGTCGGCAATCAGCGCACGGCCCATTTTCGGCACGTTACCCTGCTCATCCGCCAGGCCGGCGCGTTTGGTTACGCCCAGCAGCGTGCCCGTGTTATCAAACACATCGACAAACAAGAAGGCAAAAATCACGCTGATCAGGCCAACGTTAAATGCCCCGGCAATATCCAGCTGCATAAAGGTGGGTGCAATCGACGGCGGTGCAGAGAAGACCCCGGCAAACGGCGACAAACCGATACCCATGGAAATAAAGGTCACCAGCAGAATACCGATCAGCACCGCACCGGTCACCCGACGCGCTTCCAGCACCACAATGACCACAAAGCCGAGCATTGCCAGCAGCGGACCCGGTTTAGTGAGGTCGCCAATGCCCACCAGCGTCGCCGGGTTATCCACCACAATGCCCGCCCCTTCCAGCGCAATCAGCGCCAGAAAAAGCCCGATACCGGCACCAATCCCGGCACGCAGCGGCAGCGGAATACTGGCAATAATCCACTCGCGAATCTTAAACAGCGACATCGCGAAGAAAATCACCGCCGAGAGAAACACCGCGCCCAGCGCAATCTGCCACGTGTAGCCCATATGCAGCACAACGGTGTAGGTGAAAAAGGCGTTCAGCCCCATGCCCGGTGCCAGCGCAATCGGGTAGTTGGCGATCAGCCCCATCAGTACGCAACCAATCGCCGCCGCCAGACAGGTCGCGACAAACACGGCGCCCTTGTCCATGCCGGTCGCGCCCAGAATGCTCGGGTTCACAAACAGAATATAAGCCATCGCCAGGAAGGTGGTGATCCCGGCGATAATCTCAGTACGAACCGTGGTGTTATGCGCTTTGAGTTTGAATAGTTTTTCTAACATCATCATCTCTCGATACAGGAGACATCAGTCTCACTTGCCAAAGGGGTTTGCATGCTGATTATTCTGTTTCCGGGACATTGACGCCGGCCGCTGCCTACTTGCGTGCCAGAATCGCCTGAAATCCCTGACTTACCCACTGCCCAAAGCAATTGCCATGCCATATCCCGACGCAATCGATTACCTGGCAGAGCCGGATGCGCCTAAGAGCATTCCGAACCAAAACGAGGCGCGATTATGGTGCAATGCACCGATGCCGCGCAATCGTTTTCCTGCAGCAAACGGGCAGCCCCGAAAAACTCTGCGCCAGCGCACGCTTCCACACTCTCACTGGCGAAGCCGGTCACGTTTCAGCACACTGCCTCAGCAACCTTTTCTGGCCTGTGTAGACTCCAAAATTAACTCTTTCGTAACATTGAGGCCGCGCAATGAAGCCCGCGATTCTGGTGGTGGATGATGACCCTGCTGTCTGCGACGTTTTGCAGGATGCGTTAAGTGAACATCTGTTGACTGTTTACCGCTGTCATCAGGGAAAAGCGGCGCTAGCGATGCTCAGCGAACACCCGGAGATCTCGCTGGTGATGCTGGATATGATGCTGCCCGATACTAACGGGCTATTGGTGTTGCAGCAGCTTCAGCGTCAGCGACCGGAGGTGCTGGTGATTATGCTGACCGGCATGGGTTCAGAAGCGGAGATGGTGGTTGGCCTGGAGATGGGCGCAGATGACTACATCGCCAAACCCTTCAATCCACGTGTGGTGGTGGCGCGCGCCCGGGCGGCCCTGCGTCGTAACGGCCGCATTGCGCAGGCCGATCCTGAACAGGAGGGCTGGTATTTTGGCGGCTGGCAACTGGACGATAGCCGCTGCCAGCTGTTTAACCCGCAGCGTGAACTGGTGCCGCTGACCCAGGGAGAATATAGCCTGCTGCGGGCGCTGGTGCGTCACGCCCGCAAAGTGCTGACCCGCGATCAGCTGCTGGAGCTGACCCACAGCGAAAGTCTCGACGTGTTTGACCGCACCATCGACGTCCTGATCATGCGGCTGCGCCGCAAAA
The DNA here is from genome assembly GCF_037152305.1 of Pantoea sp. AS142. NCBI lineage: Bacteria > Pseudomonadati > Pseudomonadota > Gammaproteobacteria > Enterobacterales > Erwiniaceae > Pantoea > Pantoea sp. AS142. The sequence goes on along the minus strand of NZ_JBBCMO010000002.1, from coordinate 582,290 downwards.
TCGAAATCAACCCGCACCAGCCCGACCTGATCCGCACCATCCGCGGACTGGGCTATGTCTTTTCCGTCGATGTGGTGAAACCCGATTCGACAACGCGTATCAGCCAGATTGCCTGATTACCCCTGCTGCGCTCAGGGTAGCCAGTGCGCATAATCATTACACAGCAACCCGTGCGGCGCTTCATCTTCATCCAGCGGGTTGAAACGGGCCAGTGGCGTCAGAAACACATTGTCGTTTTCGTCGTCATTGGGCATCGACACCTCGCCCACCAGCACGTCACCGAAGCCGCTTTCGCCCCAGAAACTGTGCCAGATGCCCGCCTCCAGCGTCACGCTTTCCCCCGGCGAGAGCCGAAGCTGTACACCGGCAGCATGGGTCTGGCGCAGGCCATCCAGCGACACCGCCACCGGCGAGTCAGCCAGTCCGTCACCCTCACGGTTGTGCAGTTCGACGATCAGATTGCCGCCGCCACGGTTGATGATGTCTTCCATCTTGCGCGGATGATAGTGCATCGGCGTTAGCTGCCCTTCGCGCACGTGCATGATCTTCTCGGCGTAGGGTTTATGCCACGGCTGCCCGCCTGGCGAGCCGTTGCGCAGGGTAAACAGCGTCAGCCCGGTCTGTAAAAAATCAGCCGCGCCAAAACTGGTGAGATCCCAGCCCAGCCGCAACGCCAGAATCTCCTGCGCCACGTCACGATTCTGCGCCCGCCACTGGCTCACGCCGTAATCAGCCCACGGTGGCAGATGCACACCCTGCTGCCGGAAGAACTCGCGCGTATCTTGCAGGTAGCCGTTAACCCTGGAACGTTGCATTGTGGCCTCCTGAGTGCGGCACCGGGAAGGTGCCGCACTCAAATTTATTTCACCGTCCAGCCCTGGTAGCTGCCGATATTATTGCGATCAATCAGCTTCACCGGGATCAGCACCGGCTTACCGGGCGCAGGCTTGCCCTGCAGGATGTCATAGCCAATCTCAACCGCGTTGGCCGCCATTACCTGCGGGTCCTGGGCGGGTGTGGCGACGAACAGCGAATTCTTGCGCTTCAGCGCCTCTTCCCCGTCCGGCGATCCATCGACGCCCACGATAAAGAACTCACTGCGCTGTGCTTGCTTCGCCGCTAAATCGGCACCAATGGCGGTCGGGTCGTTGATAGCAAACACCGCATCAATTTTCGGGTTAGCCGAGAGCAGGCCGGTCATCACCTCCAGTCCGCCTTCACGACTGCCTTTGGCATTCTGATTGGACGAGAGCAGCTTGATGTCAGGATGGGTTTTCAGCTCGTTCATGCAGCCTTCAACGCGGTTCTGCACTGCAGAAACCGGCGGGCCGTTGATAATCACCACATTGCCTTTGTCCTTCAGGCGGTCAGAAATATATTTACAGGCCATTGCGCCCGCCTGCGTGTTATCAGAGGTGATGGTCGCATTCGCGCCATCGGCTGCCACGTCGACCGCCACCACCACGATACCCGCGTCACGCGCCCGCTTCACCGCCGGGGCGATCCCTTTAGAGTCCGCGGCATTGAGGATAATCATGTCGACTTTGGCCGCAATAAAGTTGTCAATCTGGCCCACCTGCTGACCGAGATCATAGCCGCTGGAGACCAGCGTCACATTCACCTTATCGCCCGCCAGCTGACGCGCCTTCATCTCCGCGCCTTTGGTGATCTGCACGAAGAAGGGATTGGCCAGATCGCCGACCGTGACGCCGATAGATTTGAGTTCTTTTGCCTGAGCCAGGCCGGTACTGAACAGCGTCGCCGCCAGCAGCCCGGTTACAATCGGATTAAAACGCATAGACCTTCTCCTGCTGTTTTCAGAATGCCAACCACTTAATGGCGTTTTTACAGAAGCGGAGGCGACATGGCGCACCCGCGCTGTTAAGCCTCAACTCACATGATGACGGGTACGATATTTGTCGATCAGGACCGCGATAATGATCACCGCCCCCTTAATCACCAGCTGCCAGAAATAGGAGACGCCCATCAGCGTCATGCCGTTATTCAGCGTGGCAATAATCAGTGCGCCAATCAGGGTGCCGGTGATGGTGCCGATGCCGCCGACAAAGCTGGTGCCGCCCAGGATCACCGCCGCAATCGCATCCAGCTCATAGCCGACGCCGAGGTTGCCGTTGGCGCTGTAAAGCCGCGAGGCGCTCATCAGCCCCCCCAGCCCCGACAGCAGGCCGCTTATGCCGTAGACAAACAGCAACACGACGCCAACCTTGATACCGGTGAGACGCGCCGCCTGGATGTTGCCACCGACCGCGTAAATATGGACGCCCAGCGTGGTACGGCGCAGGATGAACCAGCAAAGGGCGATGACCGCAAAGGCAATCACAATCAGCCACGGCACCGGCCCGAGATAGCCGTTACCGATCCACTCGAAGTTAATATCGGAGTTGATCACTGTGGTGCCATTCGCCAGCAGATAAGCGGCTCCGCGCAGGGCGGTGTAAGTGCCGAGTGTGACAATAAAGGGCGGCAATCCGGCCCAGGCGACCAGAATGCCGTTGAACAGCCCCATCACCAGACCCGCGCCCAGCGCCATCGGAATGGTCAGGGAAGCGAGCATCGGGTCCAGCGACGCCACCAGCGCCACCACCGCGGTAGTGCCCAGCATCGATCCCACCGAGAGGTCGATGCCGCCGGTCAGAATCACAAAGGTCATGCCCGCCGCCAGCACGATATTGATCGATGCCTGGCGGGTGATGTTGAGCAGGTTGGCTTCGGTAAAGAAGTTCGGCGTGACGAAACCAAATACTGCCACGATCAGGATCAGAATCGGCAGAATACCCACCGTTTGCAGCAGATCGCCCATCAGGGCGCGTTTCAGCGTCGGCGCTTGGGTACGGGCCAGTTGTGTCATGGTGGTCTCCTTAAATTTCGCCTGCTGACGTGCTGTGCGCACCGGTTGCCAGCGTCATGATATTTTCCTGACTGATGTGGCTGCCCTCCAGCTCACCGACAAGAGTGCCTTCGTGCATCACGTAAACGCGGTCGCTCATCCCCACCACTTCCGGCAGTTCGCTGGAGATCATTAGAATTGCCACGCCCTGCCGCGCCATCTGCTGCATCATGCGGTAGATCTCGCTTTTGGCCCCGACATCGACGCCGCGCGTCGGTTCATCAAGGATCAGGATGCGCGGGCCAATCGCTACCCAGCGTGAGATCAGCAGCTTCTGCTGGTTGCCGCCTGACAGACCACCCGCCCGAACCTGGGCGTGCGGAACGCGAATATTGAGTGAGGCGATCGCCTCATTGGCGATGGTTTGCCCTTTGCGGCGGTTCAGCATGCCGTAACTGGCGTCACGTTCCAGCGTCGCCATCACGATGTTCTCCTGCGCGGCCATCTCCAGAAACAGCCCCTGCTCTTTGCGGTTTTCGGTGAGGAAACCGATGCCACGCGCAATGGCATCGCGCGGTGAATGAAGGGTGACCTTCTCGCCGTCAATCCAGATTTCGCCCTCTTTCGGCTTGTGTACGCCGAAGATCAGCTGCGCCAGCTCGCTGCGGCCTGCGCCCACCAGCCCGGCCAGGGCGACAATCTCCCCGGCCCGCACCGTCAGACTGCTGGGATGCACTTTGCCGCCGTCGGTCAGGTGATTGACCGCCAGCCGGATATCACCCAATGGGATAGCGCGGTCTTTGTTAAACAGGTCGCTGAGCGGCCGTCCGACCATCATCCGCACCAGCTCGCTGGCGTTGAGTTGCTCACGGGTCAGGCTGCCGACATACTCCCCGTCACGCAGCACGCTGACGCGATCCGATAGCTCATAGACCTCCGCCATGCGGTGGCTGATATAGATGATCGCCATGCCTTCGCTGCGCAGCCGTTTGATCAGCGCGAACAGCTGTTCAGTTTCGCGGTTGGAGAGCGCGGCGGTCGGCTCATCCATCACCAGAATGCGGCTGTTGCGTTGCAGCGCGCGGGCAATTTCCACCTGCTGCTGCTCGGCGATGCTCAGGCGGCTGACGAGGTCCCAGGCGCTGAACTGCGCGCCGAGCCGGTCAATCACCCGCTGCGCCTGTTCCGCCATCTGCCGCCGCTTCACCAGCCCGCCGGGCGCGATTTCGCTGCCCAGAAAAATGTTCTCCGCCACCGTCAGGTTGGGCGCCAGATTGATTTCCTGGTAAATCAGGGTGATCCCGGCGGCCAGTGCCTCTTTCGGCCCCCTGATTGCGTAGGGCTTGCCTTCAATGAGAATGTCCCCGCTGCTGGCGGTATAAGCACCGGCCAGAATCTTCATCAGTGTGCTTTTACCCGCGCCGTTCTCCCCCATCAGCGCATGAACCTCACCGGGCCAGACCGTGAGATCGACCCCCTTAAGGGCATAAAAGCTGCCGAAGCGGCGGGTAATGCCCCGCATTTCCAGTATCGGTGTGGCTGTCATCGCCTCGCTCCTGCGGACTGTGGATAGCCGCCAGTAGAGCAACGCCAGATAAACGGAGAATGTCAGCGGCCATTCATATTTGTCATAAACGCCCGCCTGCACGCGCCTATACTCGGCCCATCGTGGCAGTGATGACGAGGTCGTGGGATGCAGCGCACTTATCCGTGGCAGGCCGGGGCGCGTGGACGCCTGTTGATGTTCAATCTGCTGGTGGTGTCGGTCACGCTGATGGTGAGCGTGGTGGCGATTATGGGCTTTCGTCATGCCGGGGCGATTCAGGAGCAGGCGCAGGCGCAGACCCTGGCGGATATGAACGGCAGCCTGGCGCTGGCGCGTGATACCGCCAACGTGGCGACGGCGGCCGTGCGGCTGTCACAGGTGGTCGGGGCGCTGGAGTACCAGAGCGAATCACAGCGGCTACAACAGAATCAGCAGGCGTTGCAGCAGTCGCTGAGCCTGCTGGCCAGTGCCCCGCTCGCGGCTCGTCAGCCGGAGCGCATCGCCCGCATCCGCGCCCGCAGCCTGATGCTGGAACAGACGATCAACAGCCTGCTGCTGACCGGCCATCAGCGCCATCTGCAGCGCAATAACATGCTGAGCGACCTGTGGCAGACGCAGATTCTGCTCAGCCATATCAACCCGCGGGTGCAGCGGGAACGGCGGACGCGGCCGGATGCCGCACTGCGCGAGCAAACCGAACGGCTGATCACCATCGCCATCCGTACGCCCTCGCCCATCGCCGTGATTGAGCAGCTCCAGCAGGTGATGACGCAGTGGCGCAACGTGCCGCTGACGGGCGTGACCGGCGAAAACGCGCAGCGACTGCTGGCCACTCAGCAGCGCCTGCTGCCGCTGGCAGAGGCGCTGGAACAGAGCGACCTGGCGATCGCCTACGCCACCTACCGGATTAAAGCGCTGGTGGCAATGCTGAATGAAGATATCAGCGCCTCGGTGCAGCAGGTTGCGTTTCAGAGTGAGGCGCGCACGCTGGCCACCCATCGCGAACTGGATTCCATCATCGGCTTCATCGCGCTGTTCGTGCTGCTGGCGCTGGCGATCACCGGCTATGCCGGGATCTACATCTACCGCAATCTCGGCTCCAGCCTGACGGCGATTGCCGGGGCGATGACGCGGCTGGCGCAGGGCGAGCAGAACGTCAGCGTACCGGGACTGCAGCGCCGCGACGAGCTGGGCGAACTGGCGCGGGCCTTTAACGTCTTTGCCCGCAATACCGCCTCGCTGGCCCATACCTCGCGGCTGCTAAAAGAGAAGAGCAATCAACTGGAGTCAACCTTCCTGGCGATGCGCGACGGCTTTGCCCTGTTCGACAACGACGGTCAACTGGTCGTGTGGAATGCCCAGTATGCGGAGTTGCTCGGCATCGCCCCGCGTGAGTTGCATCGTGGCGTACACGTTCAAAAGCTGCTGGCCCCGCTGGCGGTCGATCTGCACGACCCCGGTGAACCGCAGGAGATCCGGCTGGCTGATGGCCGTACCCTGGAGTTGCGCTTCAGCCCAATCCCGCGGCGCGGCATGGTCAATACGGTGCTGGATAGGACCTCACGTAAAACACTGGAAGAGGCGCTGCAGCACAGCCAGAAGATGAAAGCAGTCGGCCAGCTAACCGGCGGACTGGCGCATGACTTTAACAATCTGCTGGCGGTGATTATCGGCAGTCTGGCGCTGACCGAGGGCCAGCTAATGCCCGGCCCGCTGGCTACCCGGATTGAGCGGGCGCGTCAGGCGGCCGACCGCGCCGCGCAGCTCACTCAGCGGCTGCTGGCGTTCTCACGCAAGCAGGCGCTCTATCCGCACGCGGTGTCGGTGGTGACGCTGGTGGACAATTTGCAGGGCCTGCTGCAGCACTCGCTGCTGCCGGGACAGCAGCTGATAATAGACGCGCAGCGTCCCGGCTGGCCCGCCTGGATTGATGCCAGTCAGCTGGAGAATGCGCTGATGAATCTGGTGGTGAATGCGCGTGATGCGATGCACCAGCAAAGCGGCGAAATCCGGCTGCACATCCGAAACCAGCGCCGCCTGGAAGGGGATGACCAACGTGACCACGTCACAATTGAGGTGATTGACCACGGCTGCGGCATGTCAGCCGAGGTACGCGAACAGGTGTTTGAGCCGTTTTTTACCACCAAAGCTACTGGCAGCGGCAGCGGGCTGGGCCTGTCGATGGTCTATGGCTTTGTGCGGCAGTCAGGTGGGCAGATAGAACTGGAAACCGCGCCGGGCCAGGGCACCACAGTACGGCTGCTGTTGCCGCGTGCAGCCGAAGCCGCCGCCTGCGCCGTGATCGCCCCGCCACCGCCTGCACCAGCGGAGCCGGCGAATAACCGACTGGTGCTGGTGCTGGATGATGAACCGGCGGTGCGCCAGACGTTGTGCGAACATCTGCATCAGTTGGGGTATCTGACGCTGGAGTGTGGCGACGGTGAAGCGGCGCTGGCGCTGCTGCGCCAGACACCCGATATCGACCTGCTGATCAGCGACCTGATGCTGCCCGGTGAGATCAACGGCGCGGAAGTGATCCGCCAGGCGCAACAGAACTGGCCGCAGCTGGCAACGCTGCTCATCAGCGGTCAGGATCTGCGTCACCAGCCGGTGACACTGCCGCTGTGTGAACGGCTGGGGAAACCCTGGCAGCAGGCGCAGCTGGTGCAGGCGTTACAGCGCGCCTGGCAGCGCAGCGTACGGCTTCATCGCGCGCAGCAGGCTGCCACAACGGCACCGGCTTGCCACTGATGTAGCGCTTACGCAGGCGGCTGGAGATCATATCCATCATCATCACCACCACCACCAGAATCAGTGTCAGGAACATCACCACATCCCAGTTCCACAGCCGCATGTTCTCGGCATAGACCAGGCCGACGCCGCCCGCCCCGACAAAGCCCAGCACCGCTGCAGTTTGCTGGCCCCGCAGGCGGCCAGACCGCGTACCGGCTTACCCGACGCCGATTCCATCGCCTCATAACAGAGCGTTGTCAGGCTGCCCTCGGTGTGCAGCGCCAGCGCCAGAAAACCAGCAATGGCGCCGATGCCAAAGACCATCACAAACATCACCGCCCACGCCAGTTCCGGCAGGGTGCGCAGAAAAGCGACAAAGGCACGAATCGCCATCCGCACGCTGACCGGTGTCTGGGTATTGTCGGCGGCGAAAAAGACCAGTACCACCGCCAGTCCCAACTGCTGCGCCACCTGATTGCAGCCGAGTTCCGCGACCGCCCGATCGCCGCGTCGCAGATCGGCCTGTAACTGATGGGCGTTTGCAATGGCCTTTTTCGCCCCCTTTCACCGCGACATACATCAGCACACCTCCACAATGGTGGTACGCGGCACGGCCATGATCGCTTCGCCGCAGGTGAAGATCAGATCCACCCCCTGCGGAAACGGATGCGGACGGGTGCGCAGATAGTCCAGCACGCTTTCCGGCAGTTGTGGCGCAATGGCGCGGGTTTCCCGCAGGCCTGGGCCGGAGAGACGCAGCGTTAATCCGCCATTCAGCGACGGCACTTCGATGATCAGCGTGGTGCTTTTTTCGGGCGACAGATTGTCACCTGCCGCGAACTGCGTCGGATCGGGCTGCGACGTCGCATGGCTCAGGGCGAACGGTGCATCCTGCTGGCTGGTGATCGGCGCGCCGGTATGGAAGCGCAGATTGTTGCGCAGTTGCTCATTGTCGATTTGCGCATCCAGCCAGACCGGGCTTTCCTGATCGACCAGGGTGAGCAACAGCGCCGTGGCCGCCGGTGACAGTGCGCCCCAGCCCTGTTGCAGCGGCAGCGAGACCAACACGCCCGGTTCGCTCATCGCTTTCAGAATGCGGCGAAATGCGCACTGTCCATCCGCCACCGGATGGTTAAAACTTGCCAGTAAAGTCATCCGTTATCTCCGCGAACCAGCGTAAAGAAATCCACGTTGCTGCTGGCGATTTCACGGGCGCGCCGTTGTCGTTGCTCATCGCGCCACGCCGCCAGCGGGGTAATAATCTTCTCTTCCAGCAGTGGCCGGGTTTCCGGCTGCTGCAACAGCGCATCCAGCAGGGCGCAGCGCTCGGCATGGGCTTTGTCGCGCCCCAACAGATATCTGTAACCCAGGGTGCCGTTGCTGAGCTGCACCCCCGCCCGCGTCACCGTGGCATCGCCCATCACAAAGCATTTGTCGGTGGCACCCATCCGCGCCTGCAATCGTGTCAGGCCGATTTCTGCCGGACGGACGAGGGTGAACCCGGGCTGGAGGTTAAGCGCCTGCCAGTGCCTCTCAAGCAAGGCGCTGCTGCTGTGCGCCAGCACCGACAGCCAGCGCTGGCGATCTGTTTGCTGTTCCATTAGTGCTCCAGAGTCAGTTCGATCATGTCGCCGCGCGTCAGGCTGACGGAGTATTCCGCCACCGCACCATCACTGGTTTTGTTCAGGGTCCGCACGCAAAGCAGCGGCGCATGCAGCACGATATCGAGCTGGCGACACTCTTTAGCCTGCGCCCGTCGGGTGCTGATGCGGGTCTGGGTGCGCACCAACTGCTTGCCGGTGTGTTTAACTAAAAAGTCATGTAGCGAGCCGCTGTTAAATTGCTGAAGCTGTGGCCACCAGCTGAGGTCGGCGAGGAAATGGTTGATCAGGCAGAGCGGCACGCCGTTGGCGCGATGCAGGGTGCGCAGATGAATGACATTGTCGCCCTCTTTCACCCCCAGCGCACTGGCGACGTCGTTGCTGGCCGGACGCAGCACCGACAGCAGCCGTTCGCTGGTGGGGTGACTGCCCTGCTCCAGCAGGTTCTGGCTGAACCGCGCCTGAGCATGCAGCGGATAGTCATAAGGGCGCATCAGTACCAGGATGCCAACACCATGACGGCGCTGCAGCAGCCCTTTGTGCACCAGCTCATCCACCGCCCGGCGCAGCGTGTGACGATTCACCGCATAGTGATCGGCCAGTTGTTGTTCAGAAGGAAGATAGTCGCCGCAGCGGTAGCGCTCTTTCAGCGCCTGCTCCAGCTGCGCGGCAACAGCCTGATAGACAGTGGTCGGATGTCTGGATAACGCCATCACGATGAAATCCTCACGGGTTACAGGGTGGGAACGCAGTGAAAAGACGCTGCGGGATGAGGTTAGCCTGAGGGAAACAGATGACAGAACCGTGACGGGGGGGTGAAGGAGAGGTGAATGTGAGGGTGGCGCTTGTTAGTGCGTGTTTTACTGCAAGCAGGTGGGCATCGGGTTTGCTCGTAAGGGAGGACGGGCTTCCCACAGGTTTGTTTTATCAAAATCTCTGCAGGGTTTCGGAAAAGATCGATGATACAACCTGGGTTGGACCCGTAGCGGGTCCGCTCTGCGCGAAAAGCGGACAGGCAGTGAAAACACCTGGCCTCTTCAAGAGCAGATCGGAGCGACAGCTATCAAGAGGCTTTCACAGCCACTTAAACCACCGCCCCTTACACGTTGCTACTCCATCCCCCCTCTCCCCACCTTCTCACCCCCGCTATCCGTCAGTGATGCTCTCACCTGTGGCAGGCTTTCCGGGTAATTCTGCTGAATAAACTCAATCATCTTCTCACGCACGTAACAGCGTAAATCAAAGGCGATTGGGGAGTTCTGTGCGGTCATCAGCATCCTGATGGTCATGGTTTTCTCGGTGGTGTCGGTCACCTGAAGCACAGAGGTTTCCTGATCCCAGAGCTTTGTTTCACTCAGCACCTTTTCAAAATGCTTTCGCAGTGGCTCCAGCGGCATCGAGTAATCCACGTAGAGAAACACCGAGCCTAAAATCTGAGCGTTATTGCGCGTCCAGTTCTGAAACGGATTTTCGGTAAAGTAGGTAATCGGCAGCACCAGCCGACGCAAATCCCAGATGCGCACCACCACATAGGTCAGGTTGATCTCTTCAATCCAGCCCCACTCTTTTTCGACCACTACCGCATCATCAATTTTAATCGGCTGGGTAAAGGCGATCTGAATACCGGCGAACAGATTGACCAGCGACTTCTGCAGGGCAAAGCCAATAATGATACCGGCGACACCCGCACCGGCCAGGATAGTGGTCCCAAATTTCCGCACGCCAGGGAAGCTGAGCAGAATCAGAGAAACACAGAATAAGACCAGGATAACAATAACCACTTTTTTGACATAGATAATCTGCGTGCGGATTTTACGCGCACGCAGGTTATTGGAAATATTAATGTCATAGCGGATGTACAGCATATCCTGCGCCACGTTGGTCAGCCTGATTAAGACCGAGCAGAATGACATAATAATAAAGACATTGATGATATTGGTGATTAAATCAAATGAGTCAGGATGGAAATTAATGTAGTTAATGCCGATATTGATCATCAACAACGGAATAAAAAAGAACATGGAGCCGCTAAGGTGCTTCTCCAGGGATTTGAACAGCTTTCTGTCACGAATCTGCCAGTAGCGGATGAACCTGAGCAGAATGAGGCGGGCCAGGAAACCCAACACAAATGAAAGCGAGACGAGTAATACAACAGGCACCCATGACGGGAAACCAGATAACTCACCGAATAACAATGGCATTATTTTCCCTTATAGTCAGCTGACACCCTCAGGCTGTCAGCGAAGTGACAAACTCAGTAACCGTTGTCTTCACGGTTATCCGTTCGTAACACAATCAGCGCATAGGAGTATGAACCATAGCGGCGAAGTTGACAGGAAATGCGCGGTGATGCGGATGAAGACGCTTGCGCGTGCCAGCCACCCTGCTCCCGCTAACGATGCGGCAACGGACATGGCCGCCTTTGCGCACTAGCTACACGCCCAGGCTATCCAGCAGCGCGGCAGACGTGGCGACAGCGCCAAAGATGCCGCCCTGCATACGGATCATGCTCAGCGCTGCCTCATGATGGCGGTGTTCGGTCGCAGCGCAGCAATCGGACAGCACCAGACACTCAAAGCCGCGATCGTTGGCTTCGCGCAATGTGGTATGAACGCAGACGTCGGTGGTAATGCCGGTGAGGATCAGATTTCGGATACCGCGGCTGCGCAGGATTAACTCCAGATCGGTCGCGTAAAACGATCCCTTGCCCGGCTTATCGATCACCACTTCACCCGGCAACGGTGCCAGCTCCGGGATAATCTGCCACCCCGGTTCACCGCGCACCAGAATACGGCCGCACGGCCCTGCATCCCCGATGCCGGCGTTCATCCGTCGTGACCGCCAGCGTTTGTTAGCGGGTAAATCGCTAAGATCGGGCCGGTGCCCTTCGCGGGTATGAATAATCGGAAACTGCCGGGCGCGCATCGCTGCCAGCACCTGCTGCAACGGGGCAATGGGTGCGCGAGTCAGGCTCACGTCATAGCCCATGCTGTCGACATAGCCGCCCACGCCACAGAAATCGGTCTGCATATCAATCACGAGAAGCGCGCTGTCTGTCGGGGTAAAACTGCCGTCAAACGGCCAGGCATAAGGGGTGGAATTAACGCTGTAGTCGGGCATTGCTGTTCTCCATGACCGGGCGCGGCAGGCGCATTTTGCTGATAACGCTATAGCTGATGGCGGCGGTCACCAGACCGATCACCGCTTCACCGAACTGCGGAAAAGCCACGTGAGCGATCACCGCACACAGGCTGCCCATCGCCCAGGCGGCAAATGCGGTGCCACGGAAACGCTGCGCCGGACGCTGCTCGCTGATGCGCGCCATAACGATCAAATCCACAATCATCACGGCACCAAATGGCGGCACCACAATGCCCAGCAGGCTGAGCCACTCCAGGAAGTAAGACCAGACACCTGCCAGTGCCAGCACGCCGCCAATGGCCCCGAGGATCAGCGTCCAGATCCGCATTTTGCTGCTGAACAGATGACTGAAGCCCACTGCGCCGTTGTAGAGGCAGTGGGTGCAGACCGATCCCAGATTGATAAAGACAAACAGACAGGCCACCACTGACAGGAAAGCGCTGTGCCCCATCAGCATCGGCAGGAAGTTACCGCCGTTGGTCAGCGGATCAACTGCCGCGCCCACCGCCACAATCACCACACCGAACAGATAGGAGATCACGTTGGCAACCGGGAAGGCCGAAAACGCGGCGATGACTGCCGAGCGGCCATTCTTTGACCAGCGGGTAAAGTCAGCAGTCATGGTGCCGGAGTCGGCAAAACCGGCTACCACCAGGGTGACAGCAGTCCCCATACTCATTGCACCGGCTGCGCTGGCACTCCCCTTCCACTGCGTCACTACCGAGAAGTCATGCTGTTTGCTAATCAGCCACAGCGCCACCATCCCCAGCACCACAAACAGCGGCGCGGCGATCATCCCCAGCACCGACAGCGCCCGCACGCCCAGGAACGTTATGCCGGTATAGAGCAGCATCGCAAACGCCGTCACCGCCAGCGCATTCCAGCCAAAGGTCTGATTAATCACCGTGCCGGTGAGACCCGTCTGGAAGGCATACCAGCCGATCACCACCGTCGAGAGAAAACCCGAAACCAGGATGTAGCCTTTGCTGCCAAAGGTACGTCTGGCCTGCAGAGCGAAGTTCATCCCGCTGTGACCGGCATACCAGCTCAGCGCGCCGACATAGGCGAACAGCACCAGGTTTCCCAGCAAAATGGCGATTAGCGCGGGCCAGAAGCCCAGATGCCAGGTAATGATGCCGCCAAACAGCGCATTGGTCAGGATCATCGGAAATCCAAACCAGACCGCCGAGACGGAACGGGTTGCGTGACGGTGCGACAGCGGTACCGGCTGATGTTCAAACTCCTGCTCCAGCGCAGGTGTAGAAGAGGTTTTCATTAGACGATTCCGGGTTGAAGGTGATTCCACGGCTGAATGCGCTCGAAAGCGGCACTGGCAGCCAACACTAAGGCATCATCGAGATGACGTCCGACAATCTGCAGACCTACAGGTAAGCCGCTGGCGGTAAAACCGGCGGGCACCGACGCAGCAGGCTGACCGGTGAAATTGAACGGGTAGCAGAACGAGAGCCAGTGATCGCTGCTGACCCTGCGCCCATCAATGATCTCCGGGCCTTGCATCCCCAGTGGAAACGGCGGCACCGCCAGTGTCGGGGTGATCAGCAGATCAAAACGCTGCATAAAGCGCCACAGGCTGTTGCTGACCGCTTTGCGGGTGGCGATGGCATCGGTGAAGTTTTCCGCCCGCCAGTCGCGCTGGAGCATGGCGACCAGATGCGGTGACATCGCGCTGCCCTGCTCCGCCATCATCTGACGCATGCCGGTAAGATCGCTCTCCATCGCCACTAGCGCACCAAAGGCGGCAGCCGGATCGGTGAAGCCGGGATCAGCCTGTTCCAGTTCAGCTCCGATTTCAGCCGCAAAGCGCTGCACCGCCGTGCCGACCACTGTCCGGACTGCCGGGTCAACGGCTACATAGCCAAAATCCGCGCTGAAGGCGATACGTAGTTTGCCGGGCAGGTGGTGTGGCGCGTTCAGCCAGTCAACGTCACTGCAGGGAATTGAGTGGCGGTCACGCATGTCCGGGCCCGCCATCAGCGACATCATCAGGGCGGCATCGCGCACGCTGCGCGTCATCGGACCAATATGCTCCAGCGACTCCCAGCTCGACACGCCAGGGTAACGTTCATCACGGCAGCCGGGCCACAGCGGCACCCGGCCCATCGACGCCTTGAAGCCGAAAATACCGCAGTGCGCCGCCGGAATCCGTACTGACCCGCCGCCGTCACTGCCGAGTGCTATCGGGCAGAGGCGCGCCGCCACTGCCGCACCGGAACCGGCGCTGGAACCACCGGGTGTCATGGTCAGATCCCAGGGATTCCGTGGCGACGGAAACAGCGGATTATGCCCGACACCGCTGTAGCCAAACTCCGGTGCGGTAGTTTTGCCAAGCAGAATGGCGTCGGCGGCCAGCAGTCGTTCCACGGTGATGTCATCATCTTCCGGCACGAAATCTTTGTAAGCCACCGAACCGGAGGTGGTTCTGACGTTGGCGGTGCAGATTAAATCTTTTACTGCCAGCGGTACGCCTGCCAGCGCGCCCAGTGTTTCTCCGCGCGCACGTCGGGCGTCCACGGCTCTGGCCTGAGCCAGCGCGATGCCGGGCGTCGGGGTACAAAAGGCCCGTATTGCCGGTTCACGCTTCTCCATTCGCGCCAGCGCCGCCCCGGTGAGTTCGCAGGCTGAGACGTCCCCGAGGCGGATGAGTGCGGCCATCGTGGTGGCATCTTCGTCTAATAAGGAGTCAAACATGGTTTACCTCGCCAAAAGTGTCGCTGTCAGCGAGTGCATGAAGCGTGCCAGATAACCGCGAACTGCCGGGTCTGAGGCGGGGATGCGCGGTGGAATACGGGCTGGGATACAAGATCGAATTCTTATGATGTCAGGGGGCAGGTCGCTGTCTGTTTTTTCAGCACGGCGATGGCGCAGGGCTGCGCGATAAGGGTGCGCGCATAAAGGCGTAAATTTGCAGGAGAGTTGATAAAACGCTTTCGCGAACGGCAACAGCGTCGGTCATGCAGGAATGGATAACTACCGCTTTCATGTGGCTTTTAACAAGACTGAACAGTAATGGAAATTCGCGGCTTATAGATTCACATGCTGCCTGCAGGAACCGTCTGCAGTTGCGTAAAACAGAGACACCCTATCCCTATGCTTCTGTTAAAGGCCCTGAAAGCGGGCCTTTCTGTGTTTACCGGTTTAGCACGCCGGGCCGTTTCCGACCATTTGCAATGCTCTCACCTCTACTCCGGAAAATCAGTTTCCACCGACGTCTGTTTCCAGGATTCTATCTCAGCCAGCCGCGCTTTAAGCTTACTGGTGACGGCGTCATGGCCCCAGGCGCCCATCACCAGATGGCGTGGCGGGTTGTCATGTTCAGTGATGGCAATCATCGCCCTGGCGGCCCGCGCCGGGTCACCTTTCTGGGTACCACTGTATTCGGCGGTGGCTTTCATCCGCGCGGCTGCAGTGTCCGCATACTCCGGCAGCACGCTCGGCGTCTGATGCAGTGAACGTCCGGCCCAATCGGTGCGGAACGGGCCTGGCTCGACGCAGGTGACGTGAATACCCAGCGGCCCCGCTTCCTGCGCCAGCGCATCCGACCAGCCTTCCACCGCATGTTTGCTGGCAGAGTAGTAGCCAGAACTGGCAAAACCAATAAAGCCCGCCACGGAGGTGATGTTGATCACGTGGCCCCTGCGCGCCTGGCGCATCACGGGCAGCACGGCGCGGGTCAGGGCAAACAGGCCAAAGACATTGGCATCAAACTGCGCGCGGATTTCGCTCTCGACACCCTCTTCCACCGAGCTCTGATAGCCGTAACCGGCATTATTCACCAGCACATCAAGGGTGCCGAATGCGTCAAGTGCCGCCTGAACCGCCTGGTCGATGCTCGCCTGCTGCGTCACATCCAGCGCCACCGCGAGCGCGTTGTCATGTCCTTCAACCAGATCGGCAACGGACGAAGTCTCACGCGCCGTTACGACCACCTTGAAACCACGCGCGATGGTCTGCTGCGCCAGTTCACGACCAAAACCCGTTGAACATCCCGATATAAACCAGACAGGGCTGGAATGCGTAGTCATGGTAAAACTCCCGTTGATGATGAAGTGATGTCAGACCCGGACGCGAGTGCATCCGGGGAGAAAGAGTAGTGAGGCGCGACTGCCCCGCTTAGCCCTTAATGCTTTTTATGGAACAGTTGACTGGCGGTGTCGCTGATGATCTGCGCTGCGCCGCGATCGCCCTTCACCATTGACGACATAAAGGCTTTCGCCTGCTTGAAGGTGATATGGGGCGGTAACGGGGCGACTTCCGGATCGGTTTTCACCTCCAGCAATACCGGGCGATCGGCGCTAAGCGCACGTTGCCAGGCACCGGCCAGGTCGTCAGGATTATCGACAAAAATACCGACCATCCCCAGCGACTGCGCAAACTCGGCATACTTCACGTCCGGCAGTTGCTGCGAAGCGTCAAAGCGTGGATTGCCCTCCATGACCCGCTGCTCCCAGGTGACCTGATTGAGATCCTGGTTGTTGAACACGCAGACAATCAGGCGCGGATCGGCCCACTGCTGCCAGTATTTCTGAATGGTGATCAGCTCGGCCATATTGTTCATCTGCATTGCACCGTCCCCCACCAACGCCACCACCGGTTTTTCCGGGTGGGCAAATTTCGCGGCAATCGCGTAGGGCACTGCCGCACCCATGCAGGCCAGGCCACCGGAGAGCGAAGCGCGCTGCCCCTGTTTAACCCGATAGTCGCGGGCGAACCAGTTGGCGCAGGAGCCAGAGTCCGAGGTGACAATAGCGTTGTCCGGTAGCTGGGGTGACATCTCCCACACCACCCGCTGCGGATTGACCGGATTAGCAGGTGCCATGGCGCGCTCTTCCATCAGCGTCCACCAGTCACGCACCTGAACCGCAATATCTTCCTGCCAGCTGCGATCCTCTTTGTGCTCAAGCAGCGGCAGCAGGGCGCGCAGGGTTTCAGCCGCATCGCCATGCAGGTTAACTTCACTCGGATAGCGCAGGCCAAGCATGGCGGGATCGATATCGATCTGTACCGCACGCGCCTTGCCCTCTTCCGGCAGAAATTCCGTCCACGGAAAGCCACTGCCGATCATCAGGAGGGTGTCGCAGTTCTGCATTAGATCTGATGAGGGTTTGGTGCCGAGCAGGCCAATCGAGCCGGTAACAAAAGGGGCGTCATCGGGCAGCACATCTTTGCCCAGCAGCGCTTTAGCCACGCCCGCGCCCAGCACATTGGCGACCTGTACCACTTCCACCGCGGCGTTGCGTGCGCCTGCACCAATCAGAATCGCCACTTTTTTACCGGCGTTGAGCACCTCAGCGGCGCGTTGCAAATCTGCCTCATAGGGGATCACTTTGGGACGCTGATAGCCGCTGCCAGAATGAGTAAAACCGTGAAGGTGCTGCGGCGGCTGCCACTCTTCATCCTGAATATCTTTAGGGATGATGATCACCGCCACGCCATTTTGCGCTTTGGCGATACGCACGCCACGGTCCAGCAGATGGCGCACCTGGGTCGGTGTTGAGGCTTCCTGAACGAAGTTGGCCACGTCCGAGAAGACGCGGTCCAGGTTCATTTCCTGCTGATAACTGGCCCCCCGCGCGGTCGCTTCTGCCTGTCCGGCAATCGCCAGCACCGGGGCATGATCCATTTTGGCGTCATAGAGTCCGGTCAGCAGATGGGTCGCGCCCGGCCCGCCGGTAGAGAGGCAGACGCCCAGCTCCCCGGTGAATTTTGCGTGCCCGGCCGCCATAAAGGCCGCCATCTCTTCGTGGCGCACCTGAATAAATTCGATGCCGTCGCCTTTGGCGTTCGCGCGCTGGATTGCCCCCAGCACGCCATTTATCCCGTCACCGGGATAGCCGTAGATGCGAGTAACGCCCCACTCTTTCAGGCGCTGGACAAAAAAATCACTGGTTTTCATGCTCATCGTCGCGTTGCCCTCGTTGTCCATGCAGACTTAAAGCGTAGTAGACGATGCACCAGTCTCGTTAATTGTTTGCCATAGCCGGGTATCGCTGACGCAAATGACTGAATATTTCAGCCATGTCCGCCGTTTCGCCTTGCTCTGCGACTGCCCGGAATACCTGCGTTTTCAGGAAGTGCCGCCAGCTGACCGGCGCATCCGCCAGAAAAAGGGTAAGTAAGTGATACCGCTGCGGCGTCCAGCGTGTTTCGAAACTGTCGCGGGCTTCCCCGTGCTCAAAATGGCGCGCTGCCCGCTGCGGCATCGCGGCGCGCAGGCGCTCTGTCGCTGACTGATCCACGCGGTTATCTGTCACCACCACGCCATACTGCGCCCTGGCTGCCGCAACGCTGAGATAACCGCAGCGCACATCCTGCATTACCGCATCGGCATCGCGCTGTGATGGCAGGCCGTAACCGCCCGCGCCGGGTCCGCGCACTTCGACCACGTCACCCGGCAGGCAGTGGATCACGTCAGTGTTACCGTGATTAATGACCTCGCCGTTGCGCCGGGTACGAAAGGTCGACAGCGCCCCGCTCTGCCCGCCCACCACGCCCGCTGAGGCAAACACTGACCGGTTGCGGTTGCGTGCGGTGATGGTGGTATTGGGCGAAAAAATCTCAAAGGCCATTTCGGTCGCCAGGCCGCCGCGATAGCGACCGGCGCCGGCGCTGTCCTGCGCCAGCCCGTAACGATGAAAACGAATCGGCACTTCCGCTTCGTTGATTTCAATCGGGGTGTTTTTCAGGAAAGCAGACAGCCCGCCGGAGCCATCGGGTCCGTCGTGACGCGGCGTGCCGCCCGCGCCGCCACCCACCGGACCCAGCGAGGCGACCACGCTGCGGTTGTGCGTCTGAGTGCGGATGTTCATGATCGCGTTGCCACCCGGTGAATTCGCGGGCAAACGATCCGGCATCGCCAGCGAGAAAACGCCGACGGTAGCAATCTGCGACAGCGCACAGGTCAGCGAGCGCATCCCCACCGCTGCGGGTGCTTCACAATTCATCACCGTGCCTGGGGGTAAGATCGCCCGGGTCGGTCGCAGCGTACCCGCGTTAAGCAGCAGTGAACGATTGAGGGTGGAGAGCACATAGGTGACGCCCACCAGCGCCAGCGGATGTCGTTCACGCCCGCCGGTCGGCATGTTCAGCGACGAAGACAACTGCGGGTCGCTGCCGGTGTAGTCCAGCTCCAGCCGATCGCCCTGCACTCGAAGGGTGACGGCGATGCGACAGGGGTAACCACCCTCGCCATCTTCATCGGCGTAGTCGGCATAAAAGTATTCACCGTCGGGAATGGTCTTGATAATGCTGCGCGCCTGCGCTTCGGCGTAATTGAGAATGCCCTCAATGCCCTGCAAAAAATCGTCAATACCAAAGCGGGCAATGATGTCATGGATTTTGCGCTCACCGACGTTCACTGACGCCAGTTGCGCTTTGAAATCACCCCAGTTCTGATCCGGCACCCGCACATTGAGCCGCATAATGCGGGCAACCGCTTCATTAAGGTGACCCTGTTGCATGATTTTCAGCGGCGGGATGCGGATCCCCTCCTGCACGATATCGGTCAGCGAGCGCGACAGCGAGGCAGGCACCGCGCCGCCGACGTCAGTGTTATGGATGTGCCCCACCACGAAGCAGACAATCTCACCCTGATGGAAAACCGGTTTCCAGATGTGGATATCGGGTGAATGGGTCGCCACGTTGCCGGCGTAGGCGTCGTTGGTAATGCAGATATCGCCCTCGCGGTACTCCTCGATCAGCGCCAGCACCGGCGCATAGTCGATGCCGCTGTACCAGGGCGCGCCGAAGCTGCGCGGCGAGGCAAATGCCAGTCCGCTACGGCTGACAATCTGGCAGGAGAAATCTTCCGTCTCTTTCACGAAGGTGGAGTGCGCCGTGCGCATCAGGGTAAAGGCCATCGCATCGGCCGCGGCGGCGCAGTAGTTCGCCAGAATCTGTAAGTTACGTCCATCAATCGCCATGTTATGCCTCGTTCGCCGTGATCAGCAGATTACCGAATGTATCGACCGTGACGCCCATGCCGGGCGGCACGCAGGTGGTGCAGTCATCCTGGGCGATAATGACCGGGCCACTGAGTTGATGCCCGGCGCGCAGCACCGAACGCAGCACTAAATCCACCTGATGCCAGCCGCCGTCGATCCAGGCTCGGGTCTGCTTCAGCACCGGCACCGGTTCCGTGGCGGGTGGCAATGCGTTAATGGCCGGTTTTGGTGTTGGTGAAGCGATCACCAGTCGCAGATTAATTAGCTGGACCGGTGCCTGCGGGTCACTGTGACCAAACACCTGCTGATGCTGGCGATCAAAAGCATTATGCAGCGCAGTGAAATCCGCCTGTGCCAGCCATTTCGCCTCCAGCGGCACATCAATCTCAAACGACTGACCGCGATAGCGCATATCTGCGCTGAACTGCAGGCTGTAGGGCATTTCACTGCCGTGCTCCTGAGCCAGCCAGCCACAGGCGCGCTGCTGCAACGTCTCTGCTTCACTGGCTAAGGTCTCGGCCAGCGCGGGCGTCAGATCGCCATACAGCGTGCAGATAAAGTCGTTACGGATGTCCGCCACCAGCCCGCCCAGCGCGGACAGCACGCCCGGCGTCGGCGGCACAATCACCCCTTTCATGTTCAGTTCGCGGGCGAGAAAACAGCCCATCATTGGCCCGGCCCCGCCAAAGGCGAGGAACCAGAACTCACGCGGATCGAGCCCAAAACGTGACAGCAGGCCACTGGTGTCGCTATACATGCTGGAGATCGCCAGCTGAATAGCGGTCTCCGCCGTTTCCTGTACCGTAATGTTGAGCACATCGGCCAGCGGCTGCCACGCCGTCCAGGCGGCGGTGACATCAACCGTCACCGCGTTATAACCCAACGCACCATGGCCCATCATGCCGCAGGCGGCAAAGGCATCGGTGGCGGTGGGCTGTGTGCCGCCGCGCTGAAAGCAGACCGGGCCTGGCAGCGATCCGGCGCTGTCCGGCCCCATTTGCAACACACCCTGACCATCTATCCACGCCAGCGAGCCGCCGCCCTGACCCACCGAAGTGACGGCAACAGAGGGAATAAAGATGGGGAAATCACCGATGATTTCACCGTTGCCCTGCGCCACCTTGCCATCGATGATGACCGCCACGTCGGCGCTGGTGCCGCCGATATCCAGGCTGAGGATTTTGTCAAAACCGCAGGCGCTGGCGAGATAGCTGGCGCCAATCACCCCGGATGCGGTACCGGAGAGCACCATCTGCACGCATTCGCGTTTCGCCTGTTCGACACCCATCACCCCGCCGTTGGATTTGGTGATACGCGGTGGTGGCTTTACGCCGAGCCGCTGCAGAGCCTGCTCAAAGGATTCGAGGTAGTGGATCACCATCGGCTGCACGTAAGCATTGATGGTGGCGGTAATGGTGCGTTCATATTCGCGGATAATGGGCCAGATGTCGGCGGAACAGGAGGTCAGCAACTCGGGTGCCACCTCATCGATAATCGCTTTTACCGCCGCTTCATTGTGTCGGTTGCGATAGCTGTGCAGCAGCGACACCACAATGCCCTGACAGCCTGCGGCGCGGGCCTGATCGATGGCGTCCAGCACACTCTGGCGGTCCACCGGTTGCAGCACCTTGCCGTGCGCGTCGCTGCGTTCGCGAATGGCAAACACCCGATCGCGGGTAATCAGCGGTGCCGCACGCCGCGAGAAAAGGTCATGGATATGGGGGATTTTCAGTCGGGCCAGTTCCAGCACATCGCAGAAGCCCTCGGTGGCAAACAGCGCCAGCCGCACGCCGCGCCGCTGGATCACCGCGTTGATGCCGACCGTGGTGCCGTGGGTGAAGTAGCTAATCTCAGCGGGGTCAATACCCTGACGCTGCTGAAACTGCGCCAGCCCGGTAGCCATTTCGCTGCCTGGCTGATCCGGTCGCGACAGGACTTTCAGGGTGTGGATCTGGTTTGTTTGCTGATCGAGCACGGCGAAATCGGTAAATGAACCACCGATGTCCACGCCAACGCGGTATCGCATATCGGGTTAACTCCAATGTCAGGAGAAGGGAAATTCCATCAGCATCTCGGGATGCTGCACCACACGCCAGCCGAGCCGCTGGTAGACCTGATGGGCATCCTGGGTTGACAGCATCCAGCGATGTACCGTGTGCAACGCCGGGTGTTCACGAACGCAGGTCGCCAGCCAGCTGCCCAGCCCATGACCGCGCCAGTTTTCATCAATGATCACGTCACACAGCCAGCCAAAGCGGGTGTAGTCGGTGATCAGGCGGGCAAAGCCAATTTGTGCCTGCTGATGATAGAGGCCAAACGGCAGCGAACCGGCAATCGCGCGCACGGTTTTGGCCTGCGACTGACCTTTGGCCCAGTAGGACTTTTCCGCCAGCTGGATGTGAATCCATGCCAGATCAAGCCGCTGGCGGCGGGTAGAAACGGTAAACGCATCGCGTTGCCACTGCTGGTCAGCAATTTGTAATGAGTCCATGACAACTCCTTGTATCGGTTGAAATCAGTGTAAAAGGGTTTGCCCAACGGCTGAGGCTGTAGCGCGCCGCAAAACCGGGCGCAGCGGCTGAATTTTGCAGCGGAAGAAAATTTTATGCTGAGGGGGGACAGGCAGATGACAGGGGGAAATGAAGTGGAGGGATAAAGGATAAGGCAGGCAGCAACAGACCAGGATGATGGCGGTGACGGCCCTCTCTCCAGCGGATGACGAAGAGGGGCGTCGCCAGACGGCCCGTTACACGCCGAACTCCACCGAATTTTGCTTGCCGATTAGCGATCGCAACGGCACGCTGCTTTTCATGATCGGCGATTTAATCACGATATAACTGAAGTACTTATCGATGCCGATCTGCGCGTCGAGCATCTTCTCAATCACTTCCTGGTAATGTTCAATGCTGCGGGTAATAAAGCGCAGCAAATAGTCATAGCCGCCGGTGATCAGATGACACTCCATCAGCTCATCGACATCGCGCATCGCACTTTCGAATTTCATAAAATCTTCCCGGCGATGGCCAGACAGGGTGACTTCGGTAAAGACCGTCACCGAATCAGTAATGCGGGTGAGATTAATATGCGCTTCATAACCGGTGATAAAACCGGCCTGTTCCAGACGTTTGACCCGTTGCAGACAGGGACTGGGCGAAAGGCCTACTGCGTCGGCGAGGTTAACGTTGCTGATACGGCCATCTTTCTGGAGTTGCACCAGGATGTTGATGTCGATGCGGTCGAGTTTCATTAAGCCGTTCATAGCACCCCCTCATTGTCAGAGCCTGATTGGATAGGCTCTCAATAAATGTGCAGAACCTCCCGAAGATATAACACGCTTTACGGTAAACGCGCCAGCGCTTCACAGTGATTATACCCGCGGGAGATTTTCAAATTATTTCAACAAAATCAATGAGGAATGCAGTTTTACCCCAACCGCCCGGTGGCACGGGCCAGCGCAATATCGACAATATGCAGCGCCTCTTCCAGCTGTGAGTCGGTGGTGACCAGCGGGGCGAGGAAACGGATAGTATTGCGATGCAGGCCGCATTTGATCAACAGCAGTCCTTCCTGGCAGGCGCTGTCGAGGATCGTCTGGGTCAGCGCTGCATCCGGACGACCGGTTTCGAAATCAAGAATTTCCACCGCCTGCATAAAGCCCACGCCGCGCACGTCACCGATGCAGGCATATTTATCCGCCAGCTGTCGCAGACGGGCATTCAGCTGTTCGCCGAGCTGACAGGCGCGCTGCAACAGCTTTTCCTGCTCAAACAGATCCAGCACCGCCAGTGCTGCCGCACAGCCTAGCGCGTTGCCACCGTAGGTGCCGCCTAACCCGCCTGGTGCGGGTGCATCCATGATCTCCGCCCGCCCGACCACGCCGGAAATCGGCAGACCGCCGCCAAGGCTTTTCGCCAGGGTGACTAAATCGGGTTTGATACCCAGTTGCTGGAAGGCGAACATGGTGCCGGTACGCCCGAAGCCGGACTGGATTTCATCACAAATCAGCAGAATACCGTGCTGGCTGGTGACGCGACGCAGCGCCTGCATAAATGCCGGACCAGCAGGCAGGAAACCGCCATCACCCTGTACCGGCTCAATGATTATTGCCGCGACCCGCTCCGGCAGGATCTGCACCGCAAATAACTGATCCAGCGCCTTCAGGCAGTCCGCTTCGGTGATGCCGTGCAGCGGGTTCGGGAACGGCAGACGGTAGATATCCCCAGGAAACGGGCCAAAATTCTGTTTATAAGGCGCGGACATGCCGGTCAGGGTGACACCCAGCAAGGTGCGGCCATGAAACGCACCATCAAACGCGATGATGCCAGGGCGTTGGGTGTGTGAGCGGGCAATCTTCACCGCATTTTCCACCGCTTCGGCGCCACTGGTGAAAAAGACGCTTTTGAACGCCTCGTCGCCGCCGACCAGTTTGTTCAGCCGTTGCGCCAGTTCAATGTAGCCCGGATAGGCCACCACCTGAAAACAGGCGTGAGACACCAGACCAAGCTGGCGGGTCACCGCATTGACCACCGCCGGATGATTGTGGCCGACATTCAGCACGCCGATGCCGCCGACAAAGTCGAGATAGCGATTGCCCTCCACGTCCCACACTTCACTGCCTCTGGCGCGTTCGATCACCAGCGGATGGGCGGTGACGACGCCGCGCGGCACATTCTGCTCGCGTGCATCCAGTAACAGGCTGTTATCGGAATATGCTTGCTGCTCTGCCCTGACATTCTGCATTTTAAACCCTCATCCACGTAACGTTCGGTTGGCTCAAGTATCGCAACCCGCTGGTTTCTCACGCTGCCGTAATTCCCCAGGCAGCGGCATTTCCTGTCAAAATCCCGCTGCATTCAGCAGGGAAATTTCTCTGCCAGCGCCTGACGAATCAGCGCGACAAACACATTAACGCCATGCGGGATCAGCGCATCGTTGAAGTCGTAGGCGGCATGGTGCAGCGGCTTGCAGGGCGACGAGCCCAGCCACAGATAGGCACCGGGCCGCGCCTGCAGCATAAAAGCAAAATCTTCCGAGGTGAGCGCAGGCTGGGGCGCGGCGTCAGCCGGGATACCCGCCTGCGTCAATGCCTCAAGGCAAAATTGCGCTTCGGCTGCGCTGTTCAGCGTCGCCGGGTAGTAGCGCCGATAGCTGACCTCGGCGTGCAGACCGTGAGCGGCGGTGACGTGCTCCGCCAACTGGCGCAACCGCGCTTCAATCGTATCCTGCGCCGCCGGGCTGAAGGTACGTACCGTGCCGGTGATGCTCGCCTCCGCCGGGATCATGTTGTGCGAAAAGCCGCCCTGCATCCGGGTGACGGTGAGCAGCGCCGTTTCGCACGGATCCAGGGCGCGTGAGACCAGGGTATTGAGTTGCACCACCAGCTGGCTGGTCGCCAGCAAGGTATCGCGCGTCAGGTGTGGCTGTGCAGCATGGCCGCCACCGCCCAGCACCTTGATATCGAAGCGGTCAGCGGCGGCCATGATGGCACCAGGCCGGGTCTGCACCTGACCGAGCGGCAGTTCAGGCCAGTTATGAATGGCGTAGACCGCCTCGCAGGGAAAGCGGCTGAACAGCCCGTCGTCGATCATTGCCTTTGCGCCCGCCAGTCCCTCTTCGGCCGGCTGGAAGATAAAGCAGACGCTGCCGTCAAAGCTGATATCGCGCGCCAGTTTTTCAGCCGCACCCAACAGCATCACGGTGTGACCATCGTGGCCGCAGGCATGACTCACCTGCTCTGCCCGACTTTGCCATTCAGTGCCGCTCTGATCCTGCATCGGTAGTGCATCCATATCCGCACGCAGGCCAATCATGCGTTCACTGCTGCCTTTTTTCAGTATCCCGACCACGCCGGTGTTACCGATGCCACGGTGCACCTCGATACCCCGCTGTTGCAGGAAATTCGCCACGATGTCGCTGGTGCGCTGTTCCTGAAAGCCCAGCTCCGGGTGCGTATGCAGATCGCGGCGCAGTGCCACTAAATGTTCCATCTCAATATCCTCGCGAACGGTCAATCTCACCGTGCAGCGGTTCGCCACGCTGATAGCGCCGCAGGTTTTCCAGCAGCGCCGCAATCGCGCTCTCATTCTGCGTCTGACTGGCGATGTGCGGCGTGAGCCAGATGGCGGGATGGTGCCAGAAGGGATGGCCCGGTGGTAACGGCTCCGGCTCGGTGACATCAATGACGGCGGCACGCAACTGACCGCTCTCCAGTGCCTGCAACAAATGCGTCTGATTTAGCTGCGGGCCGCGCCCGGCTTGCACCAGCGCCGCGCCGGGCGGTAGCTGGCTGAACAGTGTCTGATCCAGTAAACCCTGGGTGGTGTGGGTCAGCGGCAGCAGGCAGACCAGAATTTCGCTGTGCGCCAGAAACGCATTCAGCTGATCGACGC
Organism: Pantoea sp. AS142; assembly: GCF_037152305.1. NCBI lineage: Bacteria > Pseudomonadati > Pseudomonadota > Gammaproteobacteria > Enterobacterales > Erwiniaceae > Pantoea > Pantoea sp. AS142. The sequence continues at coordinate 556,071 of NZ_JBBCMO010000002.1, read as the reverse complement.
CGTGCCAGCACCGCACGCCGGGTAAATCGCGTGGTGTGCGACTCCAGCCTGCACAGTCAAAGCCCAGCGCCACCAGTTGCGCTAACGCGGCCTGGCCCAGTTCGCCCAGCCCCATGATACCCACCCGACGTTGTGCGGCAGGTTTTGCATTGTGGGCCAGCCACTGCTGCTGGCGCTGCTGATGGAAATAGCGCGGCATGTCGCGATGCAGACCGAGCACCGCGAAGGTGACATATTCCACCATGCCCTGCGTCAGACCCGGCTCGATCATTCTGATCACCGGCAGGTCGGGCGGCAGCGCGCTGAAGTCAAACTGATCGGCCCCGGCACCTACCGAGAACAGCAGTTTCAGTCGGGGAAACCGCGCAGCAATGTCAGCCGGTGGCTGCCAGGCGACCAGTCCCTCAACCTGGTCTGGATCGCCGGTCTCCGGCCAGAGATGCAGCTGAATATCCGGCGCCTGTTCTGCCAGCCAGCGCTGCCAGATCCGCCCCCGTTCCGGCTCCGATTTATAGACGATGTGCATCAGGCCATCGCCTGCGTCATGAGTCCAAATGCCTGCATCCCCTGTGGCGTCCAGGGCGTGCCGCGCACCATGGTGGTGGGCGCATCGACCTGAGGAATACCAAGACTCTCAAGCCAGGCCGCCATCGGCAGCGCGGCGTCAGTGTCGATGCGCAGAAACTCACCCTGCAGCGACTGCATCAGCGAGGCGACCAGCGCCTGAGCTGCCGGGAAGTGGGCTGCGATCACCGGGCCAATCGCCCAGCCGTGACCAAAGCGGCGCAGGCTGGCGAAACCCTGAATCTGCTGCTGATCGTCCTGCAACAACACGGTCTGGCCGTCGCGCAGCAGATGATCAATCAGCGCCGGGCGATGCATGCCGTGTGCCTGCTGATCCAGCGTCACCAGCGTGGCATAATCAGCCGCCGTCGCCGGGCGCCGTTGCAGTCCCGCCGGGATCACCACCTCTGGCAGCGTGGTCACGGCCCGGGTCTGGTGCTGGCGGATCTCACCACAACTGATAAAGCCGAGCTTTTCATACAGCCCTTTGCCCATTTCGGTGGCGTGCAGACGCACGTTACCGTCCGGCACTTTTTCCAGTTGCGCCAGCATCAGCCGTTTGCCCAGGCCGCGCCCCTGCTGCTGGTTATCGATAATCACCAGTCCCACCGTGGCGGCACGGTCGCCCCAGCGCCACAGCACCGCGCTACCAATCAATTTACCCTGATCTTCTATTACCGTGCCCTCGCCAAGCTGCAACGCCAGCTGCCAGTCTTCGCGGCGATGAGGCCATTTCAGCACCTGCGTCATGCTGTAACACGGTTCAATATCATCTGGCGTCATTGCGCGTATTGTCAGGCTCATTAGCGTTCTCCTTACATCATGCCTGGCGTTTCAAGTCCGCTGCCGTCAACCAGACGGCTGTAGCGATAAGGGGTGGGATCAACCACCGGTGTGGCCTCGGTTACAAGGTCGGCCGCCAGTCGCCCGGCCCCGGGTCCGATACCGAAGCCGTGGGCGCTGTAGCCCGCCGAGAGCACCAGCCCCGGCAGTTTCGCCACGGTAGAGATCACCGGAATCGCGTCCGGCGTGCTATCAATCATGCCGCCCCAGGACTGCGCCAGCCTGAGATTGGCCAGCGCCGGGTATTCACGACGCATCGCCGCCAGCCCTTCTTCCACGATCTTTGCATCCGCCGCCGGATCGAGAATGCGCATACGCTCAAACGGCGATTCACGGTCAAATGCCCAGCCCCCCATCGCCTCCGGGCCGCTGAAGAACGGCGACAGCCCGAGATTCAGAGTGAGATTCTTGCGGCGGCTTTTAAACGTCGGATAGAACTGGCGCGCATAGCGCAGCCCCTGCGCGCCCGGCTCCAGACGCCCGCGACCGGAGACCGACACGGTGTAGCTGCCGTCCAGTTGTGGCCGGCAGGCAAAGCCCGGCGTATAGAGCGGCATCGCGATCGCCTGCGCTATGGGCTGGGTGCGGAAGGCAGTGCCAATCACGTTGCCCAGCGGCAGATCGATGCCGTGACGACGGCAGAACATGGAGGTCCAGGCCCCGGCGGCACAGATCACCCGGCTGGTTTTGATCAGGCCGCGTTCGGTCCAGACGCCGCTGACCCGTCCGGCGGCGATATCCAGCCCGCGCACCGCGCACTGCTGAAACAGCAGCGCACCCTTTTTCATTGCGCCTGCCACCAGCCCTGGCGCGGCCAGACGTGGCTCAGCGTGACCGTCGGTGGGTGATGAGAGGCCGCCCCGCCAGTTTGTGGTGCTGCCGGGCGTCATCGCTTTTGCCTGCTCTGCCGTAAGAATTGAACTGCGCATACCATAGCCTTTTGCCATCTGGTTCCACTTATCCCAGGCCGCGATATCCGCGTCTTCCTGCGTGGCGTAGACCAGCCCGCTACGGCGGAAACCCAACTCTTCGCCGGTTTCATTGCTAAGCTCCCCCCAGCGTTGCAGCGCATAAATAATCAGCGGCAATTCGCGCTCATCGCGGTTCTGCTGGCGACACCAGCCCCAGTTGCGGCTTGACTGCTCTGCCCCTACCAGGCCTTTTTCGATGAGCACGACCTGCAGTCCCTGCTTCGCCAGCTCCCAGGTAGCGGCGGCGCCAGCGATACCAGCGCCAATCACCACCACGTCGGCGGAATCGGGAAAATTCGCACTATCCTGTACATAACGAATCGGTGCAGGCATAACAAGATGACCTCTATTGTCAGTATCTGGTCTGGCGCACGGCAGCCTGACCGCTGTGCGTTGACCCGCGTCGCCTGGACAGCGCACAGCGGCTGTGCAGGCGGATAAATTTGAATGCCCTTCAAGCTAAGCGGCAGCTTACTCTGCTTTCAAAATCTCTTCATGTTCATCCAGCCAGCCCTGACGCAACTCCGGCACCGCGCGTTTTAGCCGCTCGAAATACAACTCACTGGTCGGCTTGTCGTAGTCGCTACGTGCCAGCTGGGTGACGATGCGACCGCTCTTCATCACCACAATTTCGTCGCACACCGCACGCACTGCATGCATGTCATGGCTGATGAAGATCACTGACAGCCCCAGTTCGCGGCGCAGGTCGCTGATCAAGTCGAGTACGGCGGCGGCGACCACGGTATCCAGCGCCGAGGTCACTTCATCACACAGTATCAGATCTGGCTCAGCCGCCAGCGCACGCGCCAGATTGACGCGTTGCTTTTGCCCGCCGGAGAGCGCCCAGGGACGCCGCCACAGCACGCTGCGCGGCAGCTGCACCAGATCCAGCAGCTGATAAAGTCGCTGCTGCCGGGCCGCACCGCTCAGGCCGTGAAACAGCGTCAGCGGTCGAGACAGGATGCGTTCAACGCTGTGAGCCGGATTCAGCGCGGTATCCGCCATCTGGAAGACATACTGTATACGTCGTAGCTCGTTGTCAGGGCGTTTTTGCATATCACTGGCGATGTAGTGACCGTTAAACAGGATATGGCCCTGACTCGGGGCATTGAGTCCGGCAATGGCGTGGGCCAGGGTCGTTTTGCCCGAGCCTGACTCACCGATGATGCCAATCGCCTGCCCTTTCCACAGCTTAAGGTTAATCTCCTCCAGAATGCGTATTTTCGGCTGGCCGTCTCTGCCGCGCGGGCCATAACCTGCGCTGAGATCGCGCACCTCCAGCAGCGGGTGAATATCGGCAGCAGCCGGACACCAGTTGCTGGGCCGCTCTTTCTGCCGCGCTGCCTCCATCAGTAAACGGGTGTACTCCGCCTGGGGTGCGCCAATCAGATGTGCGGTGCTGCCATATTCCGCCATTTTGCCTCGCAGCAGCACCAGAATCCGGTCTGCCATCTGCGCCACCACGGCCAGATCGTGACTGACGTAAATCGCGGTGACGCCGCGCTGCACCACCACGCGGCGAAACGCCTTCAGCACTTCGACCTGGGTTGTCACATCCAGCGCGGTAGTGGGCTCATCAAGGATCACGACGTCAGGATCGCCGATCAGCGCCATCGCCGTCATCAGACGCTGTAACTGACCGCCCGACACCTGGTGCGGGAACCGGTCGCCAAGGGTCTCGGGGTCAGGCAGCGCCAGCTCACGGAACAGGCCAATCGCTTTAGCTTTCGCGTCTTTTCGGGTCATCGTGCCGTGGATGACCACCGGCTCAATCACCTGGTCGAGGATCTTCATGCCCGGATTAAACGACGCCGCCGCGCTCTGGGCGATATAGGCGACGTTGTTACCGCGAAACGCGCGCAACTGGCCCGGTGTCAGGCTGTTAACGTCGGTGCCGGCAACGTGAATATTGCCCTCAGCGATGCGGCAGCCGCTGCGGGCGTAGCCCATTAGCGCCATCGCGATAGTCGTTTTACCTGAGCCGGATTCGCCAATCAGCGCCAGCACCTCACCCTTCTGCACGGTAAAGTGAATGTCGGAAACCAGGTCGATCTCTTCACCGCGATCGGTCTGTGCGGTCACGCGCAGTTTATCAACCGATATCACCGGCATGGCGGTATGTGGTGTCACGTTCATGCTCCCTCCTTCGCCAGCGTCATCGGGCGCATCGCCTGCAGGCTATCAATAAACAGGTTGGCGCCAATGGTCAGACTGGCAATGGCCAGCGCGGGCATCAGCACCGCAGGCGAGCCATCAAACAGTCCCTGCATATTTTCCCGCACCAGCGTGCCCCAGTCGGCATACGGCGGCTGCACACCGAGGCCAAGGAAGCTCAGGCCGCTCAGCAGCAGCACAATGTAGACAAAGCGCAGGCCAAAGTCAGTCAGCATCGGGTGCACCATGTTGGGCAGAATGTCGTGAATGGCGATATACACGCGGCTCTCGCCTCGCAGCCGTGACGCCCGGACGTAGTCCATGCTGCGCAGCGAGCTGGCCATGGCAAATGCGATACGGAATGCGCCCGGCCAGTAGGTGAACACCGCCGTCAGGATCAGCATCGGCAGTGAGGAGCCAAATACCGCGACGATCATCAGCGACAGCACTTTGCCGGGCAGCACCAGCAGTGCGTCATTGACGCGGCCCAGTAACTCCTCCAGCCAGCGTCCCGCCACCGCCGCCAGCAGCGCCAGCAGCGTTCCGATCAGGCTGGCCAGCAGCGCCGCACTCAGTGCCAGACCGATAGAGAACTTCGCGCCATACAGAATACGGCTCAGCATGTCGCGCCCCAGGTAGTCAGTGCCCAGCAGGTTATCGGACGTCAGGCCACCCATCAGCGGGCCGCCGCCGATGTCATCAATGCTGTGCGGGGCCAGCGGGGTGCCAAACACCGCCATCAGCAGCCAGAACAGCGAGATCAACAAGCCCAGCCGGCCCGACCAGGAGAGTGACTGTAAGAAACGCCAGGGCAACAGAAGAGTATTCATGCGCTTCTCCATTTCGGGTTAAAGGCGATAGTCAGAATGTCTGCCGCCAGCAGCAGCACCAGGTAGCAGGCCGCGAACAGCATCACGCAGAGCTGCACCACCGGCAGGTCGCGGTTACTGACCGCATCCACCAGCTGACTGGCCAGACCGGGATAGCTGAAGATGGTTTCGATAATGATCACCCCGCCAAACAGATAGGAGAGGCTGAGTGAAATCGCATTGGCGATCGGCCCGACCGCGTTGGGCAACGCGTGGCGCAGCACGGCTCTGAGCGGCGAAACCCCTTTCAGCAGCGCCATCTCCAGATAGGGGCTGTCAAGCTGATTGATGATCGCCGCCCGCGTCATGCGCGCCATCTGCGCCACCAGCACGCAGCAGAGCGTCAGCACCGGTAGCGCGTAGGCTTTGAGGTAGCTCAGCAGGTCGCTGTCCGGGCTGCCGAACGACATTGCAGACACCCAGTGCAGCTTGACGGCGAAAATCAGCACCGCCACCGTCGCCACCAGAAACTCCGGCACGGCAACCGTTGCCATGGTGCCGATAACCAGCGCCCGATCGAGTCGGGAACCGCGATTCATCGCCGCGATAATGCCGATAATCAGCGCCAGCGGTACGCAGATCAGTGTGGTGATGCCCGCCAGTTCAAAGGTCGCGGGAATGCGCTGCGCCACCAACTGCGAGACCGGCAGATGACTGGCAAATGAGGTGCCAAAGTCGCCCTGAACCATGCCCGTTAGCCAGTGGGCGTAGCGCATCAGCAAAGGCTGATCGAGACCCAGCTGCTGCCGTAACGCCGCCACGGTTTCCGGCGTGGCGTTCTGACCGAGGATCATCTGCGCCGCGTCCCCCGGCAGCAGGCTGGTGATGAAAAACACCACCGCCGAGACGATAAGTAAGGTCAGGATGCCAGCGCCAATCCGCCGGGCAATCAGGAACATCATGTATCGGTTCATCGGCGTACTCCCTCTATATCGCCTAATGGGATAGGCTGAAATCAGGCGGTCAGCCACGCAAACTCATGGAAGCGATAGCCCATCATCATGCCTGACGGCCAGGCCTCGACCCCTTTGACCTTTTTGTTGTAGCCATCGGTGGAGCTGATGAAGGTCGGGATGAGGGTGCCGCAATGGTCATAAATTAGCGTCTGCATGTCGCCATACATTTGCTTGCGTTTCGCCTGATCCCGCTCACCGCGTGCGGCGACCACCAGCTGATCAAACTGGGGGTTTTTCCAGCCCGATTCGTTATTCGGTGCGGTAGAGAGATAAAACTGTGAGAAGAGCATGTCGAGTGTCGGACGCGGGTTTATCGAGCCATATCCCAGCGGATCTTTCATCCAGTGCGAAGACCAGTAACCGTCATACGGTACGCGTCGCACTTTTATGTTCAACCCAGCTCCGCGCGCCATTTGCTGGATTATCTGCCCACCTTCGTTCGCCCCTTCAATATTGGGTGTGGTGATAAGCTCCACCGTGGAGCCAGTCATGCCCGCTTTTTTGATGTGGAACTTCGCTTTTTCCACGTCGAGCGCACGCGGTTTGAGTTCGGCGTTATAGAGCGGATGCCACGGTGGAACCGGGGTGTCATTACTGACGTCGCCGTACCCCTGCAGCACGGTTTTCACCAGCATTTCACGTGGCTGCAAATATTTCATCGCCAGCACGAAGTCTTCGTTATTTCCGGGTTTCATGTCGGTACGGACGATCAGGTTGGTGTACATGCCCGATTTACTTTCCAGCACGCCAAACTCGCTGCTGGCTTTGATGCGCTTGCAGTCCGCGGCAGTCAGGGTAGAGACCATCTGCAGATCGCCCGACATCAGGGCATTGACGCGTGCCGCCCCGTCAGTCACCCCCATCAGTTCCACCTCATCCAGATGCGGCAGTCCAGGCTTGTAGTAGTTGGGATTTTTCGTGCCGATGGTGCGCACGCCCGGCATAAAGGCTTTACAGACAAACGGACCGGTGCCGATGCCTTTGCTGAAATCGGTGGTGCCGTCCGGGACGATCAAAAACGGCGGTGTCGCCAGCATATAAGGGACGTCGAAGTTGGCGCTGCTCAGCGCCAGCTGCACCTCATTGTCATTGACCGCGCTGAAGGCTTTGAACTGATCGGCCAGCTTAAACGCGATAGAGGCGATGGCCGGATCTTTGTGGCGGCTGAGCGAAAAGATCACATCTTTGGCGGTCAGCGGTTTGCCATTATGGAAGGTAACCCCCTGACGCAGCTTGATATGCCAGGTAATGCCGTCGCTGGATTCCAGCGATTCCGCCAGCGCCGGTTGCGCCATCAGGTTTTTATCCAGCTCGGTCAGGCCGCTGTAAAACATGAACTGACGAGTGTAGTCCGCGCTGTTATTACTTTTGGCCGGATCGAGCGTATCGGTGGCGGAGGCATTCGACATCGCCGCCCGCAGTTTTCCGCCCTTGACCGGCTTGTCGTCCGCCCGTGCCGCCCCTGAAAAACCGACCAGGCCGCTGCTCATCACCGCACCTGCGGAGAGGATTTTCATCAGACTGCGGCGTGACAGTGCGCCTTCGGTGATCATGCGCGTCAGTGCCGGATTTACCGCATCAGCATCGTTATTATCAAATTTACTCATCTCTCTACCCTCAATAGTCAGGCGAACCGGGGATCATTTTCTGGCGGGGCTGGCAACCTGGTAGCCAGCTCCCGACGGGACGTTATGAAAGGCGATCCTTTGCTTTGTAATAGAGTCCTGCGAGCGGTAAAAACCATGGCTTGCCGTGATAACCGGGCAGCGCAGGCCATGCGTCGCGCTGCCAGGGATTTTCAGTGTGCTTGTCGGCCAGCAGATCGGCCATCACCCGCCCCATCCACACCGACATCTGGGTGCCGTGGCCGCTGTAGCCCAGCGAATAGAAGAGGCCATCCTGTTCACCCGCGTGCGGCAGACGGTCGGCGGTCATATCGACCATGCCGCCCCAGCAATACTCTACCTGCGCCCGGCCAAGCGCTGGCAGCATCTGCGTCATCGCATGGTGCAGGATTTCGCCGCTGCGCGAATCAGACGTCGGGTTGCTGACCGCAAACCGCGCCCGCCCGCCAAACACCAGCCGGCGATCGGCCGTCGTGCGGAAGTAGTTCCCGATGTTCAGCGAGGTCACGTAGGTACGATCATGGGGCAGCACCTGGCGCAGCAGCGCCGGGTCGAGCGCTTCAGTCACCACAATAAAGCTCCCCACCGGCACGATGCGGCGCTGAAACCAGGGAAAAGGGCCGACGTTGGAGCAGCCGGTCGCCATCAGTACTTTATCCGCCAGAATGCTGCCCCGCGCGGTGTGTATTCGATGCTGATAGCCCTTCAGTCGTTCTAACTTTGTCACGGTGTGGTGCGGGAAAATCTTCGCGCCGCTGTGGGCGGCAGCCTCGGCCAGCCCGACGCCGAACTTACCCATGTGCATCTGACCGCCGCGCTTCTGCAGCAGGCCGCCGTGGAATTCGTCGCTGGCAATCTCGTCGCGCACCGCCGCTTTGTCGAGCAGTTCGATCTCCGGGTCAACGGTGCGGCGCATCAGTTCATATGCCTCGCGCAGCCCGGCCACATGCGATGCTTTGCTGGCGAGCTTGAGCTTGCCGCACAGACGGAAATCGCAATCGATTTGTTCATCCTGGATCAGTTGCTGAACGTAGCTCACCGCCTCGTCAAATGCCCGGTAAAAGCGGCTGGCCTGCTCCAGACCCTGACTCGCCACCAGCGAGGCAAAATTTTGCGCCACGCCGGTGTTGCAGTGGCCGCCGTTGCGCGCCGAGGCCTCGCTCATGACCTCCCCCTTCTCCAGCAACACCACGCTGATGCCGCTTCGCGCCAGGTTAAGGGCTGCCGAGACGCCCGTGAAGCCGCCGCCAATCACCACCACCTCCGCCTGTGCAGGCAGCGGATCGCGGGCGGCACCCGTAAAGGCCGGAGCGGTGGCCTGCCAGAACGATTCCAGTTTCATGGGGTGTTCCTCAGAGTCCGACGACGCCAGGCAGGCCGCCGATATCTTTGATTTCGGTGTACTGGTAGTACGGGTTCGCCGGTTCATGACCGCGATTGACCCAGACTTTGTTTTTGATGCCGAGATCGTGGGCAGTCATCAGGTCATAGCGGAAGCTGGAGGAGACATGGAGAATCTCCTCCGGGCCGCAGCCGAGCGTCTCCAGCATGTACTCAAAGCCCTTCATCTGCGGTTTGTAGGCGCCCGCCTCTTCAGCCGTGATGGTCAGGTAGATTGGCGCGCCCAGACGCGGTTCGTGATGCGGGATCAGGTCTTTCATTGAGTTGGTCAGCAGCACCAGCGGAAATTCTTCGGCGACTTTTGCCAGCCCGGCGGGCACATCAGGATGCGGCCCCCAGCGGGCGCAATCGGTGTAGATAAAGTCGCTATCGGCTTTGTCCCACTTAACGCCCCACTTGTTGCAGGTGCGCTGGATAGCATTGCTGACCACGTCGTAATAGGGTTTCCATGCGCCGAGCACCTCATCCAGCCGGTAGCGGGAAAAGTCGGTGGTAAAGGCGAGCATTGCGTCCGGGTCGACGCGGTCGCTGAAACAGCGCTGCGCGGCACCCGACATATCGAAGCGAATCAGCGTGCCGTAACAGTCGAACGTGATGAATTTCGGTTTAAACAGTGCCATGTAACACCCTCGTCATTGTCAGTTGCGCTTAGAAATCGATGAGTACGCTTTTCTGGCGCTGGCAGGCCTGAAACGCCTGACGCCCTAAATCTTTACCAATGCCGGAGCCGAGAAAACCGCCGGTCGGAATGATGAAATCGCCGGAACGGCCATAGCGATTGATCCAGACGGTGCCGGCGTCAATGGCGCGCATCGCCCGCAGCGCACGCGGCAGACTTAGCGTGTGGACACCGGCACAGAGGCCATAGGTATCATGGGCGGCCATCGCCAGCCCCTGCTCTTCCTCATCAAAGATTTGCACCGTCAGCACCGGACCAAAGATTTCCTGCTGGACCGCCGGATTATCCTGCGCCACGTGACTCAGCAGCGTCGGCTGCCAGAACCAGCCGTTACCGGTGTCAGCAAAGCGTTCTCCGCCCACCAGCACCTCTGCGCCTTGCGCTTTTGCAGCTTCGATGACCGAGCAAACCTTGTTGCCCTGGCGTTCATCGATCAGCGGCGCGTATCGGCTGCCCTCTTGCCAGGTGACGCCCGGTTTGACTTCCCGGCAGAGCTGCGCCAGCCGCTCAATGAGCGGATCGGCAATGCTGCGCTGTACGATAAGACGGGTGCCCGCCACGCAAGCCTGGCCGCCGTTGGCGGTAAAGCCACGCAGAATGCGCTGGGCCAGCACCGCCAGGTCGCCGGCATCATCAAACACCAACTGCGGACTCTTGCCGCCCAGCTCCAGCGTCACCGGTTTCATGCCGTGCTGCGCAGCATCGCTCATGATGCGTGCGCCGGTCAGGGTCGAGCCGGTAAACGAGACTTTGCGCACCAGCGGATGTTTGACCAGCGCGCTGCCGGTGACGGCCCCACTGCCCTGCACAATGTTCAGCACGCCCGCCGGTAAGCCCGCCTGGCACGCCAGTTCGGCCATGCGTACGGTAGAAAACGGGGTCAGTTCAGAGGGTTTCAGCACCACCGCATTGCCCGCTGCCAGCGCCGGTCCGCATTTCCACGACGCCATCGACAGCGGGAAATTCCACGGGGTAATCGCAGCGATGACGCCATAAGGTTCGGCAATCAGCATACCGAGGCTGCTGTCTCGGGTGGGAAAGAGATCCCCGCTGTATTTGTCGGCGCATTCGGCATAGAAGCGAATCGCTTCGGCGGTAAACGGGATTTCGTGCAGCACCACGTCGCTGATTGGCCGCGTTGAACCCAGCGCTTCCAGCTGGGCGAGCAGCACGTCCTGCTCAATCAGATCAGCCCAGCGGCGCAATACGCGTCCGCGCTCACGCGGCGCACAGCCGGACCAGCCGCTGCTTTTGAGCGCCTGATGCGCCACCGTAACAGCCTGATCAACATCCTGCGGCGTGGCATCCTGCAGCGTGGCATAGACGCTGCCATCCGAGGGCCGTTTCACCGCAAAGGATGCGCCCTGGGCCTGGCAATGCTGGCCGCCAATATAATGGCCAGCCGGAAGAGAAACTTTTTCAGGGTCGAAACTTAACATGGAAAAATTCCTTATTTGTTACACCCGTCACGTGCTGGCTTATTAGCGTTTTCACAGCCGTTTTCTGCGCTGTTAATAAGCTAATGCAGAAAGTATGCCAGCCGGGCAAAAAATAAAAATGCGTTTAAAACAGCGCAAAAAAATTTTCTGCCGTATTGCCGGGTGATTTTTTGCGGAATTGCCGAACAATTAAACAGATGATTTACTTCACAAAATTTATGCGCTCTGCTGGTGCAACCTGCATGAATATTGCACCAAAGCGGATATTCAGTGTCAGGCTGCTCATTTCGGTGATCATGACCCGCCGATTTACTGACCCGCCTTACCGCCCAGATAACATCTTTGCTTTTAAAGACGATTATTTGACGCCGGTAAATTCTCACCCGGCGTCAGGCAAAAAAAACGCCAGCCGGATTGCGCGGCTGACGCTTTATTCTTTTTTAATCACAGACTGCCAATGTGAAATGTTTTCTGTTCCAGATATTCATCAATTCCATAGCGGGAACCTTCCCGGCCAATACCAGAGAGTTTCACACCGCCGAACGGTGCAACCTCCAGGGAAATCGCGCCGGTATTAAAGCCGACCATGCCAAACTCCAGCGCTTCGGCTACCCGCCATGCCCGCCGGATATTCTCGGTAAAGAAGTAGGCTCCCAGGCCGTAAGGTGTGTCATTCGCCATCGCTATCGCTTCATCTTCCTCATCAAAGATAAACAGGGGCGCGACTGGGCCGAACGTCTCTTCATGAGCAATGCGCATTGTGGCGGTGACCTCGCCGAGCACCGTGGGCGGCACAAAAGTGCCGTTGTCCTGGCGGATGCCGCCGGTCAGCAGCGTTGCGCCCTGGCTGAGTGCATCATCAATGTGACCGTTCACTTTCTCCACCGCGCGACTGTTGATTAGCGGGCCAATGGTGCTGTCGGGTGCAAATCCATCGCCCACTTTCAGGGTGGCGACGGCCTCCAGCAACCGGGCGGTGAAACGCGGATAGATGCTGCGCTGCACCAGGATGCGGTTAGCGCAGACGCAGGTTTGCCCGGCGTTGCGGAACTTGCTGAGCATCACCCCCGCCACCGCAATCTCAATATCCGCATCATCAAACACGATCAGCGGCGCGTTGCCGCCGAGCTCCAGGCTCAGGCGCTTGATGCTGTCGGCGCTCTGTTGCATCAGCAACTGCCCGATGCGTGTTGAGCCGGTAAAGGAAATTTTACGCACCGTGCGGCTACGGGTCAGCGCCGCGCCAATCTCCGTGGGCAGGCCGGTGAGCACCTGTAACACCCCAGACGGGAACCCGGCACGCTCTGCCAGCACCGCCAGTGCCAGCGCCGAGAGCGGCGTTAACTCAGAAGGTTTAACAATAATCGGGCATCCGGCGGCCAGCGCAGGAGCGACCTTGCGGGTGATCATCGCAATCGGGAAATTCCACGGCGTGATGGCAGCGGCAACGCCCACCGGCTGTTTTAGCACCAGAATGCGACGGTCGTCGCTGGGCGCGGGAATGGTGTCGCCGTAAATGCGGCGCGCCTCTTCCGCAAACCATTTCACAAAACTGGCCCCGTAGAGCACTTCGCCTCTGGCTTCCGCCAGCGGTTTGCCCTGTTCGGCGGTCATGATGATCGCCAGGTCGTCAGCATGTTCAATGATCAGCTGATGCCATTTTTCCAGCAGCGCGGCCCGGCTGGCATGGGTGGTTTTGCCCCAGCTGATGCGCACCGTTTCCGCATACGCTATCGCCTGCTCGGTTTCCGCATGCCCCAGCGCCGGAATAGTGGCCAGCGTTTCGCCCGTGGCGGGATCGGTAACCGGCAGCGTGGCACCCTGATGCGCATCCTGCCAGCGTCCGGCAAACAGCGCCTGCTGGCGCAGCAGATCGCTGTCTGTAAGTTGTAGTCGCGACATAACATCCCCTTGTGGTCAACTGATTCCACTTTATCGCGCCGGGTCAGCGCAGGATGTTGTTGTGCGGGGTGAGAAAGGTTGCTAAGCGAGTTTTTCGCGGTGATTTGAAATTTTATGCCGTGCAGCAACGAGGCGCATCCGGCGGGATGCGCCCGCGCTTTAAATCTGGAAGTCGATAACCGGTTCGTCGTCATTACTGTAGGAGAGCGCCTGGCGTTTGATCTCCTCCAGCGACAGGTTGGCATTGCAGAGTTCCAGGAACTGCCAGACGTAGTTACGCTGCAGCTGACCACGTTTGAGGCCGAGCCATACGGTGCTGGCATCGAACAGATGCGTCGCGTCGATGCGTACCAGCTCTTCACTCTCTTCGGTTTCACACGCCTGATCGGCCAGTATCCCGACGCCCAAACCCAGTTTGACGTAGGTTTTCACCACGTCGGAGTCCTGAGCACTGAGCACGATATCGGGTTTTAAACCCGCCGTCTGGAAAGCACGGTCAACCCGCGAACGGCCGGTGATACCCTGCCGGTAGGTGATAAGGGGAAAGCGGCTGAGGGTACTCAGTGAGACCGGCTGGCTCTGCACCAGCTCATGCCCTTTTGGCACCAGTAGGGCGTGATGCCAGCTAAACCAGGGGAACGCCGCCAGACTGCTGTTGTTGACCAGCATTTCACTGGCGATGCCGATGTCCGCTTCACCCGCCAGCAGCATGGTGACAATTTCCTGCGGCGATCCCTGATTGAGTTCAAGCCGGACATTGGGATAGAGCTGACGAAATGCTTTGATCACTTTCGGCAGGCTGTAACGCGCCTGAGTGTGGGTGGTGGCAATGGTCAGGATGCCGCTGGTTTCATTGGTAAAGACATCGGCCAGCCGTCGTACTTTTCCCGCTTCATCCAGGATGCGTTCGGCGATCGTCAGCAGCGCTTTGCCCGGTTCGGTCATTCCCAGCAGTCGCTTGCCACGACGGATAAAAATCTCAACTCCGAGTTCATCTTCCAGGTCACGGATATGCCGACTCACTCCCGACTGGGAGGTAAACAGTGTATTAGCGACTTCCGTTAAATTAAATTCACAGCGCGCCGCCTCGCGGATGATTTTAAGCTGCTGGAAATTCACGATATTTACCTCTCTTTACCTAATCTGATTCTCTGATGTTAAGAATTATTATTGATAACCGGAAATACTAAAAAATTTAGCTTTATGACTTCAGGGAATAACGAGGTGAAATTGAAGTTGCGCGGACGCGCGCTGAAAAAGGTTTTGTTCGCTGCGCGAACCGGCGCCTGGAAGGATTAAGTTCGCTGCGCGAACGGGCTGTGAAAGGGGTTCCGTTTATGCGAAGGATGGCGTGAGTGTGTTCGCTGCGCGAACGGGCTGTGAGAGGGATTTCGTTTTTGTGAAGGATGGCGTGAGTGTGTTCGCTGCGCGAACGGGCTGTGAGAGGGTTTCGTTCGCCTGGTAAGTCAGGCAGTTTCAGACTCGCCGCTGCAGGCGACCGACAAGGGGGCGCCAGTCGCCGCGCCCCCTTGACCCCCGGCTCCGGCCTGCATCACCCCCGCTTCGCGGTGCCTTCGCGTCTTCCGGGTTTCTCACGGAACGGCGGGACGCGCCATCCCTGGCGCGAACCCGCCTCTTCGCGACATCCCTGTCGCTCGTCCTGAAATCCCTCATCCGCTCAGCGGCTCTGACGGCCTCCCCACCCCCTCGCTGTTATTTCTTCTTTTTGGGTTGAGTACTTTATCGCTGTGGATATCGGGGATTGCCTCTGAATTTCGCCTCAGCAGACGGAATGGCATTCAACCCCATCCGCAGTTATCCCGTTTTTCAGGTCACTGAGATTGTCGTGGTGAACTTCCGGAACTGAACGTGGTTTTCGGGCCACCAGAAACTCTCCACCAAAGAAAACACAAAACAATCACCGGCTGGGGTCTGCCAGAGGCATCCGCAGCGCTGAGGAACAACCGCAGGCCAGGATGAGCCGACAGGACGTCGGCGAAAGGAAGGCACGCGCCAGGGATGGCGCGTCCGGGCGGTCCGTCGGCCGCAGGGCGTGACGAAGGCACCCCGCTAAGCGGGGCGCGCAGGCTGCCGGACGCCGGGATTGTTAAGGGGCGGGCGTCCGCCCCTTGACGCGACCGCCTGCACAGGCAACCTGAAACGCCCCATCGCCTGGGCGTAACCTTCTCAGTGCTAACGCGCGGCTAAATGACCTGACACTCCCCACCTCGCGGGCGAACCCCGCTCCGAATAAACCCGCTGCGAAGCGTATTCCCTCAATCTCCACCCGCGTTCAGCGGCCTGAATCCCCCGGAACGGGCTGAAAACCCACCGGCTGGGGTCTGCCAGAGGCATCCGCAGCGCTGAGGAACAACCGCAGGCCAGGATGAGCCGACAGGACGTCGGCGAAAGAACGGCACGCGCCAGGGACGGCGCGTCCGGGCGGTCCGTCGGCCGCAGGGCGTGACGAAGGCACCCCGCACAGCGGGGCGCGCAGGCTGCCGGACGCCGGGATTGTTAAGGGGCGGGCGTCCGCCCCTTGACGCGGCCGCCTGCTCAGGCAACCTGAAACGCCCCATCGCCTGGCGGGCGTAACCCGCTCAGTGCAGCCCGCTGCTAAGCGCCCCCTTAACCCACTAACATCAACTCGCGCTCCTCAGTCAGCGGCTTATTCAGCAGTGACAGCAGGATATTTTTCACGGCCTGTGCAGAAGGCGACAGCGGCAGCCGGGCAGAGATGTTCAGCGACAGCGGCAGGCTCAGCGACGGACTGCTGATGCGTGACATCCAGGCATCGGTGGAACCGACCAAAGCACGGGCGGCGGATTCAGGTAATACGGTCACACCCATGCCGCTGGAAATTGCTGAGGTCAGAGTTGAAATCGATTCAATCTCACCAATGATGCGCGCACTCAGGCGACGCAGTGAGAACGCCTCATCAACCCGCTTACGCACCGCGCTGTAGTCGCGGGGTAAGAACAGACTCATCTGCGCCACATCAGCCAGATCGACGCTGGCACCGGGGTAATCCGTGGCACCCACCAGAAAGAGATCCTCTTTCATCAGCGGCATACTGTTGATGCCGGCAGTGGGTGCGCGGTCATACAGCACCGCCATATCCAGCTGACCGTTCATCACTTTCTCATTCAATACGCTGCCACTGTTTTCGTGCAGATAAACCAGCACTTCCGGAAATTGATCACGAACGTTCTGCAGCAACGGCATGGTCAGCGCTGATGCCGCTGTGCCCGGAGCCAGACCAATCGACACCTGACCGCTCAGCACCTGACCGGCGTTGATGACCGCAGTCTGGGCCTGCTCACACTGGCGCAGAATGGTACGCGCATGACCATAGAGAATCTTACCGGCTTCAGTCGGCGTGACGCCGCGTTTGGTGCGGATCAGTAACTGCTGATCCAGTTCATTCTCCAGCGTCGCGACCTGCTGACTGAGTGCAGGCTGGGCGATATGCAGCACTTCTGCTGCCTGCGTCAGGCTACCGATATCGACGATTTTCACAAAGTACTTCAGTCGTCTTAAATTCATCTTACCTCCGTCACTCACCCCGAATAGCGAAATGGGTCTGATCCAATCGCCCTGATAACGGAGATTTTGCAAGATGCAGGCCAGGTTTAAACGACTCACGTCATCCGCCAGCCAGATTTATCCTAACGGCCCGGAAAATAAGCGTTTCTGATTACCTCGTAAGGGTTAATAAGCATGGGGAATAACTCAGCAGACTGAATGATGCCATCAGGCGCACTGTGGCAGTGCAGATGCTGCGAGTCAGACGTGCAGAAAAGTGATGGCAGGCTGTACGATTTTAGTGCAGTTGAAACACGTTGCACCGGTTAAAGGCCAGCATGGCCTGAAGATCCTCGTGACGAGACGGCCAGCAAATGTAACCGCTATCAGCATGATTTCTTATTGCTGGCCAATGCCAGATGATAAAACAGGCGTTGCCCTCTCACGCATCCGTAAGAAGGCCAGCGCCTGCTGATTAACGTTTTTTGCGGTTACGGTGCATGTCGATGGAGACCGCAGCCACGATGATCATCCCTTTGATAATGTCCTGAATGTAGGCATCGACACCGACGAAGGTAAATCCGCTTTTGATCAGGCCAAGGATGACTGCGCCAATTAATGTGCCGGTGATACGACCCACGCCGCCCATCAGACTGCTGCCGCCGATAACGGCTGCCGCAATTGCATCCAACTCGTAGGACATCCCCATGCTCGACTGGCCGCTGCTGACGCGCGCCGCCAGTACGACTCCCGCCAGGCCAGAGAGCGCGCCGGCAATGGTGTAGACAATAATCAGATACTTATTAACGTTGATACCGGAAACTTTTGCCGAGGTCATGTTGCCGCCGATGGCGTAAACATATTTACCGTAGCGGGTATGTTTCAGGGCGATGTGGAACAGCAGCGCCACCACCAGGAAAATGACTACCGGCATGGCCCCCTGTCCGATTGAGGTAAAGCCGTCAGAAAGAAAGCTGATCGGATTGCCCTGGGTGTAATACTGCGCCAGACCGCGTGCCGAAACCATCATGCCCAGCGTTGCAATGAATGGCGGGATACCGGTGCGGGTAATCAGCACGCCATTGACCACGCCAGCCAGCAAACCAACGCCGATACCGGCCGCGATAGGGATCACCGCAGGCATATTTACCAGTGACGGATACATGGGCGACAGACTGTCAGAGGTCTGCGCCAGGCTCGCGGCCACCACCGCCGCCAGAGCGATAACTGAACCGGAGGAGAGATCGATACCGGTAGTGATAATGACCTGGGTCACACCCACGGCGATAATCCCGATAATCGCCACCTGCAGCACTATCAGGATCAGACGGTTGGTGTTGAGCAGGAAAGATTGGTCACGCACGTACCAGCCGAACATTTCAAAAATCAACGCAATCCCTACCATCACGACAAAAATGCCGGTGTCTTTCGGCAATTTATGACGCAGAGTGGCAAAAAAAGAGGGTTGCTGCGGGGCTGCCGGGGTGGCAGTAACTTTCATATTGCTCATAGTGGTCTCGCGCCTCACTCGGATGCCAACGACAGAATGGTTTCCTGATCGGCTTCTTCTTTATCAAGGATGCCGGTTATACGCCCGCCGTGCATGACCATCACCCGGTCGCTCATGCCGAGAATCTCCGGCAGTTCAGAGGAGACCATGATGATCGCCACGCCACGGTTGGCAAGTTCACTGATTAAGCGGTAAATCTCCGCTTTCGCGCCGACGTCGATGCCGCGCGTCGGCTCGTCCAGAATCAGAATCTTCGGTTGTGCCAGCAGCCAGCGGGCAATCAGGACTTTCTGCTGATTACCCCCACTGAGGTTATTGATGATCTGATCCATGGTCGGGGTTTTGATATTGAGGCGTCGGATTTGGTCCATGCAGTCCTGCGCCATCTTCACATGGCTGACAAAACCGCTTTTTCCGCTGTATTCCGGCATGTTAACGATGCTCATGTTCTCCATCACCGACAGCACCAGAAACAGCCCGGATTTTTTACGGTCTTCGGTGAGGAACGCCATGCCCTTTTCAATCGCCGTGGAGGGTGAGTCGATCGTCACCGGTATGCCATCAATTAAGATCTCGCCGCTGTCGAAGCTCTCCATGCCAAACAGGCTCTCCATTACCTCGCTGCGACCGGCCCCCACCAGTCCGGCGACGCCGAGAATTTCACCCCGGCGGACACTGAAACTGACGTCGGTGAAACGATCTTTGCAACTGAGATTGCGAACCGTCAGCACCTCTTCACCGATTGCGTTGTTGAATTTCGGGAACAGTTGAGTCAGTTCACGTCCCACCATCTGGGTGATCAGCGACTGGCGGGTATATTTCGCCGTCTGATCGCTGGCAATCCAGCTGCCGTCACGGAAAATGCTCAGTTCGTCGGTGATGGTGAAAATTTCATCCATCTTGTGGCTGATGTAGATGATCGCTTTGCCCTGCTTCCGCAGGTCGCGAATAATGGTGAACAGATGCGCCACTTCGGTTTCCGTCAGCGCGGAGGTAGGCTCATCCATAATCACGATGTCTGAATCCCAGGAGACCGCTTTGGCAATCTCAACCATTTGCTGCGACGCAATGCTCAATTCGCCCACCATCCGATCGGCTTTCAGGCGGATATTCAGGCGGTTCAGCAGTTCCTGCGTCACCTGATTAAGTCTGGCGTGATCCACAAAGCCAAACTTCATCGGCTCGCGGCCCAGCCAGATATTCTCAGCAACGGTCATGTAGGGCACCAGATTGAGTTCCTGGTGAATCATTGAAATACCGGAACGCAACGCGTCCATGGTGTCCTGAAACTGCACTGGCTCGCCTTTAATTTTGATGGTGCCCTTATCGGGACGATACATCCCGATAAGGCACTTCATTAAAGTGGATTTGCCGGCACCATTTTCGCCCATCAAGGCATGCACCGTTCCCGGCCGCACCCGCAACGACACGTTGTCGAGGGCTTTTACGCCGGGGAAGAACTTGCTGATGCCTTCGGCTTCAAGCGCAAACGCGTTCATACATCACCTCCGTACAACTGGGTCGGGAACGATTAATTCAGGTTACTGCGGGTAAACTGATCCATATTTTCTTTGGTAATCAACTGGTAAGGAATGTTGATCACTTTCTGGACTTTCTCGCCTTTAACCAGTTTGATCGCTGTCTGCACTGCGCCCTCACCCTGCCCCTTCGCATCCTGGAAAACCGTGGCGACCATCTTGCTCTGCTTCAGCATTTGCAGCGCATCCGGTGTACCATCGACGCCAGCAATCAGGATTTTGTCCGGGTTTTTACCCAGCGCCTGCAGCGCACCGATCGCCATTTCATCGTTGTTCGAGGCGATGGCATTGATCTCATCACCGGCCGTCATCCAGTTACTGACCACGTCGACTGCGTCGTTACGGTTGAATTTAGCGGTCTGTTTCTGAACAATTTTGATGCCCGGAAATTTAGCCGCTACCTCTTCCACCCCTTTGGTACGGTCGCGGGTGGATTCATTTGCCAGGTCACCCATCAGAATGGCGACGTTGCCTTTGCCGTTCATTGCTTTAGCCAGCGCTTCCATCTGCAAGCGTCCGGCCAGTTCAGAATCGGAACCGACATAAGCCATTTTGCCGGTCAGTTCAGCCTGTGGACGGCGGTTCACAAAGATCAGCGGGATACCCGCTTTGCTCGCCTGATCCATAATCGGTTTCACCGCGTTGGTATCGACCGGGTTGACAATCAGGGCATCCACGCCCTGACCGATAAAATTTTGTACCTGCTGCAATTGCTGTGAAACGTCGCCCTTCGCATCCTCAACCTGTCCTTTAACCGCATCTTTCTGCATCTCTTTTTGCATTGAGCTGCGCAGGATGGTCAGAAAGTTGTCATCAAACAGCGCCATTGAAACGCCGACCGAGATATCTTTTGCCATAACCGCTGCGGGTAACATGCAGGCCAACAGTGAGGCGACAATCGTTTTTTTAACGTTCATAGAAACCCTTCTTATTCGTTAACTTGCTTAGCGGCTGTGACGGCGAATGAAAAATATCTTTTACATTCACCCAGCCAGTCTGGTGTCTGTTTCGGGACAATCGAGGTTGGATTTCAGGTTATGGCTATTAATGTGATCGACCACTCCTTTTCACAATCATCTGATCTACAAAGATTTAGTTTAAAATTACCGTTTCACTTTCTGGGATTAATGACGACCGTGATGATAAGCAGTTTATTTATTCCATATAATAACTTTTTGAAATTTTTATCATAAAAGCACTGAAACGGTTGTTTTAACATCGGCAAATAACAAAACTTTGACATGCCTCTAACATCTACGGAGAAATGCCCGTAAAGTGAGATCCTGTTGGCAGTTTGTATAGCCAGTAGAATTGGGAAAAAATCGCCAATCCGCTGCTTTTACGCGCATTTGAACGCAATTCGTTAAACTGGTCTTTGACAAGCGGGATCTGCGCCGCTACTATTCGCCCCGTTCAAGCGATTCCTCTGTAGTTCAGTCGGTAGAACGGCGGACTGTTAATCCGTATGTCACTGGTTCGAGTCCAGTCAGAGGAGCCAAATTAAAGAAACCAGATGTCTACTGACGTCTGGTTTTTTGCTTTCTGGCAATCTGTTATCCCTCTTCAGTCGTTCACCCTCGTTCACTCCAAGCCATCCCCTTTTGCTGGTCTTTGCAGACAGAGCCAAGGCCTGCGACGGGTGAAACCAGACCACGATTCTGACCAGATAGTTGAAACACCCAGCGTTTTCTTCAACGATGACAATGAAGCACTAATTGCCCCATTAACCTTATTCACCATCATTGCGCTGCTGGCAGCCAGACAGAAACACCAGCGATACCGCCAGTGGTAAGACGTGATGTCCTTTCGTTTATTGCTCGAAGATGTAGTCAGATTTATTTCCCCCGATCTGATCACTCTTGCCCGCAGATTAGGGCCCACTCTCTAATCAATGGATAGAATTTAATTATTTTGTTATATCGTTTAAATCGATTGATAAAAAACAAAGGATAGCGATCAACTACAAACTATCGATCGATAAAAAATATCGATAAATTCCGGGTTCATTACCGTGGTATATATCACGTTGCCTCTTTTTATCTGCCAGATTTAACCTATCTGAGCAGGTTTGTAATGACACAAAAAATATGTTCA
Source organism: Pantoea sp. AS142 (assembly GCF_037152305.1). Taxonomy (NCBI): domain Bacteria; kingdom Pseudomonadati; phylum Pseudomonadota; class Gammaproteobacteria; order Enterobacterales; family Erwiniaceae; genus Pantoea; species Pantoea sp. AS142. The sequence goes on along the minus strand of NZ_JBBCMO010000002.1, from coordinate 534,001 downwards.
TTACTTTATTCTAAGACTGAACAACTTACCCCCTGGCGTTTATAGGTATTTTTTTAAAACCTGACGTCGTGTTTATCACACAATAAATATCAGACAGAAGCAATCCTCATCGTTAAGTGATGACGGGGAATACCGTGATTATTGCGTTGTCAGGATTTACCAGTTTATAATGCGAAGATATTTTTATACTTATCCCGGTGAGTGAATACCAATGAACGTTAAAATGCGTGTGCTTTCATCTGGTTTACCTTTCTGAACGGACAATACCCACCTGGTTCATCATCTCCTTTATAAAATGCGCCTTCCTAAAAAGGGATAGTAACCTCAATGAACCTATCCAATTTTTCTTATTTTTCATCAGCGACTGATAAAACCCGAATATATCTTTCTCCAGCTTATTTGTGTTTTATGAAAAAATCTTTCTTTCTCTGCATTAAATTGCCTGGTTTTTATTTCTGAAATAACAACCACCTTGTTGTTAATGTTTTTCATTGAAACGTCACGTGAGGCCAGGCTGTTCGATCCCTTTTTCAACATCGCGGATAGCGTCTTTAAACTCGTCCGGGTATAAAAAATGAGTCAGTTGCGTCATACCAATCCTGGCTTTCCCCTCAGGCTCCTTCACGTTAAAGTGAATGATGATTTTCTTCGGATGACGTTTCCGCCCGATTGATTTGAAACAGCATCAGATCCTTGCTGGTTAGGGCTAAAGATATCGGTTTTGATGCGGGTGAGCGGCGAAACAGAGCAGAGAAAACGGTTGGATAACCGACCAAAACAGGGCAATCGTTCAGTGAAGCCCTGCAAAGCGTACCGTAATAAGAAATTGAATATATTGAATATTTTTGCAATGCCAGATTAAATACGAGGGTAAATATAACACGATCATTTTAATGCTACTCATAGCAGGAGAAACAGATGAAGTTCGAGTCCAGTCAGAGCGCCAGCATTAGAAAAGCCCGCTCAGGGAAACCTGAGCGGGCTTATTGCTTGGGTCGCAAGTCGGGTGATTCAACTGACGAACATGTTAGGGTTTAACGCGCAATTACGGCAGCGCGATACGGGCAATCTCGTCAGTGCCTTTTGTGGAGGAATCTTTATTAAATTCCGCTTTCAGGGTGACAAACAGGGTGTTGTTATCTGCCCCTATCAGCAAGCTGTTGGGATTTTTGTCGAATGACCAGCTGTTCTTAACCGCATAGGTGGTGGCATCCAGCTGCAGCACTTTCTTCGATTCGCGCTGGCTGATGTAAAGCTCATTACGCTTAGCGTTGAACTTAATACCCATTGCATCGCCTTCAATACGCTTAATGACCTTGCCGGTGCGCTCATCAAAGATCAGCGTGGCTTTGCCTTTGGAATCATCTGTGACAAACAGGCGACCGGTTTCTGGATCTTCCGCCATGTTCAGGAACAGATACTCTTTGCCATCGCCTGCCGTCCAGCGCTTCTCTATCTTGTGAGTACGCGGATTAATCACCAGAATTTCACCGGAGCCATTGGCCGCATAAATGCGCTCAGTCAGCGGTGAGTAAAGGATACCCGTCACCCATTTTCCTGCGTTTTTGATCTCGGTTTTCAGTTTAAAGGTTTTGGTGTCAACCACCGAGATATAGCCCGGTTCAGCCACGCGACCCACATAGAGTTCGTTGCCATGCCACAACACTTCACGCGCACCCGCCGGATAGCCCTCTTTACTGATTTTGCCCGGGAATACCAGACGCTGTAGTACTTTGCCGCTCTTTGCATCCACTTTGGAGACGGCGCCATCCAGCGAGTTGGTGGTATAGAACACCAGCCCTTCTTCATCAATCGCGGTACCGAAGTTTTTCATGTCGGTATGTGTTTCACCCTGGGTGGCCAGTGTGGTGGGATCGAGACGGTAGATCATGCCGCCGTTTACATCCTTAAACGCCTGCGCACTGGCAACAAACAGCGCTTTTGATGCAGGGGAGTAAGCCATTTCATACAGACCATCACCCAGGACACGCTGTGTTACGGCGGTATTGCCCGGTTTTGGCGCTTCCACGGCTGGCGCATCGGCTTTTTTCGCAGGTGCCTGACACGCTGTCAGGCTAAAGGCAGTGGCAACCGCCATGGCAACAGCGGCTTTGCGAGGACTTATCGATTTCATGCAGAACTCCGTAGGGGAATAAAGGGTTCCGGGCCGGTCTGGTCGGGCCGAATAAAGAATGAGAATCATACTCATTAACAGTCAGTAAGCAAATCACAACATGATTTTCCCTGATCGTTCGATGCTTCATCACGACCTTAACATCCTGACTGCCTTCTATTTTTGCGGTTCTGTCGCACTAAACCGGGGTCAGGTAAGATACTGTTTTTTATTGTAAATATCGCAGCGTTGACCGCGATCAATGCCGACAAACCTGACGAAGAAAGTATCACAACCAGGCAGAACAAATATCTGAACAGCCTTGCGGAGCAGGATCACCGGAACATCAAATTACGAACGTGACCGATGCCGGGATTCAAATCATTCCGGTGGGCACAGACCCTAATGGCGAGTATTGAGCGGGTAAACATGATCAGTAAAGGGCAGCTTCATCATCCAGCTGGCGAAGGATTGTCGTCAGCAGAACGTTTATCTGCTGGCTGTCTGAAAAACAGGCAGCTCAGATCTCATCATCTTGACTCCGTTAACGCGACAGAGCCTCTATCAAGTTCGGGTCATAGATAATGGATTTTTATCTGCTCAGAACACTGAAGAGAACAAGGAAATCATTGGACACTGGCTGAATATAACAGCCGGTGCCACATGACCCCCTGAACAACCTGATGCCGAGGAAATCCCGGCTGAAGAGCTGTTTAACGCATGGTGAGCATTACCGTTGCACTGGTGTTAATGTTACCCGCCTGCGCCTTTTCACCAGGAATACGCAATAAAACGGCACTAAAAGTGCTGTCATTCAGAGGGGTTACTGCCTGATAACCGAGTTTAATCTGTTTGCCCGCAGAACTTTTCAGGCTTATGCCGATACCGTTGAGATTAGTGCGCATCGTGTTTTCCTGATAAATCTCGCCCGCATAGCTGAAAGACACCAGTACGTTACGATAGTCATCGCTGCTGCTGCAGCTGACCGGCAGAGAGAACGCCTTTACTGCCAGCTGATCGGCACCCGATTTCAGTGTGACGTCAGGGAACCTGACGTCAACCCGTTGAGCCGTAAATGAACATGGCATACTGTCTATCCGCAGACTGTTCATCGTCAGCAGTACACTTCGTGATTCACTTTGCAGCTGCATCAGCGTACCAGGTGCATACAATCCACCACGGATCCCCCCTGTGGCATACAGCCGTAAACTATAGTGCGCACCCGCTAAGGACCTGGTCTGTCCCGCTACCAGACAGTTTTCTCCTTCCTGCTCGCACACGCTAAAACCAATCCCCGGGATATCCGACTGGTAAATACCGCGCTGTTGATCCAGGAGCGGCGATGTGGTCACCATTTTTAGGCTTCTGGCATTTTGCCCGAAGGCTGCATAAACATTAACTGATACCGTCTTTAGCAGCGAGAGCGGCTGGGTACGATTGGTCACCCGGAGCGTACCGCCGCCAATATGAATACTGCTTACCAGTCCCACTGACCGCTGAGCAGCATGTATCTGCGCCGCCTGCGACAGCAGTAAAATGGCCATTGCTTTTTTTAATGTAAATCGCATACGACATCCCATATAAATTGATTATCTTTTTTAACCTGAGAACACATAATATTTTGATTATTCTTATTGTAATGAAGCGGCCACATGTCATCTGTAACGTTGACATGCGCAACGCCGCCGCCTGAAATGATCCCCACCATCCTGCCATTTACGCTATACAGTGCATTACCGAAAGGTATGGCATTCCCCTTCTCGTCCATGAGTCGAATAAACTGCTTCTGCTGAGCGTGTGCGGCAAAGTCCAGCTCAACGATGGCACCAGTGCGCGGCGTAGCAGAAAAAATTTCCTCAGGAATGTCGATATTTTTATTTTTACTGTTATTTATCAGTGACTCTTCATTATGATGATAAGCCGTAATGTCTGGAACAAAGGCGTTTCCTCTGGAGTCCGTACGCACGTCCTGCTCGTTCTCCACGGAGAGTTTAGATACGTGATCGGTATGCACCAGCGCGGCGGCATTGCCCATTCTCTGCCCCAGGGTCAGGCCATGACGATGGATAATAGCGGCCCCCAGAATACCGAGCGTCAGCCGCTGTCCCTCATTACTAGTCTGGAAGCTGCCGGTGCTATTGCCAAACTCGCTGAGATAATTGAGGGTAGAACTAAACTGTTTCCCGCCCGTGCTACTCTGCATATTGACGTCATAACCCAACTGACGCTGCTGCAAAAGATTGCCTGTCAGCGCCACCTGTTGAGATTGATTCTGCTGACCGGCTGTATTGCTGAGTGAAAGATAGTGATATTTTTCACGGCCCAGCGGGATGGAAATCGTTACGGAAAAGGTTTTGTCATCACTGCCATCAGGCCTGCGCTGATTGTCGATGCTGCTGATCAGGGTGAAGTAACTAAAATCGTAATTCAGGCTGCTGCGGACATCGGTGGATGCTGATCCATTCCAGTTAGTCTGCTGTGAAACAATGAGTGCCAGATTTCCGAGACCCACCGCCTGCTCCAGTTGTATGGAAGCCTTTTTGCGGAAACCGTTTTCAGTGCGTACCTGCACAGAATGAGACGCATCGGTGAGTTCAGCATAGTTTACTGATGTCTGCTGTTCATAGCTGGCAGAAAGGTAGGTTTTGGTCAGGCTAAGTTCGCGATTGATACCGATTTTAAATTTTTCTGCACGCTGTGTCCCGTCTTCAGCCAGCGAATTCTGGCTGAGATTTACGATACCGTACATAGCGCCAACATAGCGCGCGTTCACTCCGATACCGACAGAGCTATTAGCATAATTCTCCGCATACATCAGGCCGCCCAGCAGAGTCAGATTACTACTGATACCGTATTGCATGTCGCTTTCAAGCAGAGAAGTTGTTTTCGTATAGGTGTTTCTGATTTTCCCCACATCAAGAGCATATTTGAATACATCTATGGGCATCAGCATTTCGATATTATTGTATGGCTGATAAAAAATATGCTCGCTGCCGTTTGCTTCGCGTACAGTGACTTGCAGATCGCCTGCGCCAGACATCGCCGGGATATCTTTAATCGAGTAGGGACCCGGTGTGACGTTGCGTGTGGCAATAACGTAACCATTTTGACGGACGATGATAGTTGCATTGCCGCTGGCAATACCGACTATCGCTGGCATATATGATTTCTCTTCTGAGGAAAACATTTCCATGTTTGAGGCGAGCGAAATCCCGCGCAGCGGCAGGCTGGAAAAATAAAGCCCTGAGGTGTTAAAGTCACCCGCCAGTGCTGTACTGGATAATGCATCTATATCATGACGGACATAGGAGGTACTGCTGCGGTAGGTCAGATTTTGCTGTTTGCTCCTGTCGAGATAGCCGCTATTGCGTAGCTGAAACTCGCCAAGATTAATCCCGTTTTCCAGGGTGCCTGAAACGTTTTGCTCATTCGCCACACCCTGGGTACGGGCCTGGTCGTACTGCAGTGAATAATTCGTGAATGCGGCATTAATTCCATAATCCCATTCATCTTCGCTGGCTACATCATCTTCCGTAGATTCTGAAAAATTTTTCTGCGGTACGGTCAGAGAAATAGTTTGTTCACCCTGATCGATATCGACCTTACTGTGTGGGAAGTAAAAGTCCAGTGGTAGCTTAGCGGATTTATTTTTGAGGTGCTTAAATTTTAATCCCCATTCTGCCAGCTGCGCAGTCGTAAATAATGGCAAAATTTTCCCCTGATATTCTCCTACAGAAATTTTCGTATTTCTTAGCGGCTTTTCATTAATGATCAACTGAAGATCATATTCACCCGGAAGTATATCGTTGCCTTTATTAAACCAGCTGGCGTCAACGGCAGCATTACCTTTATTCTCCAGCAGGGAGAGATCATACTGATCGGCCCCCTGCGCAGAAAAGCTGATCGCCAGCATAATAGCAGAAAAATGGAATTTGCACCTGAACATAACTTATTTTCTAATGAGCATAATACAGGCGAAAAAATCCATTATTCCTGGCCTGTACCAGATTATTTGTAGGACACCACAAAGGTAGCATCAGCTGATACATCACCACCCGTCACGTCTTTACGGTCACGTGCATATTTGACAATAAAACCAATATTGTCATCGCCCTCATTCAACCGGTCCAGATAATCGTTTTGCGGCAGTTCTTTATTCAGCGCCAGTGGCGTATTTTGATCCTGTTCAGAGAATAATTCCAGACCGGTACCGCTTTCACTGCCGGACGAATTGGCCAGTACAGCAGGCTGGCTGCTATCAGCAGTTCCGTCTACGGTGATAGCAATATGACCAGCTTCAGCCTTGGCCTCACAGGCGAGATTCAGAGAAAAATTCTTTTGGCCAGTAGAGATAGCGCTGCCCATGGCGACTTTGTCCAGGTCACTGGACTGTACGGCATCCAATTGTACTGTCTGATTCGGTGAAGTGAATTCACAGGTTGGGGCGGTGACTTTGCCAGTGAAGTGTACAACTGCTGTATTATCACTGTCCGCATAAGCCAGCGAACCTGCAGAAGTCATTACCAGTATGGAAGCCATCGTGGTCAGGGTAAATTTATTCAATTTCTTTGTCCTGTTAAAGGGATGTTAATGTACATTTTTCTGAACGACGTCAGAAGTGTCACCAAAGTCGTTAATTACAGTGTAATTAACGACAGCTGCTTGTCCCGCACTCCCTTTTGCCATCAGGGTGGTGCTAAACGGCGGGATCATGTCTGCTTTGATAATTTTGGATTTTTTATTATCCAGCCAGACTTTATCAAAAGTTATATAATAAGGGGTTGGATTAAAGACCTGAAGTCCGGATGAATTGTGTTTCCACTCCAGATTTTTATAGGCCTGCTCCATGTCTTCCGGTACTCCCTTCGGACGATAGAGTATTTTAATCCGGGTGCGCATAACTATTGCCAGTTGTGCGGCATTGGTGGCCTTATCAATTTTTGGAATTTCTTTCACATTTAACCAGTAAAGCTGCTCCTGGGGTTTATTTACCAGCGACGGGTTAATTGCCATGATTCGTAGTGAAATTTTATGCTGCCCCTTGATTTTTGACAGTGGGGGGTCAACAAAAATATCCTGCTGTGATCGCCCATCTTTGTCTTCTGCCCAGGCTTGTACCAAAAAATCATTCTGGGTGGGATTGCTTATTTTAACCTCCGCTGACTGGTCTAACGCGCCAGGATATATAACGCGATTTTGATCCAATACCAGTGAAGCATGAGCAACCGGAGCAATGAAAATCCACAGCAGAAACGGACCGATTAGTTTTTTAAGCATCGTTTTACACCCTTTTCAATGTTTAACAGTTGTAATCATCGATATCATCAAGAAGATGCTGATTGATTTTCATCAGAACCAGGCGTATTTGCTGAAAATGACTGCAGCCGTTATCATGTTTTTTCAGGCAATCATCTAACTTTTCTCGTATGTAAATACAGGAAGCTCTGTCAGGTATGCAGTCCTGGAGTAGGGTCAGAAATATAACTACATGCCGGGTTTCGCAATAATCGTATTTTTTGAGAGCATTGATTAGTGCATTACGTGAGATCGCAACTGTATTATTCATGCAGGTACGGCGCCTCTTTAATGACCAGTCATGTTTGTTTAACAGGCTGGCTGATATTTCTAATTACGGTGACACGTGAAGTAACCGTGCTTCTGAAGAAAGTATTGAGCATCACAGATCTCGTGTACAATTATATTGTTAAAATGCACATAAATAGATTATTGTTCTGATAAAATACTAATATATAGATTTATCTACTTTTTAAAGTTTTTTTCTACAGACCGGAAATCTTCATGAACGTGAGATTTTGAGCGGTTACGCCCTGCTGATAGGACACCGCGGAACGCCATACCACCCGCACGACATCATACTTCGAACAGTGCGATGGTTCTGGAGTAAAGAAATCAGCTACCCTGATTGAAAAAAAGGATAGAAGGTGGCGAAAAGGAGGTAAATCAGGTATATACACTTTAAGTGCGGTAGGCACGTTAGAAATCAGTTCTCATCTCACTGCACCTATCTGTATTTTTATAGATTCACTTACTGTAAAATGGTTAAAAATTTTATTTAATGTAACCTTCTGATTCTGAGAAATTTATCAGTAAAAGTGATAGAATATCTGAATCTGGCAACATAAACTGTAATAACAAATTAAAACGTAATAACAATTCTTTATGAGATATATTATCAACTCAAGCATTGCTTTCCGTGTAGAGGACGGAGCCCTTTACCGAATTGAGAGTAATGACACCGTGGTTCTGCCCATTCCGGCCCAGCGTTTGCTGCTCATTATCCTCGAGTCTGGCGGGAGCATCCTTCGCCGTGAATTTCTGTTACAAGAGGTGTGGGATAAGTTCGGGCTTGTCGGTTCAAATAATAACCTTAATCAATATCTCAGTCTGTTGCGCCGGACTGTTTCGGCATTCGGTTGTGAAGAATTCATAGAGACCATTCCGAAAGTGGGGATCAAAATTATCGACGGGGTTCAAATAGAGAGAGATAATACCGAAAACGCCCTCTCTCAAGAAAGTGGAGAAAATGATAACGTAATTGAAACACGTTTATTCACACATTACACGAAAGGTCTTTTCAGGATCTGGTCCCTTAAAAACATAATGGCTTTTAGCTTGTTGCTTATCGTATTAATTTTTCTGAGTGTGATAGTTCATGTCAAAACCGGCGTTGACCAGACTCCTGTTACCTCCACGCTCAAGGGTGGATGTCACCTCGTCCTTTATTCTGAACTTAACTCCCAACAATATGAGAGGATTTCTGCGAAGGTTAATGATTATTTGAAAAAAAATGATAAAAGCTGTCATCCGGGAGTGACGATTTATTTTGATGATATTTCATCACAATCCCTTTACGGAAAAGGAAGAACACTACTTTCTTATTGTGAAAGTGATAAAAAAGGCATCAACGACGTTTGTTTGAATTATTTTTTTGGTGATGGCTTGCATTATGATAAATAAAATCATCCTTACAGTTTTTATTTTACTTGCGCTTCCTGCAGGGTTTTATTGGTATAACTATCAACATAACCAGATTTCCCTTCCGTTTAACTGCCTGTATTCTACAGATTATACCTTTAAAGATAAAGGTGATATTCAAACAATACATCTCAAGCAGGATCTTATTATTAGATCGGCCAATCATGCATATTTCTTACTGAATGGCACCGCAGAGACGAGTGGAAAGACATATAAAATAAATCGCACTGTTTTACTGGATAAAGGTGAGGTAGAGCATGGTAGTGAAACTATTTTCAGATATACCGTTAACTCTGTTAACAAAAAGGCTGATGATGACTTACCAGCAGATATTTTTGACAATTTAATGAGTGAGTATACTTTATCTTCAGATGTATTTGAGCTGCATGTTTATCCTCAAGGCCGTGAGACCTATCTTCTCGGCGGTACTTTTTCATATTTGAGCGTGTGCCTCAGAGAGTGATTATCTGTTCCGTTAGTTATCCTTATCAAGGAATCAATATTAATACGTTTTGTATTAACTGTCAGCGTGAAACAGCCGGGGATCATGAGTGAGCAGTAAGTAATACAAAATGATATTCAGACATTGGCCATTTCATGAGGGAGAACGTAATCGTCGTTAAATGTATACTTTAAGTCTGGTTTCCTGACTGAAAATCACGATTAAATTCAGGGCGATGGCAGGTACTGCAACTGATAACACACGTTTTGCATAGCGTTGTTCAGAAACGCTGAAGATGAATACGACAGAGTCAGAAACTTCCGCTCCTGGCACAAAGCGGAGCAGAAAGGTGATCACCATGTCACAGGTCAGGACAAACGTTCAGTATGAAAATGATGTGTGCCGCTTCGTCGTTAATGGACCGTTGGGATGACTTGTCCAGTTCGAGCAATAATCGTCGTCCTTACTTTACCCAAAAACAAAAACCCCCTCCTTGCAACAATCTGCCAATTCTTGTGCCCCTGTGGCAATAAGGTTCTGTCGCATTAAGCCGGGGTCCGGGAACATGCTGTTTTTTTTGTAATGTTGCCAGCTATGTCCCTGATCTGAAAATCTTTCCGACACCTGCATTATCCCACCGATGTTATCGCCCAGTGTATTCGCTGGTTGCTGGCGTACTCACTCAGCCTCCGTAACCTGGAAGAGAGGATGGCTGAGCGGAGCATTATTGTTGATTACTCCACGCTTCACCGCCGGGTCATCCGCCTGGTGCCGGTACTGGATAAGGCGTTCCGCAGGTATAAACGTGCAGTGGGTCCGCGCTGGCGAATGGACGAAACCTGCATCAGAGTCAGGGGACAGTGGAAATACCTGTACCGGGCCGTCGATACCGCAGGGCAGACCCTTGATTTCCTGCTGACCGCCCGGCGGGATGCCGACAAACCTGACGAAGAAAGTATCACGACCAGGCAGAACAAATATCGGAACACCCTTGCGGAGCAGGATCACCGGAACATCAAACGACCGACGCGACCGATGACGGGATTCAAATCATTCCGGCGGGCACAGACCCTACTGGCGGGTATTGAGCGGGTAAACATGATCAGTAAAGGGCAGCTTCATCATCCAGCTGACGAAGGATTGTCGTCCGCAGAACGTTTATCTGCTGGCTGCCTGGAAAACAGGCAGCGCAGATCTCATCATCTTCACGCCGTTAACGCGGCAGAGCCCCTTATACCCTTTCCAGCCCCAGATTCTCCCGCAACGTGGCAAACTCATACTCCTCGCGAAACAGCCCACGACGACGAAGTTCAGGCATCACTAATTCCACAAACAGATCCAGCTGTTCCGGCATGATGGCTGGCATGATGTTAAAGCCGTCTGCGCCGCCCTGCGCCAGCCACAGCTGGAAATCATCGGCGATATCTTCAGCCGTACCGACAATCACGCGGTGCCCGCGCGAACCGGCGGCGACGGCAGCCAGCTCACGCAGCGTCATGTTTTCGCGTTTTGCCATATCGGTCATCAGCTTAACGCGGCTCTGATTGCCTTCGCCCAGCGGCACCTCCGGCACCGGACCATCCAGCGGATATTGGCTGAGATCCATGCTAAAGCGCAGTGACAGCTGACGCAGACCATTTTCAATGTCCACCAGCGTATTCAGCTCTTTCCACAACGCCCTGGCTTCTGTGCGCGTGCGGCCAATAATCGGCATCACGCCAGGCATGATTACCACCTGTTCCGGGTTACGCCCGGCGGCCACGACTTGCGCCTTCTGAGCATGATAGAAGGATTGCGCTTCTTCCAGACTGGCAGAGGCGGTAAAGATCACTTCCGCCGTCTCGGCCGCCAGCTTCTGTCCATCTGCAGAGGAACCTGCTTCGATAATTACCGGACGTCCCTGTGGCGAACGGGTGATATTCAGCGGGCCCTGCACCTGAAAATGCTCGCCCTGATGATTAATCGGCGTGATCTTCTTATCAACAAAATAGTCCCCGGTCGCTTTGTCAGGCTGAACGGCTCCCGCTTCCCAGCCCTCCCACAGTTGGTATGCCACCTCAAGGAACTCCCGCGCACGGGCGTAACGTGACGCGTGATCGGGCATGTCATTGCGACTGAAGTTACGTGCAACGTCTGTGGAAAACGACGTCACGACGTTCCACGCGGCACGCCCCCGGCTGATGTGATCCAGCGATGAGAAGCTACGCGCCAGCGTAAAGGGATCGCTGAAGGTCGTGGAGGCGGTCGCGGCCAGGCCAATGCGTCGGGTATTGACTGCCAGCGCCGCCAGCATCGTCAGCGGCTCCAGCCGTGCCATGGTCGACGGCAGACGATACAGGCTGGTCGCCAGGGCATCGCCAACAAAGAAGAGGTCGAACTTTCCCGCTTCGGCTTTTTTAGCGAGCGTGATCAGCCAGTCAATGTCGGTGGGGTCGCCCAACTGTTCCGTCAGACGCCAGCCGCTGACATGCTGGCCCACCGGTTGAACAAACAGGCCGAGCCGCAGGCGACGTGATGAAGTTACAGAGTGCATAAACTATTCCTGGTCTGAAAGATGAAAAAGCGTGGCGCAGCGCGCCTATAAAAGCGTGTCGGTCGCCAGCAGCGCTTGTTCCAGTGCGCGGGCGGAGACGGTAAACGGCAGACGTTCTGCACTGGCTGCCGGGAATGTAATCTGCTGCGCGATGTTGCGCAGCGCGGCATGACGATCGCCGTGTAACGCGGGCAGCGTTAACGGCATGTCATACTGCCGCAGCAGTGCCAGCAGCCCGCTATCCGGGACGCCATCATGCTCAATCAGCGACTGCACCAACAGGCTGAAACCCACTTTCTCGCCGTGCAGCCAGTGATGCAGCTCCGGCTGGTGCGTCAGACGATTGTGAATGGCATGCGCCAGACCCGGCGTCGGCAGGACATCGCGAACGCTGTTTGCCAGCCCCGCCAGCACGATAGTGGCATCAATAACTTTAACCAGTTCTGGTGTGACCCGCTGCTGCTGACAGGCCGCAATTGCGGCATCACCATATTGCTGAAAAGCGTCAACAGCCTGTCGCGCGTTCATCACCTTCAAATCCAGAGCCAAATCCTCCGGGTTATGCTGCTGGTAAGGCCGGAATTCATAATATTTCGCCAGCGCATCAACGATGCCTGCTTTCAGATACCGCACGTCACTCCGGGCGATCACGTCACTGTCCACCAGCACCAGCTCAGGCATTTTTCCCAATGGCTGGCTGCGCAGATGCCCGCCCGCCGCGTTATAAAGGATGGCAATGGGTGACCAGGCCGCGCAGGTCGCCGCCTGGGTTGCAAAGTTAACCAGCGTGACCGCCGGTAGCTGGCTGGCGGCGGCTTTGGCTGTATCCAGCACCCGTCCACCGCCAATCGCCAGCAGCAGGTCGGCGCCCTGCTGTTCTATATTGTGCTTTACGCTGGCGATGGCCTGTTCGGTACATTCGCCGGATAAATACTCCAGCTGCCAGCGGATGCCACAATCTTTAAGATTCTGGCTTAATTCCGGATTAACTGCCTGCCACGCACGAGGAGAGGTAAAAATATGAATTCGGGTGGCATAGGGTTTAATAAATTGACCCACGCGCGTGCGCAGGCCCGCCTCATGCGCATAGGCGCGCGGGGAAGTCATCGCTAACACAACGGCATCCTGAATATAAGAATTAATCCAAAAAGGCTTTAATTACATTTGGTTAGTATCGATACAACCACGTCATTTCTTTTTCGAATACTACGATAAATAATAATTTAAGCAATTAAAAACCGGCCATTCTCTATTCACAAATCTGCATGAAGTTAGTGAGTTTTCACATATAGAACTCTGGCTTTTTACTGTTAATCTTTCATTCTCGCTGAATTAATTAACTGCACGTATGGCAGTTTTTCTGGAAATATCATGCCACTCGATTTTCGTCAGGTCAGAGAAGATGAAACAGATGTTTATCTGGCGTTAATGCATGCTGCTTATGCACCCGTTAAAGCGCTGGGTATTCAGTTTGATGCCGCCACCGCTGACCGCGCTATGGCATTGCGCCATCTGCAGAGTCACGGGGTGTATGCGCTATATGTCGGCGAGGAGATGGTCTCGTCAGTGACCGTACGCTATCCCTGGGGACCGCTGCCCGGCCCGTTTGGTCTGCCGCATATTGGCTGGTTTGGTGCGCACCCTGACTATCCTGGTCAGCAGTTTGGTCGCCAGGTTCTGGAGCGGGTAGAACGGGACATTCTGATCGGTCAGCTTCGAGCCCCTGCGGTCTCGCTGGGGACGGCTACCAGCCACCCCTGGCTGCAAGCGATGTACCTGAAACGCGGCTTCCAGCCTATCCATACCTGCGATCTTGGTAAAGGTCATCTCACCCTCTATATGAAGAAAGTACTGGATCCGGCGGCACATGCTGCCTGGCAGCGCCGCCAGACGGCAGCACAAAGGCACGCACAATGAGCATCACTATCCCAGCCATATCAGGCGAGCAGCTGATCGCGTTCCGCCATGAACTGCATCAATTCCCGGAGCTGTCGAATCAGGAATTCGAAACCACGGCCCGACTGCGGGGGCAACGGGAGCAGCAGCAGATACGTATTCTCGATCTGCCGCTGAAAACCGGCCTGGTGGCGGAGATTGGTACATCAGGAGGGCCGCTTGTCGTGCTGCGGGCAGATATTGATGCACTGCCGATTGAAGAGCAGTCCGGCGTCAGCTATCGCTCCCAGCGTCCAGGCGTAATGCACGCCTGCGGGCATGATTTTCACAGCGCAGCAGCGCTAGGGGCTGCGATCCTGCTTAAGCAGCAGGCAGAAAAGAGCGGATTTGACGCGCACGTGGTGGAGGCGAGTCCGATTGGCGAAGACTTTGCCTTCTACCAGCAACAACTGCCTGGCGCCTTTATGATGATTGGCACCGGTGAACCCTATGCGCTGCATCATCCTGCCTTCCGTGTTAATGATGAGGTGCTGCTGCCAACGGCACACTATCTGGCCGATCTGGCGCGGGCGGCCCTCGTTTCTCTGGCGCAACCGCAATGAACCTGACTGCAGCTCTGGCGGAGCATATTCTTCATAGTCAGCCGAATACGTCAGCGCATGCACAGGCACGTGAAGGCGTTCGGGATTTTCTGGCGGTGAGCTGGCCGGTGTTACAGGGTCAGGTGCCGGATAGTGGCTTACCGGCACTGCGCAGCCTCTACCACGACGGCAGCGTGCGATCGCAGGCGCTGCTGCTGGGTTACGCCGGTCACGCGCTGGACTATGATGATTTCCATGCCGATTTCCGCGGCCATCCCAGTGTGGTGATCCTGTCTGCGCTTTTCGCCTGGCAACAGTATGAACCCAAAAGCCTGAACCTGTTTCTGGATGCTTACGTCACGGGCGTGGAAATGGCAGGTCGTCTGGGACTGGCGGTCAGCCAGCAACATTACGCGCTGGGCCACCACAACACAGCGACGCTGGGCACCCTTGCGGCGGCGGCGGCACTGGCGCGTTTACTGACGCTGGAGAGGGATGCCACCGCCACCCTGCTGGGGATTGCGGCCACCCAGGCCAGCGGTTTACGCGCACAGTTTGGCTCGGCGGTAAAACCGCTGCACGCGGGCTTTGCTGCAGAACGTGCGGTAACAGCCGTTCAGTTGACGCTGGCCGGAATCGGTGGCCGCCAGGCGGGCGTGATTGAAGCCTTTCTTGCGGCCAGCAGTTCGGGTCAGGCTCAGCCGGAGACGTTGCTGGATAACTGGGGCACCCCCTGGCGGATTAGTACGCCCGGACTGGAATTCAAACCTTTCCCGACCTGCGCCGGTACTCACAGTGCAGCAGAAGCAGCACGGATGCTGCGCCAGCGGTGGCTGGCGGCTGGAAAATCCCTTGATATGCTGCTGAACCAGATTGTGGATATCACCGTCGCTTTTCCGCCAGGCGGTGATCTTGCGGCCTCAATATCAGTACCGGCTCACGGGATTGAAGCACGCTTCAGTCTGGAATATGTGATTGCCGCGATGCTGATCTATGGCGATCTGCGCTTACAGGATTTTGCCGAAGGGGATCTCAATCATCAGATTATGCCGCTGGCCGCCCGCGTCCGCCGTATACCTGATGAACGTGCGCCGCCCGATGCGATCAATCCCGCCCTGCGCTTTCATGACGTCACGCTGGCGCTTGCGGATGGCACAACGCTGCATCAGCGGCGTACGCGCCAGCAGTCACTGGCAGAGGGGGTGAACGTAAACAGGAAACTGCAACTGGCACTGAAGGACGCGTCACCCGATCTGCTGGCAGCCAGCGCGTTACGTTCAACGGCAGAGTTGCAGGCGCTGGGGCGCGCAGTGCTGAGCGCCCTGTAACCGACTCATAACGGGGGAATAAAGGCCTGCACCGGCGTAACTTCCCCGGCAAATTTTCGCACCTGTACCACCGTAATCTGCCCGCTACATCCCTGCGCAAGCGATGACGTCCCGATATCCATTGTCAGTACATTCGGATTACCATGACGACATAGCGGACGGGCGGCAGTGGCGTCGACCGGATCGTACCAGGCGCCGGTTGGCAGTTGAACCACGCCGGCCATAATGGTGTCGGTGAGACGTGCGCTGGCAAGCACATGGCCGCGATCGTTATACAGCTCAATGATATCGCCATCAGCGATAGCCCGCGCTGCCGCATCCTCGCTGTTGAGGCTACAGACTTCACGCCCGCCACGCTTGCTGCTCTGACTGAAATCACCAAAGTCGAGCTGGCTGTGCAGACGCGTTGCGGGCTGATTAGCAATCAGCCAAAAGGGATAGTCGGCGCTGGGTTGTTGCTGCGGTTCACGCCATACCGGATGGCCGGGACAGTTGTCATAACCAAAGCTGGCGATAGTGGCGGAGAAGATCTCAATTTTGCCGCCTGCTGTGGGCAGCGGTGCGGCATCAGGGTCAGCGCGAAACGCATTGATCATCCGGCCACCATCTTTAACCTGCGGCAACGCCAGTGTGCCCTGCTGCCAGAACTGATTAAAATCCGGTGTCTGCACCTGATGCGCCGCCAGTTTTTCCTGTAGCTGACGGTAAAGATAGTGCAGCCAGCCACGCGCATCGCGCCCTTCGCTAAAAGCCTCCTCCCTGCCGAGCCGCCGGGCGAGATCACGGAAAATGGTGTAATCATCCCGCGCTTCGGCGTAAGGCTGTGCCACCGGCTGCATGGCGATTAAATGGCGGTCGGTCGGCGCACCGCCGATATCCTCGCGCTCCAGGGTCATGGTGGCGGGCAGGACGATATCGGCATGGCGGGCAGTAGCGGTCCAGGCGCTTTCATGCACAATCAGCGTATCCAGCTGGCAAAATGCCTGACGCAGCCGCGCCAGATCCTGATGATGATGAAATGGATTCCCCCCCGCCCAGTAAGCCAGCCGGATATGAGGATAAGTAAGCTGGCGGCCATTGTAGTCAAACTTCGCGCCGGGATGGAGCAGCATGTCGGCGATACGGGCCACCGGAATAAAGCGGTCGATACCGTTTTTCCCCTGTGGCAGGGCAGGAAAGCTGACCAGGTTGTGATGTTTGCCGTAATGACCGAGCGCACCCAGCGCATAGGTGTATCCACCGCCGGGCAGCCCTGGCTGTCCGAGCGCTGCCGCCAGCACCAGGCCAAGCCACACGGGTTGTTCGCCATGCTCAGCGCGTTGTAAGGCATGGGCGACAGTAACCAGTACGCGCTGACCGTAAAGCTGTCGGGCGAACTCCCTGATCAGGTCACTGCTGACACCACAGATCGCGGCCGCCCAGGGTGCGTCACGCACCACGCCATCTTCTTTACCGCGAATGTAGGCGACCATCTGAGGCCAGCCGACACAGTAGCGCGTCAGAAACGCTTCATCGGTTAACCCTTCAGCAATCAACACCGCCAGCAGACCGAGCATAAACGCCGCATCCGTTCCGGGACGCAGCGCCAGCCATTCGCCCTGCGCTTCCTCAGGCAGATCGCTTTTCAGCGGACTCACCGAGATAAAACGGGTGCCGCGCTGTGCCGCACGCTGCATAAAACCGCGTTCGGTATGCTCACTCAGGCCGCCGCTGGCCACCTGTGCGTTTTTCAGCGCCAGGCCGCCAAACGCCAGCACCACGTCGCTGTGACCGGCAATTTCTTCCCAGCTCACGCCACGTCGGGCGATCTCGTTCATGTCGCCGACGATATGTGGCAGTAGCACCGAGGCCGCCCCGGAACTGTAGCTATTTACCGAGCGCACATACCCGCCCAGCGTGGTGTTCAGGAAACGGTGGACCTGACTTTGTGCGTGATGAAAGCGGCCCGCACTTGACCAGCCATAGGACCCGCCGAAGATCCCCGCCGGGCCGTAAGTCTCACCGACCCGCTTAAGTTCCCGCGCGACCCGTTGACTGGCTTCCTCCCAGCTAACCGCGACATACTCATCGGCCCCCCGGCGCCGATCCGCACCCGGCCCGTTTTCCAGCCAGCCACGCCGTATCATCGGCTGCGCAACGCGTGCCGGATGATGGAGTGCATGTCGGAAGTTCTGCAACAGAGGACTGGGATCGGGATCGTGCCGGAATGGTTCGATAATTAACCGATCGCCGCTGCGCTGGGCGTGAAATGCGCCCCAGTGGGCACTGTGCATAACCGGTTTCTGCGTCATTCTGATTCCTGGTTACTACAAAAAAAAGGCGCTCAGAGCACCGTGGCAATAAAGTTTCTGACGCGTCCGTTGTCCGGGTCATCAATAACCTGCTGCGTTGGGCCAGCCGCTACAATTTTGCCGCTCTCCATAAAGACGATGTTATCGGCCACCTCGCGGGCAAATCCGATTTCATGGGTGACAATCACCATGGTGATACCAGAATGCGCCAGTTGCTTAATCACCTGCAGCACTTCCCCCACCAGTTCCGGGTCAAGCGCCGAGGTGGGTTCATCAAACAGCATGACGCCAGGATCCATCGCCAGTGCGCGGGCAATTGCCACGCGTTGCTGCTGACCGCCGGACAGGTTTTGCGGCCACTCCTCTTCACGACCCGCCAGCCCCACCTGCTTCAGCAGCGCCAGCGCTTTGCTGGTTGCCTGATGACGGCTCTGCTTTTTCACCCGCATCGGCGCATCCGTAATGTTCTGCAACACGGTGCGGTGCGGGAAGAGATTGAACTGCTGAAAAACCATGCCGATTTCTGCGCGCTGGCGTGCAATCGCGCTGCTGTTAAGCTCGTGTAGCGCCTGGCCCTTTTGCCGGTAGCCCACCCTCTGGCCGCCGATACGGATGGTGCCGCCATCCAGCTTTTCAAGATGATTAATGCAGCGCAGCAGCGTGGATTTACCCGAGCCGGATGGCCCCAGGATCACCGTGACCGATCCCGCAGGGATATCCAGGTTGACGTTGTCGAGGATAGTGACGCCAGAGAAACGCTTAGTGACCTTACGCAGTGCGATCGCTTCAGCCATTGCTCACACTCCTTTGCGTTTTCGGCAGCGAGATGCGTGGCCACAACGACCAGCCGCTGCGCTTTTCACGGCGTGTGACGCCGCGACCAAAGTAACGTTCCACATAATACTGGCCCACCGACAATACCGAGGTCATCAGCAGGTACCATAAGGTGGCGACCAGCAGCAGCGGGATCACTTCATAGGTGCGCTGATAGATAATCTGCGCCGAAAACAGCACATCCTGCAGAGAAATCACCGACACCACTGCCGTGGTTTTCAACTGACCAATGATTTCGTTACCCGCTGGCGGCATAATGGCGCGCATCGCCTGCGGTAAAACGGTATGACGGAAAATCTGAGCCGGGCGATAACCCAGCGCGCGTGCCGCTTCAATCTGCCCATTGCCAACGCTCTGGATACCCGCGCGTACAATTTCTGCGGCATAGGCGGACTGATGCATCACCAGCGCGATCACTGCCGCACTAAACGGGCTGACCAGCGCGTTGGATTGCGCACTCCAGATCTCACCTAAACCGGGAATCGACAGCGCGATTCGGGGATAGAGCGCCGCGATGTTGTACCAGAGAAACAACTGCACCAGCATCGGCACGCCACGGAAAAACCAGGTATAAGCCCAGCTCACCGCAACCAGCACCGGGTTAGATGAGAGTCGCATCAGCGCCAGCACCGTGCCGAAGGCAAATCCCAGCACCACTGAAATGGCGGTAAGCTGCAGCGTCATAAGCACACCCTGCAAAATGGAGGGCGCAGTGAAGTTTTCTGCAATGATGCCCCACTCAAAGCGCGGATTGTTAATCATCGAATGTGCCATCGCCACCACGCATAACAGCACCACCAGCGCACTCAGCCAGCGTCCGTAGTAGCGTTTACCAACGATTTTCAGGTCGTCAGCGTGGTCCTGAATCTCACTCATTTAAAAATCTCTTCGTTGCGTCGGGCTTCGGTCACGGCACCAAATCCGATCCCCCAGTTATCGAGGATTTTCCGGTAGCTGCCATCGTTGATTAATGTGTTCAGCGCGGCTTGCACGGCTGGCTCCAGCGGAGAGGCCTTCGGAAAAGCGACAGAGACCGGTGCATCGTTAACCGTAATTTCACCGCTCATGGTCAGCGGTTTAATGACTTTTACCTGCCACAGCAGCCCTTCATAGGGGCCGAGGAACATCGGTACGCGACCGCTGACCACCGCCTGCACGCCAGCCGGACGATCCGGGAATATCGCTACCTTAATGGGCTGTTTACCTGCGGCCTCACAGGTTTTACTGGCTTCTTCCAGCCGCGTCACCTGGGTGGTGCCGGAGCCAGCGCCGACCTCTTTGCCACATACGTCACTGAGTGATTTGAACGGGGCGATGCTGGCGTCTTTACGGGAAATAATCCCCAGCAGGCTGGCGTTGTAGTAGCCGACAAAGTCGATCTGTTTCAGGCGGGTCGGTGTGGCGTTGATGTTCGACAGCGCCACATCGTAACGCCCGGTTTTCAGACCGGGTATAATATTGTCGAAGCCGCCGGTATCGCGCCACTGCACCGCAATACCCAGACGTTCACCCACCGCATTCATGATGTCGATTTCGCGACCGGCCAGCGTCTTATTATCTTCTTTATAAAAAGTCGTCGGCGGCGTGTTCGGGTTTGTTCCCGCCACAATGTAGCCCCGCTTGAGGATATCCGCAGGTATCAGGCTTTTCAGTGCCGGATCGGCGTTCACATGCAGCGAACTGTCAGCAGGCACTGACGTTTCGGCCGCAAGGGTAGTGTTCGCACTCATCGCCAGTGCGAAGAAGATCATGCCTTTTGTGAATTTCACTGGAACCTTTCTCCTGAGTGTAAATGGTCCCCCAGAGGGAAAAATGCAATGCGCTCTTAATCTGTTGTCAGGTTTAGTTAGCCCGATAAAGCCAGCAAAACTGCGGGCTTGCGGCGTTTTATCATTCCCATAACTTTCTGTTCTCATTCTCAGTGAATACCCGCAGCGATCACAAATGCTAAAAACAGGAATATTTTTCTGAAATATGACAATGATGAGATTATCCGGCAGTCAGGTGATGGCGATACCTTGCGTCCGAAGAGAGATATAGAGATCGATTCAGGGGAAATTGATCGCGTTTATTCAGGGTTTTCAGGACAGCGAGAAATTAAGCGCCGGGGGAAAAATCATCATTTTATTATTGTCATATCCTTAATATTGAATATAAAAACCTGTCAGCGCCCGCGCCATGACCCTCATTCCTCTAATGTTTTGATCAAGATCAACAACTCTTCCCAAGGTGACCCAAAGGTTTTTTACTTATGAAAAATTATTTTTTTTATGATTAAAGATCAATTAGTTATATAGATTCCCAAAAGAACCTCCACCGCATCACCTCTGCCAGGAACAGGGATAACTGCATTAACAACAGCAGTTGTTAATCATAAATAAAATTAAATATTTATTTCACACTGTCGATAAAGAAGATTATCACTGACATTATTTAACTGCCTCTTTTCTGCTTCTGAAACCTCACTAAGGGTGAAACTGATGGGCCTTACTCAACGCATCTCCAATATTAGAATCGGGAAAAAACTTGGTTTCGGTTTCATCATCGTCATCGCCGCTTCCCTTGCCATTACCTTTATGGCCTTTGACTGCTTTCGCAGTATTAAAGACAACTCTGCCCGGCGAACTATCACCGTAGAGGTGGTGAATGCGTTGAGCAAAGCGCGCCTTAATCGCACGCTGTACCAATACACCAAGGATCCTAAATTTGCCACGCAGAACGTTGTGGCGCAGAAAGAGTTAGATGACCTTTATAAACACCTGAATGCCTTTAAATGGGATGACATTGGCCAGCAGAAAGTGAGGTTAATGGGACAACTACTCAACGACTATCAGTTCCAACGTCAGAAGTTCGTGACTTCTGCACAGGCGACAACCAGCGCCTTTGATGCCATTAGAACGGACGTCCTGATTGGTCTGGCGCATCAGTTCGAGTCTCTCAATCTGGCGCAGACACCCGAGGCGGCGCTGCCCGTTATGCACCTTGCCGCCGCGCTGTTTGATGCGGCTAATGTTGAAAAAGGGTTTCTCGCTAAACCGTCCGAGGCGAGCAGAGCGGCGGTCATGGCAGAATACGCCGCTATCACTACCCTGAGTGAGCAACTGGACACGTTCGCCCAGCCGACGATTAATGAGTTATCACGCAATGTGCTCAGCACCCTTACGCAGCAGCGACAGGCTTTGACACGCTATGTGGATGCAATCGAGAAAGAAAAGAGTGATTCAGCGAGCCTGACCACCACCGCCGAGAAACTGAATGCGGTTGTGTCCGATATCTTTGCCTTCCAGACTCAGCTATCTGCTGACTTTATCAAACAGGCAGAGTGGCGCATTGCCTTTGCCGCACTGATTTGTGTTGTTCTTAGCCTGCTGCTCGCCTGGCGGATTACCCGCAGCATTACGCAGCCATTAAAAGAGACGCTGAATGCGGCGCAATGTATCGCTGGCGGTGACTTAACCGTCTCGCTGAAAACCACGCGGGGTGATGAGTTAGGTCAGTTGATGCAGGCTGTCGATGCGATGAACAGCAGCCTGAAGCGCATCATTACCAATGTACGTGATGGCGTCAGTAGCGTGGCGCGTGCCTCGGCGGAAATTGCGGCGGGTAATACCGATCTTTCATCCCGCACAGAACAGCAGTCTGCGGCTGTGGTGCAGACGGCTGCCAGCATGGAACAGCTCTCTTCGACGGTGAAACAGAATGCGGAAAACGCCCACCATGCGAGCCAGCTGGCGACAGACGCGTCGGTTAATGCCGGGCGCGGTGGTGAGATTATCCGTGATGTGATTGTGACCATGAACAGTATCAGCCAGAGTTCAGGCAAAATCGGCGAAATCATTAACGTCATCAACAGCATCTCTTTCCAGACTAATATCCTGGCGTTAAACGCCGCGGTCGAAGCGGCGCGAGCCGGTGAACAGGGGCGTGGATTTGCGGTGGTTGCCGGTGAAGTCAGAAATCTGGCCCAGCGCAGTTCGCTGGCCGCCAAAGAGATTGAAACGCTGATACGTGAGTCACTTAATCGCGTTCATGATGGATCTGAGTTTGTGGAACGCGCCGGTACCACCATGGATGATATCGTCCGCTCAGTCAGCCAGGTCAACGCTATTATGACTGAAATTGCTGCTGCATCCGACGAGCAAAACCGGGGCATTTCCCAGATTGCCACGGCGATGGCCGAAATGGACACGACGACTCAACAGAACGCCGCGCTGGTTGAAGAGTCATCCGCAGCAGCCAGCTCACTGGAATCTCAGGCCGATGAGCTGGAAAAAACGGTGGCGGTATTCCGTCTCTCTGCCGGGCAAAACAGCCTCAGTCGCGCCACACCGACCTTAACGCCGCGTTTAGTGACCGGCACGCCAGTCGGCGCCTCCGCAGATGCCAGCTGGGAAAGTTTTTAATCACTACCCGTTTAAACCCGCCGTAACGATGCGGCGAGCAGCCAGCCTCACGACAATAAGGCTGGCTGCCCTGTCTGCAGATCCACGCCGTGCGCTTTCGTTTCAGTTATGCCAGATTTGAGATCATCGGGCGTCACGCTCTCCGGCCTGATAACGGCATCCCGCCCCGAAGACACCCCCGCACGGATGATCAGTGATGACGTTTGCCGCATTGCTCAGTAAACGTCGATGAACCTGCGTCTGATTGCCGCCGGTAAGGTGCGCGGGCCAAAGCCCGGGCCGGGGTCACGGTGTCTGGTAAGCGATGAAGCAGGATTTCACATTTGAGAATCAGTCATACTGGGAGCACCCCTGATTTTTCTGCTCTTCCGGGAAGTGCGTTTAATACCGGATGGCTGTTGGGGCGGCAAAACAAGGGAAGCGGTCAGAGAACCATGCCCCTGTTCTGCAGCATGGATAAAGGAAGTGTCTTCCCTGACAGTTTCTCCGGCCGGTTCACGCTTTCGCGCAACCGATGAGGTCGTTCGCTTCGTCGTTTTCCGGCCGGAACCGGACTACGTCCACTGGCGTCAGTTCACCTACGGCTAATTCAACTCTTCGTTCAGGCCTGCAAGCGTTTGCAGGTACGGCACTTGTTTCAGGGCAATCGTCGGTGATTTAAAACTACTTAACCAGCTTCTGGCTTCAGAGATTTGCGCCAACCGATGAGGGTTGCTTTCAGATTTCGCCATACAACCCAGCTGAGTAAAGAGTGTTGCGATACTGATTTCTTTCTCACCCAGGGCAAGGCTGAGTGCCGCTTCGCCAATAATGACGTGGCCTTTTTCGTCGTTTTGAAATAACACTGAAAAATCCTCCATTAGTACGAATTGATGACAACCTCACCAGAGACTGTAGTCGTAAAGCGGGGATCTGCCCGGATTTATCATAGAAAAACACGCAAAAATGCAATAAATAGCCATTAAAGAAGATGTAAAGAGAGCCTCCTGGGTTAACCACGTTTTTCTGCGGCCATGACGAAACGGCAATTCAGCACACAACGCTCTGTAGGCGCACCACCTCCCTGTCGCCCCCATCTCCATCCGTTTATGTGACGCGCTCTACGCCGAGGCGCACTGACATGCAGAGTTTGTTTGACTGCGGTATCGGGTGATGTTTCTGACCTGAAATAGATCAAAACGCCCGGCGTAATAATCTGCAAAGCAGAGATTTACAGGTTTCAGAGTGTTCTCTTTGCGTCTCGCGTCAATCCTGTCAGGCTGTTACGTTTTATATCTGCTAGCGGAAAGTACGCCACCATGAAACTCTCTATTCTCCTCACCCTGCTGGCCGCAACGGTTTGCTCCGTATTCGCTGCGCACGGCGGATTAGCGTCATATCAGGCCAATGGCACGCAGGGGGTCACGCAGAGTGGAGAAGCGATGGGGGAAGCGTCGAACGAATAAAAAAGAGGTAACCCCAGGAACGGCTGTATGCCCCCCCCCCTGATATAGTCATTACGCGAAAATTATCCGGCAGAGTGATACAAGGTAAAAGGTGTACGGAGATCGCGTGGCGAACAATAACGATTTTTACCGGTCATAATTTTTCAGCCAGTCACGCCTGACATTATCGGTCGTTTGGCGTTCCGTTCTGCAAAGCATAAAACACACAGCCATCTGCTGTTGCATCATCCGGCTACGGGAACAGATCAGCACCGCACCGACAAGGCGCCATTCGATGCGCACCCGGCTGTTAAGTTCTTTATTCTCATCTGACGGCCCTGTGTCGCTTTTCTTCGCCAACGCTTCACTAGCGGGCACACCGGCAGCTGGATGTGAAACGGCGGTGAATCACTCCTCAGTGGAGGGGGTGTCCGGCAATCATAATTCTGAGGGGAATGATAATGCTGACGCAGAACAGCGCATTCTACCGGAAGGTGACCGGCACCGTCGTTTCTCATTTCTCAGTCAGACAACTTGCGCCTCCTCTGCCGCCAATTCGTCAGCGGTCAGGCAATCAGGTATGATCCGCTGCCATTCACTTTCCGGTTGCCTGATGTCTGCGATTATCGATACGTTTATTGCCCCTCCCTGTCATAACGAGATAACCCTGCTCTACAAGGACGAACATCTGCTGGTGATCAATAAACCCAGTGGGCTGCTAAGCCTGTCGGGCAAAAACCCGCAAAACCTCGACTCAGTGCATCATCGACTGGTGAAACATTTTCCTGGCTGCACGCTGGTTCACCGGCTCGATTTTGGCACCTCCGGGTTGATGGTGATCGCACGGAGCAAGGTGATCAACGCCGCTCTCTGCCAGCAGTTCAGTCAGCGTAGCGTGACAAAAACCTATCAGGCGCTGTTGTGCGGACACCTTGCCGATGATGCGGGCGTGATTGATGCCGCAATTGCTAAAGATCCCGCGCAGTTTCCCCGAATGGTGATTTGCGCGATTCAGGGCAAACCCGCGCGCTCACGCTACCGGGTTACTCAGCGCGGTTATTATCAGGGCGATCAGGGAAATGAGGTGCCGGTCACGTGGGTTGAACTGATGCCGGAAACCGGACGCACCCATCAACTGCGCATTCATTGTCAGCGACTGGGGCACCCGATTCTGGGCTGTGATCTTTATGGCGGGCGATTGCTGCCTGGTGTTGAGAAGGCAAAGAGATTAATGCTGCACGCCAGCGGACTGACGTTTGTTCATCCTGTCAGCGGCGAGGCGATGTGTCTCTCTGACGCCAGCCCCTTCTGAATGCGTGAGCGTGTGGTTACCACATCAAATCATCTGGCACTTTGAAATCAGCATACGGATCATCTTCATCCTGAGCGTCTTCGCTTAATGCGCTGTTCAATACGATGGCGCTGGCATCACGCTGCGCAATTTTATCCGCCACACTGGCCGGGATGATAGCGTACTGGCTCTCGCCGCTATTATCAGTGACCAGACGGGCAATGGCGAGACGCCCACTGATCAGCTGCGTCTGCGTTAGCTTATCCACCATGATTTTTTTAATCAGATTATTGTCGGTGAAATTGAAGCTGATATTGCCTCGCTCCACGTCGATTTTGTTCATTTCGATCAGCTGCTTGACCTGCGCTTTATACTCTTTCGACAGCAGGGTCAGCTTCTGCTGCGCGTTCAGCTGTTTATCCCGCTCAAGCTGCGCTTTTTTATTATCTTCCACCGCCGCTCTGGCTTCGCGCGCCTGAACTCTGGATTTCTTGGCTGTGCGCTGAACCTTGTCCATTTTTTTACTGGACACTAATCCCGCTTTCAGCATCTGCTCTTGCAAGGTGAGTTTTGTCATTGTCGTCTCTGAACCTGTGAAATTTTGTCCCGGATTATACCTGTAATCGCCTGGGCTGTGCCAGGTTGCCGCATCTGTCTCGCCCGTGGTTGCGGGCAGCCTCTCAACACTGTGCTAACATTCTGCGGTCAAAATCACCTTACTGAGCATCATGTCAGAGATAACAAAACGTAAAAATGACCCTGAAGGGCTAAAAAAACGCATCATCGCAGGTGCACTGAAAACGTTCTCTGAGTTTGGTATGCAGGGTGCCAGGCTGGAACAGATTGCAGAGCATGCACAAACGACCAAACGCATGGTGGTTTATCATTTTGGCAGCAAGGAACAGCTCTACATTGAGGTACTGGAGCAGGTCTATCAACAGATACGTCAGCACGAAACAGGCCTGAACCTGGCGGCAATGGAACCGGAACTGGCCATGACCCGTCTGGTCGAAGCCAGCTTTGATTATCACGTCGCCCATCCCGATTTTATGCGACTGGTCTGTAGTGAGAACCTGCTGCGCGGTCGCTATATCACGCAATCACCGCAGATTAAAGCGCTTAACCGCAGCGCGCTGGATTTGCTGGATGACATTCTGGCACGCGGTCAGCAGCAGGGCGTATTCATCGCTGATGTGCAAACCATCGATGTCCATCGCCTGATCAGCAGTATCTGCGTTCATCACGTTTCAAACCGCTATACGTTCAACGCCCTGTTCAGCCCTGATAACAGCGAAGCAGAGAGTATCCGCCGCAATCGTCAACTGGCTGTAACCGCCACGTTACGCTATATCCGCAAATAAATGCCCGCAGCCAGAGCGGCACTTCCTCATAGTCTACGCTTAGTAAACACTTGTCATAAAACTGCTATAAAAGGAATGCTGTTGTGAGCAGAGCCGCACGCCTCTATCCGCTTCGCCAGACCCATATTGAACCCGATGACGATGCGCTGTGGAACTGGGCGCAGAATGCACAAATCGGCAGCCGTCATCAGGTTCAGCGTCCCGCCAGTGAAGCGGAATTACAGAGACTTATCCGGGAGTCCCATGGCCAGATCCGGGTGATCGGCAGCAAGCTGTCGCCTGGCCGTATGCTGCATGTCAGCGAGAGCGATGTGCTGCTCGATCTCAGTGCATTGAGCGGCCAGCTTGCCAGTAATGAACAGAGCGTAACCTTTGGCGGCGCGACCCCGCTAGAGCAGGTCTATCGCAGCCTGACTGAAATGAACCGTATGCTGGCGTCATCGCCAGGCGTGATTGCGATTCAAACGCTGGCGGGCGCGATGGCGACCGGAACGCACGGCCAGGGTTTGCAGCAGAGTTCGATTGCCGACGAAGCGCTGGCAATCAGAATGGTGCTGGCTGATGGCAGCGTGCGCGAATTTGTTCGTGGCGAAGCTGACTTCCCGGCAGCGCAGGTGTCACTGGGCGCATTAGGGATTGTTACGGCGGTAACGCTGCGTACCGAGCCGCTTTGCATCTTCACCTGCCACAAAAATGCCGTCTCCGCCGATACCCTTGAAGAGGATTTGCTGCGCTGGAACAACGACTATCCGCTGAGCAAAGCCTGGTGGTTCGTCGATGACAACCTGATGCATTTCTGGAATGCTCATGAGGCGAGTGACGATGAGCGTCAGCGCTATGAAGCGCAGGGTCGTCAGGTGGTGGAACATGACGGTGAGGGTGATGACAGCCTCAATGACACCATCGATCAGACACTGGCACATATGCACCGCGATACTCAGATTCAGGGCAAAGGCGGCAAACAGTTTCGCACCGTTACCCGTTTTCGCGACTTCACTGATGTTACCGGTGACATTTACCAGCTCTTTTGCCGCGGCATAGCGGTGCCGCAGATCAATGTGGAAATCGGCGTACCCCTGGCAAAAACCCCCGCCATTATCCGCCGGATTAAGCAGTGGTATGCAGAGCACCGTCCGCATATGCACTACCCGATTATTCTGCGCTGCACCGGCGCATCGTCGGCCTGGCTCAGCCCGGCAGCTGATCAGCCAACCTGCTTTTTTGGCTTTGTCGTCTATTACGCCGACGATGGCTCGCTGTCACAAGAGGGGCTGCACTTTCTGACTGAAGTGGAAAAACTGCTGGCCGAAGAGGGTGGACGCCCGCACTGGGGCAAATATTACGATGAAGAACGCTATAACTGGCGTGAGATTTATCCGCAGTGGGACGCCTTCCGCGCCCTGCGCAACCAGCTCGATCCTCAGGGCCGGCTGGGTAACGACTACATCACGCCACTTTTGACTGATTGAGGAAAGCTATGTTTGCCTGGGTAACGCTTTTAACACAACCCGATTATCTGGTGGGCGTGAAAGCGCTTCACCGATCGCTGCAACAGAGCCACAGCCAGTGGCCGCTGGTGGTGATGACCACGCAGGCGATTTCAGCGTCTGACTGTCAGATTCTGCAGGATGCGGGCTGCGTGATTCAGCCGGTCGAGCCACTCTATCCATGTGACGATCTGGATCAGCACTATGCATCGGCGCAGTTCGGCGAAGTCTGGACTAAGCTGCGCGCCTGGCAGCTTACTGATTATGAGCGCGTGGTATTTCTGGATGCCGATATGCTGGTAGTTAAAAACATGGATGAGCTGTTTACCCTGGATCTGGGGGATAACCCGCTGGCCGCCTGTCATGCCTGTCGCTGTAATCCAAACCGGATTGCCTCTTATCCGGCAGAATGGCAGCCAGAGCAGTGCCACTACACCTGGCAGGCACGCGGTGAAACCGCGCCTGATAATGTGGACTTCTACCTGAACGGCGGTTTTCTGGTGCTTAAGCCCGACAATGCGGTGTTCGACGCACTGGAAAAGCGGATTGCTGCCATTGATGATCTCAGCGCCTATCCCTTCTCCGAACAGGACCTGCTAAATGAAGTGTTTGCCGACCGCTGGAAGCCCCTCTCTTATATCTACAATGCATTAAAGACGCTGCCATTCCAGCATAGCGGTCTCTGGCAGTGTAATGAGGTGAAGAACCTGCACTATATTCTGGCAAAGCCATGGAAACGCGATCTCAGCCAGCCTGAGAGTCAACGCGATCGCTTTTATGCGCTGGATAAGTTGTGGTGGGAGAAAAGTGGCCTGATCTGACTCAACGTGGGCGGGAAGCCACCGTTTCCCGCCCTGCCCGCCGGGGGTTGAATCAACAGCGGCCCTTTACTTTACCCCCCCTTTTTACTCTCTTCAGACTCAGCCCTACACCTCAATCCAGCGGCGCTGCTCTGCTGAGTGTGCAATCGCCTCCAGCACCTTCTGAACCTGCAATCCCTCGGCAAAATCGGGCCACATGCGATCGCCTGCGGCGATGCCGTTAATCAGGTCACGGATCTCCACCGTTTTTTGATCGTTAAAGCCGATGCCATGACCGGCTGATACACAGAAGTTCGCGTAGTCAGGGTGTGCTGGCCCGGTCAGCAGCGTTTTAAAACCCTGCCGCCCGGCAGGGTCGTCATGCAGATAAAGCTCCAGCTCCGCCATGCGTTCCTGGGTGTAGCGCAGCGTGCCTTTGGTGCCGGTGACGACATAGGTCAGGCCCATTTTTGCGCCACAGGCAATGCGTGAAGTTTCAATCACGCCATGCGCACCATTGCAGAAACGCAGCAGCGCACTGGCCTGATCTTCGTTTTCTACCGGTAATTGCCGCGCAGGTGCTTTTGGATCGGGCCGTGAGGTAATCACCGTCATCATGTCCCCACTTACCTCAGCAATGTCACCAACCAAATAGTGCGCCATATTGACGATATGTGCGGCCAGATCGCCCAGCGCCCCGAGACCGGCCAGCGCTTTCTGGCAATGCCAGTCGAGTGGCGTTTCCGGTCTGGCGAGGTAATCTTCGTTATGGGTGCCGTAGAAATGCACCACGTCACCAATCTCACCACGGGTAATGATCTCTTTCGCCAGCTGGCTGGTCGGGTTTTTCATGTAATTGAAACCGACCAGGGTTTTGACCCCTGCCGCCTTGGCTGCCGCCACCATCTCCTGCGCATCCGCCACGCTTAACGACAGCGGCTTTTCAGAATAGACGTGTTTGCCGTGTCGTATCGCCTCCAGCGCCATCTCTTTATGCAGAAAGTTGGGGGCGCAGATATCCACCACATCAATCGCCGGATCGCTGACCAGCGCGCGCCAGTCGCCTGTAGAACGCGCGAAACCAAAGGTCGCCGCCTGTCGGGCCGCCAGCTCAGGATTCACTTCGGCCAGCATCTCCCGCACGATTTCGCCTTTCAGCGCAAATACAGTGGGGGCCTGGGCATAGGCAATCGCGTGGCAGCGCCCGATATAGCCACTGCCAATCATGCCGATTCTGACTTTGTTCATTTCAACTCCACAGCTTCAGTTCAGGGTTGAAACGGAATTTAAGTGTCATTTCTGTCGCTGACAAAGCGAGAATCAAGACTTTGTGACGGCAGTTAAAAACTATCCGGCTAAATCACGCCTCCTGCCGTCTGGCAAGGGGTCTGCAGCACCAGAACACCTCATAAACACCTCAGTTTTCCCTGTCGCATTTTGTCCGGTGCCTCTGCCGTGCAGGCCGTTCTTTCATGGCTTAAAACAGCATAGTGGTGACTATTTCAGCAGTCGTGCAGATTTGTGAAAAAGAGCTTTGACATGGCCCGAGGAGGCCGTTACTATGCGCCCCGTTCAAACGATTCCTCTGTAGTTCAGTCGGTAGAACGGCGGACTGTTAATCCGTATGTCACTGGTTCGAGTCCAGTCAGAGGAGCCAAATTCGAAAAGCCCGCTCAGGGAAACCTGAGCGGGCTTTTTATTGGTTTTTGTAGCCGCATCAGATATTCAGTTCAGAATGGCTTCCTGCCGGGCCAGCACGTCATTCACGATAGTTTCTGCAAGTCGCTCAAGTCGCCTGCCTTCGCGGGCCTGCATATCCAGTGTTCTGGGCTGATCGCAGCGAATAACGCCCGTTTTCCTGCACCCCGCCCCATCCAGTGAAACGGTAAAACCTGCTGCGCGGACAACGTTTCCGCCGCTGGTGATCGGCACCACAATCGGTAACCGGGTGAACGTGTTAAACGAGGCCGGAGAGACGATAAGAACCGGACGCTTTCCACTTTGTTCATGACCCGCGGTGTGGTCGAGCGTTACCAGCCAGATTTCTCCTCTCCACTTACCGGTTCTCCTTACCCACTGCAGGCGCATCAATCCATTCCCGATCCTCTTTGCTCATTTCGGCATCCGGATCGCATTACGCCAGCAGTTCCTCAAGCGAATATTGCGGACGATTGTGCGGCTTAACGATCAAGACCATTATCAATAGTCAGACCGACGTCGCGGTTTGTCGACAACGACAGCATTTTCAGAACGACGGGAGGAACCGTCAGCATGACAGCTCCACCGACGTTTTTAAGACGCGTGATAAACATAAAGCCCCTCCTGAGTGTGACAAAGCGTAGGGAACGAATTTTCGTCAGGATGAGCGTAAAAAACAGTTTGGGAGATACAAAGGATTACGCCAAATACGATGAAAGAATCGCGGCACAGCTTCCGTATCCGGACTCGCCAACCCGACCCTGCATTCAGAAGAATAGCGCTCAAAAAAAACTGCACCTTAATCAGTCGGACTTCCAACTTTTAGGGTGCAGTAGCGTGTTAGCGGGTTTCAGCCTTTACAACATTCACGGCTATCAGATATCAAACCGATCCAGATTCATCACTTTGGTCCAGGCGGCAACAAAGTCTTTGACGAATTTTTCGCGGGCGTCGCTGCTGGCGTAGACTTCCGCCGAGGCGCGTAACACCGCATTAGAACCAAACACCAGATCGGCGCGGGTGGCGGTGAAGCGCGTTTCGCCGCTGACGCGATCGCGTCCAATGAATTTCTCATTGGTGTCATCGGTGGCTTTCCACTCGGTGCGCATATCCAGCAGATTCACGAAGAAATCGGTGTTCAGCGATCCCAGATTATGCGTGAAGATACCGTGCTGGCTGCCATCGAAGTTTGCCCCCAGCGCACGCATCCCGCCCACCAGCACTGTTAACTCTGGCGCGGTCAGGGTCAGCTGCTGCGCCTTATCAATCAGCAGATTTTCGGTGGTGGTTTTGCCGAAACCCGTCCCGTAATTACGGAAACCATCGGCACGCGGTTTCAGCAGATCGAACGACTCAATGTCGGTCTGATCCTGACGCGCATCGACACGGCCCGGCGTAAATGGCACCTCAATCGATACACCCGCCGCTTTCGCCGCCTGCTCAACGCCAACCACACCCGCCAGCACGATCACATCCGCCAGTGAAGCTTTGTGTGCTTCGCGCTGGATGGCTTCCAGCGTCGGCAGTACGCGTGCCGCGACAGCATTGACGTCCCACTCACGCTGCGGCAGCAATGCCAGACGGGCACCGTTGGCCCCACCACGTTTGTCGCCGCCACGGAAAGTAGATGCTGAGGCCCAGGCAACTGACACCAGCTCGCTGACGCTGAGGCCGGATGACGCAATTTTCTCTTTCAGCTGGGCGATATCTGCCACGGTTGGATGATAAACCGGTGCAGGCAGCGGGTCCTGCCAGATCAGATCTTCCTGGGGAACTTCTGGTCCGATGTAGCGCGCTTTTGGCCCCATATCACGGTGAGTCAGTTTGAACCAGGCACGGGCAAAGGCTTCGTTGAAGGCCTGCGGATCGTTGTGGAAACGACGCGAAATTTTTTCAAACTCCGGGTCAAAACGCAGCGTCAGATCGGTCACCAGCATGGTCGGTTTATGTTTCTTCGCAGCGTCAAAGGCATCCGGGATAATTTCCGGTGCATCCGCCGCTACAAACTGGATGGCACCCGCCGGGCTGCGCGTCTGAACCCACTCATATTTGAACAGGTTCTCGAAGAAGTAGTTGCTCCACTGGGTTGGCGTCTGAGACCAGATCACTTCCAGGCCGGAGGTAATCGCATCTGCGCCGACGCCCGTACCGTGGCTGTTAACCCAGCCCAGGCCCTGCGCTTCAATCGGAGCGGTTTCCGGATCGACACCGACGTGGCTGGCTGGTGCGGCACCGTGGGTTTTGCCCAGCGTATGTCCACCCGCGATTAATGCCACGATCTCTTCGTCGTTCATGCCCATGTTGCCAAAGGTGGCGCGAATCGCCGGGGCAGCAGAGGCAGGATCACCGCTGTGTTCAGGCCCTTCCGGGTTCACGTAGATCAGACCCATCTCGGTGGCACCCAGTGGCGACTGAGCCAGAGATTCCGGGTGACGATGTTCCAGCCAGGCCGCTTCTTCGCCCCAGTTCACATCCATATCCGGTTCCCAGACATCTTCACGGCCGGCACCAAAGCCGAAGGTACGGAAGCCGGAGTTTTCCAGCGCAACGTTACCCGCCAGAATATAGAGGTCAGCCCAGGAGATCTTCTGGCCATATTTCTGTTTAATCGGCCACAGTAAACGGCGCGCTTTATCCAGGCTGACGTTGTCTGGCCAGGAGTTTAACGGCGCGAAGCGTTGCTGACCACGGCCTGAACCACCGCGTCCGTCCACGGAGCGATAGGTTCCGGCGCTGTGCCAGGCCATGCGAATAAACAGGCCGATATAGCTGCCCCAGTCAGCAGGCCAC
This sequence comes from Pantoea sp. AS142, assembly GCF_037152305.1. Lineage (NCBI taxonomy): Bacteria > Pseudomonadati > Pseudomonadota > Gammaproteobacteria > Enterobacterales > Erwiniaceae > Pantoea > Pantoea sp. AS142. The sequence continues at coordinate 499,733 of NZ_JBBCMO010000002.1, read as the reverse complement.
CAGGCTTGTGACTCAGTAAGCAAACCTTTTATATCAGCTTTCAGTGCGGGGTAATCTAATCCGGCAAATTCTTTACGGTAATCGAAGGTTTCATCAAGCGGGTTCGAACGAGATGAGTGCTGATTCAGCAGATCAACCCGGAGTTGATTAGGCCACCAGTCGCGGTTGGTTGTGCCGCCGCCCGGAGCCTGGTTTGCCTGAGTTGGCTTACCCGCATGAAAAGGACATTTGCCCGCCGGCACTTCGCGGTCGGCTTCGACAATCGGCTTTGCATCTTTTGCATCTTCATCAACGGAATTGCTCATGGTCACACCTCTTTTTTGTATTTTCATCGCTACTCTATAGAGGATTAACAGGATCGCACACCTGTCTGCTCCTATATGTTTGATAGCTTATCCCTTTGAATACAACTATTTTTAACAGCTTCCAACGATGGCATAACCGGCAATTCCCTGCGTAATCCACAGCGAAGCGGCTCAGGCCGTCATCAGATTATTCCCACTGTTCCGGATGCACAACCGGCTTGTTACATTTGTTGCAGATTGACTATGCCACCACGAGCAAACCGAATGCGCACATCAGAATCAGGCGACGGCAAAGCAGATAAACGGACGAACTGAGTGGGATTGCGCGCGGCGGCGGTTACTGACAGGAAAATCTGGCTTCATCAGGAGAGACAGCGCGGAAGAACGGGGAAAAGCCAGGAAGATAACCTGGCCACGCCAGAGGGCTTAAAGAGACAGCGACATTGCCGCAGACGCTGTTAATCCGATAGCGCCCGCCTGAGGCGGGCGCTGTGGCATCGGTTAACGCCAGCCGAGTTCCGGGGCGACGTACTTCAGAATCGTCTCAATCACATGGGCGTTGTAGGCGACACCAAGCTGATTAGGCACGGTGAGCAGCAGCGTATCTGCTTCGGCTATTGCCTCATCCTGCGCCAGTTGCTTAATTAACACCTCAGGCTCGGCGGCATAGCTTCGGCCAAAGATGGCGCGGGTTTTCTCATCAAGAAAGCCAACCGAATCCTGATCGTTACCGCTGCGGCCAAAGTAGGCGCGGTCCCTATCATTCACCAATGCAAAGATGCTGCGACTGACGGAGACGCGTGGCGCATGCTGATGCCCCGCCGCTTTCCAGGCCTCACGGTAAGCGCGGATCTGCTTCGCCTGCTGAATGTGGAATGGCTCGCCGGTCTCATCATCCTTCAGGGTGGAACTTTGCAGATTCATGCCCATTTTTGCCGCCCATTCTGCGGTGGCGTTGGAGCCGGAACCCCACCAGATGCGGTCACGCAGACCTTCAGAGAGCGGTTCAGGACGCAGCAGGCCCGGTGGATTAGGGAACATCGGCTGTGGATTTGGCTTCGCAAAGCCCTCGCCGCGTAGCACCTCCAGAAATTCCTCGGTGTGACGACGGCCCATATCCGCATCGCTTTCACCCGCTTTCGGTTCAAAACCAAAGTAGCGCCAGCCATCGATCACCTGCTCAGGTGAACCGCGGCTCAGACCCAGTTGCAGACGGCCATTTGAGATCAGATCTGCCGCACTGGCGTCTTCCACCATGTAGAGCGGATTTTCGTAGCGCATATCGATGACACCGGTGCCGATCTCAATTTTGCTGGTACGGGCTGCCACAGCAGCCAGCAGTGGAAACGGCGAGCTGAGCTGACGGGCAAAATGGTGGACACGGAAGTAAGCGCCATCCGCGCCCAGCTCTTCGGCAGCGACCGCTAAGTCGATCGATTGCAATAACACATCCTGCGCGGTACGGGTAGCGGACTGCGACGAAGGCGTCCAGTGACCAAAGGATAAGAAGCCAATGTTTTTCATTTCTGTTTCTCCTGACAGGCGGTAAACGCCCGTGGGTGCAAGGCGATTTTTGATTGAGAAAGGTTACGCCCTCCACGCCGCCACTGATAGTCAATATCTTTCAGCGCCATATTCAGGAATTTCGACATAGCTCAGCCGATTATCCACTTTGTCTTTGTCCGTCCTTTCACGCACTGTTCAGGTTCCCGCTTTCACTGTCAGGTGGATCATGCACAACGGTTATCTCTCTTCGCAGCAGCGCACCTGGCTTAACGCACGCGCGTAGCTGGCGCTGACCACAGTCCGATCCTTGTATGAGCCGCGCGCAGCAGACGATCCGCTGGTGCGCGCCGTGAATAATGAAGCGGCATGGCCGTGGCGCATGCTGTTCCTGAATCTGAACTACCATTCAGTGCATCACGACCTTCCCGGTGTCCCCTGGTATGGCCTCCGCCCGCTCTATCTGCGCGACCGTGAGCATGACTCTCAGCGCAGCCACGGCTTTCGCGTGGCGGGCTATCGGGTCTGGCTGCGTCAGTGCCGGGTCAGACCGGTTAGCGTCAATGCCCATCCGGGCCGCTCAGGGGAGAAAACCCATGAATAATCTGCTCGCTTTGCCCATGTATGCCCTCCATCCGCCTGCCACGCGGGCACTGATGCAGGCTGTGGTTACGCTGCTGGCGCAGCGCGGTGTAGCCGCGCAGCCAGTCTGGCCTGACACTCTGCTGTCACACTGGCAGGATGACCAGTTGCTGCTGAGCCAGACCTGCGGCTATCCGCTGGTCAGCCTGCTTCCTGGGGTTCAACTGGTTGGCACCTTTCATTATCAGGCTCCGGGCTGCACCGGTCGCAATTATCGCAGCTGGCTGGTGGCGCGGGATAAACAGGCGACGCTGACCGATTTTAACGGCCAGCGGGCGGTAGCTAACAGCCTGGATTCTCACTCCGGCTATAACGCGCTGCGGTTTGTGGCGGCGCGTCAGGGCGTGACCTTTTCACAGCTGCTGCTGAGCGGCGGGCATCGTCAGTCGCTGGCGGCGCTGCGTGATTCACAGGCAGATATCGCGGCTATCGACTGTGTGAGCTGGGCGCTGCTGGCGCGCTATGCGCCGGATGCGCTGCGCGGTCTGCATATCATTGGTGAGACGCCAGCCACGCCCGGATTGCCGCTAATCACGGCAGCCTCGACATCAGCGGCCCGCCTGAAGACACTCCGCACGGCGATGCATCAGTTGGTGAGCGAACCCGCCTGGCGCAGCGTCTGCGACGACAATCTGATTAGTGGATTCAGCCCGGTGCAGCGGGACGCTTACCAGGACGTGCTGGCGTGGGAACAGCAGGCCGCCGCCCTGGGCGTTACCCGACTCTGATCCCCCCCACATGTTGTTCCACCTGCCTGGCCGGTAAAATCTGTTTTTCTGACCGCCTTTCCTTCCTGCACACGCGTTCCTGGCCTGTTATTTCACACTCCCCGAGGTGTGCTAACCGAGGTGAAGACTGGTCAGCCCGTTCACGGCGTTCTAAGGTAGAGGTTTTCAGCGGAGGGAGAGTAGGATGCGCATTCTGATAGCAGGTGCCGGCGCGACCGGCGGATATTTTGGCGCACGGCTGGCTCAGGCGGGCCAGGACGTGACTTTTCTGGTTCGTGAGCGCCGTTATCAGCAACTCAAGGCCAGCGGTCTGGTGTTGCAGACGCCGCAGGGTACTGAAACATTACAGCCGCACCTGACCCAGGCCAGCACACTGACGGGTCACTACGACCTGATCATCGTGACGGTGAAGAGTTTTGCTCTTGATCAGGTGATGGGTGATATTGCGCCTGCGGTCGGCCCTGAAACGCTGATTTTACCGATTCTGAACGGAATGCGGCACATCGCGACGCTGCAACAGCGTTTCGGCAAAGATAAGGTGATTGGCGGCCTGTGCAAAATCAACGCCACGCTGGGTGATAAGGGTGAAGTGATCCAGATGACGCCGCTGCATCAGCTTTTTTACGGCGCGCTGGACGGCAACAAGGATGCACGACTGCATCGGATTGATGCGGCGCTGCGCGACGGCCATGTCGATACCCGATTCAGCGATAACATTATGGATGAGCTATGGGAAAAGTGGCTGCTGCTAAGCACGCTCGGCGCAGTCTGCTGTCTGGCGCGCGGCGATACCCAACAGATACTCCGCTCCCGCGGGGGCGAAGCGCTGTTACAGGGGATTTTCACGGAGGTTCTGTCAGTCATGACGGCTGAAGGCTATCAGCCGCGCCCGGCGGCTACCGCCCGCATTTTTGAACTGTTAAGTAATCCGGCGACCCCGATGACCTCCTCGATGTACCGCGATTTAACCCAGGGCTTTGATATCGAAGCCGACCAGGTGATAGGCGACCTGCTGCTGCGGGCGAAGCGTAACGGCCTGGCCACGCCGCTGCTGAACGCGGTGGATGTTAATCTGCAGGTTTATTTGCAGCAGCGTTAATTACCACGCCTGCCGCCAGAGTGTGCTGATCGGGTGCCGCAGCGGCCCTGGTTTGCGTGGAGGCGAAAGTGTGGTGTGCAGCAGCAGCGCAGCAGGAAAATTTGCTACACTCGTCGCTTCACCTTTTGGAGAGTTCAATGACTTCCCGCTCTGTGACCCTCGATGATGTCGCGCAACTTGCCGGCGTCTCATATCAAACTGTTTCACGTGTTTTAAATCGTTCTGAACAGGTGTCAGCCCGCACGCGGGAAAGGGTTGAGGCGGCGATGCAGCAGCTCAATTATGTGCCAAATCGTGTGGCGCAGCAGCTGGCGGGTAAGGCGACGCTCACCCTGGGCCTGGCCACCAGCGACCTGGCCCTGATGGCACCGGCGCAGATCGCTTCGGCGATTCAGCAGCGTGCCGCTGAGGCGGGTTATCATCTGGTAATCGCCATGGACAGTCGTCACGATGCGGCCGCCACTGTGAATGAACTGCTGGCACAGCGGGTCGATGGGCTGCTGATCAACCTGCCGCTGGAGGCGGATGAGGCACAACAGATCCAGCTGCTGTGCGGCAGCAAGCCGGTGCTGTTTCTGGATGTCGACCCCCACGCGGCAGTGGCGCAGTGTCAGTATCCAAATGAGTCGGGCGCACGGGCCGCCGTTGAGCATCTGGTGGCGCTGGGGCATCGTCAGATTGGCCTGCTAAACGGGCCGCTGCGCGCGGTTTCGGCGTGTCAGCGTGAAAACGCATGGCGTCAGGCGCTGGCCGATCATCAGTTAACGCCGCATTGTTCCCTGCGCGGCGACTGGAGCGCGCAGTCGGGTTATCAGGCGCTGCTGGCACAATTACCCGACAATCTGCCGCAGGCGCTGCTGGTGGCGAACGATCAGATGGCACTGGGTGCAATGCGGGCGCTACATCAGTATGGCGTGGCAATACCTGGCGAGATCTCGGTGATTGGCTATGACGATACCGCCGAGAGCGCATGGTATCAGCCGCCGCTGACCACGGTGCGGCAGGATTTACACTATCTTGGCGCACAGAGTGTCGAGCGGATGCTGGCCGGGCTGCAGGGAAAAGAGGCCTCACGCAACGCGCTGGAAACCGCTCTGGTGATCCGGGAGACCACCGCCCCGCCGGCTGATCAGCGGGGCGACTTAATGGCGCTGTCCCAACAGTTACAGGTGATTGCCCGCAGGCTGGCGGGCAAATAACCCCTTTCCCTCTACGCTGACGCGGGCAATAAAAAAACCCGCCCCACCGGAGTGGATGCGGGTTCGCATGGCACGTAAGGGGCGTTAGCGCCTCGCATTGCGCTTTTACGCTTTCGGGTGTTCGCCCACGCCCATGGCTTTGATCTTTTTCGACAGTTCGCGACGTTCTTTCGACAGATCGGCGTTTTTGATGATGTACTCATCCACGCGATCTTCATAATCCACACGCATGCTGGCGATGATTTCCTGGATAGCCTCAACGCTCATGCCGGGTTTGATATATTCGCTCAGGTTGTCGAGCAGCAGCACGCGCTTCTGGTTGTCGCGGATTTTCTTCTCGTTATCGACAATTTCGCGCTGTAGTTTGTTTTTGCGGCGGAACATACGTACGAACTCCAGTACGTCCTGAAATGATTGCTTGGCATTTTCCATGATGGCACCTTTCTTTGAGCCTGCTGACGCAGGGAGAGAGTCAAAACGATCAGCTTAGCGGCTAGCCCGCCTGGTAAGCAATTGTCACAGCTAAATTCAGACTGGCTCTTATCTTAGCGCAAAGAAACCCGGTTTCACATTAAGTCATTGTCTGAGGTGATTATTTACGCAGCGCCATCCGCATCAGATCGGTCATCCGCTCAAGCTGTTTCGCCAGTTCCAGCGTCAGCCAGACGTAACCGTAGATCGGCGTCTCTTCCAGACCCTCGCTGCCGGCTTCGGCAATCAGTCGCCGCAGTTCGCCACTGATTTCAGTCAGCACATGGCTGTTGGCAATTACTTCCTCGGTTTCACCCTCAATCGCCATGACCGACAGCGCCCGCAGTGTGTTCCTGGTCATCTGCTGCGTGCGACGTAATGCAGGTGCGTTAAGCATAATCAGATGGCTCTCGCGCGATGCCCACCAGGCATTAATCTGCATCTCAATGGTGTAAACCATATTACGGTTGATGGTCTGGATCGCTTCCAGCACCGACTTCGGGATGCGCGTCTCTTTGCTCGATGGCTCCAGCAATGCCCGCATTTTGATCACGCTGCTCAGCAATTTGCCCAGCGGCTTATTGAGGCGCGGCTTTTCAAGCAGATTGGGCGAGAAGCCGGCGTAATAGATCTTTGCCATTTCCGCCAGCGCGTCAGAGAGCTGAATGCGCCAGTGTGTATAGGCACGCTGCGCCCAGATAGCGGTAAACAGCAGCGCCATCAGCGATCCCAGAATCACATCCCCGCCGCGCCACAGTGCTACTGTAAAATCGCCCGTTGGCGCCCCCACCACCACGCTCAACGTAATCCCGATCAACAGCGCCATGTAGGGATGTTTGCCCAGCGTCAGGTAGCCGCTGATCACCATGATAGTGCCGCACCAGGCCAGCATCATCGGCATCGAGATCAACTCCAGTTTAAGGGCAATCAGACCAGAAATTGACCCGGCTACCGTGCCGCAGATGCGCTGCAGCGCACGAGGAAAGACATTTCCCCAGGTGGAGATGGGTCCCATCACCACCACCAGCGTAATCAGCGGCCAGGTGCCTTCAGGAATACCGGTCGCCCGGACAAAGATGAAGCAGAGTAAGAAGGCGATGGCAATGCGCACGCCGTGGACGGAGCGGTAATGGCGATAAAACCAGAACTCCAGTTTTGAGATGGGCTTATCGGGACGCAATGTGGCTTTCCGGTTGCGGGAACATGATGTGGCTATCTTAACCCTGAACGTGGCTCAGGCTTAGCGCGAGTCGGATATTTCAAAACAGTTTTGACGTTCGTTTACAATTATCAACATCTACCTCACATTGCTGCCCGGAAGTTAAAACAACCTGTCACGGCCATTTAACCTTTATCAGCTACCAGTAACACGCTGAGATCAAGCCGCCGGGATGTGAAAACGGGCAGCCCGCAGGCTACCCCTGTTAGTGCTGTCAGTCTGCGAATCAGAACTTCTGCCTGAAATAATCGGTCAGGCGGGTGATGACGCCTGCAGGTTCAACCGCACTCAGCGCCACCAGCGGATAGTGGGCAATCGGCTGATCTTTATCCATCACCTGAATTTCACCAATCACTTCGTTAGCTTTTAGCGGCGCTTCCAGATCTTTGCGATCGATGATGTATTTCGCCTTCACGTTCTGAACTTCACTGCGCGGCAGCGACAGATAAACATCCTCTGCTGTACCAACGTCAACCTGATGAGGGTTGCCGTACCAGACGTTTTCGCTGCCAATCTTCTTACCAGAATGGAACAGCTGAACGGTGTCAAAGGTGTTCTGGCCCCAGACCAGCAGCTTACGCGCCTGCTCTTCACGGCCTTTCGGGCTTTTACCGCCCATGACGACGGCGATCAGGCGATGTTTCCCCACCACATTCGAGGCGATGATATTAAAGCCCGCGGTCTCAGTGTGACCGGTTTTCAGACCATCGACGTGCAGATTATTGTCCCACAGCAGACCATTACGGTTGTTCTGGGTAATGCCGTTCCAGGTCAGGGTCTTCTCACTGTACATGGCATAAAAGTCAGGCTCACCATCAATGATGGCGCGTGACAGTTTCGCCATATCGAGCGCGCTGGAGAACTGACCCGGTGCATCCAGACCATGAACCGTTTCAAAATGGGTATTCTGCAGGCCGAGCGTCTCAACATAGTGATTCATCATACCGACGAAGTTCGCCTGGCTGCCCGCCACATAGTCAGCCAGCGCAACGCAGGCGTCGTTACCGGAATCGATGATCACGCCACGGCTTAAATCCCGGACGCTCAGCTTATCGCCTGGCTTCAGGAACATCAGCGAGGAGCCTTTGAACGCCGGATTACCCGCTGCCCAGGCATCCTTTCCGACCGTGACCATGTCGTCACGGCTGATTTTCTTCTGGTCGATAGCGCGGTCAACCACGTAACCGGTCATCAGTTTGGTCAGACTGGCGGGATTACGGCGTTCATCGGGATTACCCGCGGTCAGAACCTGCCCGGTGATGGCATCCATCAGCACCCAGGAAGCCGCATCAATAGCCGGTGGCGTCACAGGAAAGGGGATCGCATCAGCCTGGGCCAGCGAGGCCCAAAAAACAGTAGCGGTAACGGTGAACAGCAGACGCCTTTTCAACACTTCATCCTTAATTGCACGGGAAAGAACGTTTCTAAAACGAAACGGAAACAGCCGCACGTTTTACGGCAAAAGCGTTGTGAAGGTTTGAATAAATTGAAAAAAAGTATGAACTGAAGGGGGTCTCTAAACGGCCTGGTAATCGGACCAGGGCGGCGGGTCGGCATTGTCAGATTCGTCAGATTCGTCAGATAGAAAAGGTGCAGCGTTCATAGGATGAAATGAATTGCGGGTGGCGCGAGTGACGCCGTGAGAAAATACGTAACGGCTTCCGTTTTCAGAATCGACACGGATACCACCAGTACGGTTTCGTGCCTCTGATGCGGCGGTCGTTTCTGCCTGACGGCTACAAAGCGACGTCAGGCGAGCTAAACCCTGAACTTCAGACGTGCCGGAATATGGTTTACCATACAGGGGTAGCATCAGTTGCTGCCCGGGCCGCTATACTGGCTCGGCATGGCTGAACCTACAGTCAGCGCGCATCAGACACAACGATCATAACTCACCCTGCTGCGTGCAATCCGATACAGAGCGAACAGAGAGCCGGTTCATCGCTTTCTGTTCATTAAGTCAGTGAACGCAATAAACGGATATAAAATTTGAATAACGACCGCGTAGAGCCCACTTTCCTCTTCCACGATTATGAAACCTTCGGTACCAGCCCCTCTCGTGACCGGCCAGCCCAGTTTGCCGGTCTGCGAACCGACAGTGAGTTTAATCCGGTCAGCGAACCCGACGTGTTCTATTGCCGTCCGCCTGATGACTATCTGCCGCAGCCCGAAGCCGTGATGATTACCGGCATCACCCCGCAGATAGCGATGAGTCGCGGCGTAACCGAAGCAGAGTTCGCTGCACGCATTCATGCGCTGTTCACCACGGAGCAAACCTGTGTAGTGGGCTACAACAACGTGCGTTTTGATGATGAAGTGACGCGCAATATCTTCTACCGCAACTTTTACGATCCCTATGGCTGGGCCTGGCAAAACGGCAACTCACGCTGGGATCTGCTCGACGTGATGCGTGCCTGCTATGCGTTGCGGCCCGAAGGGATTAACTGGCCAGAAAATGACGAAGGCTTTCCCAGCTTCCGGCTGGAGCATCTGACTCAGGCTAACGGTGTGGCGCATGAAAATGCGCACGATGCGATGTCCGATGTTTACGCCACATTGGCGATGGCGAAGCTGGTGAAAGAGAAGCAACCGAAACTGTTTGAGTTTTTGTTTACCCATCGTAACAAAAACAAGCTGATGAACCTGATCGACATCCCGCAGATGAAGCCGCTGGTGCATGTCTCCGGCATGTTCGGGGCCGCGCGCGGTAATACCAGCTGGATCGTACCGTTGGCCTGGCATCCCGATAACCGGAATGCGCTAATCGTGGTGGATCTGGCGGGCGATATGTCGCCGTTGCAGCAACTGGATGCTGACACGCTGCGTGAGCGTCTTTACACGCCAAAAAACGATCTCGGCGATCTGCCCGCAGTGCCGGTCAAGCTGGTTCATATTAATAAATGTCCGGTGCTGGCTCCTGCCAGTACGCTGCGCCCGGAAGATGCGGCCCGCCTGGGTATTGATCGTCAGCACTGTCTGGCGAATCTGGCACTGCTGCGTCAGCAGCCCGACGTGCGGGAAAAACTGGTCACGCTGTTTGCCGAAGCGGAACCCTTTACGCCGTCAGAGGATGTGGACACGCAACTCTATGATGGGTTCTTCAGTGATGCCGACCGTGCCGGAATGAATATCATCCGGCAGACCGCACCCGCGAACCTGCCTGCGCTGGACCTGAGCTTTGAAAGTGCGCGCGTGGCGAAACTGCTGTTCCGCTATCGGGCGCGTAATTTCCCTGGCACGCTGGATGATGCCGAGCAGCAACGTTGGTTGCTGCATCGTCGCAACGTGCTGAATGGCGATCGGGTTCAGGCGTTTATGCAGGAGCTGGAGGGACTGGCCAATCTGCATGAATCTGACGCAGATAAGCTTGGGCAGCTCAAAGCGCTTTATCTCTATGCGCAGGAACTGGTTTCCTGAGTCACCGTATCGTCAGACACGCTGACCCGACATCACCTGCCGGGTCAGCGTGTCTGATCTCCTTGTGGTCGGCATCACAGCACTGTCCACGCCAGCCAGGTCAGTGCAAAACCACTCAACCCCATTATCGTCGTCAGCACAGTCCAGGTGCGTAAACCGTCGGCTACGGAGAGGCCAAGATAACGCGTCACTACCCAGAAGCCCGCATCATTAACATGCGACAGTCCCAACCCGCCGAAACAGGCCGCCAGGGTGACCAGAACCCGTTGCATATCCGTCACGCCGGTCACCGCCTGGGTCAGTAAACCGCTGGTGGTCAGGATCGCCACCGTGGCAGAGCCTTGAGACGCGCGCAGTGCCAGCGACAGGATAAAGGCAGCAGGTACCAGCGGCAGATGCAGCGTTTCGAGCGTGACCGCCAGTGCTTTACCCACGCCCGACTCCACCAGAACTTTGCCGAATGCCCCACCCGCACCCGCGACCAGAATCACACTGGCTGAGGTGGGAATGGCCCGGCCGGTCAGATCCTCCAGCTTGTCTTTGCTCCAGCCACGCCGCACGCCCAGCAGCCAGGCCGCCAGCCCTAAAGCGATCAGCAGGGCAATCGGCGGTGTGCCAATCACGGTCATCACACTTCGTAGCAGACGTCCTTCAGGCAGCAGTGTGTGGGACAGGGTTCCCAGCACGATCAACACAATCGGGACCACTATCAGACCGCTGATGGTCAGCGCACCGGGCGGTGCCGGTTCATGCTTCTTTTCCTGCCCCTCCGGCTTTGCCATCTGCAGCTGTTCCAGCACCTCCACTGACAGGTGGTAGTGGCGACGGTTCATGACTTTTGCCACGTAGTAGCCCATGATCCCGACCGGCACTGAAATTGCGATACCCAGCATCATCAGCCATCCCATATCGGTGTGCAGGATCCCGGCGGCCGCCGCGGCACCTGGATGGGTCGGCAGCGCCACGTGCACCGTCAGCATCACACCCGCCATCGGCAGGCCAAACTTCAGTGGTGAAACGCGCGCCACTTTGGTGAAGCCATAAATCAGCGGGATGACGATGATAAAGCCCACTTCGAAAAACACCGGAATGCCAAGGATAAAGGCCGCCATGGTTAATGCCGCGACGGTTCGCTTCAGTCCCAGCGTTTTACTGAAGCGTTGCGCCAGTGACTCGGCCCCGCCCGAGGCTTCAATGATCGCACCGAGCATCGCACCAAGAACAATGATGATGGTGATGTGACCGAGCAACCCGCCCATCCCCGTGATAATTGTCTCCATGATTTTTTCAGCCGGAATGCCGGTAGCGATGGCCACCAGCAAGCTGACGATCAACAAGGCAACAAACGGATGAACTTTGGCTTTGATGACCAGCAGCAGCAGGATCACGATGCTGGCGGTCGCTATGGCTAACAGCAGTGCGGTGGACATAGTAAACCTCAGAAATTGTTATATTTTTTGGGTTATCGGCGTACAGGGAAATCGGATGCAGGGACAGAAAAAGAACGAACCAATCCTCACCGATGCCGAAACACCGGTTTTTTCAGTTCGCTAAATCAGTTTTTTTTCGCCCAGGGCGCAAACCAGCCAAGGCCAGCGGTGGTACTGCCGCGCGGGATATATTCGCAGCCGACCCAACCGGAATAGCCGACCTCATCCAGCAGTGAGAAGATAAAGGGATAGTTAATTTCCCCCTCATCCGGCTCATGGCGATCCGGTGCTGACGCAATCTGTACGTGGCGATAGCGTCCGGCATACTGGCAAATCAGATGGCTAAGGTTGCCGTCTACCCGCTGCGCATGGAACAGGTCAAGCTGAGTGAATACATTGGGCCGGTCAATCTGTTCAACCATCTCCAGCGTCTGATACTGGCTGGCGTAGAGATAGTTGGGTTTGGTGGTCGGGTTAAGGGCTTCCAGCAGCAGGTTGATGCCGTGCGGCGCAAAGCGCTCTGCCGCATAACGCAGGTTGCTGATAAAGGTTTCAACGTAGCGCTGACGATCTGCCTCGGGCGGCACCGTCGCCGCCATGACGTGTACCTGTGGGCAGTTCAGCGCCAGTGCATAGCTCAGGGCGCGATCGATATCCGCTCTGGCTTCCGCTTCGCGCCCTGGGATGGCCGAAATGCCCCACTCACCCGCTGCGACGTTGCCCGGTGCGGTATTGAACAGCACCAGTTGCAGTCGGTTATCGTCGAGCCACTGTTTTATCTGCGTGGCGGGATAGTCATAAGGAAACAGAAATTCTACCGCCGTGAAACCGGCTTCCGCCGCTGCAGCAAAGCGTTCAGCAAAAGGGTGTTCCGTAAACTGCGTCGAGAGGTTAGCAGCAAATTTCGGCATTATCGGCTCCTTAATTCTGCCACTTCGGCATCACTGAGATAACGGATCGGGCGGTCACCCAGAGTAAAGATCAGCCGGGCCGTCTCTTCCAGCTCTTCGGTGTTGTCCGCCGCTTCCTGTAATGATGTTCCCACCACCACCGGACCATGATTCGCCAGCAGGAAGGCGCGATAGCGCGGCGCCAGCGCCGCCAGATCCTCGGCCAGTTGCCCATCACCCGGCTTGTAGTAAGGCACGACCGGCACATCACCGACGCGCATCACCACATAGGGGGTAAACGGACGAATGCAGTTTGTGACGTCCAGCCCCTGTAAACAGGAGAGCGCCGTGAGGTAGTGGCTATGCAGATGCACCACCGCCCTGCAGTCGGGATTGTTGAGGTAGAGCGCACGGTGAAACGCAATCTCTTTGGAGGGTTTGTCGCCGGAGAGCCATTCCCCCTCAGGCGTGACTTTCGACAGCCGGTCTGCCTGTAATTCACCGAGGCAGGAGCCGGTGGGTGTCGCCAGCAGATTGCCATCCGCCATCAACATCGAGAGGTTGCCCGCCGAGCCGGTAGCATAGCCGCGCTGAAAGAACGAGGCACCGAGACGCACCATCTCCTCACGCGCCTGCTGCTCCGCTAAAGAGAAAGATTCAGACATAAGTAAACTCCGTTTGCGCGCGGCGGAAGAAGTCTTCGTCGCCAAAATTGCCCGATTTCAGTGCCAGAGAAAGCGGCTGATGAATGTCGCGAACCCACGGCACACCGGGCGAAATAGTCGGCCCGATGTGAAAGGCGGTGACGCCCAGACTCTGCGCGACCACGCCGGACGTTTCCCCGCCCGCCACGATAAAGCGCTGCCAGCCGCGCTGTTTCAGTTCGCGGGTGACGGCGGCAAACAGTTGCTCAACGGCTGCGCTACTGCGCTGCGCGCCATAGCGCTGCTGAATCACCTGCAATTGCTGCGCGTCAGCGGTGGCAAAAAGCAGGGGTGCCAGCGCCTGATGGTGATTTGCTTCCACCCAGTCGCACAACTGCCGGGCATAACCCTCTGTATCTTCCAGACAATGCTCAATCTCAACTTCGCAGGCCGGTGCTCGTTGGCGGTACGCAGCGACCTGACGGTTGGTCATCTGCGAGCAGGAGCCGGACAGCACCACGGCGCGATCGCCCTGCGGACGGCCTGCCTGCTCTGCCTCTGCATCAGTTTCAGCCGTTGCCCACTGCCGTGCCAGACCAATGGCCAGCCCGGAACCGCCGGTCACCAGCCGCAGATCGCGCAGTGCTTCACCCAGCGTCAACAGATGCGCCTGATGCAGGGCGTCAGTGACGACGTAGTTAATCCCCTGCTCCGCCAGCTGGCCCAGCGCCTGACGCACTGACTCTGCGCCCTGATCAACCTGTGCCGCCGCGATCAGCCCGGCTTTGCCACTCGCCTGCGACCTCAGCAGACGCAGCAGGTTACTGTCCTGCATCGGTGTGACCGGATGGTGCCGCATGCCGGAATCGGACAGCAGCTGATCGCCAACAAACAGATAGCCCTGATAGACGGTGCGCCCGTTCACCGGCAGCGCCGGACAGATGACCGTCTGCGTCTCACCCAGTGCATTCAGCAGCGCATCGGTCACCGGACCGATATTGCCCTGCGCGGTACTGTCGAAGGTGGAGCAATATTTGAAGTAGAAACGTTCGCAGCCCTGTTTCTGCAGCCATGCCAGCGCGGCCAGCGACTGGGTAACGGCCTGCTCTGCCGGGCAGGAACGGCTCTTCAGGCTGACCACAATCGCCTGCGCCTCAGTAACGTCATCGCTGGCAGGGATGCCGTTGAACTGAATGGTGGTCAGCCCGTTCTGCACCAGAAAACTGGCGATGTCCGTTGCACCGGTAAAATCGTCCGCTATCACGCCAAGACGCATCAGATTTTCTCCCCTGCCTGCGGCAGCGTAATGCCGCTGAAGATTTTAATGACTGCACTGTCATCTTCACGCCCAAAACCGGCGTTGCTGGCTTCGGTGAACATATTGAGGGCGGTTGAGGCCAGCGGCAGCGGAAAGTGCAGTGATTTCGCGGTATCGGCCACCAGGTTGAGATCTTTCACAAAGATATCGATGGCCGATTTCGGGCTGTAATCACCGTCTACCACATGCTTCATACGGTTTTCGAACATCCACGAATTACCCGCAGCATTGGTGACCACTTCATACAGGGTTTCCAGCGGAATGCCGGCCCGCGCCGCCAGTGCCATCGCTTCAGCGCCGACCGCAATGTGAACACCCGCCAGCAACTGATGAATAATTTTCACCGTTGACCCGAGTCCGATCTCATTGCCCACGCGATAGACTTTGGCTGCGACCGCATCCAGCACCGGCTGCAATTGCGTAAAGGCCGCTTCACTGCCGGATGCCATCACCGTCATTTCACCGCTGGCCGCTTTGGCGGCACCGCCGGAGACCGGGGCATCCAGCATCAGCAATTGATGTTCAGCCAGCTGCTGTTCAATCTGCTGTGCATCCTGCGCTGAAAGTGTGGATGAGACCATAACCCCAGTGCCCGGACGCAGTTTTGCAGCCAGGCCCTCTTTACCAAACAGAATGGCATTAACCTGCTGTGCGTTCACCACCAGCAGTAAAACGGCATCAAGCTGGTCGGCAAAGGCCGAGGCGGATGACTGCGCATCACGCGCTCCGGCCTCGCGTAAATTCGCCAGCGCAACGGGATTCAAATCGACACCCCAGGTATTAAGACCGGCGCGCAGACAGGATTTCGCGGCACCCATGCCCATGGAACCTAACCCGATAACGCAGATGTTTTCAGCTGGCATGTTACGCCTCCACTGTTAAATTAAGTGATTATTTGTTTGTTACTGTTAATCCTGCCAGCTTCGTTCCCATAAAAATGTGTTACCCCTCACAAAAAAACATTATCAATGTGAACATGAACAATTTTTAACATTGCCGGATTTACAGCTGCAAGTGCGACGTGGTGCAGATTCCAAGGCCATTGCTGGGTTTTACGCTGCTGTTTTTTGTTCTCGTTAACCGGCAGATACTTTATAATGTGAAAAAATGGTAATCATCAGGGAGCAGATATGATTCCGATTGAACGTCATCAACAGATTCTGGCGCTGGTCGCCGATCGTGGCGTGGTGAGCATTGCAGAACTGACGGAACGGCTGGGTGTGTCACACATGACCATACGCCGCGATGTGCAGAAACTGGAGGAACAAGGTGCCGTGTTGTCGGTTTCCGGTGGCGTGCGCTCTGCCGATCGGCTGGCGGCTGAACCGTCACATATGACGAAAAGCGCCCTCTACAACGATGAAAAGCGCGCAATAGGTCGCACCGCCGCCCGGCACATTCCCCGTAATAGCTGCATCTATCTGGATGCCGGGACCACGATGCTAGCCCTGGCGCGGGAAGTGGTGGATCGTGATGATTTACTGGTGGTGACCAATGATTTTATGGTGGCGAACCTGTTGATGGAAGCCAGTCAGTGCCGGGTGATTCACACGGGCGGCACCGTATGCCGGGAGAACCGCTCCTGCGTCGGAGAGTCGGCGGCACGCAGCCTGCGCAATCTGGCCATTGATATCGCCTTTATTTCCGCCTCCTGCTGGGGGCCACGGGGCTTGTTTACACCGGATGAAGATAAAGTGATGGTGAAGCAGGCGGTGAGCGAAGTGAGCAGCAAACGGGTTTTACTGAGTGACAGTTCGAAATACAACAGGATAGCGACGTTTCTGGCGTTACCGCTGGAGAGGTTTGATCAGGTGGTGACGGACAACAAATTGAGTGATGCGGGGCGGGATCGATTAAGTGCCGGCAACTGGGAACTGGTGCTGGCCGGTTAAGCTGTCGCCGCTTTCCCGATCAAGCCCGGAAGGCGGCAACGTTAGCGTGATTACACTTCTTCGCTGAACTGCGGCACCGGATTACGGAAGCTGCGGGTCACGAATGCCAGGTAGATAATCCCGATGGCGGCCCAGATCAGGCCCAGCACCATAGAACTCTCTTCCAGATTCACCCACAGTGCCCCAACCGTCATCGCGCCGAGCAGCGGCAGCAGCAGATACTGAACGTGATCTTTCAGCGTGCGGTTACGCTTCTCACGGATCCAGAACTGTGCAATCACCGACAGGTTCACGAAGGTAAACGCCACCAGCGCACCGAAGTTAATCAGCGCGGTTGCTGTGACCAGGTCAAAGTTAATCGCCATCAGCGCAATCGCACCCACCAGCAGCACGTTGAGCGACGGGGTACGCCATTTGGGATGGATGTAACCGAAGAAACGCTCCGGGAATACACCATCACGGCCCATCACATACATCAGACGCGATACGCCCGCGTGCGCCGCCATACCGGATGCCAGCACCGTGACCACCGAGAAGATCAGGATGCCGACCTGCAGCGCTTTACCGGCGACAAACAGCATGATCTCAGGCTGTGAGGAGTCCGGGTCCTGGAAGCGGGTAATGTCCGGGAAGTAAAGTTGCAGGAAGTAAGAGGCCGCGATAAAGATCACACCCCCAATCAGCGCCGTCAGGAAAATAGCGCGCGGAATCGTGCGTTCTGCATCTTTAGTCTCTTCCGACAGCGAACTGATGCCATCAAAGCCGAGGAACGAGAAGCAGAGTATCGTCGCACCGGTAATCATCGGCACCACATGCGCATTCTCAGACCAGAACGGACGGCTGCTTACCAGCGTGCCAGAACCCACACCGCTTGCCACACCGTAGATCACCATCGCGGTGATCCCGACCATGACAATCACCTGCAGCACCACAATCACACTGTTGAAATTGGCGACGGTTTTGATGCCCCTGATATTAGAGAGCGTCATAAACCCGACCAGCAACACCACAAAAATCCATGACGGGATTCCTGGCACCAGCGATTCAAAATAGTTTTTTGCCAGCAGGATGTTGATCATCGGCATGAACAGGTAGTCCAGCAGGGATGACCAGCCGACCATAAAGCCGACATGCGGACTGATCGCCTTCTGAGCGTAGGTATAAGCGGAGCCCGCAGAGGGGAAGCGGCGTACCAGCTTACCGTAACTCACGGCAGTGAACAGAATCGCAATCAGCGCGAAAGCATAAGCAGTGGCGACGTGACCATCGGTCAGCCCGGAAACAATGCCGAAAGTATCGAACAGGGTCATAGGCTGCATGTAGGCTAAGCCCATCATGACGACCGGGAGTAACGTAAGCGTTTTTTTGAGTTGCGCACGCTGCGGTGCGGCGGAGGTATTAAGCGACATGCTTCAGTCCCCCCTGTGCGACAACCTGGCTGAGCTGGGTCACAGGGCAACTGCGCATTAAGCGACAGGGAGTACGGTTGGCGGTTGACGCGGCGCCGTAGTCATCACGAAAACGCGTACCAGCGTTGGCTGGCAGAGTGAAAAACATCCCCATCTTTGTCATCCTCAATCTCACGCTTACGCGTGTTTTCAGTGTTTATCTATCCGGGTGCGTGCCCGGCCTCGGTTAATTCAGCAAAAGCGCTCTCATAAAACTGGATGCAAAAAAATAACCGGCGCGTGAAGCGTCGGTTATCGTCTGATTTTGCAGGCCGCGTATTCTGCCCTAACCCGTGGCAGTAATACAAGACATCGGGGCATCTTATGCAAAAAAAAGCGCGGCAGATGAGCGATGAAAAAGTTTGTCAGGCGTTTTTCAGCATCCAGTCTATTTCCGTGGCGGTGATCAGCCGTTCAAACTGCAACAGTTCATGATGCTTACAGCTGTGCCACACGCTGGCAAAACGTTCGCCCAGTAACTTCTGCAGCGGATAGCTGCTGTCA
The DNA here is from genome assembly GCF_037152305.1 of Pantoea sp. AS142. Taxonomy (NCBI): domain Bacteria; kingdom Pseudomonadati; phylum Pseudomonadota; class Gammaproteobacteria; order Enterobacterales; family Erwiniaceae; genus Pantoea; species Pantoea sp. AS142. Next base: position 481,024 of record NZ_JBBCMO010000002.1, on the reverse strand, counting down.
AATTCATACAGGGCATCGCTCTGACGGATCGGCAGTGCAAGCCCCTCTGCATGGTGACCGTTGCCGGTAACAGGATGCGGTAATGGCAACGGGGTATCCAGCCCATGCAGCATCCCGGCCAGGATAGCCGACACCACCAGATAGGGATTGGCATCCGCACCCGCAACCCGATACTCAATTCGATGATTATCGATATCCCCACACGGCACGCGCAGCGCAACGGTCCGATTGTTATGGCCCCACGATGCCTGTAACGGCACGTAGGCGTCCGGGACAAAGCGGCGATAGGCATTCACATTGGGTGCCAGCAGCGCCATCGAGGCGGGCATCAGATCGATCATACCGGCCAGTGCACGTTTCATCAGTGGCGAATCGCTGCCATCATCGCAGGCAAATGCGTTGTGGTCGGCGGCATCCAGCATGCTGATATGCACATGCATCCCGCTGCCCGCGAACTCCTCATACGGCTTCGCCATAAACGTCGCGGTCATACCATGATTTTCCGTCACCTGACGAATCAGTCGCTTAAGTTGCACCGCATGGTCGCAGGCGCGCAGCACGTCACGGGTATGATGCAGGTTGATTTCAAACTGTCCCGGCGACGCTTCAGCCAGCGCACCATCGGCCGGTATGCCCTGCTGATGTGCCAGATCATCAATGTCGCGCAGCACATCGGCGAAGTGGTCGAGGTTGTCTACTGAGTAGACCTGACTCTGCATATTGCGTTCGTCACTGCCAGGCGAACAGGGCGGCTGGATAAAGCCTTCAGCATCACGCTTTTTGTCCACCAGATAGAACTCCAGCTCTACCGCTACCACCGGGAACAGACCTCGGTTACGCAGCTGTTGCCACAGCCGGTTGAGGACATTCCGGGGTTCAACGTCAAAGGGAGTGCCATCTTGGTTGCACATGGTTAACAGCAGCTGCGCAATGTGCTGAGGGTCAGAGGCGGAGGGAACTAAAGTATCGATGACGGGCAGGCAAAGATTATCGGGTTCGCCCAGTGACTGGCCGAGTCCCGCTTCTTCTACTGTGTTGCCGAGGATATCCATGGCAAACACTGAGGCGGGGAAGTAACACCCTTTTTCCAGCTTAGGCAGCGCAGAGACCGGAATGCGCTTGCCGCGGAATACACCATTTAAATCATTTAACAAGATGTCGACATACTGCGTTTCAGGATGGCGCTCCAGCCAGGTTTTCACCGCCAGCTGGAACGCGCTGGTTCGTTTCTCTTCACTGTGAAGCGTGAAGTCTTCTACTTCTACCAGGTTAGTCATGATCTCACCCGCCCCTATTCGGTTTGCGTAATGTTCAAAATAACGGCCACATCACTAACATAGCGCCAACATAAAAAGTGTGCAAATGTAACAAATCCGTTTGAAGAACCCACAGCAGATTGCTAGATTGAAAAAATATTGAACACTTAACCGCCAGACGAGCCCATTCGGTAGATATTTCGAACAGCGTTGCGAGGAGGTGAGATGGGCATTATTTTTGACAAGCCGTTGATTGGCGTAGTGATGTGCCAGAAGGAACTGGGCGGACATCCGACCCAGACGGTTCACAACAAATATATTGATGCGGTGGTGCAGGCGGGTGGTGTGCCGCTGGCCCTGCCCCACAGTCTGACGAATGTGCCTCATCTATTAGAAAACGCTATGGCTGTGCTGGATGGTCTGCTGCTGACCGGCAGTCCCAGCAATATCGAACCCTGGCATTATGGCGAGGCGGGAGAAGAGCTGCACGCCGATCCGGGCCGCGACCGCCTCGCCTTCCAGCTGATTACGTGGGCCACCAGCCACAAAATGCCGATGTTCGGGATCTGCCGTGGTCTGCAGGAGCTGGTGGTGGCGAATGGTGGCGCACTGTGGCGGGAACTCAGCGAACCACCATTTCAGCGTCATCATGAGGATGAGTCGCTGACACTGGCGCAACAGTATGCGTCGGCACATCAGGTCACTCTCGAACCCGACGGCATGCTGGCGACGCTGCTGGATAGCAGCAGCCCGCTGACGGTCAATTCACTCCATCATCAGGGTGTTCGCGAACCCGGCCCACAACTGCGCGTTGAAGCACGCGCGCCGGATGGCCTGATTGAGGCGGTGAGTCTGCGTCATCACCCCTTCGCCCTGGCGGTGCAATGGCATCCCGAGTGGCAGCCGGAACGCACGGCAGGATCGCAGGCACTGTTCAGCGGATTTATTCAGGCCGCTCGTCGTTATCACAGGGGAAAAGAAGATGAGTGATGCCACGCTGGCACCGGGACGACGGCTGGCCCAGATCCGGCAGACGCTGGGGTTGTCGCAACGTCGTGTGGCTGAACTGGCCGGACTGACCCACAGCGCTATCAGCACCATCGAGCAGGATAAGGTCAGCCCGGCGGTCAGTACCCTGCAGAAGCTGCTGAAGGTTTATGGACTGTCGTTGTCGGAGTTCTTCTCGGAACCCAAAACGGATGCCGAGCCGAAGGTCATTGTCCGCGCCAGCGATCTGCTGGAGATTGGCAGCCAGGGTGTTTCACTGAAGCTCATCGACAATGGCCGTGCGCAGCGCATGCTGGGCATGTTGCTGGAAACCTATCAACCTGGCGCCAGCACCGGCGAGAAGCTACGTCATCCGGGCGAAGAGACCGGTACCCTGCTGGAAGGCGAAATTATGCTGGTCATTAACGGTCAGCCCTTTCATCTCTCCGCCGGAGAGAGCTACGTGATTGATACCGGCTTACCGCACAGCTTTACCAACCGTGCTGAAATTCCCTGCCGCATTGTCAGTGCCCATACGCCAGCCAACTTTTAGGCGCATTCCGGAGATTGTTATGAATTATGTGGAGAGTTATTACGCAGCGACCGCCAATCCGCATGCGCCGTGGCCGATGTTACAGGAGAGTATTCAGTGTGATGTCTGCATTATTGGCGGCGGTTTCACCGGCCTCTCCGCGGCGCTGCATCTGACCGAGGTGGGCTACGACGTGGTCGTGCTGGAAGCGGCGCGGGTCGGCTTTGGTGCCAGCGGGCGTAACGGCGGTCAGGTGGTGAACTCCTACAGCCGCGACGTGGATGTGATTGAGCAGCGCTACGGTAAAGAGAGCGCCCGCATGCTGGGCAGCATGATGTTTGAGGGCGCTGAAATCATCCGCGATCGCATTGATCGTTATGCGATTGACTGCGATTACCGGCCTGGCGGCGTTTTTGCGGCCCTGAATGCACGCCAGATGGCGCATCTGCAAAAACAGAAGGCGTTGTGGCAGCAATATGGGAATCATGATCTGGAATTGCTTGACGAACGCGCTATTCGCCGCGAAGTCGCCACCGAACGATACGTTGGCGGGCTGCTGGATCGGCGCGGCGGGCATCTGCATCCACTGAATCTGGCGCTGGGTGAGGCGGAGGCAATCCGGCGACATGGCGGGCGCATCTACGAGCAGTCTGCGGCGACGGATGTGGTTTACGGCACGCCAAGCCGGGTAAAAACCACCCAGGGCGAGGTCAGCGCGACCTTTGTTGTCTTCGCCGGTAACGCCTATCTCGCCCCCCAGCTTGAACCGCGACTGAGCAGGAAAAGCATGCCATGCGGATCGCAGATTGTGGCAACCGAGCCGCTGTCACCCGACCAGGCATTGTCACTGATACCAAACAACTACTGTGTGGAAGACTGCAACTATCTGCTGGATTACTTCCGTCTGACCGCCGACAACCGGCTGCTTTATGGTGGCGGTGTGGTCTATGGCGCACGCGAACCGGCCGATATTGAAGCGTTGATCCGCCCCAAGCTGCGCCGCACTTTCCCGCAGTTACAGAACGTGAAGCTGGACTTCAGCTGGAGCGGCAATTTCCTGCTTACGCTGTCGCGCATGCCGCAGTTTGGCCGGCTGGAGAAGAATGTCTATTTTATGCAGGGCGACAGCGGTCATGGCGTCACCAGTACCCATCTTTCCGGCAAGCTGATTAGCGAAGTATTACGTGGCGATGCCGAGCGGTTTGACGCCTTTGCCCGCCTGCCTCACCTGCCGTTCCCGGGTGGCCGTCGCTTTAAAGTGCCGCTGACGGCGATGGGCGCGGTGTGGTACGCGTTGAGGGATCGGTTGGGGGTGTGAAGCTGAGTGCCAGGCATTACAGTCTGGCCTGCTAAACACCGGTGACTCCGCGGGACACGTAATGTGCGCCATTCAGTATGTTGTAACTATGTAAAAGGCAAAACGCCTGGACATTTCAGCGGGGCCACCCTGCCCCCGCTACCGCACTAGCCGCATATCACTCCAGCGGCATGTTAACCGGATCGTCATAGCGATACTCAAACCCGAGTTCGCTACAGATGCGTGAACCATCAATTAGCTTGCCGCTATCTTGTACGGCCTCTGGCGCGAACTGCGGCGGCTGCAGCCCAAGCTGGCGCGTGACCGCAGGATAAAAAGTGTCACGCGTCGGGTGTTTCGGCGCACAAAGATTGTAGAGCCGCCCCCCTCTCGGCGTTTGCAGCAGCAGCGTAATCGCCTCGACCACATCATCCAGATGCACCAGGTTGACGCCCTGTGAGCCATTAGCCACATCCTGCTTTCCGGCCAGGAAGCGGCCCGGATGGCGCTTTGGCCCGACCAGACCGGCCAGCCGCACAATATCCACGCTGGTTCCCGGCAGATCGTGCAGCCAGTTTTCCAGTTTAACCAGCGTCTTTCCGGCCACCGTTTCTGCGGTCAGCGGGCTGTTTTCCCGCTTAGCGCCGGCGCTGCTGCCATAGACGGAGGTTGAGCTGGTAAAGATGATGCGCGGCACCTTGTAAACCAGCGCGGTATCGACCACATTTTGCACCGCCTGCAGATAGGCTTCACCGCCTTCTGCGGTGCGGCTGGCGGGCAGCGTGACGATCAGCGCATCAACGTTGAATAGCGGCTCGATATCGGCGGCCTCACAGAGCAGTTCCGGCGTCAGTTCCAGCTGGAACGCCTCAATGCCGCAGCGACGTGCGGCTTCAACACCGTCTGGCGTGGTTTTGCTGCCGGTGACCTGCCAGCCTCGCGCCGTTAATGCCGTGGCCAGCGGCATGCCCAGCCAGCCCAGTCCCACAATCGCGACCTTCTTCATTTTGACTCCTGACGTGAAACATCAACCCTGACTTCACCGTAGTTTGCCCCCGGATTGCAAACCAGAACAACCTGTTTCAGCGCTTTCCGAACCGCCCGTTTAAAAAAGTGTTGCCAAGCGCAGCCATCTTCGCTAGGTTAAACCCCACAAATGAATACTCATTCATCGACGAGATTATTATGACACGCGTTCAGTTCAACCATCATCACCACCATCATCCTGACTAGTCTTTCAGGCGATTGGTGCTGGAAGACTTTCAAGATCTTCCAGTGGTGTGAACGCAAGAGAACCCCCGGAAGATCGTCTTCCGGGGGTTTTTTTATGGGCTGATGCAACCACACATTCAGGACAGAATTAAGAGGACAGGAACCATGTTAGACAACACCCGTTTACGCATAGCTATGCAGAAATCTGGCCGTTTAAGTGATGATTCACGCGAACTGCTGGCGCGCTGCGGCGTTAAAATCAACCTTCAGCAACAGCGCCTGATTGCGTTTGCGGAGAACATGCCGATCGACATCCTGCGTGTGCGCGATGACGATATCCCTGGCCTGGTAATGGATGGTGTAGTCGATCTCGGCATTATCGGCGAGAACGTGCTGGAAGAGGAGTTACTGTCGCGCCGTGCTCAGGGTGAAGATCCACGTTACTTTACGCTGCGCCGACTGGACTTCGGCGGCTGCCGTCTGTCGCTGGCGATGGCGACAGATGCCGAGTACACCGGCCCGGAATGCCTGGATAAATCCCGTATCGCCACCTCCTATCCGCACCTGTTAAAACAATACCTCGACAAAAAAGGCGTCAGCTTTAAGACCTGTTTACTGAACGGTTCCGTAGAAGTGGCGACCCGCGCCGGTCTGGCTGACGCCATCTGCGATCTGGTCTCTACCGGTGCTACGCTTGAAGCCAATGGCCTGCGCGAAGTTGAAGTGATCTACCGTTCAAAAGCGGTATTGATTCAGCGTGACGGCGAGATGCCTGCCGCCAAGCAGGAGCTGATCGACAAGATGATGACCCGTATTCAGGGCGTGATTAAAGCGCGTGAATCGAAGTACATCATGCTGCACGCGCCAAGCGAGCGTCTGGAAGAAGTGATCAGCCTCCTGCCTGGCGCAGAGCGCCCGACCGTGCTGCCGCTGGCAGGCGATGTCAGCCGCGTGGCGATGCACATGGTCAGCAGCGAAACCCTGTTCTGGGAAACCATGGAAAAACTGAAAGCGCTGGGCGCCAGTTCGATTCTGGTGCTGCCTATTGAGAAGATGATGGAGTAAGCCATGGCCTTTTCTACCCCGATTGAGTGGCAGCAGTGCACCCCCGAACAGCAGCAGGCGCTGCTGTTGCGCCCTGCTATTGCCGCCTCTGAAAACGTCACCCTGACGGTGCGCGATGTGCTGGAGCAGGTAAAGCTGAACGGTGATGACGCCCTGCGCGCGTTCAGCGCCCGCTTCGACAACGCGCAGGTGGACAATCTGCGCGTGACGCCGCAGCAAATCGCAGAAGCCAGCTTACGTCTGAGTGACGAGCTGAAGCAGGCGATGGCTGTCGCGGTGGGCAATATCGAAACCTTCCACAACGCGCAGATTCTGCCGCCAGTGGATGTGGAAACCCAGCCAGGCGTGCGCTGTCAGCAGATCACCCGCCCGGTGAAATCGGTCGGACTCTATATTCCCGGTGGTTCCGCCCCGCTTTTTTCTACCGTGTTGATGCTGGCGACACCTGCCCGTATCGCGGGCTGTGGCCGCGTGGTGCTCTGTTCGCCGCCGCCGATTGCCGATGAGATCCTCTATGCCGCCCAGCTGTGCGGCGTAGAAGAGGTATTCCAGGTGGGTGGCGCGCAGGCCATCGCCGCGCTGGCCTTTGGCACTGAAACCGTGCCGCGCGTGGACAAGATTTTTGGCCCGGGCAACGCCTGGGTGACCGAAGCAAAACGTCAGGTAAGTCAGCGACTCGATGGCGCGGCGATTGATATGCCCGCCGGTCCTTCTGAAGTGCTGGTGATTGCGGATGAAGGTGCCACGCCCGCGTTTGTCGCGTCTGATCTGCTCTCACAGGCCGAGCACGGTCCCGACTCACAGGTGATTCTGCTGACGCCTTCATTGACGCTGGCCGAGGCCGTCGCGGTCGCGGTCGAAGAGCAGCTGGCGCAATTACCGCGAGCGGCCACGGCGCGTCAGGCGCTGGAGAGCAGCCGCCTGATCGTGGCGCGCGACCTTGAGCAGTGTGTTGAGATTTCGAATCTCTACGGCCCGGAGCACCTGATTCTGCAGACCCGTCAGCCGCGCGATCTGGTGGAGTCGATCACCAGCGCCGGTTCAGTATTTTTAGGCGACTGGTCGCCGGAGTCCGCGGGCGATTACGCCTCGGGTACCAATCACGTGTTGCCGACCTACGGTTATACCTCGACCTGTTCCAGCCTGGGCCTGGCCGATTTCCAGAAACGCATGACGGTGCAGGAACTGACGCCGCAGGGCTTCCTGAGTCTGGCCGCCACCATTGAAACCCTTGCCGCCGCCGAGCAGCTGGATGCCCACAAGAATGCCGTCACCCTGCGCGTTGCCGCACTGAAGGAGCAAGCATGAGTCAGGATATTGAGCAACTGGCGCGCGCCAATGTACGCGCCCTGACGCCCTATATGTCGGCGCGTCGTCTGGGGGGGAACGGAGATGTCTGGCTCAATGCCAACGAATTCCCGCTGCCGGTGCCGTTTGAGCTGTCGCAGCAGACGCTGAACCGCTATCCGGAGTGTCAGCCCAAAGTGGTGATTGAGCGGTACGCGGCTTATGCGGGCTTAACGCCGGAGCAGGTGCTGGTGAGCCGTGGCGCGGATGAGGCTATCGAACTGATCATGCGTGCCTTCTGTGAGCCAGGCCAGGATGCCATTCTGTTCTGTCCGCCGACCTATGGCATGTACAGCGTCAGCGCCGAAACCATTGGCATTGAATACCGCACCGTCCCGGCGCTCAGCGACTGGCAGCTGAACCTGCCCGCTATCGCGGAACAGCTGGATGGTGTCAAAGTCGTTTATCTTTGCAGCCCGAACAACCCGACCGGCAATCTGATTAATCAGGATGACATCCGTCAGCTGCTGACGATGACCGCCGGTAAAGCGCTGGTAGTCGCAGATGAAGCCTATATTGAGTTCTGCCCGCAGGCGACGTTAACCGGCTGGCTGAAGGATTATCCGCAACTGGTCATCCTGCGCACCCTCTCTAAAGCCTTTGCGCTGGCGGGCCTGCGCTGCGGCTTTGCGCTGGCGAATAAGCCGGTCATCGACCTGCTGATGAAGGTGATTGCGCCCTACCCGCTGGCGACACCGGTGGCCGATGTCGCCGGTCAGGCGCTGAGCGAACAAGGGATTGCCCTGATGCGCGAACATGTGGCACAGCTGAATGAGAACCGTAGCTGGCTGCAGGCTGAACTGGCTCAGCTGGCCTGCGTTGAACAGGTGTTCCCCAGCGAAACCAACTATGTGCTGGCCCGCTTTACTGATTCACCAAAAGTCTTCAAAACCTTATGGGATCAGGGCATTATCCTGCGTGATCAGAACAAAAATCCGGGCCTGTCGGGATGCCTGCGCATCTCCATCGGCACGCGTGAAGAGTGCGAACGAGTGATCGCCGCGCTGCAAGCCTTTTCTGTGGAGCAAGCATGAGCCAGAAGACCCTTTTTATTGACCGCGACGGGACGTTAATCTCTGAGCCGCCTGAAGATTATCAGGTGGACCGCATGGATAAGCTGGCGTTTGAGCCAGACGTTATCCCGGCGCTGCTGGCGCTGCAGGCCGCTGGTTATCGCCTGGTGATGATCACCAACCAGGATGGTCTCGGCACCGCCAGTTTCCCGCAGGCGGATTTCGATGGTCCTCACAATCTGATGATGCAGGTTCTGACCTCGCAGGGCATTGCGTTTGACGATGTGCTGATCTGCCCGCACATGCCGGACGATCACTGCGACTGCCGCAAGCCGAAAACCCGAATGGTGGAAGCCTGGCTGGCAGAGGGCGCGCTGGATACCGCTAACAGCTACGTGATTGGCGATCGCCTGACCGATGTGCAACTGGCAGAGAACATGGGCATTCAGCCGATCCGCTACGGCGCTGACGGCGAGAACTGGCAGACCATACAGCAGCGTCTGACTCAGCGTGACCGCCATGCGCTGGTGCAGCGTAATACCAAAGAGACACAGGTTCGGGTCGAACTGTGGCTGGACCGCGAGGGCGGCAGCAAGATTAATACCGGCGTGGGTTTCTTCGACCATATGCTGGACCAGATTGCAGTGCACGGCGGCTTCCGCATGCACATTGAAGTGAAAGGCGATCTCTATATTGACGATCACCACACGGTGGAAGATACGGGCCTGGCACTGGGCGAAGCATTGCTGAAAGCGCTGGGCGACAAACGCGGCATTGGCCGTTTTGGCTTTGTGCTGCCAATGGACGAATGCCTGGCGCGCTGCGCGCTGGATATCTCCGGCCGTCCGCACATCGAGTTCAAAGCAGAGTTCAACTATCAGCGCGTGGGCGACCTCAGCACTGAGATGGTCGAGCACTTCTTCAGGTCGCTCTCCTACGCCATGATGAGCACCCTGCATCTCAAAACCAAAGGCAAGAATGATCATCACCGCGTCGAGAGCCTGTTTAAAGCCTTTGGTCGAACGCTACGTCAGGCGATCCGCGTTGAGGGCAATACGCTGCCTAGCTCGAAGGGAGTGTTGTGATGAACGTGGTGATCATGGATACCGGTTGCGCCAACCTGTCGTCGGTAAAATGGGCGATTGAACGTCTGGGCTATACCCCGGAAGTGAGCCGCGATCCCGATGTGGTGCTGCGCGCCGACAAACTGTTTCTGCCCGGCGTAGGCACCGCGCAGGCGGCAATGAACCAGCTGGAAGAGCGTGACCTGATCGATCTGGTGAAAGCCTGTACCCAGCCGGTGCTGGGAATCTGCCTGGGTATGCAGTTACTGGGTCGCGGCAGCGATGAAAACGGTGGCGTGCCGACGCTGGGCATTATCGATGAACCGGTGTCGTTAATGGACACGCACGGCCTGCCGCTGCCGCACATGGGCTGGAACCAGATTACCGCGCAGGCGGGCAATCATCTGTTCCGTGGCATCGACGAAGGCTGCTATTTCTACTTCGTCCACAGTTATGCCATGCCGGTCAACGCCAGCACCATCGCACAGTGTCACTACGGTGAAGCTTTCACCGCCGCGGTGCAGAAAGATAACTTCTTTGGCGTCCAGTTCCACCCGGAACGCTCGGGCAAAGCGGGCGCGCAGCTGCTGAAAAACTTCCTGGAGATGTAATGATTATCCCCGCGTTAGATTTAATTGACGGCAAAGTGGTTCGTCTGCATCAGGGCGATTATGGCCAGCAGCGTGATTACGGCAGCGATCCGCTGCCGCGTCTGCAGGATTACGTTCGCCAGGGCGCGACCGTGCTGCACCTGGTGGATTTAACCGGCGCGAAAGATCCGGCGAAACGCCAGATCGCGCTGCTGAAAACCCTGCTGGACGGCGTTGATGTGACGGTACAGGTCGGTGGCGGCATTCGCAGCCGTGATGATGTCCATGCGCTGCTTGAAGCCGGCGCGAGTCGTGTGGTGGTCGGTTCCACCGCGGTGAAACAGCCTGAAGAGGTCAAACGGTGGTTTGCGGAGTTTGGCGCAGAGGCAATTGTGCTCGCGTTAGATGTACGCATTGATGCCAGTAACCGCAAAGAAGTGGCAATCAGTGGCTGGCAGGAAGCGGCGGGCGTCACGCTGGAAGAGGTGATTACCGATTTTCAGCAGGTGGGCCTGAAACACGTGCTCTGTACCGACATTTCCCGCGACGGCACCCTGAGCGGTTCCAACGTCGCGCTCTATCAGGAAGTGACCGCGCGCTTTCCGGCGATTGCCTTCCAGTCCTCGGGTGGCATCGGCGACCTGAATGATATCGCCGCCCTGCGCGGCAGCGGCGTTCAGGGCGTGATTGTCGGACGTGCGCTGCTGGAGGATAAATTCACTGTTTCGGAGGCGATCTCATGCTGGCAAAACGGATAATTCCCTGCCTGGACGTACGTGACGGCCAGGTGGTCAAAGGCGTACAGTTTCGCAATCACGAGATCATCGGCGACATCGTGCCGCTGGCGCAGCGCTACGCTGCCGAAGGTGCGGACGAGCTGGTGTTTTATGACATCACCGCCTCATCCGATGGCCGGGTCGTCGACAAAAGCTGGGTGTCGCGCGTCGCGGAAGTGATCGATATTCCGTTTTGCGTCGCAGGCGGCATCAAAACCCCGGAGGATGCGGCGCGTATTCTGGAGTTTGGTGCAGATAAGATTTCGATTAACTCACCGGCGCTGGCCGATCCCTCACTTATCACCCGCCTTGCCGACCGGTTTGGCGTGCAATGTATTGTGGTTGGCATCGATACCTGGTTTGATGAAGCCAGCGGTAAATATCAGGTGAATCAGTATACCGGCGACGAAGCGCGCACCCGCGTGACACAGTGGGAAACGCTGGAGTGGGTGCAGGAAGTGCAGAAGCTGGGCGCAGGCGAGATCGTGCTGAACATGATGAATCAGGATGGCGTGCGTAACGGCTATGACCTGGTGCAGCTGAAAAAAATGCGTGAAGTCTGCAAGGTGCCCCTGATCGCCTCTGGCGGCGCAGGCACGATGCAGCACTTCCTGGAAGCATTTACTGAAGCTAACGTGGATGGTGCTTTAGCCGCCTCGGTATTCCATAAGCAGATTATTAATATTGGTGAGCTGAAGAGCTTTCTGATCGACAACGGAGTGGAGATTCGCGCGTGCTAACTGAACAACAACAGGCCCGGCTCGACTGGGACAAAACAGAGGGCATGATGCCGGTGATTGTTCAGCACAACGTCTCAGGCGAAGTGCTGATGCATGGCTACATGAACCCGGCGGCGCTGGAAAAAACCCTGGCAGAAGGCAATGTCACCTTTTTCTCCCGCACCAAAAACCGGTTGTGGACCAAAGGCGAGACTTCCGGCAACTTTTTGCAGGTCGTCAGCATTACGCCTGACTGCGACAACGATACGCTACTGGTGCTGGCTAACCCGATTGGCCCGACCTGCCATCTGGGCACCACCAGCTGCTTCTCGCCGGCCGTACCTGAGTGGACCTTCCTCTATCAGCTGGAAGAGCTGCTGGCGTCGCGTAAAACGGCCGACCCTGACAGCTCTTACACGGCACGACTCTACGCCAGCGGCACCAAGCGCATCGCGCAGAAAGTGGGCGAAGAAGGCGTTGAGACCGCGCTGGCGGCCACCGTCAACGATCGGGATGAACTGACTAATGAAGCCTCCGACCTGGTCTATCACCTGATGGTGCTGTTGCAGGATCAGGATCTCGACTTCAGCGCCGTGATCAATAACCTGCGCACCCGCCATAAGTAATTGTGCAATAACCTGCTCAGAATTTCTTTTTTATGCGAATTCTGAGCAGAATCCTTCTCAAAAATCAAATTAAACGCTATTGTTGAGCATAATATTGCTCAACAGGTGTTGCCATGCTCACACTCCAGCTATTTATTAAAGGCTGCTGGTATGATGCCGCTCAACTCAATATTCAGCATCCCCTCCAGGGGCGTGAAAGCGCCGCCTTACTTGCCTACGACTTTGACTACGCTGTTGATTATCTTGATCGTAGTGATTACGCCAGCTGCAGTCTGAATTATCCGGTCATGCTTATTGGCAGTTATGCCGCACGTCCGTGGTTTACGTTCCTTGATGACATCATACCTGCCGGTGCCAGCCGACGTTACTGGGTTCAGCAACTGGGGTTGCAGGGAAAATCTGCGGCTGAACAGGACTACTGGCTGTTGAAATCCGGCACGATAGCACCCGTGGGAAATCTGCGTATTAAAGAGTCAGTACCCGCATTGCCCGCTCAGAGTCAGCTGCGCGATCGTCGCTTCCCCTCTGAATGGGTCATCGAACGTGACAGTGATTTTCTGGCGTACGCACAGCAAATGGGTGCAGCCAGCGGCGGAGCGACCGGGGCTGGCGGTGAGGCACCTAAACTCTTATTGCGCTGTACGCCGCAGGATGAGGTCTGGATAGATACCTGGCAGGACGATTTACACAATCAGGATGCCCATTATCTGGTCAAGTATCCGCGCGGAACACGCAGTGCAATCGACTGCGACATACTTCGCGCCGAATACCACTACTATCATGAACTGGAGGCAATGGGTTTCGACACAATTCCTTGTGAGCACATGACGTTGCGCGAAGGTAGCCGCTATCCTTCCTTATGGTTGCCTCGCTTTGATGTGGCTTATATCGAAGGCCAGAAAGTGCTGTACGGCCTGGAGTCTTTCTATTCGATACTCCAAAAGCCGCCAGGCAGTTACCTTAATCATTTCGAGGTGATCCGCACTCTGCTCAAACGACTTAATCCTGAAAGGGCTGTGCAGGAGGAATTTATCATTGAGTGGGTAAAACGCGACATGCTGAATATTGCGTTTGGCAATTCTGATAATCATGGCCGTAACAGCGCAATCCTGAAACAGAACACCGGTATGTGGCTGGCACCCATCTATGATTTTGCCCCGATGAAAGCCGATCCCGAAGGCGTGGTACGAACGACGCAATGGGGATCACCGTTTGAAGAGGGGGGACATTATCAATGGCAGCTGATTGCTGAGGCTTTAGATGATCTGATCCCATCTGACAGATTACTGGCCGAACTGGCCGCGCTGGCCCGCCAGCTAACCGGACTCAGAGAGCGCCTGCTACAGCGAGGCGTTCCGGCATCCATTCTGACTATGCCAGCGATGGGATTCGATTATCTGGATCAGCGTATTGAAGGCTGGCAACTATGAAAAAAACGCTGTCACCTTTTGAACGCGAAGCGATGCTGCTCGACCTTCTTCAGCAGTTTGTGGAAGAAAAATTGTCACAGGGTGAGTTCCTGATGCAGCTTCGCAAAAACGTGCTGGGATTCTCTCAGGAACGTTATGCCGCGCTGGCAGGGATTAGCCGAAGGACACTGTCAGATATTGAGCAGGACAGGGAGAATACCACGCTGAGTACCCTTAACCGGGCGCTTAAGCCGCTGGGTCTGAAAACCGGCATCTTGCCGCGTCAACCCCATATGCTGCAAACACTGATGCGGCAACTCACCACAGGAGAGAACCGTGACCACTCATGAGAAATTGATCGCCCTGCTCGACCAGCACCCGGCACGTTATCGCCTGATGGCGCATGAGGCGACCGGTAAATGCGACGCGGTCGCGGCGATACGCGGCACCGAAATCGGCCAGGGCGCGAAAGCGCTGGTCTGTCATGTCAAAGGCAACGGCATTAAACAACATGTGCTGGCGGTATTACCGGCCGATCGGCAGGCCGATCTGGAGAAAGTCGCGGCCGCAGTCGGCGGACGCCGTGCCTCACTCGCCAGCCCGGCGGAAACCGATCGGCTCACCGGCTGCGTATTCGGGGCGATTCCGCCGTTCAGCTTTCATCCCGACCTCCGACTGGTGGTGGACCCCGCGCTGTTTGAACGTTATCCCGAGATCGCGTTTAACGCCGGTTTACTGGAACGCTCAGTGGTCCTGAACACCGAAGATTATCGCGCGCTATGCAAGGCTGACGTGATGGAGATAACGCAGTAATTGCCATCCCGGCAGCCCGGCGATACTCTGCATAATCACTCATCACGACAGAATAAGAGCAAAATCATGAACATTTTCACTCAACGCCTGCGCCAGACGCTGGCTGTGGCGGTTATGGCGGGCTGTGCGTTTGGCGCTCAGGCGAAAATCGAACAGGTACGTTTTGCGGTCGATCCGACCTATCCACCGTTTGAATCGAAAACCCCGCAGGGCAAGCTGGTCGGCTTTGATATCGATCTGGGCAATGCGCTCTGCACGCAAATGCAGGCGAAATGCGTCTGGGTTGAAAGCCAGTTTGACGGCATGATCCCGGCGCTGAAAGCGCGTAAGTTTGATGCCATTCTGTCTGACATGGGCATTACCGAAGAGCGCCTGAAGCAGATCGATTTCACCGTTCCGCTCTATGACACCCACACCCAGCTGATTGCCCGTAAAGGCGCTGGCGTCTTGCCCACAGTGGCATCCCTGAAAGGAAAAACAGTCGGCGTGGAACAGGGAACGGTACAGGAGCGTTATGCGCTGGCGAAATGGCAGCCACATGGGGTAACCGTGGTGCCTTATGGCGATCAGGCACAGGTTGAAAGCGATCTGGTTTCAGGCCGACTGGATGCGGTATTCACCGATGCAGCACAGGCGGCTATTGGGTTCCTGAAGCATCCACAGGGCAAAGATTTTGAACTGGCTGGCCCGATTATACAGGATCCGATCATCGGCCCCGGCACGGCGATTGGGCTGCGTAAAGGCGATACCGAGCTGAAAACCGCACTGGATAACGCCTTTGCCGAAATCAAAAAGAATGGCACCTTTGACCGGATTCAGAAGCGCTACTTCGCCACCGATATCTCTATCCAGCCTTAACCTCGCGGTCGCCCTTTTTCATCCTCACCGCGATCCGGCACTATACTCTAACTATTTCGGGACGGCGCGCTGTCGTCCTTTGCCGATTAAAGGACATTAACACGGTATGCATCAACAACATCATCCACTGTTAAGCGCCTCTTTAGGCACGCAGCGTGAAATTATCAGTTTTCATTTCGCTGAGGACAACGAGCGTCAGGTTTATATCCAGGCTGCACTGCATGGCGACGAACTGCCCGGTATGGCAGTGGCGTGGTTTTTAAAACAGCGACTGCAGGCGCTGGAGTCAGCCGGACAGCTTAAAGCCGCGTTTACACTGGTTCCGGTGTCCAATCCCCTGGCGCTGGGACAGCACTGGCATGGCAGCCATCTGGGCCGTTTCCATACGCTCTCCGGCCAGGACTTTAACCGCCATTTTCCGTCGCTCGGCACCACTCTGGCGGCCGGACTGGCTGAGAGTCTCACTCAGAGTGAAACACAGAATAAGAGCCTCATCCGTGAGGCGATTGATCGTCATTACCGCGATACCGTGCCAAAAACCGAACTGGATGCGCAGCGTTATACGCTGATGCGGATGGCCAGTCAGGCGGATTTGATGATTGACCTGCACTGTGACTGGGAAGCTGTGCCGCATCTCTATACCACGCCCCATGCCTGGCCAGACATTGAGCCACTGGCGCGCTGGTTAGGCAGTGAAGTGCAGCTGCTGGCGCAGATCTCTGGCGGTGAACCGTTTGATGAAGCCTGTTGCGAGCCCTGGCGGACGCTGGCAGAACGGTTTAGCAAAGATTACCCGATGCCACGTGGATTATTGCCGGTAACGCTGGAGTTGCGTGGCATGCGTGATGTTTCGCCTGAACAGGCGGAGAAAGATGCAGAGGCGATTATTTCAGCGTTGCAGGAAGGCGGTTATATCGGCTACAGCGAACCTGCGATTTCCGTGGAAGTGGCTGCGCCCGTGATCGGTGGCGACGAACTGGTTCCGGCGAACGGTGGCGGTGACGATATCGTGGCGATCAATGACGGGCCGATTGGCTTAACCGTGCCTGACGTTGCTGAGGTACCGGGAGAGACAGGGGTGATCAAAGAGCGTCATAGTGAGGGATCAGCACTTTCCTCCCCTGCCCTGAAAAATCCCCCTACGCCGTTAGCGGGCTGTGAATACATTTATTCGCCGGTGTCAGGTCTGATTCTGCATCGTAAACCGATGGGCGCACAGATTCGTCCGGGAGAAGTGGTGGCTGAGATTATTGATCCAATTACGGACCACATCACCCCACTGGTGGCGGAGTATGGCGGTATTCTCTATGCGAGACACTGGGTAAGGTTTGCGACGGCAGGCATGCTGGTTGTGCGGCTGGCGGGAGAGCGGGAGATTCGGAGCGGGGATTTGCTGGTAGGGTAAAAAAAGGGCTTCCCGAGGGAAGCCCTTTTAGTGATTAATCTAACCACTCGGTGTGGAACACACCGTCTTTATCAATACGCTTATAGGTATGCGCACCGAAGTAGTCACGCTGCGCCTGAATCAGGTTGGCAGGCAGCACTTCTGAACGGTAGCTGTCGTAATAAGCGATCGCCGCAGAGAAGGTTGGCGTTGGGATACCGTTCTGAATTGCGTAAGAAACGACATCACGCAGCGCCTGCTGATACTGATCCGCGATATCTTTGAAGTACGGAGCCAGCAACAGGTTAGCGATGCCTGCATCGGCTTCATAAGCATCGGTGATCTTCTGCAGGAACTGGGCACGGATGATGCAGCCAGCGCGGAAGATCTTCGCGATTTCACCGTAGTGCAGATCCCAGTTGTTCTCTTCTGACGCTGCACGCAGCTGTGAGAAGCCCTGCGCATAAGAGACTATTTTACCCAGGTACAGCGCGCGACGGACTTTCTCGATGAACTCTGCTTTATCACCAGTGAAAGCTTTAGCCTGTGGGCCGCTCAGTACTTTAGAGGCCGCAACACGCTGGGTTTTCAGTGAGGAGAGGTAACGGGCGAAGACAGACTCAGTGATCAGTGACAGAGGTTCACCCAGATCCAGTGAGCTCTGGCTGGTCCATTTACCGGTGCCTTTGTTAGCCGCTTCATCCAGAATCACATCAACCAGATATTTACCTTCTTCATCTTTCTTGGTGAAGATATCTTTGGTGATGTCGATCAGGTAGCTGCTCAGCTCGCCGTTGTTCCAGTCGGTGAAAGTTTCAGCCAGCTCTTCATTGTTAAGACCCAGCGCACCTTTCAGCAGTGCGTAAGCTTCAGCAATCAGCTGCATGTCGCCATATTCGATGCCGTTGTGAACCATCTTCACATAGTGACCCGCGCCATTTGGACCGATGTAAGCCACACAGGCTTCGCCATCTTCGGCACGTGCTGCAATCTTATCCAGGATTGGCGCAACCAGCTCATACGCTTCTTTCTGGCCACCAGGCATGATCGATGGGCCTTTCAGTGCGCCCTCTTCACCACCGGAAACACCGGTACCGATGAAGTTGAAGCCCTGATCAGAAAGTTCTTTGTTACGACGGATGGTGTCTTTGTAGAAGGTGTTACCGCCATCGATCAGGATGTCGCCTTTATCCAGGTGTGGAGTCAGCGAGGCGATAGTCTTGTCAGTCGCTTCACCCGCCTGAACCATCAGCAGGATACGACGAGGTTTTTCCAGCGATTCGACAAACTCTTCAACGGTGTAAAAAGGAGCAAGTTTCTTGCCCTGGTTCTCGGCGATGACTTCATCAGTCTTTTCGCGTGAACGGTTGAAGATTGAAACAGTGTAACCGCGGCTCTCAATGTTAAGAGCCAGGTTGCGGCCCATCACTGCCATACCTACAACGCCGATCTGTTGCTTGGACATCTTTGACTCCTGTTATATAAAACGTAATCAATACGTTTAGAACTATATATCACATAGAAGATAATAACTTAACGAATCAGAAAATAAATAGCATTTGGTGCCATTAGTTAAAGGTTTGAACTAAGAGATGACAGCTAATGTATTTAAAAAAATTTCCATCCGTGCTTATTAAAGAACTTAAACATAGAATGTGAGAAAAGAATTATATGCTTAAGACCTTTCCGCGAAACATTACCACCGTGATGAATTATTTTCACATCAGGAACATAAGCAACTTTAGTCAACTGGCGAGCACGTAAACTCAGATCAGTATCTTCAAAATAGAGGAAAAAGTCTTTATCAAAACCATTCAGTTGCAAAAGAACGTTGTTTCTGAAAAACATAAAACAACCACTAACACTATCTGGCTGCCACAACACTGTCTCAGACTGCGTTTCTTTCATCATGCAGTATGTTTCAAGTTTGTTTCTAAATACATGATGGAATGATTTTGGAAGGAAGGCACGAAGAAAGAGTGTGAAAACATTTGGATAACGTTTGCAAAGGTATTGCCTGTCTCCATTCCTCCAAAAAGCCTGTGGGGAAAGCAAACCACATTCTTTATTCTTTTCCATAAACATAAGAGCATTACTTAAAGATTTCTCTGTAAAAATAACATCCGGATTAAGAACCAGATGGTAATCGTAATCAGCAGAAAAGGTTAAATTATGGCCGCGTCCATAACCAAGGTTTTCACCACTTATAACAACCTTGCAGAAGGGAAACTGCTTAACCAATGTATCATGCAGGGGATTGATTTCTTTGAAGCCATTTTCAACTATTACAAAATCATAGCGCAAATCACTAATATCGGAAGCGGCTTTTTTAAAAGATTCAAGCAGTTCAATTATATCATTATCGATAAAGTAACAAACTATCGAAACCCGCAACGAAACTTTTCGCTCAAAATCGATTAACCTTTTTTTATTTTCGCGAATGTTATTGAGTGAATCTTCCGTGGATACCACGTAAACCATGCATTACTCCCCTAAAAATCATCTTTAACTCGAGCGACTTATGTCGAGATGCAATAATGTAAATGGACATCTTCACTAATAATTTAAACGCGTCAACAACTTTCCAGTTTAAAGGGATGTAATTACGCTTGTATAATAGCAAAGCATTTCGAGCCTGATAGTAATGTCTTAAGGGAGAATGGATAGCAATTGAGTTATTTAAAAAGTCAACCCTGTCATCGCCTAGTGAATGGATCATGTGGGCGTTGCACACCCCGTAGTTAATGAAACCTTTACTTCTGGCTCTTAACGCCCATTCAACATCTACATAATCAATAAATAGTTCCTCTTCCATTAAGCCAATTGCTTTGAAATTCTCAACGGCAATTAAGGAACCGGAAGAAATCAAATGATCTACAATAACGCATCCATTGATATCCGGCTGCAGATTCTTATCAACCATCAAACCTCTAATTTGGATAAATCGGGAACGCACATCATTATTAGCATCTAAAAACTGCGGGCCGACAGCTGCAGCTTTTGGGCATTTATTCATAGCTTCCTGTAAAACAGGAATCATGTTTATTGCTGGCAAACTATCCTGATCCATTAATAAAACATAGCTGTAACTATTATTAATGGCATGATTTATCCCTATATTATGAGCCGCAGCTATACCCAGATTACTATCACATAAGATTAATTTAATGTGCGAATAATGCTCTTCAATCATATGTTTAATTAACTGATTATTGTCAGAAGCATTATCAACAATAACAATATCGATGTCACTATGAGACAATATATCAAGTTGAGCTGTTAATTGTTCAGGCTGAGGGTAATAAGTAACAATAATTGCGAGTGTTTTTTTTTGCATAATTTTATCTAATAAAAGGGCCAGAGGCCCTTATTTGATACAACTGCGATATATATCTTTAAGCTCTTCGTATTGCTCACTAAATGTTCGTATATGCGAATGAGGCAACTGTACTTCTTCAGTTTGTGGCAGATAAGAGAAATGCGCGATCGTCTCTTTCACAGACTCAAGGAGTGTCCCACCATCATTATTGAATGGAATGATAAAGCCATTTTCGCCAGGAATGATATCTTCTACCGCACCACCCGCGTCTGAGGTAATAACCCAGACGTTTCTGATTAGAGCTTCACGCACAGTAAGACCAAAGCTTTCTTTAGACTGTGTTGGGTACAACAAAACGTCAATAGAATTGAAAAATTCATCCATATTTTCCTGAGTGAAAGCAGGAACCACTTCAACATTTTTCAATCCGGCTAAATCACTCTCATGGAAAGATTTGAAGCCCAGATTAATTGCATTATCAACGATAATCAATTTAGCTTCATTTTCTGCGATATGGCTAAATGCATATTTAATTAAATGATAACCTTTAATATCTGTATTACCACCAGCATATCCGAATCTTAAGGGTCGCCCAGGGGTCTTAGTGGAAATGTTCTGAGGATATGTAACTCCATTCTTGTTAAGAAGAGCTCCAGCAAATCCTTCTTTACGATAAAGGTCAGTTGTAAACATACTTGGAGAAATTATCTTTGTTGCAAGAGAGAGTGCATCGCGCTTCTTAATTTCTAAATAATCCATTTTAACCGAAAGGTTGCTATTAAGATCATCATTAATCCCACGATATTTGTGTTCCTCTTTAAAGCTCAAGATAAACTGATGCTCATACAACCACCAATAATCATGGGTTGTAACAACAATTGGAATATTTCGCTCTGCACATATGCGAAGCATAGTAATGCCCAGCCCCTGAATAGAGTGGAAATGTACAATATCCGGATGAACCAGGTCCAGTACATCTGTAAATGCTTTATCTATATCAGGATTGATAACCTGTCGGTTTTCAGAAAGTAGGTTTGGTAAAACGATGCCGTAACAATCCTGACCGTAGGCTTCATAACGGCGGAGAGTATTTATAGCCCCGTACTCTTCTGGTAAGGACGTTAAAACATGAATATTAAATTCACTATCATCGACAAAATATTTATTTAAAGCTTCTGCTACAACGGTCGCCCCACCGAAAGAACGTGGATTATAGTAGCAATTGACAGATAGAACGTGCTTAACTTTATTATTACTCAACCGTCCAAAATCTTCGATAATTAAAGAAGCTTGTTCGCGAGCAATACTTTCAGGCGAATAATGTTTCAAAACAGAGTTTTTAGCGTTTGCACCAACATTCCTTCTGAGTAAAGGATCTTCAATCAACGTCTTGAAGGCTGACTCCCAATCATCTGTGTTGTGGCAGAGAAATCCATTTACTCCATTTTCGATAACAGAAACAAAATTAGGACGAGGAGAGCATACACTTGGCAATCCCAGAATAGAAGCCTCAAGGTACTTTATATTAGACTTTGAGTCATTAAATATATAGTCCTCTAGTGGCGCAATACTAATATCGCATTCAGAAAGAATCCTTAAATAATCTGCATAAGGACAGAACTCAATTCTTTCTATCTGATCTTTTACTTTATCAAACTTTTTAGGTAATTCTAAAACACCAGCTAAACGCAAGTAAACATTAGGCGATGAAACAAGAATATTATAGATTGCATCTGAAGCTTCTAAAAAATCAACATTATGCGTGCTTGTTCCAGAACCATAAACAATACGAATTATACCATCACTTTCACTTTTTCTTTTTTCTGGTATAGATTCTGCCGTTTCAATTGTTTCAGGATCTAAAGCATTTTCAATAACGATTGATCTAATTGCTCCGGATTTTTCCATAGCTTTCGCTAACGGCTCAGTGGATGCAATCACACTTTTACAACGCATCATTGCATGATGGTATAGTCTTGCACCATCAATAAGTCCTTTAAATGTTTCTTTATCAAGTTCATTTAATGTTTTACTTTTGAGAAGTATATCTTCATCAAATATGAGATCATCGACTTCCCAATATGTTTCTAAATTCAAACGCTCACACTCATCAAAGAGCGTCATTACTGATTCAAACGCCGGAACGCGATAAAAAATGACTATTGAATGGTATTGTAGAGCTTCCATGCAAGCAATTAAGTCAGTCCAATTAAGCGTTTTAACAGGAATTCCTAACTCTTTAAATAAATCAACTTTCTGGTCAACACGATATTTTTTACACTGAGGTATTGACATTTCGGCAATAATAAGAACTCTTGGTAAGAGTAAAGATTCATTATTTAATTTAAGAGCTGGGAGAGATTTCGCAGATAACAAGGTTTGAGAGACAACCTGCAAACTGTTGATGTGATGAAGCTTACGAATAATTCCTTTAAGCCCATTACTTTTATATAGTGAAAAAGTGCGATTAAAACTTTCTTTTAACCCATAGTTTGAAACAACACTGCTGGCAACATTTGCTGCCTTTTTAATACGGCGTAAATTTAGGACCGCTTTTCTCATCGGTGCAGTCATCTTCCAACTGGTGGAATTCAACAACGCACTATTTTCAAATGACAGTCTTGAAGCCAGTTCAGTGTGATTGCTCAATTGTGACTTAAGATCATCGATCTCATGCCTTAATACATCTTCTATTCTTTTATAGAGATTAATTTGTCTTGCACTTACAGATAACTGCTCAGATAAGCTGTTTTTTTGCTTTACGAGTTCTTCCCACTCCATTTCAGGGAACACACTTAAGTTACTCCATGGGTTCTCATTTTGGTGGGGGGCTTGAAAAACACTGCCATTTAGCTCAAGATTACCGATAACAACGTTTTCATCCTCCCCAACAACGTGGCGAAGGCCTAATAAATTATCTTTGCTATTTTTTTTCGTAATTATACATAATGAATTAACAAAAATAATGGAGTGAATTTCTGAAAAATCCACCTTGTCTAACTCTAAACTATCATAGTGTTCACTAAAAGAACTGAGGTAATCAGAAGCAGAGCGTTCAATACCCCAATGTTCAAAGTTAGTAATATCAGCGAGTTTTTTTAAAAATGCCATTGAGGAGTATGGATCGTAAAGCCCTCCTTCCCACTCTTGCCAATAACTACAATGCAAGTCTTCAACAATGTAAACACCATCTTTTTCCAGCATTGGGAAATACAATAAAAAAGACTTGATTATGTCTGATGAATTATGTGATCCGTCATCTATTATCAAATCGTATGATGGAGAAACCTCACTAATTTTATTTTTAATTTCTGTAGTAGAAGAGTTACCGATCACAATTTTAATAGATTTGTTCTCGTATTCAAGGCGAGCACAATCAGGATTAATATCACAACCTACTATATTTTCAGCATTTGGAAAATATTTACTCCATATTTCCAAAGACCCGCCATTCTGCACACCAATTTCGAGTAGATTCTTTAAAGTTTTTTGTTGTACGGAAAGGATGTTATGATAAGTTTCCAGGTAAATATCCCATTTATCGGATGATTTACCATGATGTTCCTGATAGAGTTCTTTTAAATTTTTCATTCTTGATTCAGTTTAACCTTATCAAATTTAATTCCAACCAGTCCCCAGCGCACCTCACTGGATGATACATTAATAATCATAGCATCGTGAAGCCAGTGATGTTGAACATGATTATTCAGATCTCCATTTGCCAGCGAGACCATAAGTGCATATTCACCATTAGGCAACATAGGTAACGTAAACTCAAATGTAGCATTAATCTTACTATCTGCAGTTGCTTTCAGCGGCTTTTCAGTCGTAAAAGGTAAGGTATTCTCACCAAATAGCACCTGGCCTAAGCGATCCTTAACTAAAAAACCAATAATGGGTGAGTCAAGATTCTCATAAATATTAGCCCTTACTGATAACTCAACTTTTTCGCCGCCCTTAAAGAGGTTTTTGCTATTATTATTTTTATCGACAAATGAGACTTCTGTGATTTCTGCAGCACCTGTTTTCCATCCATTCGCTTCAGAAAGATTATTAGCAATTCCGTACTGAACCTTATAATCGATAGCTGGCGTATCATTTAATTCTTTAGGGGTTAAATGTTTATCAGTTTCGTCTAAGGTTGTTTCACTCTCTTGTTTGATACTTTCGAGATGGGTTTCATCTCCATAAACTTCCTGAAGCGTGTATTGCAGGTATTTTTCTGCAACATGCTTCGCCGTTCCTGAAGTTATCATTTCACCTTTATGTAGCCAGATAGCTTTGTCACACAGATTAATGACAGAGTGTGTATCATGGCTCACGAAGAGTAACGTACCATTTTCCTTAAACTTCCGAATAAAACGCATACATTTCTGCGTAAAAACGGCGTCCCCGACAGCAAGCGCTTCATCGATAACTAATATGTCAGCATCGACGTGTGCGATAACCGCGAATGCTAAGCGTACATACATACCACTTGAATATGATTTGACCGGTTGATCGATATAATCGCCGATATCAGCAAAAGCTAATATTTTTTCATATCTTTCCCGAATCTGTTCGTTTGTTAACCCATAAAGTGAAGCAGCCATGAATACGTTTTCATGTCCTGTAAACTCAGGGTTAAATCCTGCACCAAGTTCGAGAAGTGCAGCAATGCGGCCGTTGACTTTTACACTGCCATCCGTCGGCGTTAATGTTCCGCAGATCATTTGTAACAGTGTGGATTTTCCTGACCCATTCCGTCCAATAATTCCTACGGTCTCTCCTTTTTTAAGAGTAAAAGTAACGTCATTAAGGGCCCAAAATTCGCGATACATTTTTTTTCGCGATCGATAGAACATTTGCATTAGACGATGTTGAGGTGATTCATAAATCTGATAACATTTACTCAGCCCAGCAACTTCGATCATATTATCAGATGACATCAGCAAATCCTTTACGTGTTTTCTGGAACCATAAGTATCCAAGCCATGCCACGATAGCATTAACTATTAGTCCTTTAAAATAAGGAATAATTTCAGGTACTTTCCCCCAATACATAATATCCCGCGTCTGTTCAATGAAATGGGCTAACGGGTTTAATAATAAAAGGGGCCTTACTGACTCTGGCAGAGCCGAAGTAGGGAAAAATATTGGTGATAAGAACATCAATACCATTGTTAAAATCCCAACTATTTGACTTACATCTCGTAGATAGACACCCAGTGAAGCCAATATCCAACTAATGCCCATTATCATTAATAGCAAAGGAAGCATAATGAAAGGTAATAGCAGGATAGTTAAATGAGGCATCCCAACTTCGAACAGGTAAAATGTTATCCATACAATACAACTTATTGCAAAATGAAATAACGCAGCGCAAAGATTCACCCACGGCAATATTTCTAATGGGAAAATAACCTTTTTCACATAGTTCGAATTAGCAAGAATGATGCCGGGTGCTCTGTTAATACATTCAGAAAAAAGGTTAAATATGATTAACCCTGAAAATAATAGTAATGCAAATGAAGATTTTGATGTATGGCCTTCACTCCATTTCGCCTGGAAAACAACGCTGAAAATGAATGTATAAACAATTAACATTAGGACAGGGGTAAAGAATGACCATAATAAACCTAATACTGATCCCCGATAGCGACTAATAACCTCTCTACGTGTTAACGTATAGATTAATCTTCGATTAAAAACTGGCGATTTAATACATTGCCAGGTCATTTTAAGAAGCGAATTCATTCGAAGACCTCGGCTTCAGAAAATAAAGATGCAAGCTTATCTTTTTCGGACAACAGGACTTCTTTTTCTGGCCAATCGATGTTAATTAAAGGGTCGTTCCAGATAATGCTGCGCTCACTTTCTTTCGAATAAAAATTAGTGGTTTTATACACAAATTCAGTATTATCAGTTAGCGTCAAAAAACCATGTGCAAAACCTTCTGGTATCCACAACTGTCTTTTGTTTTCACTGCTGAGTTCTACACCGACCCATTGACCAAAAAATGGAGATTGTTTGCGTATATCAACTGCTACGTCGAACACGGCGCCTGCAACACAACGTACCAGTTTACCTTGTGCAAAAGGATTAAGTTGATAATGTAAACCCCGCAAAACACCTTTACTTGATTTTGAATGGTTGTCTTGAACAAACTCAACATGTCTGCCAACGGCATTATCAAACTTTTTCTGACTGAAGCTTTCAAAAAAGAACCCGCGTTCATCGCCAAACACTGCAGGCTCAAAAATTTTTACATCAGGGATTTTAGTATCAATAATTTTCATTATAAACGCCCTTCCACCAGCGCCATCAAATATTTGCCATATTCATTTTTTAGGTACGGCTTTGCCAGTTCCTGTAATTTTGCTTTATCGATAAAGCCCATTCTGAAGGCAATTTCTTCCGGGCAAGCTACTTTAAGCCCCTGACGTGACTCGATAGTCTGAATAAAGTTGTTGGCTTCCATAAGGCTCTGATGTGTACCGGTATCCAGCCAGGCGTGACCGCGTCCCATAATGGACACTGAGAGTTTGCCCTGTTCCATATAGATACGGTTGATATCGGTAATCTCAAGTTCGCCGCGTGGTGATGGCTGAAGATTTTTTGCCATCTCAACAACGCTATTATCGTAAAAATAGAGCCCGGTTACTGCATAATTGCTGCGTGGATGTTCAGGTTTTTCTACCAGTGAAATCGCTTTGCCTTCGCTGTCGAATTCCACAACGCCATAACGCTCAGGATCGGTAACATGATAAGCAAAGACGGTTGCCCCATCATCCTTAAGAGATGCGGTTTCAAGCTGCTTATAAAGGTCATGCCCGTAGAAGATATTATCACCCAGGATGAGCGCGACAGAATCATTACCAATAAACTCTTCACCAATGATGAACGCCTGAGCAAGGCCATCCGGGCTTGGCTGCACTTTATACTGAATGGAGATACCCCATTGAGAGCCATCACCCAGTAAGCTTTCAAAGCGTGGCGTGTCCTGCGGCGTACTGATGATGAGTATATCGTTGATCCCTGCAAGCATCAGCGTGCTCAGTGGATAGTAAATCATCGGCTTATCGTAAACGGGTAACAACTGCTTGCTTACTGCCATTGTTACCGGGTAAAGACGGGTTCCAGAACCACCAGCGAGAATAATACCTTTATTCTTTTTCACAATTTTACCTTACGTAGTCAGGACGCTTTAACGTCCTATTCTAATTATTTAAGAGTCTCAAGCAACATACGTTCAACACCCTTTTGCCAGTCTGGCAGCGTCAAACAAAAAGTTTGTTGAAACTTCTGAGTATTCAGTCGTGAGTTTGCAGGACGTCTGGCAGGTGTAGGGAATGCGCTGGTCGGAACAGGATTAATCACCTGAACGTTAAGCTCTACACCCTGCTGTTTAGCAAAATCGATCACACTGGTAGCGTAGGCATGCCAAGTGGTTTCACCCGCTGCAATAAGGTGATACAAGCCAGCAACGCTGCTGTCATTCAGTGCCACTCTTATCGCATGTGCTGTACTGTCTGCTATCAATTCAGCGCCAGTGGGTGCGCCAAATTGATCATTAATCACGGACAAGGTGTCCCTGTCTTTAGCCAGCTTTAACATTGTCTTAGCGAAATTATTTCCCTTCGCAGCGTAGACCCAACTGGTGCGGAAGATGAGGTATTTCGACATGTTATTGACGATGGCCTGCTCACCTTCCAGCTTTGTCTGTCCATAGACATTTAATGGAGCGGTTGCATCATCTTCGCGCCAGGGCCTGTCACCCGAACCATCAAACACATAATCGGTGGAGTAGTGAATCAACCATGCGCCGATTTCCTCAGCGGCCTCTGCCAATGCCGCGATTGAGGTGGCATTAACCAGACGAGCCTTATCCTGTTCAGATTCGGCTTTATCCACCGCCGTGTAGGCTGTCGCATTAATGATTACCGCGGGTTTAATCTTCCGCACTGTTTCAGCTACGCCTTCGGGATTTTCGAAGTCGCCGCAGTAGTCACGGGAATGACGATCAACCACGATGAGATTGCCTAACGGCGCCAGCGCACGCTGAAGTTCCCAGCCCACCTGTCCGTTTTTACCAAAAAGCAGAATATTCATTAGCTACGCTTCTCGTAATTTTGTTTGATCCAGTTCTGATAGGCACCGCTCTTAACATGTTCAACCCATTCTGAATTGTTAAGGTACCATTCAACGGTCTTCTTCAGACCCGTTTCAAAGGTCTCTTCAGGTTTCCAGCCAAGATCTTTCTCAATCTTAGCGGCATCGATGGCGTAGCGGCGATCGTGTCCCGGACGGTCCTGAACATAGGTGATCTGATCACTGTACGAGGTCGCTTTTGGACGCAGCTGATCCAGCAGTTCGCAGACTTTAAGCACAACATCGATATTTTTCTTTTCGTTGTGTCCGCCGATGTTGTAGGTAGTGCCCGTCTCTGCATTTTTAACCACGGTGTAGAGCGCGCGGGCATGGTCTTCGACATAGAGCCAGTCGCGAATCTGGTCGCCCTTGCCATAGATTGGCAGTGGTTTGCCTTCCAGCGCATTGCTAATAATCAGCGGAATAAGTTTTTCCGGAAAATGATAAGGACCGTAGTTGTTAGAGCAGTTGGTTACGATGACTGGCAATTTATAAGTGCGGCCCCAGGCGCGAACCAGATGATCGCTGGCTGCTTTAGTCGAGGAGTAAGGGCTACTTGGAGCATAAGGGGTTTCTTCGGTAAACAGCGGCAAATCGCCTTCCATTTCATCCGGATGCGGCAGGTCACCATAAACCTCATCAGTCGAAATATGATGAAAACGGAAGGCTGCTTTACGTTCTTCTGACAATGCGTTCCAGTATTGACGGGTCGCTTCCAGTAGTGTGTAGGTACCTACCACATTGGTCTGAACAAATTCAGCAGGGCCAGTGATTGAACGGTCTACGTGGCTTTCGGCGGCCAGATGCATGATGGCATCCGGTTGAAACTCATTTAATGCTTCAGCAATAGCCTGCCCGTCGCAGATGTCGATCTGCTTAAAGGTGTAGCGTGCATTGCTGCTCACCTCTTTCAACGATTCAAGATTGCCCGCATAGGTCAGTTTATCAAAGTTTATAACTTCATCGTTCGTATTATTAATAACATGACGCACAACCGCTGAACCGATAAAACCTGCACCACCAGTGATAAGAATCTTCATAACGTGTTTATTCCTGACAAGCTATCTGAGGCATAGGCGCCTGAATAAAAAACAGACAATCATAGGCGTTTTCAGAGCACGCTACCGCCCCTGGGTTACAGCTCCCACGATGCTGATTATCTTTGACCGAATGAATGTGCTGACAACATGAACCCGCCAGATGTTCAGCATTCGATTGATTGATATCACTTTATTAATGAAATTATTTAAGTGGGTTTATCATTCAACCATCGTAAATTCTATCACTCAGGTATAGCTATTACGAACAAAATGCGTATAGGTCGCAGGTGTTAGTTCAACTAATGAACACTTTTCTGGCGTAGAGGATGGTTGCTGATGCGTCAGGATGATGCAATCAGAATAGTGGGAAAGGGGTGATAAGATAATTCAAATCAAATATAAGAAAGGCGAACCTGAGTTCGCCTTTCTTTTCAACTACCGAAACCCATCCGGGTTCTTACTCTGCCAGTTCCACGTATCGCGCATCATCTCATCGATGCCGCGCGTCACGCGCCAGTCGAGCTCACTGTTTGCCAGTGACGCATCGGCCCAGAACGCAGGCAGGTCGCCGTCACGGCGTGGCTTAATCTCGAATGGAATCGCCTTACCAGACGCCTTCTCAAACGCTTTGATCATCTCCAGCACGGAGAAGCCTTTGCCGCCACCCAGGTTAAAGGCGGTGTAACCTTCAACTTTGCTGAGATGGTCCAGCGCTTTCAGGTGCCCTTCCGCCAGATCAACGACGTGGATGTAGTCACGCAGGCAGGTACCATCTGGCGTATCGTAATCGCCGCCAAACACGCCCAGCTTCTCCAGACGGCCAATCGCGACCTGCGCAATATACGGCAGCAGGTTGTTCGGGATGCCGGTCGGGTCTTCACCGATTTCGCCTGACTCATGCGCGCCAACCGGGTTGAAGTAACGCAGGGCAATCGCCTTAAACTTCGGCTCTGCTTTGGCGAAATCGCGCATTACAAATTCGGTCATCAGCTTAGAAGTGCCGTACGGACTGGTGGTGCCACCAATCGGGGTGGTCTCAACATAAGGAACCGGGGCATCTGCGCCATAGACGGTCGCAGATGAGCTGAAGATAAAGTTCCAGACGCCGGCATCACGCATTTCTTCAAGTAGTACCACGGTGCCTGCGACGTTGTTCTCATAGTACTCCAGCGGCATACGGGTGGATTCACCCACCGCTTTAAGCGCTGCGAAGTGGATCACCGCTGAAATGCTGTTGGATGCGAACAGGTCACGCAGACAGGCACGGTCACGGATATCGCCTTCAACAAAGGTCGCTTTTTTACCCGCCAGTTTCTCAACGCGATTAATCGCTTCACGAGAGGCATTGCAGAGGTTATCCAGAACCACAACATCATCACCGCGCTGCAACAGCGCCAGTACCGTATGGGAGCCGATATACCCTGCTCCACCCGTTACCAAAATTGCCATGAGAGCTCCTTTCATTCTGCCGCGCGGGACGCGGCGAATTGATTACTGTTGTTTTGCGAGAATTGTCTGGATAGCTTCGCGGAAATCGCGACCCTGCGCGTTGCTGCGCAGTCCGTAAGAGACAAACGCCTGCATGTAGCCGAGTTTACGACCGCAGTCGAAGCTGTGACCGGTCAGCAGCGAAACATCAACGGTTTTATGTTTGCTCAGGCTGGCAATCGCATCGGTCAGCTGAATACGGCCCCAGGCGCCTGGCTCAGTGCGCTCCAGCTCCGCCCAGATATCAGCAGAAAGCACATAGCGGCCTACCGCAGCCAGGTCAGAGTTCAGTTCAGTCGGATGCTCTGGCTTCTCAACGAAACCGGTGATGCTGCTGATGTGGCCAGGGTGATCAATCGGCTCTTCCGTGGTGATCACAGAGTACTCAGAAAGGTCGGAAGCCGGCATATGCTGCGCCAGGACCTGGCTGTGGCCGGTCTCTTCAAAACGGGCAACCATCGCGGCGAGGTTATAACGCATGTGATCGGCGGTAGAATCATCCAGCAGGACGTCTGGCAGCACCACCACGAACGGATTATCACCAATCATCGGGCGAGCGCAGAGAATCGAGTGGCCCAGCCCCAGCGGCTGCGCCTGGCGCACGTTCATAATTGTCACGCCTGGTGGGCAGATAGACTGTACTTCGCTCAGCAGCTGACGCTTCACGCGCGCTTCAAGCAGCGCTTCCAGCTCATAGGTGGTGTCGAAGTGGTTTTCTACCGCATTTTTCGATGCATGCGTGACCAGCACAATCTCTTTAATGCCCGCGGCAACACATTCGTCAATGATGTACTGGATCATCGGTTTGTCGACGACAGGCAGCATCTCTTTCGGAATGGCTTTAGTCGCAGGGAGCATATGCATACCGAGGCCCGCAACCGGGATTACTGCTTTAAGCTTGGTCATATTTATTCCGTTTAATAAATGAAGATGTGGGTCGATTATGCAGGATCGGCCGGAAGTCCAAGTATAATCTTTATCTGAAAATCGGACAGTAACTCTCTGTCATAACTTGGAAATTCGGCATTTTGCCCATTGCCAGTGGCACCATAAACTGAACAAAGACAATCAGTAATCGACTATTGCCACTGTGATCCGGAGCACTCTTCGTTGCATGGCTGAGACCAGCCATAAATGAAAACGGGCGACCCTGAGGCCGCCCGTTGATATATCTGAGTGGTGATTACAGCCAGCCTTCAAACCACTCCGGCATCACAAACAAATTAAAGTGATTGACCAGCAGCATCACGCCGACAAAGACCACCGAAACCGCCACCCATTGCCGGGCATAGGGAATAAACCGAATGCCAATCACCGGCTTGATAAAGAACGGATGGGCCAGCGCCGAAATCAGAATCTGCGAGATAGAAAGCGTCAACGCCACGTAGAGCACGTTTGGCCAGATAAAGGTGGTCGCCAGTACGGCCAGAACCACAATACTTGCCACGATGTTCCAGTAAAACTCAACGTTGGTACGCCCGTTGGCCTGTGAAATAGCGCCGGTCAACCCGCCCATTGGCCGGAGCATGCCAAACAGCAGCATCAGTGGGATCAGGTGATAGACCTGTTCGTGCGACGCGCCGTAGAGCACCCGGACGATGACCGGCGAGAAGATGCCAATCACCAGGTACATCGCGCTGCTGAACAGCATGATCCCCAGCGTCCCCTTGAGGAACAGCTTCTTCAGTTGCTCGGCATCGTGCTGCTTCTCAGCAAAGCGTGGCAGTGCCAGACGGTTAATTACCGGCGTGACCAGCTTCAGTGGTTGCAGCACCAGCTCTTTAGCCAGCGAGTAAACACCGAGCATCTCTGCACCCATCACTTTACCAACCACCAGCGCATCGGCCTGAGTTCGCAGCTGGTTAATGGTCTGCGAACCGAGCTGATAACTGCCGTAGCGAATTGCGCCGATGAAGGTCGCTTTGTCGAACTCCCAGGTCGGACGCCACGACTTCTCACCGAGCGCAATCATGCAGAGAATACGGGTAAAGGCGTTAATGAACAGACCGAGAATCGCCGCCGACACCGTCAGCGAGGTGAACTCCAGCATCGCCACCACACAGAGGAAGGCAAACAGCTTGGTGCCCATCTCAATCTTCGCCAGCGAGACCATTCGCTTGGTTTTGATGTAGTGCGCCTGATACTGCGACAGATGCCCCAGCACCAGGAAGTTCAGGCTGGTCAGCATGATAAGCCCGGTCAGCTCCGGCAGGTGATAAAACCACGAGACCGGGAAGGCGATCAGCAACATAATCAAACCGGTACACAAGCTGAGTGAGACATTCACCCAGTAGATGGTGCTCTGCTCACGACGGGTAATGTTCTGGCGATGCACCAGATAACTGCTCATCCCCATATCCTGCAGCACACCCGCTACCGCCAGGATAGCATTGATGATGGCTAATAGCCCCAGCTCGTGGGTTTCCAGTTTGCGGGCGAGAAAGCTCAGCTGTGCCACCTGCAGCACTGCTGAGAAGCAGGTGCTGCCGAACAGCCAAATCGCCTGTGACTTAAATCCACTCACACCAGTCGCTCCAGAATCTGTGCCAGTTCGCCGTAGGCGACATGCTGATTAAATTCAGTCTCAACTTTGTGACGCGCGGCCGCGACAACGGGCGCCACATCCACTTCGCCCTGAGACAGCTTCAGCAGCGTTTCCGCCAGCGCCTCGGGATCGTCCTCTTCCACCAGCCAGCCAGAGACGTTGTTCTCAATTAGCTCCGGGATGCCGCTGTGGAAAGTTGAGACCACCGGCAGGCCAACCGCCATCGCCTCCATCAGCGCGACCGGGATACCTTCCATATCGCCATCTGCGGCAGTTTTGGAGGGCAACAGGAAGATGTCAGCCTCGCTCAGCGCGAGACGGATCTCCTCCTGCGGTTTAAAGCCCGGCATGCTGACGCAATCTTCCATCCCCTCGCGGGCGATGAAATCACGCATCATCTCATCCTGATCGCCGTTACCGATAATGGTGTACTGAAACTGGCCGCCACGCTGCTTCAGGATGGCGCTGGCTTTTACCGCCACATCCAGCCCTTTTTTCTCGGTCAGACGTGCCACCGAAACGATGCGCAGCGGCATCTGGAATGCCTGACGCGGCTGGAAGTTAAATTTTTCCGGCTCAATGCCCATACGCGTAACATGAATTTTTTCCGGCGGGCAGCCCATCTTTATCAGTTTGTTCTCCCACAAATGACTGATAGGCAGCATCAGCTCACTCTGACGGAACAGATTCACATAGTCGAGTTTGTGCTCTTCAAGAATGTGACGACGGGAAATATCGGCGCCGTGAAACACGGTTGCCTGTTTACCCTTGAGCACGCCCAGCTCACGCAGCTTGTTCGCCAGGGCACCGGCATAGCCGAAATGCACCAGAAAGACATCTGCGGTGAAGGTCTGCTTTGCATTCGCCACAATCGACGGCAGCAGCAGTTTGCTGGACTGCGCGCCATACCGGCGCACATTAAGCGAACGCAGCAGCGACGGCTTCGTCACTTTTGGCAGCACCAGCTTGATGCGCTGGTTCAGCTTATCAACAATCGAGATCTTCTCTTCCGGCAGCAGATAATGCGTCTTCGCTGCCAGACCATACTCATCAAACGCAGCATGCCGGTTCACTAAATCGCCGGGAAAGACTGAAATAATCTCCACCTCGTAACCGGCATCAATAAAATGGGTTACCTGATTTAGTACGAATGTCTCAGAGGCAACCGGGAAACGCATGGTGAAAAAAGTCAGTTTCATCACATTACCCTAATACTTTGAGAATCTCTTCAGTGATCCGGTTGCCAATTTCCCTTTCATTCGCAACGGCCGTGTCGACCTTAAGCTTGATGTTGTCGTAATCGGCAAGAACCGTTTTTACCTTGTCGATCAGCGAGCCATCCATCAGGCTTTTCACATCGGTTGCCATCTGCGGCAGACCAAGCTGGTTCATCACACCCATCGACTTGTGCTCATAGTTGATCGCCACAGCCGGGGTGCCGAAGTTCATGGAGATAATCGCCGAGTGCAGGCGAGTACCAATAGTCAGATGGCAATGATTTAACAGGATGCCCAGTTCCAGGTCATTAAACTCATCCATGATGACATGGTAGTGTTCAGGCTGAGTCACATGGTCACGCAGGGTCAGTGCGACCATGCGGTCATCTTTGGCATAGCTGTCGATGCCGGTACAGGTTGAGAACGCCACGACCTGATAACCTTCAGCAATCATCGCATTAATTACCCGGCCAAACGCCGCTTCATACTCTTTCTGGGTCACGCCCAGACGTTTATCAAACGGCGCCAGTTCTCGCACGGTGATCGCAATGGTTTTACGTCCATCGATAATGCCCTGCCAGTAGAGCAGGTTATGGCTCGGATTTTCGACTTCACGCGCACGCACCAGGAACGCGGTATCTACGCCTGACGCCACCTTAGAGCTGGTCACGCCATCGCGCTTCATCAGGTCAAGGCTGACCGATTCGCGCAGCACCAGGCTGTCGACCCGATCAAAGACAAAGTTCGCCAGCGCATTAACGCGTGGGTTCTGGAATGGCCCTACTGAGTGACCAATCAGGTAGATGGGCTTTTTCGCCATCAGCGCACAGAGCGCATGGTCGAACTGGGTCACGCCATAGAGGTCAACAAAAAATGATCCGCCCACCTGAATAATCGCATCATATTTTGCCAGGCTTTCGGTAAACGCTTTCAGATGCGGCGGTACAGCGAAAGACTTAAAAACCCCGCCCTTGCCTAGATGCGCCATCATGATATCGGGCATCAGGCGGTTAGCGACTTTACGCTTAAACGAACCGACCAGACCTTTGCCTGATTTGCTGTTGTGCAGATACAGGGCATCCTGCTGAATATCCTGCTGGAGCAGATAACCGGAGCTGGTTGGATAACGGCTTATAACATCAATGTCTAAATCACTGCGTGCAGACCTCATTGAATCAATCAGTCCACGAAGAATCGCGCCATCCCCGCGATTCCCACACGTATGGTTACCCACCAATAAAATTTTCATAACAACTCCGAATAAATTTTTTTAATTCTGAAAGCCGCCCAGATCCGCAATGGGCAAAATGAACTCTGATTAAAGTCATGCTTTACGGGATAACGCACCCAAAGGTAGTGCTCCTGTTAAATCCGGTCGCCTCCATTGTGGCGACCGTGATGCAAGGGGTTATGACTTAATCGCAAAGTAAGGCAGGGCGACCTGTTTACCGTTGATGACCACGGACACAAAGCCTTCTGGTTTACTGGTATCCACCTGATCGGCGGAAAGTGGACGGGAAGCCATCAGCAGATCGCCCTGCTCGTTGGCCCCTACGCCCGCTTTGCCGTTGTGCAGGCTAAAGCGTTGTGGTGCGCGTTTAGTCGCATCGCCCGCCGGTGGATTACCCTTCTCCATCTTCGCGTTGACTCGCGCGCAGCGTCCGGAAACAAAGCGATCTTTACCGGTGGTTTTCACCAGCACGGCCGCCGACGGCGTCCATCCCGCCAGTTTGACGAAGATGCGGACATCGGTGTCATGCTCAGCCACATAGCGCACATCAACAATCGGGCTGCTGCCTTCAGCCGACCAACTCGCTTCCGACAGGTCTTTCTTGCGCTGCACATGGATCACTGCGCGGCCGCCCGTGGTCTTGTCACTGATCAGGTTCATCAGCGGCTTATCGCCACTGCCGTTGCTGAACTGCGACTGACCAAAAATTTCGATCTCCCATGAATCTCCCACCGTCGGTGAGTAGAGGCTGCCGAGATCAAACCAGGTCTCCTGGTTGGTGTTGTTCTCTAAACGCCAGCGTGAGGTGATGTAGTTGTACTTCAGGCTGCCATCCAGCGCGACGCCATAGGACTCCACGCGGGTCGATCCCATCTCCCAGATGTTGAGCAGACGATCACCCTGCAGGGAGTTGTCGATCCAGCTGCCCGACTGGAGGCTGGTCTGACGCATATTCAGGCGGCTGTTGTACGCGATCAGCGGATTCTTACAATCCTCCAGGCTCAGCGCATCGATGATCCACTGGCCGTTGGAGATATCGCCCGGGTTATCACAGTGCTCAATCCAGCCATTATGAATAATCGACTGGCCGCAGCGTGGCAGGTTAAGGACTTTGCCGCCACGACAGTACTGCGCATTGAAGTTAGACAGCTCGATAGCGGTGCTGTGGTCCCATTTGCCCTGCTTCTGCCCTGACCAGCCCGCTTTGATCACATCGCCGCTGCAACGTGAGGCGTACCACTGGTCGATTTTACAGTCGAGCGTGTCCTGCAGACTGATGGCAGTGCCGCCGACGTCGTTGAAGCGCAGGCAGGCACCACGGAAATATTGGCCGCCAGGACAGGCGTTGTGGAACAGACCCTGCTGGTTCGGACTTTTATTGCTGTTGCCGTTAAAAATCAGATTGGAAAGTTCGACACGACGGGCATTCATCTCAAAAACGAATTCTGACTTACCATTAGAGACAATCGTCGTCGCCGGGAAATAGCCGAAGTTTACCATCGCACCTGACATGCGGAAGAAATTGAGATACTTATCGCCAAGATGACAGGTTGAGACCATAAAGGTCCCGGCCGGGAACTGGACACAGATCTGCTGGTTAGCCTGCTGCGACCACTGGAACATCGCCATAATGGCGGGCGCAGTATCGGTTTTGCCATCAGCAATCGCCCCGAAATCAAACAGCGTCAGACGGTTAAAATCTTCCACAACACGACGCCAGTGATAGCCCTCACCGGCAAAGTTAACGCCGCCATCATCCTGACCTGGCTGGAAGCTGCCCACGAACTCGCCGCCGCCGACTTCCCGTCCTTCATGCCAGCTTTTCAGCTTTATCTTGGCCCCTTCAAACAGTGGACGGGTTTTACGCAACTCATCCACGGACGGGATCTCACCAATCAGCTGATATCCTGCTGGCTGTGCCAGACGCTGACTGAAATCTGCTGCACCTGGACGACTGACATCAGCGATGTTAAACAGCGTCTGACCGTTACTGTCTTCTACCGTCATCGAATGCGAAGGATCGGCAATCAGCGCGGCATTGTCCTGAATAAACTGAGCAAAGTTGCCTTTGTTCAGCGCGATAGGCTGAGCAATCTCCGACACGTTGCCGCTGGCATCACGCAGGAAGACGGGGATCTGGTTGCCCGGTTTGCTGGCATCCACACCCGCTTTACCAATCCAGAGTTTACCCTCAAAGCCCTGCCAGAACTGCGGTGGCATAGCGTAGACATTTTCCGGCGTCAGGATTGGCACGTCACCTTTAGGGATGTCATTGGCATCAACCGGCTTCAGGGCGATACCATTACTTTTGGCAGCGTAGCTGGAAAAGGTGCTCACGGAGAGAGCCCCCACCAGAGCGGAGGCGGCGGTCTGTAAAACTTCTCTTCTTTTCATGCATCAATTCCCGTAGTCAATAAGGCCATTGGCCATGGCGGTGTCCCTGAGGCACGTCGCAAGTGAGCTTTTCCAGCGCCGGTTAAACCAATGACAGCCAGCTTTGCTTTATCTGATTACCGTCGAATTTCAGCGCGGTTTGTTTGGTTTTTTCGCTCATGGCATAGAACAGCGCGTCATCGCTGGCGAGCTGCTCCATTCGGGCCAGAAACGTGGCTTTGTCGTTCATCGGCACCAGGAAACCATCTTCACCGTGGTTAATGATCTCCTGTGGCCCGGTCGGGCAGTCATACGCCACTACCGGTAGCGACCAGGATTTTGCTTCCAATAGCACCAGTGGCAATCCTTCATAGCGTGAGGTCATCAGCGCCATGTCGCTGTCGCGATAGTAGTCATTGATGTTGCTGACCTTACCGACAAACTTCACGCTGTCGGTAATGCCCAGCACCGCGGCCTGGTCATGCAACTGCTGACGCAGTTCACCGTCACCGGCAATGACCAGCGTCCAGTCGGCATGGGTACGGGCAAAGTCGCGCCAGATATCGAGCAGCAGATCAAAGCCCTTCTGGTTATCCAGACGACCCACCGCCAGCGCCTGACGATGGCGGGTCTGGCGCTGATAGCCTTTGTACACCACCGGGTTTGGAATTTGCTTGCTCGGAATGTGCCAGCGGCTGAACACCTGATGATCTTTGTCGGTCAAAACAATCACGCGATCGTAGTAGCGCAGCAACAGAAACTTGAGGAACTTAATCGGTTTGCTGAAGGAGTTAATGGCGATATGTTCGCAGGCGTAGGCTTTGCCCCGCTTCTTCTTCATCGCCAGCAGATTCCAGAAAGCGAACATCACGCTCAGGCGGCCCATGCTGATCAGGAAGACGGTATCGAAACCCTCTTCGTGAATCCGGGCTACTGCGCTTTTTATCGGATTGCTCTGCCCGTCAAAACTGACGATCTGTCTGACATGCTCAAACGGATAAAAGGTTTTTCCGCTGCCTTCCAGCGAGTAGAGGGTGACGTCATGTGTTTCGCCGAGACACTCTGACATGAAGTTACAGATGTTCTCAGTGCCCGCATACGAATAAGCATCTTTGATCACCAGGACAATTTTTTTCATGAAACGCTATCCACCTCAAATTTTGAAGACAATCCTGCCGACAGGCTTACCGATGCTTAAGGGTAAACAGCACACCATTCACCATATACCAGGCGTAATAGTAATAGATTTTTAAAGGATTGTTTTTATAGATAATTCTTAATAATTCAAGGTGCCACTGTGCCGCTTTATTCTTATTACGTGAAAGGGAATCGCCTAATTCGTAATAGTTGACCAGAATTGTCTGAATTACGCGCGCCTGCTTATAACGGGTAAATAATTCATACAAAAACAGAAAGTCTTCATGGCCTTTGCGCTGGAAGAAAAGTCCCTGCGGCGGACGGCGAAAGCAGACCGAGGAGAAACAAACGCGATACTGTTTCTTAACAAAGTTCTCCTGCTGCAGGTAAGGTTTGCTGTAGGTAATATCGTGCTCAGCCTTGCGGGTTTTATAGTGATATTCGGTAATCACAAAATCGTCACCGGCCGCGATGGCGGCGACCTGCTGGGTCAGCTTATCCGCATGCCACTCATCGTCGCTGTCGAGAAAGGCGATAATCTCTTCACTGGCCGCGCGCAGTCCGACGTTGCGGGTCTCTGCTGCGCCCATGTTAACCGCGTTATCCAGAATGGTAATGCGCGGATCCTGACAATGCTCACGCACAAACGCCAGCGAGTCGTCGGTGGATTTGTCGTTGATCAGATAGAGGTGCCAGTCGGTATAGTGCTGATTGATAACCGATTGCACAGCGCGTAATACCGTCTGACGGGCATTATACATAGGCATGACAATGCCAACGGTTCCAACAGAAGTATTCATCTTCAACCCTGAATTAAACGAAAAGAGAGTGGCTCCTGACATCAGGAGCAGAGCGAGGCGCGGCGCGCGTCAGGAGACCGCTTTCTCACCGCCAAAACGTGCTTTGACCTTGTCTTTTACCCGGTTCATAAAATAAGCACGGTTGTCTTTGTTGGTGAGGAAGAAATAGCGCGCAAAGCTCAGGCTTGCCATCAGAGACTTACCGTCCATTTTGTAGCGCAGCGGCAGCTTAAAAGCTTTGTAGGTGTGGATGTCACGCGGGGTAAGATGCGGCTTCATGGTATCGAGCCAGAACATCGAGTATTTCACCGATTCGCCTTTATGTTTCGAGCCAAATTTAGTAACCAGATGGTAGTTCGCCAGCGGTGCGGCGATCATCACAAAGTCGTAGCTCATGCGGTCGGCACGAATGCAGAAATCATAATCCTGATGACGGATGTAACGGGTATCAAACTGAATTTTCGCGGCATCTTCCCGCTTCAGCACAATGGTACTGGTCTGGATAAAGCCGTAGCAGCCGAAAAGATACTCGGCGACAGTTTCATTTTTGCCCGGCGGTTGCATCGGCATGACTTTCAGGAAAGTGCCATCCTGATAGATATTCACCTGGCTGAAAATGACGAAATTCTTTTTACCCTGCGCGTCCAGTTGAGCAATTTTTTCACTCGCCTGATGCAGTTTGTCAGCAGCCCACTCATCATCGGCGTCAAGGAAGCTGACATAATCACCGGTAGCCAGCTCAATGCCTTTATTACGCGCACCGGCCCCGTTGAGTTTTACCTCAGAGAGCACCAGATTGATGTCGAGATCCTGGTAGCGTTCGCTGCGGACGACATCCGCGAGCGCGGCGGCGTCCGCAGATTTATCATCAACGATGATGACCTCAAAATTACGATACGTTTGTGCTTTAACGCAATCCAGCGTCGTGACAATCGATTCTGACGCGTTATAAGCCGGAATTACGATGGAGAAACGAATGTCCTTCATTGCCAGCACCTCATTAAAGTAGTTCAAAAATAAATAGTTCAATCGACAAAGAGCGAAGAAAAACCTGAATTCTTACAGGCGACCGCCCCGGCATGAAGTTCTTCACGAGAGGCCAGTCGCCAGGTTAATTAGTGGATCAACCAAAACTCCCGCGCCACTTCATAGCCAACAACCGCCTGCTTGGTTGAAATGGTGTTGTAGTAGAGGTAATAGATCAGGAAGAAAACCAACATGGCATACAGCGCTGGCTTCCAGGATCGCCTGGCCTGATAAATCAGCGAGGTCAGGATGATCGGCTCGACCTGTTGCAAATAGTTAGACAGGCGCGAACCGGACGGGAAGTTGTACAAAAAGATCCTGATCGCCCCGCCGATGGCAAAACTTAAAATCAGCAGGTAATTAAGACGATACTGGGCGTAATTTTCACGCTTCAGCTTATCGGTCAGCATGAAATAGAAGAAGACAAACACCAGCATGATGTTTTTCAGGTTCGATACGGCCAGGATACTGCCCCCCATGGCGTAGGAAGGGTCATTGTTATAGCCCGATGCCCTTTCCCCCAGCGATCCCAGATGACCGGCAATCAGGGCAATAAAGCCCGAGCCGCCCACAACCGATAGCGGCAGACTGGCAACGATGATAATGACCGGCCACCAGCGCCAGTCACGAATAAACAGGAACGGCACAAGCGTGACCACCATGACGGCGGTGTTGTGGCTCATGAACGACAAAATGAAAAAGGTAAACGCCCACCAGTAGCGCTTGAGATAGATCGACCACAGTACGCCAAGGAACAGCGCAGAACTCAGGCCAAAGCGAATCTGGTTAATGTCTTTGTTAATAAAGATGTGCGCCGAATAAAGCACCAGCGCCAGCACCGGATAGGGTGACATCTTCCTGAAAAAGTAAGTATTTATCGAAACTGCAATGGCACAGAAGACAAACAGGAAGATGCTGGCATTGTGCGAAAACAGGCTGGTAAGCCAGGCCATCGCAAAAATCAGCGGTTCGTAACGGAAAAAAGCAACGGTATTTAAAAAGCCGTTAATCTCGATACGTCGTACAAAATCTTCAAAGAAGTTCCGGTATTGAAAGTCATCCATGCCGGTGCCGAGGCCACGTATGCCCCCGAAAATAATCAAAAACACGGCGGCAAAACAGAGCAGCCAGGTCAAAACATAATTTGTGCGTTCGTCTTTTTTTACCAGGATTTCAAACAGTGAAAGCACCAGTAAAAAGCCTGAGACATACCAATATGGAGCCATGGTGTGATTCCTTAATTCCACAAGTTCTCATGCCAGCAATAATCACGCTTCGCCTTCCCGGCTGGCTTTTCAGCGAGCCTGATAGCACGGTTACACATTGCGCGCAGACGACGTCATGCTGGTGATGAATTCTGTTGAGTAACGCTCGCCATGCGATTTATAGATTCATCGCTTTTGTGGGTCTGGACAGAATAACCTGTGTAAATTGATGCGTGTCGTCATTCAAAGGGACGATAAAAAGGGGCGGTCAGACCGCCCCCTGTTTATGACTCAATGATCAGCTTTTGTTGGTCTTACCGTAGTCGTAGGCATAGTAGTCATAACCATAACCATACGCATTGGCGGCCTTACGCACCACGGCGTTGAGGATCACACCTTTAATCTCAATACCGTTCTGGGCAAAGCGTTTGAAACTGACGTCTACTTCTTTAGTGGTGTTGGCTTCGAAACGCGCCACCATCAGTGACGTGCCGGCCAGCTTACCGATGATTGACGCATCGGTGACGGCCAGGATTGGCGGCGTATCGATTAACACCAGGTCATAGTTCTTGCTCGCCCACTCCAGCAGCTCACCCATGCGACGATGCATCAGCAGCTCAGAGGGGTTCGGCGGAACCTGACCACGTGGCAGGAAGTCGAAACCGTACACGCCTTGCTGGATCAGTGACGGGCTGAACTCAGTTTTACCGGACAGCACGTTTGACAGGCCCGATTTGTTATCGGCACCCAGCAGTTCATGGGTATAACCACGACGCATGTCGCCATCAACAAACAGCACGCGCTGACCTGCTTTCGCAATCAGTGTGGCCAGGTTGGCACAGATAAAGGTTTTACCAATACCCGGGCTGGCACCGGTGATCATCAGGATGTTGTTTTTCGCTTCCATCATGGCGAAATGCAGGCTGGTTCGCAGGCTACGAATGGCTTCGATGGAGAGGTCAGTCGGGTTCCCCAGCGCCAGCAGCGTTTCGTGCGGATCAGTTTTCACCTTGCTGCCACGACGCGCCAGTGCTTCGGTATCTTTCTTGCGCTGCCAGTCTGACAGTGGAACGCTGGCATAGACATTCATGCCCAGCTCTTCCAGCTGATCCGGGTTCTCAATACCGTGATGCAACAGTGCTTTCAGCAGAACCAGACCCACCGACACGAACAGACCGAAAATCAGGCTCGCGGCAATGATCAGCAGCTTCTTCGGTGCAACCGGAGAGTTAGCCGTCTGTGCATTATCGATGATGCGAACATCACCCACGGTGCTGGCTTTACTGATCCCCAGCTCCTGCTGACGGTTCAGCAGCTGCATGTAGATCTCCTGACCAGACTGAACATCACGGGTCAGACGCAGAATTTCCTGCTGAGTCTGTGGCATGCCAGAAATTTTCTTGTTCAGCTGAGCCTGCTCACCTTCCAGCGTTTTGCGTTTTTCCAGCAGCGCGCGGTATGTCGGGTGATCTTT
This sequence comes from Pantoea sp. AS142, assembly GCF_037152305.1. Taxonomy (NCBI): domain Bacteria; kingdom Pseudomonadati; phylum Pseudomonadota; class Gammaproteobacteria; order Enterobacterales; family Erwiniaceae; genus Pantoea; species Pantoea sp. AS142. The sequence goes on along the minus strand of NZ_JBBCMO010000002.1, from coordinate 437,091 downwards.
GGTAAACAGCTGAGAAACTTCAGCTTCACGGAAGGTCAGTTCGTTTAACTGGCTCTGCACGCTGACAGAAGAGTCCAGAGCAGATTTCGCTTCCAGTGACAGGTCAACAGATTCGTTCTGACGACGGAAAGTATTCAGCTTGTTTTCCGCTTCATCCAGCTTGCTGCGCACGGCAGGCAGCTGAGTGCGTAAGAACTCCAGGCTTTTCTCTGCCTGCTCTGACTTGCGCTCAACGTTCTGTAACAGATAGTTATTTACAATCTGGTTGAGCACTTTGCTGATCTGCTCTGGATCTTCACCCAGATATTCCAGACCCAGCACGCCGGTATCTTTACCTTTGTCTGCTACGGTCAGGTTAGCGAGCACAGAACGAATCGCCTGCAGGTCATTCAGCTTGGTCACGGTGAAGTTGGTGCCTTCATCGGCGTGAATCTCGCTGACCAGCATGCTGATGTCGCCGTGCGACTCCAGCTGACCGACTTTACCTTTGAAGAGCTCATCGCCATCTTTTGAAACGGTGTAGCTATCCGGACCGGTCACTTCCAGCTCAACGCTACGTTTGTCGATAGTGCGTGGGATTTCCAGGCGAGAAATCGCGATATTGGCGGGTTTGTTGCCCATCAGGCGCGACAGCCCTTTGCCGATAATCGGCAAATAGTTCTGCTCAACCACGGTATCCAGATCAAGATCGTCAACGGTTTTGCCGATGACCATACGGGATTCCAGAATCTCGATTTCCGTATCAGAGGCTGGCGTCGGTGGCAAAATGCTGTCAATTTCGTTCAGCACGGTACTGGCATTCTTCTGCTCAACCTGAACTAACGCATCTGCGCTATAAATCGGTGTTGCAAACAGTGTGTAGAGTGTTCCCGCCAGCATGAAAAATGCAGTAACGGCAACAATGATCCAGCGATGATCAATTAGCTGTCCCACAAGATGCGCCAGATCCCATCCATTCGAATCCTCTCCCGGCTCGGTTCTGACCTTATTTTTTATATTCATGGATAATCCCAACTATCGGCTTAATACGTTGACCCACTTCTGGGTAGCGTTTTCCAGTAATCCGTAAATCTCTTCAAAGGCCTCACGGCTTTTTCTGTACGGATCCGCAATTTCTTTCTGATTGAGCCAGTGCCCAAGCAGCATGGTTTTGCCACGCGCGGCTGGGTCGATGCGATTCACCTGTTCAATATGTCGCTTCTCCATCACCAGGATCAGGTCAACGTTGCGGCACATTTCTGCCGTCAACTGTTGCGCCTGATGTCCTTCCAGCGACAGACCCTGCGCAGCAGCGACGTCGGACGCCATCTTATCGGCCGGGTGGTCAACCAGTGCCCCCAGGCCGGCAGAGCGAACGTCTAAATCGGGCAGCGCACGTTTAAACAGGCGCTCTCCGGTAGGAGAGCGGCAGATGTTGCCGACACAAACAACTAACACGGACGTAATCATGGTCAGACCTTAGTTCGACCAGTTGCGGATACGCAGTGCGCTCTCGCTCACATCGTTGATACCCGCAATGGTTGGCAGTAATTGCGAGATCACACGGTTCCAGCGCGTCAGCGGTGTAGAGGTGACATAAACGATGTCATACGGCTGAAGCTGGAATTCAGTTCCCATCACCATGGATGCCGCATCTTTGGTGTTCAACTGATAGATGTTGGCAATCTTGTTGCGATCGGTGCCGCGCAGTGGACGGATAACGAAGACGCCGGTGGCGTCAGAGGTGGTTTGATCCATCCCGGCCGCATTGCCCAGCGCTTCCGCCAGCGTCATGCCGCTACGGTCCATTTTCAACGTCGCCTGCTGCTTCACTTCACCCATTACGAAGATTTTCAGATCATCGTTGCGCGGAACGTAAAGGATATCGCCTGGATAGAGGAGATGGTTCTGGCTCAGGTCGCCATTCTGCATCAGTGCCTGCAGGGAGACGCGCTGTTCACGACCGTTATGCGTCAGCACGACGTTACGCCAGTCAGCATCCGCGGCCAGGCCGCCAGCAGCGTTAATTGCATCCAGAATCGTCAACGGTACGTTGGTGATCGCCTGCTGACCTGAAGTCGTGACCGAACCCGTGACATAGGTTTTCTGCGATTTAAACGACGCGATGCTCACATCCACCTGTGGGCTTTCAATGTACTGTGCCAGGCGACGCGCAACTTCGTTACGCACTTCGCCGACCGTCCGGCCCGCTACACGCACACGACCAATGTAGGGATAGAAGATGGTGCCGTCAGAATGCACCCAGTTACCGGTGTCGCTGGCGCTACGGTACTGACCCGCAGGGGTAGTCAGTTCCGGGTGATCCCAGACCGTCACGGTCAGGACATCGCCCACACCGATACGGTATTCGTAGTTCTGAATTTCGTTCTGCAGTGAGGGGTTCGCCTGAGCCACCAGTGGCTTAGGACGCATCTTTTCAACCAGTGAAGGCGTTAATGGAAAGACGTTGACATATTTATCGATGTCGAAGTTACTATCCTGCTGCTCAACAACATCTTTTCCTGATGTAGAAAGGCGAGAACCAGGTTCGATCGTACACCCGCTGAGGAATGTGGCGGATACCAACAAGGGTATCAATTTCATTTTGATTGTAATCATTTAGATCTTCGCTATCAGTTATTTATTGATAGAGGCGAAACCGCCGCTGTGTAAGCGTCCAACAAAAAGTAAATCCTACCTGACTTAAGCACTGAACCTGTCGTTCATTATCCTTGCTCCACTTGTTATAAGTAGTGACCATCAACCAGGGCGAACCCGGAACGCCATGTATCATAGCGGACTATTCACGCACTGCGGTATTCCTGATGATAGCCACTAATAACGACACGCCTGACAACGGCACAACACCTCTGCGCGCGCGTAAACGCGCGCATTCCGACTCACGATTAATAGGCACCGTCGCGTTTCAACACCACGCCCACTGTTTTAAACAGAATGGCGATGTCATTCCACAGTGACCAGTTTTTTACGTACCACGAGTCGAAATAGACGCGGGTTTCATAGTCAACGTCATTACGACCGCTGACCTGCCACAATCCCGTCATGCCAGGCTTAGCCATCAGGTAATAATCAACATCACCAGCATAACGACAGAGTTCATCTTCAATGACCGGACGAGGCCCGACCAGACTCATATCACCGCGCACCACGTTCCAGAGCTGAGGGAGCTCATCAAGGCTGGTTTTACGAATGAAGTGGCCCACTTTAGTAATACGTGGATCATTTTTGAGTTTGAAATCTTTATCCCATTCCGCACGGGCAACCGGGTCATTACGAAGTACTTCTTCCAGCACTTCTTTTGAATTAATGACCATCGAACGGAATTTCAGGCATTTGAATTTACGGCCATTCATTCCTACACGCTCATGACCATAAATCGGCGGCCCACCATCACGGCCGACCAGGAAGCCCAGCACCAGCAGCGCAGGCATCAGCATCAGAATAATTGACAGCGCACCCACAATATCGAATGCCCGCTTCAGGAAACGCGAAGTGCGTTTTGCCAGGTTGTTCTGAACCCGCAGGATCATCACTTCATGGCTGAAGATATAAGCCATATCGGTACCGTAAAGCGGCACACCACGCAGGGTCGGGATCACTGAAACGGAACGGCAGTTATGCATCGCCAGCGATTTAAGCCAGATATCGCGATACTGACTCTGCTCATACTCCACCGCGACGATAAACTGGGTTTCGCTATTGGTGAGGCTCCAGAGTTCCTGCTCATCGCGCAGCACCGGCACACCGTTCATGATCTCCTGAGGACAGGTACCATCAACGTCATAAAAAGCGATCACGTCAAAACCCATGACCTCTTCGCTTTGCAGTGCCTGCCAGGCTTCATGCGCATTTTTGCTGCTGCCGATAATAATGGTTTGTTTTTTCCACAAGCCATTTTTATTGAGCAAACGTTTAGAGAGCGCGCGACAGGTTGGAATTAAAAACAGCGCAAGTATCCAGGTCAGTAACCAGACGAAACGCGACATCTGCCACTGTGACAGGGCGGTAATCGACAGGTCGATAACAGAAAATATAAGAATGGTACGAAAAACTTCTTTTAATTCGAACCAGAAAGGTTTGCGGTAGGTATAGTGACGCAGCCTTACCCAGAACCAGCCAATACAAATTACCGACAGACAAATGTGTGTGGCAATTTTTAAATTCATTTCTTTTTCAGAAATATCTGCCAGCGGCGAATCTGACTGAACATTAATTAGCATCATCGCCACAAATAACGCTGCGTTGAAACAAATTAAGTCTGAACATGCCAGCATTAATTTGGTAATAAGACTTTTAAACGTAAATTTTGTATCGCGCATATTTAACTCTTTATTTTATTTCCTTAAACCCGCAACGGCTATCGCCTGTTTAATCATTAAGCGATGAAACCTCTCCAGACTGAGCCGTTTCTAAGGGGAGCTCCTGCGGCGTTTACGCCAATGACCTTAACCATGAAACCAATAATATTGTGATGAATACCAACAGATTACTCTGACTTAGTCACCGCCAGCGCTGCTCACTTTATCAACAAAAAAGCGATTCGGGCACGCTACCGCCCTTGGCTGTCGCTGCCAATATCGCTGTCATCATTCATATTGCTCCCCGTAATGCGTTAACGTTACCGCAACGCATCATACAGACGTTCATCGACGAATAACTCAATTCGTGACATTACGATTAATGTCGAATAGATACGCAAATTACGACTCTGGGGCAGAGTTTGCTAACTTGTTGCTATACTAGTTATTACTGGCTTGTTTACAAGCAGGTCCCGCCATCCCTGGACTATTTTAGGAAAAAGACTACCAGTAATTAGTATTGATGCCTGACAGGCAGGGCAATGCTTTCTTCACAATTCGGATTAATGCCATACTCCCGGCGAGATAAATCGCATAAGCCCGGCAGGTGAATATCTCTTTCCTGTGACAAAATGAGTCAGAATTATCTCCCTTCCACCCTGTGAAGTTAATCAAACCGTCACACTGTTATGTTCACATTTTGCACGATATATCGGTCTGCACGGGTCACATCTCCCCTGCCCTGCCATTTGTACGTGGCTTCGTACTCCACTATCATCAGAGAAAACTCGATTTAAGTTATTCAGGTGAGCACAGCATGCTGGAGGTAATTACAGATCCCTCGCTATGGGCGGGATTAGTCACGCTAATCGTTCTGGAACTGGTTTTAGGCATCGACAATCTGATCTTCATTGCCATCCTGGTTGAGAAGCTTCCTGGACCGCTTCGTGACCGTGCGCGCGTAATCGGACTGCTGCTGGCATTATTGTGCCGATTATTGCTGCTGGCATCGCTTTCCTGGCTGGTTACGCTGAAGCAGCCCTGGGTTACGCTGGCGGGCCACCCCTTTAGTGCGCGTGATTTACTGCTGCTGTCAGGCGGGATTTTCCTGCTTTTTAAAGCCACTACAGAGTTGAATGCGCGCCTTGAAGGTCATGATGAGGAGTCCGGTCAACAAAAAGGCGGCGCTAAATTCTGGCCGGTGGTGGCACAAATCGTGGTGCTGGATGCCATCTTTTCACTGGATGCGGTCATTACTGCGGTTGGCATGGTCAATGATTTACCGGTCATGATGATTGCGGTCACTGTCGCTATTCTGCTGATGCTGCTCGCCAGCAAGCCATTAACCCGCTTTGTAAATAACCATCCTACGATTGTGATCCTCTGCTTGAGCTTTTTACTGATGATCGGCTTTAGCCTGGTGGCGGAAGGCTTTGGCTTTGTGATTCCTAAAGGCTATCTCTATGCAGCCATCGGCTTCTCGGTAGTAATAGAGGCACTGAACCAGCTGGCACACTTTAATCGTCGGCGGGTGCTGTCGGCAGGTCGCCCGCTACGTCAGCGCACGGCGGAAGCGGTGTTACGACTGCTGCGTGGCGCGGGAGAACCGGCGGAACTGGATGCGAAAACCTCGTCACTGATCGCTGACAGCGATGCCAGCATGCTGTTTAACCGGCAGGAACGGGTGATGATTGCCCGCGTATTGGGTATGGGTCAACGCCACGTTAACAGTATTATGACCTCGCGCCACGACGTCCAACATATCGATCTCAGTGATGACCCGACAGAAATAATGTCACGCCTTGACCGCAACCAGCACACGCGAATCCTGATAACGGATAACTCCAGCGAACCACTGGGCGTGGTACACGTTATCGATCTGCTGCACCAGTCGCTACACCATAATTCACTCGACTTGCGCGCGCTGATTCGACAACCGCTGGTCTTTCCTGAGCGGCTGACGCTGTTGCAGGCGCTGGAACAGTTTCGTCAGGCACAGACTCACTTCGCCTTTGTGGTCGATGAGTTTGGTTCAGTGGAAGGCGTGGTAACGCTGAGTGATGTGATGGAGACCATCGCCGGCAATCTGCCGAATGAGGCTGGCGAAATTGACGCCCGCTACGATATTCAGATTCTGGGTGAGGGTCACTGGATAGCCAACGGCCATATGCCACTGGAAGATCTGGCGCTTCATGTAAAATTGCCGCAGGAGCAGCGTGACTATCATACGCTGGCAGGCTTACTGATGGATAAGCTGCAACACATCCCTCAGGAGGGGGAAGTGTTGCAACTGGGTGCGTATCTGTTGCGAACCCTGCAGGTTGAAAATCATCGGGTTCAGAAGGTGGAAATCCTGCTGCAGCCCGATATCGACGACGAGGTATAAGGCAATGCGCCCGTTACGGGCGCATGATTTTTTTCAGGTTCTGTTTGTTCTCACCCTCTTTCTGACGGTCGATCCACTGATTCAGGCGTGACTTCGCCTCACTCTGCAACCGGCTGCGCAGAACCTCATTCACCGGCAGGGAATATTGCAGACTGTCCCAGTGACCATACATGCGCAGTGGAATCGGCTGACTGGAAAGCGCCTTCACCAGCGCATCATCGCCACGCCAGCCGCTGATTTTCAGCCCCAGGGTCACATCCAGCTGTTGCTGCACCATGTCGACTTTGCCCGCGCCCTGCAAGCCCAGATCCTGGCTGTTGCCATTGATATCGCTGAAGCTGAGTACACCCTTATTCAGCGCGACCTGTCCGCTGATCGACTCGATGCCCTCATCCACCGTTTGCTCACTGCTGACCTTATCGCTGACCCGCGCCACGGCACGCTGCACCATCTGCTGCAGATTAAGCTGTGCCAGCTTCAGGTTGCTGGCACTGATGGTCGCGCTGCCCTGCCAGCGCTGTTTAGCCGCCTCGACAGTCAGCGTATCACCCGACAGCTCGCCGTCGAGACTCAGGTTTCCCTGCAGACTTTCCGGCAGTTCAAACGCTTTAAGCAGCGGCTGAATTGCAATTAATCGCAGTTGCGGTTGCAGGCTGACCTGCATCGCTGGCTGACGAATATCGATGCTGCCAGGAATTGAGAAACTGCCATTGCCCAGCTTGCCGCTGAGGGTGTTCAGCGTCATCAGTCCCTGCTGGTTGCTGGCATTTACCGCCAGGCCAGTCAGAGAGAGGCCGCGCCATACCGCCTTGTCCGCCTGTAGCTTCAGGGCCAGATCCAGGCCATTGAGCGGAGAGTCGGCGAGGGTACGTTCCCGCGGTACAGCAATCACCGGCGAACGGGCCACGGTGGCATGCTGCACGCCAGTTGCCTCAGTGACGGGCGCACTGGTCAGTAAATTATCAAGGTTCAGGTTGCTGGCTTTGAGATCCAGCGCCAGCTGCTGCTGCGGCACAATATGGCCACTGCCCTGCCCGGTCAGGGTGCTGTCATTGGCAGCGAGCTGCAGATTACTGAAGGAGAACTGCTGGCGGTCGCCATTCCACTCGCCCTGCAGGCTAAGCGATCCTTTGATCCCTTGTGACGGAATATTGGCACCGGATAAAGTGTAATCAAGCTGCTGTAACTGGCCGCTAAGACGATGGGGATATTGCGCGGCATCCAGTTGGCCTTTGAGATTTAACGTGACGTTGCGCTGGTTGCGCATCAGACTGGTGCTCAGCGACAGGGCCGCCTGCTTGTTCGCGTCCTGTTCCATGTTGATGTTGAGGTCGCGGAAATTATATTCGTCGCCGCCCGGCTGCTGCCAGATCAGCAGACTGTCGGCTACCTGCAATTTAGCAATATCAAATGACCAGCCGCTGGAAGAAGAGATCGGCTCCGCATCACGCGGACCCTGGGGCGCATTACTGGCGCGCTGCGCACTGCTGTCTGGCGTCACCCGCACTATCGCATTTTTCAGCATCACCTGGCTGACGCTAAGCTGATGGGATAACAGTGGCCAGAGATCGACATCGAGACGCATGTTTTCCGCCGAGACCAGCGGCTGACTGGCACCCGGTGCGGTCAGACTCATCCGGCCCGCCAGGATACTGAGCTGAGGCCAGACGTGCCAGCGCAGATCGCTGTTGACCTCAAGGCGATAACCACTGCGTTGTTCGACCTGTTGCACCATATAGGCACGAAAGTCGTTGGGATTGACCAGCAGCACCAGCGCGCTCATTCCCGTTAAGACCACCACCAACAGGATGGCCAGCGTGGTTATCACTCTTTTCATTACATCCTCAGATCAGTCTTTGTCGATACGGCTGGCATCAGCGCCCTGCTGACCGCGATATTTCGCATCCTCACGCCGGTTATAGGGACGCGCAGCCGGGCCTGAAAGCGGTTCAAAACTCAGTGCACCAATTAACATACCAGGACGCAGAGCCAGCGGCAATTTACCTGAATTGTAAAACTCCAGCACGATACGGCCCTGCCAGCCAGGATCAATGCGATGAGCCGTAACGTGTACCATTAATCCAAGTCGCGCCAGTGATGAGCGGCCATCCAGCCAGCCGACCAGATCGTCAGGCAACGTCACTGACTCCAGCGTCACCGCCAGCGCCAGCTCACCCGGATGGAGGAAAAAGGCTTCACCATCAGGCAACACGATCTCATCGCTCATAACCCGATCCAGCGCCGCACTCACTTCCTGTTTCGGGCCACTCAGATCGATAAAGGCCGCGGTATGACCGCTGAAAGTGCGGAACTGATTGCCCAAACGCACATCGACGGTGGCCCCGTTAATGCGCTCGACCGGTGGGCGTGGCTCAATGGCCAGTTTGCCATTGTCCAGCCAGGCTTCAATATCGCGATCGCATAATCTCATTGCGCAAACTCCCTGACATAAGTGTAGCAAACCGGCATGCGTGCCCGCCGCCGGTCTGCACCACGTCCTGACGAACGTGCGTTATTCAAAAAACTGGTTGATTTTCGCCTTGAGGATATCGATGGCGATACGGTTTTTTCCGCCGCGCGGCACAATGATATCGGCGTACTGTTTTGATGGCTCGATAAACTGCAGGAACATCGGACGCACGGTCTTCTGATACTGACTCATTACCGAATCCATTGAGCGGCCACGCTCATTGACGTCACGTTTCATACGGCGCATCAGACAGATGTCGAGCGGCGTGTCCACGAAGATTGAGAAGTTGAGTTCCTGGCGCAGACGGGCGTCAGTTAACAGCAGAATGCCTTCAAGGATAATGACCTTTTTTGCCTTCAGGTGTAGCGTTTGCTGGGTGCGGGTATGCTCAACATAGCTGTAGACCGGCAGCTCAATATCCTGACCCGCTTTCACCGCCTGAAGATGCTGCCACAGTAAATCATGATCCATCGCACTCGGATGGTCATAATTGGTTTTAACCCTCTCTTCCATGGTGAGGTGACTTTGATCTTTGTAATAAGCGTCTTCCGGGATAACCCCGATGTGCTCGTCACCTACCTGATCACGGATTTCACGATAGAGCGTGCTGGCAATTAAACTTTTACCGGATGCGGAAGCGCCGGCAATGCCCACAATCACGCACTGATGAGACTTGTCAGTCATACTTTATTAAGACCTGATAACTGGAGCCTGCCACTGGTCACACATTACGCGGGCAGCGGACGGGCCGAAATGGAGAGGGTGTGTTCGCGCTAAGTATAGGGATTTCGGCCTTTTGATGCCAGAGAAATGGCGTCGGCGACTTTTCAGACTTTCTCCTTTGGACGCCACTCATTTCACCGATAAACTGACTGTACACCCTACTATAAAAAAAATGGCCTGCGCGGCGCGCTGTTCCCACAACGCGTGTCGCTAACTAACGTGACGACCGAATGATGCATCAGGAGTGGTATGCACTGGAAGACTTTGACTTATTTTGGCGACAGCATGTTGTTGATTCCAACAGCGGTGATTATTGCGCTGATTTTGCCGTGGAAGAGTGATAACCGTCGTACGGTGTTTTACTGGATTGTGGCATTTAGTCTGGCTGGCCTGACCGTCAGCCTCTCTAAAATCCTGTTTCTGGGGTTTGGCATCGGCAGTGCCCGCTTTAATTTTACCGGTTTCAGTGGTCATAGCGCCATGTCCGCCACGCTATGGCCGGTGATGTTGTGGCTGATTTCCGGACGCTGGTCAGCGACGTGGCGCATTGTGGCTATTGGGATGGGTTACCTTATTCCCCTGATGGTGGGTTATTCCCGCCTGATGATCCACGCCCACTCTAAAAGTGAGGTGGCCACCGGTCTGCTACTGGGCTTCACATTGAGCACGGCGTTTCTGATCTCCCAGCGTCGCACCGCGCTCAAAGGCTTCAGCTGGCCGCAGGTGGGTGCGGCGCTGTTAGTGCCGTTTGTCTTAATGGGTCACGGTCGCGTCGCCACTACGCAGCAATTCCTGGAACGTTTCGCCGCCAGCCTGGCGGGCATGGAGAAGCCCTATACCCGGGCCGATCTTTTCCGCCAGTAATCAACGTGCCGGCAATCATTGCCACCGTGCCCGTCAATTCGCCGAATAGCGGGCACTCTTGATTTCGCCCCTTTTTTCTTTGCCGGATGTGCTAGCATGCAGGCAGAGAATGACTGGTGCCTGATTCGCCGTTGCGCAGCCCTGCACCCTGCCGGAAGTCCGCATGACGATTGAGATCCTGTCCCCGCAAAATAGTACGCTAAACCGCTGTCTCTCCGCACTGATTCTTGGCTGCGTGGTGTTTGTTCTGACACTATTCTGTCTTGAATTGATCGTCGTCAGCGGGAGAATCTCCCCACTCTGGTTTCCGACCACGTTAATGACCATCGTGATTTTTCGCTGTCCGTCACGACAACTACCGCTGTTACTGACAGCCTGCGTGCTGGGCACCGCTGGGGCTAACGCCCTCATCATCGGGCCCGCGCTCTCTAACATTAAATTCGCCCTGATCAATCTTATTCAGGCTGGTGTGGGTGGCATAGTGTTGCGCGCCTTGCTGGATCGGCGCGCGCCGCTGGATTCTCTGCATGACTGGGCGCGGATGGTTCTGTCAGTGGGCATAGTGACGCCGGTATTCGGTGGCCTGCTGGCGCACTGGACGCTGCAGATCAGCGGCCACGCCTCGTTTCCCTTCTTTTATACCTGGGTTATCTCCGAAATCATCGGCATGCTGGTGTTAGGACCGATGCTGTTACTGCTGCCCTGGCCGCTGCGTCGCGCGCAGTTCAGCGATTTACACCTGGCTGAATCCCTGCTGACGCTGCTGCTCACACTCGGGGCCAGTTATCTGGCGCTGCGCTTTTTGCCGTGGCCTTTTACCTTTATTGTGGTGATCCTGTTCTGGTGCGCGGTTCGCCTGCCCAAGCTGCAGGCATTTGTGCTGTTCTTCCTGAACGGCAGTTTTATCTCGATGCTTCTGGCCTTTAACCTCGTCAGCGTGGTTAACAACAACAGCGCGCACGGCCCGGTCTCCAGCTGGCTACCATTTCTGCTGGTGTTGATTCCCAGTCACATTATGTCGCTGGTGATGGATGCGTTCCGGCGCGAAAAGCTTCACATCACCGACAGCGAAACCCGTTTCCGTCATGCCATGGAATACTCAGCAATCGGTATGGCGCTGGTGGCACCGCACGGCAGCTGGCTACAGGTGAACCGCTCACTATGTCAGATCCTCGGCTATCCGGCCGATGAACTGAAACGGCTGACCTTTCAACAGATCACCCATCCCGACGATCTCTCACTCGATCTGCAGCATGTGAGCCAATTGCTGGAAGGTGATATCGATACTTACACCCTTGAAAAGCGCTATTTCCGCAAAGATGGCGAGATTGTCTGGGCGCGGCTGACCGTGTCGCTGGTGCGTGACAATAGCTATGCCCCGCTCTACTTAATTGCACAAATCATTGATATTTCTGCGCTGAAGCAGAGCGAGCAGGTGAATCGCCGGTTGATGGAGCGCATTACGCTGGCCAACGAAGCGGGTGGAATCGGCGTGTGGGAGTGGAACCTGCAGACCGGTGAGATGTTATGGGACAAGCGCATGTACGCCTTGTTCGGGCTTGCTCCTCATGAGTCGCCCAGCTATGACCTCTGGATCCATCTGCTGCATCCCGCCGATCGCGAATACGCCGCGCTAACGGTACAGCAGGCAATTGAGCTTCGCAGCGCTTTTCACATGGAGTATCGCGTGGTGGATGACCAGGGGCCGCGCTGGATACGTACTCAGGCTAACCGGCAGCTGAGCAAACAGGGGCGCATTGAGCGTATGCTGGGCATCTGCCAGGATATTACCCCGCTACGCAATCTTAATGAGGCGCTGTTTCAGGAGAAAGAGCGCATGGCGATCACCCTGGATTCCATCGGCGAAGCGGTAATCAGCACTGATAAAGAGATGCGCGTTGCTTTTATGAACCCGGTAGCGGAGACGATGAGTGGCTGGTCGCAGGGGCAAGCCACCGGTCAACCGCTGAGTGAGCTGCTGCACATCACGCAGGGTCGTAACGGACCCGAGATAGAGAATTCACTGCTATGCAAGCTGCCGCCGGAGAAAATCACGCCCGATCTCGCTGAAGATCTGGTGCTGCATACCCCGGATGGGGACCCTATTGATATTCACTACAGTATCACCCCGCTGCGCTCGGAAGCGGGCCAGGAACAGGGTGCGGTGATGGTTATTCAGGATGTGAGCGAATCACGCAAACTGATGAAGCGTCTGAGCTACAGCGCGTTGCATGACACCCTGACCCGTCTGCCTAACCGTGCCAGCTTCGAACTTCAGCTTAAACGTCTGCTATCTGATGCTGCTGAACATCAGCATCAACATGTGCTGATGTTTATCGACCTTGATAAGTTTAAAGCCGTCAATGACACTGCCGGGCATGCTGCCGGCGATGCGTTACTGCGCGAACTCTCCGACCTGATGCAGCGCCATTTACGCAGCAGCGATTTTCTGGCCCGACTGGGTGGGGATGAGTTTGCGCTACTGATACCCGATTGCGATGTCGAACAGGCGCATGACGTGGCGCAGCGTATTGTCGCCTCGGTAAACAATTACCCGTTCCAGTGGCTGGGACGTGTTTATCAGGTCGGCGCCAGCGCGGGTGTGACGCAGATTTCAGCAGAAAACTGTCAGAGCAGCGACGTGCTTTCACAGGCGGATATCGCCTGTTACAACGCTAAACGCAGCGGACGCGGACGGCTGGTCGTTTACGAACCACATCGCTTAACGCTGCCGGGCAATCATTAGGGTCTGAATGCAGCAAAGATTGATACGCTGCAGATAGCACTGCCCGCCAAAGCCGTTGCACCGCCAAAAACCCTCGGACGGCCTTTATCTGGCGACATGATATGCTGCTGTACACTGCTGACGGGCTGCGGGTGGATGAGACCCTGCCAGGCAATAATCTGCCTGATGAAACGCTGCGCCGCCGGCTGGATAACCCTCTTCTTGCGGTTTTTTTCCGCCAGGACGTGGAGAAGCTGAATAACCAAGGCTGTCAGGTGATCCTGCCGCTCAATGCCCAGGTACTGAGTGATGCCCCCGTTATGCAGCAACTCTGTCAGCGCTTTGTCACCGCAGGTCTCTCTGTCAGCCGCTGTGGTTTCGCTTTCCCTGCCGCCAGCGTAATGAGCAAGAGCGATCAGCGCTATCCCAGGCTGCTGCAACTGCGTCAGCGTGGCTGTCGCATTTTATTGCAGCTTTTTGGCCGTATTCTGGGCGCCTTCAATCTGCTGAATAACGAGAGGGTTGATTATCTGGTGCTGGCACCTGAACGGGTCGCCAATATGCAAACTAATCTGATGGATGAGATGCTGCTAACCCTCATTCGGGGCCAGCCAGCACAGCGCAATATCTCGGTGCTTACCGGTCCGGTTTCCGTGTCGGCCATGCCCAGTACGCTGGCTCGCCTTGATGTTAATGGCGTATGGGGCAGTGCCGTGGCCGAGCGGCAGCCATTGCGCTCACAGGCTGAAGATCGCATCTACGCGATCCGTTAATTCCCGCGCTGTCCGCTTGCCACCCTGCAGAAGCTGCGCTAAAGTCGCCCCCTTTTTTCCGGCATGGGGGCGAAAATGTTCATAGGATTCGATTACGGCACGGCTAACTGCTCCATTGCAGTCAGCGAAAATGGCACGCCACGTCTGTTAACGCTGGAAAATACTCAATGCCTGCTGCCGTCGATGATTTGTGCGCCAACCCGCGAGTCGATCAGCGAATGGCTCTATCGTCATCATCAGGTGGCGACACCGGATAGCGAAACCACGGCGCTGCTGCAACGCGCCCTGCGTTACAATCGCGAAGAAGATATCGACGTCCAGCCCAATAGCGTCCAGTTTGGCCTCACCGCGCTGCAGCATTATATGGTCGATCCCGAAGATGTCTGGTTCGTTAAATCCCCCAAATCATTCCTTGGTGCCACCGGCCTGAAGCCACAGCAGATTGCCCTGTTTGAAGATCTGGTCTGCGCCATGATGCTGCACATCCGCCAGCAGGGTGAAAGCCAGCTTGACCACACTATCGATCAGGCGGTCATCGGGCGACCGGTCAACTTCCAGGGGTTAGGCAGTGAAGCGTCTAACCAGCAGGCTGAAGGTATTCTGCTGCGCGCCGCTCACCGCGCCGGTTTCCGTGACGTGGAGTTTCAGTTTGAACCCGTGGCGGCCGGACTCGATTTCGAAGCGACGCTGAAGCAGGAAACGACGGTTCTGGTAGTGGATATCGGCGGCGGTACGACCGACTGCTCGATGCTGCTGATGGGGCCAAAATGGCGTGATAAGGCGGACCGCCGTGAAAGCCTGCTGGGTCACAGCGGTTGCCGCGTTGGCGGGAACGACCTGGATATTATGCTGACGTTTAAGACCCTGATGCCATTGCTGGGCCTGGGCGGTAACACCCTGAAAGGCACCGCGTTGCCTGCCCTGCCGTGGTGGAACGCCATCGCCATCAATGATGTTCCGGCGCAGAGTGACTTTTACAGTCCGGCCTGCGGTAAGTGGCTGCGGGATTTAGTGCGGGATGCTGAACAGGGTGACGTTGTGGCTCGCCTGCTGAAAGTGTGGCAGCAGAAGCTCAGTTACCGGCTGGTGCGCGCGGCGGAAGAGAGCAAGATAGCGCTGTCAGCCAGCCCGGCGCATACGGCCTCCCTGGACTTTATTGCCGCTGCATTACAGACAGAGATTGGGGTGGGTGACCTACAGGACGCCATCAGTCAGCCGCTGGAGAAAATTCTGGAACAGGTGCAGCTGGCATTGGCCACCAGCGAGATTAAGCCCGATGTGATTTACCTGACCGGCGGCAGTGCGCGTTCGCCGTTGCTGCGCGCGGCGCTGCAGCAGACGCTGCCGGATACGCCGATTGCGGGCGGCGATGATTTCGCCTCGGTCACCGCAGGACTGGCCCGCTGGGCGGAAGTGATGTTCCGCTAATTCTGCTTTACGCTGCGCTGCAATAAAAAAACGGCACCGGTGAGTGCCTTTTTTTTGCGGATAGTGCATAGGCTCAGGGCGCATACGCCTTCCGCAAAGACGCAAAAGACGCCATCCCTGGCATGCTCAACGCGGGCCATCCATAGCCCGCGATGCTTTGCTACAGGCGTATGCGCCCATCGCTTTACGTTTGGGAGCTGTCTGCCTGACAAATCTAAGTACCTTTTTAACTGTAAATCAGAAGGCTATATTGGCGCTGATACCGCCGATAAACGCATCTTTCACTTCACCCACTGCGCCCGGTGCCACCACATACTGCAGGTTAGGTCGCAGTGACATCCAGTTAGTTACTTTGGCGTTGTAGTAGACCTCATAGTTGTACTCTGAACCTTCCTGAATCGGCAGATAGGTTGGGCTGTCAAAACGGCTCTCACCACTAGCCTGATTCTGCTGACGCAGTGAACGGGTATAGTCACTGTTCACATGAATACGCGACGCGCCCACACCGATCTCATCCTGAGGACGGGCATCAAACGGTCCTGTCCAGGTAAAGGCGATAGACTGGTAGTTGTCGGTCTTTGAGGTTTTGTGATCGTTCATTACCGCCTGCACCCGCACGCCCAGGCCGCGATTTACCTCGCCATCCTGCGCGGTCAGCTGTTGCTGTAATAACAGATAGCCGCCATAGGCATGTGCCTGATCCTGATAGCCGCCGTTGCGCCAGCTACCATAGACATCGCCATCCACCGACGAATAGTAATAGCCGATGCGGTAATTACCCGGTAATTTCTCCGGCCCGAACGTCGGTTTCCAGCCCAGTTCGACCGGCACCAGATTTCCCTCTGAATGACGGGTATCCAGGCGGAAGCCATCGCCGCGATCGTAGTTGGCGCGGTTCTGGTTATAGAAGCCGACCTGGAAGAACACTTCAGGTGTGAGAGTGAACTTAACCCGACCCCCCCACTGCGATACCGGCCAGTTGAACCAGCGATCGCCGCGCCAGTTACCCGCCTGCCCGCTGCCCAGCGCCAGGTTCTGGAACAGATTGCCATCGAAGTTATCGAAGTCTTCCCCCACCGTCACCCGTCCGGCTTTCAGATCGACAACATCGTTAAATAATCCTTTGCGCAACCAGAACTGAGTCAGACGCCAGGTCTGGCCACGGCCGTAAACCTCTTGCACCGAGGAGAGCATACCGGTACGTTTATCCGCCACCTGCTCTGAGAGATTCTGTCCGTCACGATTGGTCACGGTCATCTGGAACTCAGCATCCTGCCAGTCCAGCAGCTTCTGCAAATCGAAATTGGTGCCGAACGTCCACTGATCGCTATAGCGCAGGGTGGTGTTGGTATCTGCCCCGCCGCCTAAATTCGCGGCGCTTTCCATGGTGTAATTAACGTCAAACTTAATGCCGTCCTCCTGCAACTGCGTTCGGTAACCGCCCCAGTCACCAAACATCCACTCGGAGTCAGGACTGAGCGCATCAGCGGCGAATGCCTGTGCGGAAAGCATGGACAGAATCAGGGTGCCGGTTGCCACACAGGCAGCGGAAAAGGCGGGGGCTTTTCTGGTTTTCATCGTGCTTATTCTTATGTAGGTTACGGAAAGTGACACGGAGGATAGTGCGGGCCAATCTTCATTTATTGTAAATACGTGCGCATAAATTCCCGAAACATCCGTTTATTAACGCATCTGTGATCGGGATCGCTGAATGGTTATTCTTCGGGGAGAATGCCCATTATTTAGCAGGGGAAGAGGGAAAAGGGGGCGCTAGCGCCCCCTCTGATTAGCGGCTTGCCTGGTCCAGCAGCGCGATCTGCGCCGGTGTCAGCGTCAGTTGCATTGCACCAGCCAGATCGTCGAGTTGTTTAAGCGAAGTGGCACTGACGATCGGTGCAGTGATGCCGGGACGGGCGATCTGCCAGGCCAGCGCCACCTGGGTCGGCGTCACCTGATGCGCTTCGCTGATAGCATCCAGCGCGTCAAGGATCCGCAAACCGCGCGGGTTAAGGTATTTCTCCACCACCCCCTGACCGCGCGCGCTTTTAACGGCATCTGCCGCATCACGGTATTTGCCACTGAGAAAACCGCTGGCAAGTGAGTAGTAATTGATAACACCCAAACCGTGCGCCCTGACCACCGGCTCCAGCTCCGTTTCATAGGGCCGGCGGTCATACAGATTGTATTCCGGTTGCAGGGTTTCATAACGCGCCAGCCCCTGTTTTTCACTGATCTGCAGCGCCTCCTGCAGCCGCGCCGCGCTGTAATTCGAGGCGCCAATCGCCCGCACTTTGCCCTCGCGGATCAGGCTATCAAAGGCGCTCAGAGTTTCCGCCAGCGGCGTATCCTGATCGTCGCGGTGCGCCTGGTAGAGATCAATGTAATCGGTCTGCAACCGGCGCAGTGAATCTTCGACGGCCTGACGGATATACTGCGGTTTCAGCCCGGTTTTCTCCGGCGACAGTTCCATGCCAACCTTGGTTGCCAGCACGATCTGGTCGCGTTTGCCGCTTTTTTTCAGCCATTCACCAATAATGGTTTCCGATTCCCCTCCTTTATTACCCGGTGCCCAGCGGGAATAGACGTCGGCGGTATCGATAAACCACAGGCCTCGATCCACCAGCGCATCCAGCAGAGAAAAGGAGGTGGTTTGATCCACCGTCCAGCCAAACACGTTGCCGCCAAACGTCAGTAACGGCACCGCGATACCACTGTCACCTAACTGTCGGGTTTGATTCTGACTCATTTATTGCTCCTTATTTGCCTGAAAAAACCGTCTCTTTTTCAGCATAGCAAAGTGATTTCACGGCTTTATGACGATTGTGCTGTGATTATTGTAAGAACAGGCATAATTACCCCGCCCTGACAGATATCCTTATTTCCTTCAACTTCTGCCCGTCAGAGGCGACTACACTCTGTCGTTTGCAGGCTACCCCTTTGATGCCTGCGTCTGGGACTACGTCACTGCTGGAGAGCATCAACAATCATGAACACCCGACATCCTGTTATGAAAAAAACCCTAATCGTGCTGGCCCTGATTGCCGTGGCCGCTGGCGGCTACTATGGCTGGCAACGCAACGCCCAGCCGCAGAGCAGTAGCCAGACGGATACGCCAGCCCCGCGCGGCAAAAGCGGCGGTGATGGCTCTCATCGTCCACTCGCGCCAGTACAGGCTGCGACCGCCTCCCGCCAGAGCGTGCCGCAATACCTCAGCGGACTGGGTACGGTAACTGCTGCTAACACGGCCACAGTGCGCAGCCGGGTCAATGGCGAGCTGCTGGCAATCCACTTTACCGAAGGCCAGCAGGTCAAAGCAGGCGAACGCCTGGCAGAAGTCGACCCGCGCCCTTATCAGGTGGCGTTAACTCAGGCTCAGGGCCAGCTGGCGAAAGATCAGGCGACGCTGGCTAATGCCCGTCGTGATCTGGCGCGCTTTGAGAAACTGGCAAAAACCTCGCTGGTCTCGCAACAGGAGCTGGACACTCAGCGCTCACTGGTGAGTGAAACGCTCGGCACCCTGAAAGCGGATGAGGGCAGCGTCGCCAGTGCGCAGCTCAATCTCACCTACAGTCGGATCACCGCGCCGATTGCCGGACGGGTCGGGCTGAAACAGGTGGATGTCGGCAACTACGTCACCAGTGGTGATACCACCGGCATCGTGGTGATCACCCAGACGCACCCGATTGATGTGGTCTTTACTCTGGCAGAGAACAGCATCAGTTCCATTCTTAAGGCGCAGAAAAGCGGCGAGCCGCTGCTGGTGGAAGCCTGGGATCGCGCTAATCAGAACCTGATCGCCAGCGGTAAACTGCTTAGCCTCGATAATCAGATTGATGTCACCACCGGCACCATCAAAATCAAAGCGCGTTTTGATAATCAGGACGACACGCTATTCCCCAATCAGTTCGTGAATGTGCGGCTAAAGGTCAACACCCTACAGGATGCGATTGTGATCCCGCCTGCCGCGTTGCAAATGGGCAACGAAGGCCACTTTGTCTGGGTGGTCAACAGTGACAACAAGGTTAGCAAGAAAAGCGTCATTGCCGGCTTGCAGGATAGTGAGAAAGTGGTGGTCAGCGCCGGTCTGGAGGCAGGTGAACGCGTGGTGACCGACGGGCTGGATCGCCTGACCGAAGGCGCGAAAGTTGAGGTGGTCGCGCCGCAGAGCAACGCACCGCGCGCCACCCGCGCGACCCTGCCGTCAAAAGGAGAGCGTGAGTAATGCAGGTCATGCCTCCTGATCACAGTGGCGGGCCGTCACGCCAGTTTATTCTGCGCCCGGTCGCCACCACGCTGTTGATGATTGCGATTTTGCTGGCCGGGATACTGGGCTACCGCTTCCTGCCGGTCTCGGCGCTGCCGGAAGTCGACTATCCGACCATCCAGGTCGTCACACTCTATCCGGGTGCCAGCCCGGATGTGGTCACCTCCTCCATCACCGCGCCGCTTGAGCGCCAGTTTGGTCAGATGTCTGGCCTGAAACAGATGGCGTCGCAAAGCGCCGGCGGTGCCTCGGTGGTGACGCTGCAGTTCCAGCTGACGCTGCCGCTGGATGTGGCCGAGCAGGAGGTGCAGGCGGCCATAAACTCAGCGACCAACCTGCTGCCCAACGACCTGCCTAATCCGCCGGTTTACAGCAAAGTGAATCCTGCCGATCCGCCGATCATGACGCTGGCCGTCACCACGCGCAGCATGCCACTGACGCAGGTGCAGGACATGGTGGAAACGCGCGTCGCACAGAAAATCTCTCAGGTCAGCGGCGTCGGGCTGGTGACGCTTTCGGGCGGCCAGCGTCCGGCGGTGCGGGTAAAAATGAATGCGCAGGCGCTGGCGGCGCTGGGTCTGACCAGCGAAACGGTGCGCACTGCCATCAGCAATGCCAACGTCAATTCTGCCAAAGGCAGCCTGGATGGCCCGACCCGCTCCGTCACCCTGTCAGCCAATGACCAGATGAAATCGGCGGAAGATTATCGCCAGCTGATTATCAGCTACAAAAACGGCGCACCGGTGCGTCTTGGTGACGTGGCGACCATCGAACAGGGTGCAGAAAACAGCTGGCTTGGTGCCTGGGCCAACCGTGATGCGGCGATTGTGCTCAACGTTCAGCGTCAGCCTGGTGCCAATATCATCGCCACAGCAGATAATATCCGTGCCATGTTACCCGCTCTGACCGCCGCCCTGCCGAAGTCGGTAGAGGTTAAACTGCTCACCGACCGCACCACCAATATTCGCGCTTCGGTCAACGACACGCAGTATGAGCTAATGCTGGCGATGGCGCTGGTGGTGATGATTATCTATCTGTTTCTGCGCAACGTGCCCGCCACGCTGATCCCGGCGGTGGCGGTGCCACTGTCGCTGATTGGCACCTTCGCGGCGATGTATTTCCTCGGCTTTTCAATCAACAACCTGACACTAATGGCGCTGACCATCGCCACCGGCTTTGTGGTTGATGATGCCATCGTGGTGATTGAGAACATCTCACGCTATATCGAGAAAGGGGAAAAGCCGCTGACCGCCGCGCTGAAAGGTGCCGGAGAGATCGGCTTTACCATCATCTCCCTCACCTTCTCGCTGATTGCGGTCCTGATCCCACTGCTGTTTATGGGCGACGTGATCGGCCGTCTGTTCCGCGAATTTGCCGTGACGCTGGCGGTGGCGATTCTGATTTCAGCGGTAGTGTCACTGACCCTGACGCCGATGATGTGCGCCAGGATGCTGAGCGCAGAGTCGCTGCGAAAACAGAACCGCTTTTCGCGGGCCAGCGAAGCGATGTTTGATCGTATCGTGGCCGCCTATGGCCGCGGCCTGAGCCGGGTGCTGAATCACCCCTGGCTGACACTGTCGGTGGCGCTGGGCACCCTGGTGCTGACGCTGCTGCTGTGGGTGATGATCCCGAAAGGCTTTTTCCCGCAGCAGGATAACAGCATTATTCAGGGCACGCTGCAGGCCCCGCAGTCGGTCTCCTACGCCAGCATGGCGCAGCGCACCCGCGACGTCGCCTCTATCATCATGAAAGATCCGGCAGTTCAGAGCATGACCTCGTTTGTCGGCGTAGATGGCACCAATGCCGCGCTGAACAGCGCGCGGCTGCAGATCAACCTGAAACCACTGGATCAGCGCGACGACCGGATTCCTGCTATTCAGCAGCGCCTGCAACAGCAGGTCAGTGAGGTGCCGGGTGTACAGCTTTGGCTGCAGGCGGTGCAGGATCTCACTATCGATACCCAGGCGAGCCGCACGCCGTACCAGTTCACGCTGCAATCGGGATCACTGTCATCGCTCAGCACCTGGGTTCCGGCCCTGCTGACCCGGCTCAGCACCCTGCCCCAGTTGCGTGATGTCAGCAGTGACTGGCAGGATCAGGGGCTGGAAGCCTATGTCAACGTGGACCGCGACAGCGCCAGCCGCCTTGGCATCAGCATGGCGGATGTCGATAACGCGCTGTATAACGCCTACGGTCAGCGGCTGATCTCCACCATCTATACCCAGGCGAATCAGTATCGTGTGGTGCTGGAGCAGGATAATCACGCCACGCCGGGGCTGGCGAGCCTGGAGGCAATTCGCCTGAACAGCAGCGATGGCGGCAGCGTACCGTTAAACGCCATTGCCCGCATCGAACAGCGCCACACGCCGCTGAGCATTAACCATCTTGACCAGTTCCCGTCGGCGACCTTCTCGTTTAACGTGGCTGACGGCTATTCGCTGGAAGAGGCGGTGAAAGCGGTGTCGCAGGCGGAAGCACAGCTTGGCATGCCCGCCGAGCTGATGACCCAGTTCCAGGGCAGCACGCTGGCGTTTGAGGCGGCGCTGAGCAGCACCGTCTGGCTGATTGTGGCGGCCATCGTGGCGATGTATATCGTGCTGGGCGTGCTCTATGAGAGCGTTATTCACCCGATCACCATTCTGTCAACGCTGCCCACGGCGGGTGTCGGGGCGCTGCTGGCACTGATGCTTAGCGGCAATGAGCTGGATATCGTGGCGATTATCGGCATCATCCTGCTGATCGGCATCGTGAAAAAGAACGCCATCATGATGATCGACTTTGCGCTGGCGGCCGAGCGTGAACAGGGCATGCAGCCTGTGGATGCCATCTATCAGGCCTGCCTGCTGCGCTTCCGTCCGATTCTCATGACTACGCTGGCGGCCCTGCTTGGCGCGCTGCCACTGATGCTCAGCACCGGCGTCGGTGCCGAACTGCGTCATCCGCTGGGGGTTGCCATGGTCGGCGGCCTGATTCTGAGCCAGGTGCTGACGCTGTTTACCACGCCGGTGATCTACCTGCTGTTTGATCGGCTGGCGCACGCCACCCGCCGTCGCTTTGGCCGCACGGAGGTCGAAGAGTGAAATTCTTTGCCCTGTTTATTAACCGACCCGTTGCCACCGCCCTGCTGACGCTGGCCATCGCACTGGCCGGAATGCTGGGGTTCCGCCTGCTGCCGGTGGCACCGCTGCCGCAGGTCGATTTCCCGGTGATCGTCATCTCGGCTTCTCTGCCGGGTGCCGCGCCGGAGATTATGGCGTCGTCGGTGGCAACACCGCTGGAGCGCTCACTGGGACGCATCGCGGGCGTCAGTGAAATGACCTCAACCAGTTCGCTGGGCAGCACCCGCATCATTCTGGTATTTGATTTTGATCGCGACATTAACGGGGCCGCGCGCGATGTACAGGCCGCAATTAACGCAGCGCAAAGCCTGCTGCCTACCGGGATGCCGTCGCGTCCGACCTATCGCAAAGTGAACCCTTCAGATGCGCCGATTATGATCATGACGCTGACCTCGGATACCTACAATCCGGGTCAGCTTTATGATTACGCATCGACCCAGCTGGCGCAGAAGCTGTCACAGATTGAAGGCGTGGGCGACGTGACCGTAGGGGGCAGCTCGCTGCCTGCGGTGCGCGTAGCGCTGAATCCACAAGCACTGTTCAACCAGGGCGTGTCGCTGGATGCGGTACGCACCGCCATTTCCAACGCCAATCAGCGACGCCCGCAGGGCGCACTGGATGACGCGCAACAGCGCTGGCAGTTGCGTACCAATGATGCGCTGCAGAGTGCCAGTGAATATCAGCCGCTGGTGGTGCATTACAACAACGGCGCGGCGGTCAGGCTGGCGGACGTGGCGACGGTGGAGGACTCGGTGCAGGACATGCGCAACGCCGGGATGTCGCGCGGTAAACCCGCGGTGCTGCTGCTGATCCGCAAAACGCCTGAAGCCAATGTCATTGACACGGTGGACCGGATTCGTGCAGAGATGCCGCTGCTGCATGAAGTGATCCCCGCCGCCATCGATCTGCAGATAGCCCAGGATCGTTCACCCACCATTCGCGCTTCGCTGCATGAAGTAGAGCAGTCACTGGTCATCGCCGTGGCGCTGGTGATTCTGGTGGTGTTCGTTTTCCTGCGCTCGGGACGGGCCACCTTCATCCCCGCCGTCGCCGTGCCGGTTTCGCTGATCGGCACCTTTGCCGCGATGTATCTGTGCGGTTTCAGCCTCAACAACCTGTCACTGATGGCGCTGACCATCGCCACCGGCTTTGTGGTGGATGATGCAATTGTGGTGCTGGAGAACATTGCCCGCCACGTAGAAGCGGGCATGAAACCGCTGGCTGCCGCGCTGAAAGGGGTACGTGAAGTCGGCTTTACAGTGCTGTCGATGAGCCTGTCGCTGATTGCGGTGTTCCTGCCACTGCTGATGATCGGCGGGCTGATTGGCCGCTTCTTCTCTGAATTTGCCATTACGCTGTCGGTGGCTATTGTTATCTCGCTGTTTATCTCGGTCACCCTGACGCCGGTGATGTGCGCGTATCTGCTGAAGCCGCAGCCATCGCGCAGCCAGCCGCGTCAGCGTGGCGCGGGTCGCCTGCTGATGGCGATCCAGCAGGGCTATGGTCGTTCACTGAACGTGGTACTGAACCATGCTCGCTGGGTGATGCTGCTGTTTTTCGCCACCATCGCGCTGACCGGCTGGCTGTTTGTGCATATCCCGAAAACCTTTATGCCGGAACAGGATACCGGGCGACTCTCCGGCTTTATCTCTGCCGACCAGAGCATTTCGTTTCAGGCGATGCGCAGTAAGCTGCAGGATTTCATGGTGATTGTCGGGGCCGATCCGGCGGTAGAGAGCGTGGTGGGCTTTACCGGCGGAATGCGTACCAATAGCGGCTCCATGTTTATCTCCCTAAAGCCGCTGTCAGAGCGCAAAGAGAGCGCAGTGGAGATTATCGCCCGGCTGCGCACCAGGCTGGCGAAAGAGCCAGGGGCCAGTCTCTATCTCAATGCGGTGCAGGATTTGCGTGTCGGCGGTCGGGAATCGAATGCCGGTTATCAATATTCGCTGCTGTCGGACGACCTCAACGACCTGCGTGAGTGGGAGCCAAAAATTCGTCAGGCGTTCTCTGCCCTGCCGCAACTGGCGGATGTGAACTCCGATCAGCAGGATAAAGGCAGCGAGATGGCACTGACCTACGACCGGGAAAGCATGGCGCGGCTCGGTATCGACGTCTCTCAGGCCAATGCCCTGCTGAATAACGCTTTTGGTCAGCGTCAGATTTCCACCATCTACCAGCCGCTTAACCAGTACAAAGTGGTGATGGAGGTTGATCCGCGCTACACCCAGGATATCAGCGCCCTGTCGCAGATGTTTGTGATAAACAGCGAAGGTAAAGCGATTCCGCTGTCATGGTTCGCCCACTGGCAGCCGGCTAATGCGCCGCTGTCGGTGAACCATGAAGGGCTGTCGGCTGCCTCAACTATTTCCTTTAACCTGCCGGAAGGGGTATCGCTGTCGCAGGCGTCGGACGCGATTGAACGCACCATGACAGCGATTGGCGTGCCGTCCAGCGTGCGTGGCAGCTTTGCTGGTACGGCGCAGGTGTTTCAGCAGTCGCAGAGCAGTCAGCTCTGGCTGATGCTGGCAGCGATTGCGGCGGTCTATATCGTGCTGGGGATCCTCTATGAAAGCTATGTCCATCCGCTGACGATTCTCTCTACCCTGCCCTCGGCGGGTGTCGGGGCACTGCTGGCGCTGGAATTGTTCGATACGCCCTTCAGCCTGATTGCGCTAATCGGTATTCTGCTGCTGATCGGAATCGTGAAAAAGAACGCCATCATGATGGTCGATTTTGCGCTGGATGCAGAGCGCAACGGCCAGCTCAGCGCCCGGGAGGCGATCTTCCAGGCGTGCCTGTTGCGTTTCCGGCCCATTATGATGACGACGCTGGCGGCGCTGTTTGGCGCGCTGCCGCTGGTACTGACCCGTGGCGACGGCGCCGAGCTGCGTCAGCCGCTGGGGATTACCATCGCAGGCGGACTGGTCATGAGCCAGCTGCTGACGCTCTATACCACGCCGGTGGTCTATTTAATGATGGACAAGCTGCGGCGCAAAAAACGTCCACTGGCCGCCGCGCAGCAGCCGTAATGGGTATGGCGGCGGCAGGCACCCGGCGTGACGCCTTTATCAGGGGGATCGATGACTACGCAAAGCACTAACGTCCGCTGGCAGTTATGGATTGTTGCCATCGGCTTCTTTATGCAGACGCTGGATACTACCATCGTTAATACTGCGATCCCGTCGATGGCGCACGATTTGGGTGTCAGCCCGCTGCATATGCACTCGGTGATCGTCTATTACGTGCTGACCGTGGCGGTGATGCTGCCAGTCAGTGGCTGGCTGGCGGATCGCTTTGGCGTGCGTAATATTTTCTTCTGCGCGATTCTGCTATTCAGCCTCGGCTCACTGCTGTGCGCCCTCGCCGCCACGCTGGATCAGCTGGTGCTGTCGCGGGTGGTGCAGGGAATTGGCGGTGCCATGATGGTGCCGGTGGGTCGCCTGACAGTGATGAAAATCGTGCCGCGTGAGCAATATATGTCCGCCATGACCTTTGTCACCCTGCCTGGCCAGATCGGCCCGCTGCTGGGTCCGGCGCTGGGCGGTGTATTGGTGGAGTACGCCAGCTGGCACTGGATCTTTCTGATCAATATCCCGGTCGGCATCGCAGGCGCCATCGCCACCCTGATCCTGATGCCCAACTACCGCATGCAGACCCGTCGCTTTGATTTCGGCGGTTTTATCCTGCTGGCAGCCGGTATGGCAACCCTGACGCTGGCACTGGATGGTCAGCGCAGCAGCGGCGGCTCACCGTTGCTGCTGGGTGCCATGATCCTTATTGGTCTGTTCTCTTTGCTGTTCTACCTGATGCATGCCCGCGGCAATGAGAATGCGCTGTTCAGCCTGAAACTGTTTGATAATCGCCTCTATTCCATCGGTCTGCTCGGCAGTTTTACCGGCCGCATCGGCAGCGGGATGCTGCCCTTTATGACGCCCATCTTCCTGCAGCTTGGCATGGGCTACAGCCCGTTTCACGCGGGGCTGATGATGATTCCGATGGTGCTGGGCAATATGGGGATGAAGCGCATTGTGGTGCATATCGTCAATCTCTATGGCTACCGCAACGTGCTGGTGATGTCGACCGTGGCGCTGGCGCTGGTGGTACTGCTGTTCCCGCTGATGGCGATCCTGGGCTGGGTCTGGCTGCTGCCACTGGTGTTATTCCTGCAGGGCATGGTCAATGCCATTCGCTTTTCTTCGATGAATACCCTGACGCTGAAAGAGCTGCCGGATGAGCTGGCGTCCAGCGGAAACAGCCTGCTGTCGATGATTATGCAGCTGTCGATGAGTATTGGCGTCACCGTGGCCGGGCTGTTACTGGGGGCATTTTCCCAGGAGAGCGCGGCGAACAGTGCGGTGGAACACCAGATGTTTATTTATACCTACCTTTGCATGTCGCTGATTATCATCCTGCCCGCGCTGGTGTTTTGGCGCGTGCCGCCACAGGTGAGTACCAACGTTGATCTGCGACGCCGGAGAGAAAAATGAGAGTTAACCTGCACCTGGGTATCGGAGCCAAATTGTTTACGGCGATTTTCGCCACCTGCATGCTGGTGCTGATTACCATGCACTGGGGGGTTCGCCTCAGTTTCGAGCATGGCTTTGTCGACTACATTAAGCGCGGCAACCAGCAGCGCTTAAATCTGCTTAGCGATGCCCTGGCCGATCAGTATGAGCAGCACGGCAACTGGGATTTTTTGCGCCACAACGATCGGCTGGTATTCACTATGCTGCGTTCGCTGGAGCAAAACCCTGACAGTAATAGTCAGCTACCGCCCCACGGCTGGCGTACCCAGTTCTGGATCCTTGATCAGCAATATAAAGTGATGATCGGGCCACGATCCCCGGTCCCCCCCGAGGGCACGCGGCGCAACATCACCACCAGCAACGGCAAAGTGGTCGGCTGGGTGATTGGTTCGCCGCCGGAGCGGCTGACCCGCAGTACCGACATTAACTTTGATCAGCAACAGCGGCGCACCAGCTGGATTATTGTTGGCCTGTCGACGCTGCTGGCGGCGCTGGCGACCTGGCTGATGGCACGCGGTCTGCTGGCCCCGGTTAAACGGCTGGTTGACGGCACCCATCATTTGGCAGCCGGTAATTTTGCCACCCGCGTTGAGGTCAGCAGCCGGGATGAGCTGGGCCAGCTGGCCAGGGACTTTAACCTGCTTGCCAGCTCGCTGGAGAAAAATGAAAGCATGCGGCGTGCCTTTATGGCCGATATCTCTCACGAGTTACGCACGCCGCTGGCGATCCTGCGCGGTGAACTGGAAGCGATGCAGGATGGGGTGCGCAAACTGACACCGGAAGCGATTACCTCTCTGCAGAGTGAAGTGGTGGTGCTGAGCAAGCTGGTAGATGATCTGCACCAGCTATCACTGTCGGATGAGGGTGCCCTTGCCTACCGTAAGCAGGCGACCGATCTGGTGCAACTGCTGGAAGTCACAGCGGGCAGCTTTGCCGAACGCTATCGTGCACACGGCCTTACGCTGAAACTGAATCTGCCCGATCAGGCTCCTTTCTTTGGCGATCCTGATCGCCTGATACAGTTGTTTACTAACCTGCTGGAGAACAGCCTGCGCTACACCGACAGCGGAGGCCGGGTTGAAGTGACGTTGAAGTATGACGCACCGAACTGGCGCATCGAGTTTGATGACAGTGCGCCGGGGGTGGATAGAGAACATCAGGCGCAGATTTTTGAACGCTTCTTTCGCACCGAAGGTTCACGCAACCGGGCCAGCGGCGGCTCGGGTCTGGGCCTTGCCATCTGTAAAAATATCGCTGACGCACATGGCGGTGATATTCATGCGGCGCACTCTGATTTAGGTGGACTGAAAATCGCGCTACACTTGCGCTATGTTCCCCTTGTGTAGACGCTTATGAGCCTGGAAAACCACGACCCGCTAATTCTGGTGGTCGAAGATGAGCCGAAACTGGCGCAGCTGATGATCGATTATCTGCACGCCTCGAACTACCGAACCCATCACATTGCTGATGGCAGCGCAGTGCTGGATTATGTGCGCCAGACGCCACCCGACCTTATGCTGCTGGATTTGATGCTGCCTGGCACAGACGGGTTAACGCTGTGCCGTGAAATCCGTCGCCATTCTGAGTTGCCGATTATTATGGTCACCGCCCGCACTGAGGAAATCGACCGGCTGCTGGGACTGGAGCTGGGCGCGGATGACTACATCTGTAAACCCTTTAGCCCGCGTGAAGTGGTGGCGCGGGTGAAGACTATTCTGCGCCGGGTAACACGTTCGGCGAAAGAGCCGCACAGCGCCTCGTTACTCCGGGTCGATGAGAGCCGCTTCTTCGCCAGCTGGCGCGAAAAGCCGCTGGATTTAACCCCGGCGGAGTTCCGCCTGCTGAAAACGCTGTCGCTGGAACCGGGTAAAGTTTTTTCACGCGAACAGCTGCTCAACCATCTCTATGATGACTACCGTGTGGTCACGGACCGCACCATTGACAGCCATATCAAGAATCTGCGACGCAAGCTGGAGCATCTCGACAGCGAGCAACCCTTTATCCGCGCCGTCTATGGCATGGGCTATCGCTGGGAAGCCGATGCCTGTCATTTGATCTAGTTTGATCTCGATCAATTTACTTCCCTTTTCTCACTGCCTACAATTCCGCACCTTTCGCAGGGCTTAACGCCCTGCACCTGCTGCCTGAGGCGGCATACTGACCTGACATCAGTGAGACGATCATGAAACCCGAACTGCTTTCCCCTGCCGGCACGCTTAAGAACATGCGTTACGCCTTTGCCTATGGTGCCGATGCCGTCTATGCCGGCCAGCCGCGTTACAGCCTGCGGGTGCGTAACAACGAATTTACCCACGAAAATCTCGCGCTGGGTATCAGTGAAGCCCACGCGCTGGGCAAGAAATTCTACGTGGTGGTGAACATTGCGCCGCACAACGCCAAGCTGAAAACCTTTATTCGTGACTTAGCGCCCGTGGTGGCGATGCAGCCCGATGCGCTGATCATGTCCGATCCCGGCCTTATTATGCTGGTGCGTGACGCCTTCCCGTCGATGCCGATTCATCTGTCGGTGCAGGCCAATGCGGTCAACTGGGCCACGGTAAAATTCTGGCAGCAGATGGGACTGAGCCGGGTGATCCTGTCACGCGAGCTGTCGCTGGAAGAGATCGCCGAAATCCGCCAGCAAGTGCCGGAAATGGAGCTGGAAGTCTTTGTTCATGGCGCGCTTTGCATGGCCTATTCCGGCCGCTGCCTGTTGTCGGGTTACATGAACAAACGCGACCCGAATCAGGGCACCTGCACTAACGCCTGCCGCTGGGAATATAAAGTGGCAGAAGGTCAGCAGGATGAGGTGGGTAATATCGTTGGTATCCACCAGCCTATCGCCGTACAGGATGTGACGCCTACGCTGGGCGTGGGTCAACCCACCGATAAAGTGTTTCTGCTGGAAGAGAAGATGAAGCCCGGCGAGGTGATGAGCGCGTTCGAGGACGAGCACGGCACTTACATCATGAACTCGCGGGATCTGCGCGCGGTCGCACACGTGGAGCGGCTCAGCGAGATGGGCGTCCATTCGCTGAAGATTGAGGGACGCACCAAGTCCTACTATTACTGCGCCCGCACCGCGCAGGTTTATCGCCGGGCAATTGATGATGCCGCCGCCGGTAAGCCGTTTGATCCCTCACTGCTGTTAACCCTGGAAGGTCTCGCGCATCGCGGATATACCGAAGGCTTCCTGCGCCGCCACACCCACGACAGCTATCAGAATTATCAGCAGGGCTTTTCGGTTTCCGATCGCCAGCAGTTCGTCGGCGAATTTACCGGCGAGCGCCGGGGCGAATGGGCTGAAGTGGCCGTGAAGAATAAGTTTTTGCTGCATGACAGCGTAGAGATCATGACGCCAGAAGGGAACCTGCAATGCCAGCTGGATGCCCTGCAGAATGCACGCGGCGAACCGACCCAGGTTGCGCCGGGCGATGGCCATCGTGTGTGGCTGCAGGTGCCTGAGGCGGTAGATCTGCGTTTTGCATTACTGCTACGCAACTTTGATCACGGTGAGGATACCCGGGTCCCTCATAATCGGTTACCAACGGAAACAATTTGAGGAAATCAGAACAGGATCACAGTCCCCCGGTCGGGGCTGCTTTATAGTCCCGCCTGCTGCTAATGAGTAACAATAAACGGCAGATTTACCAGGAACCACCTCATTTACCCGCCCGGCTCCCCCGCGCGGGTTTTCTTTTTTCTCTCTTTCGCCAATAATTTACTGCTGGCAGCTGTGTTATAAATTCCCTTCTTACTCTGTAGATCTTCAAGGAACGCAAAATGGATAATAAACCGCTTACGCTGCTCATCCTCAATGGGAAAGGCGCCGGTAATGATGATCTGCGCGACGCTATTGCGACCCTGCGTGAAGAAGGCTTCGACATTGCAGTGCGTGTCACGTTTGAAAAAGGTGACGGTGATCGCTACGTCAAAGAGGCCATAGCGCTGCAGGCAGAGACTGTGGTGGCGGGTGGTGGCGATGGCACCATAAATGAAGTCGCGACGGCGCTGGCGGCTTCTGAAGCGGATCATCGCCCGGTGTTGGGCATCCTGCCACTGGGTACCGCTAACGACTTCGCCACCAGCGTTGGTATCCCGGAAGAGATGGAACCGGCACTGAGACTGGCGATTCAGGGCAAAGCGAGTGCCATCGATCTGGCCAGGGTCAATCAGAGCCACTACTTCATTAATATGGCGACAGGTGGGTTTGGCACCCGCATCACCACAGAAACCCCGGAAAAGCTGAAGTCGGCACTGGGCGGTGTCTCCTACTTTATTCACGGCCTGATGCGCATGGATACGCTGAAACCCGATACCTGTGAGATCAGCAGTCCCGATTTCGCCTGGCAGGGTGATGCGCTGGTTATCGGTATCGGTAATGGGCGGCAGGCGGGCGGCGGTCAGCGGTTATGCCCTTCTGCCCTGATTAATGATGGTCGACTGGACGTCAGTATTGTTACCGCCCAGGAGCTGCTGCCAACCCTGCTGCACTCACTGACCGGTGACGATGACAATCCCGGCATCGTCACCACGCAGGTGGAGTCACTGACCATCCGCTCTCCGCATGAGATGACCTTTAACCTGGATGGTGAGCCGCTCTCCGGATGCGAATTCGTGATTGAGGTAATGGCGGGCGTACTGAGCTGTCGCCTCCCGCCGCAATGTGCACTCCTTTCCTGAACATTTTTCCTGAGCATTATTGAGGGGGCGTAAGCTCCCTTTTTATGGCCGCCAGTTTCCTCTTTTTTATTACATCTCCCCAGGTTATATAAAAAGCCGGAGCTTCTGTTCACAGCGCTTTTTTAGCCCTGAAAACAGTCTGTGATTGGCTTCACAACTCTGCCCGCCTAACTTGTATGGTAGTATTAAATCGCGTACTTTTTCGTCATTGAACGCTGACTAAAGGCAAACAGGATGAAAATTGTTAAGGCGGAAGTATTTGTAACCTGCGCAGGCAGAAACTTTGTCACCGTGAAGATCACCACCGATCAGGGTCTGACCGGCATTGGCGATGCGACGCTGAATGGCCGCGAACTGCCGGTCGCCTCCTACCTGAAAGATCACGTCTGTCCGCAGCTGATTGGCCGTGATGCACATCAGATTGAAGATATCTGGCAATATTTCTATAAAGGCGCTTACTGGCGTCGCGGCCCCGTGACCATGTCCGCCATTTCAGCCGTTGATATGGCGCTGTGGGATATCAAAGGTAAAGCCGCCAATATGCCGGTCTATCAGCTGCTGGGCGGTGCCTCACGTACCGGCGTCATGGTCTATTGCCACACCACTGGTCACTCCATTGATGAAGTGATGGATGACTACGCGAAGCACAAAGAGCTGGGCTTCAAGGCGATTCGTGCGCAGTGCGGCGTACCGGGCATGAAAACCACCTATGGCATGGCGAAAGGCAAAGGACTGGCTTACGAACCCGCAACCAAGGGTAACTGGCCGGAAGAGCAACTCTGGTCGACGGAAAAATACCTCGATTTCACCCCGAAACTGTTCGCAGCGATCCGTGACAAATTCGGTTTCGATGAGCATCTGCTTCATGACATGCACCATCGCCTGACCCCCATTGAAGCGGCGCGCTTTGGCAAGAGCGTAGAAGATTATCGCCTGTTCTGGATGGAAGATCCGACGCCAGCTGAGAATCAGGCGTGTTTCCGCCTGATCCGCCAGCACACGGTTACGCCAATTGCGGTAGGCGAAGTATTCAACAGCATCTGGGATTGTAAGCAGCTGATTGAAGAGCAGCTAATCGACTATATCCGCACCACCATTACCCACGCGGGCGGCATTACCGGTATGCGGCGCATCGCTGATTTTGCGTCGCTCTATCAGGTGCGCACCGGCTCACACGGTCCCTCTGATCTCTCCCCAGTCTGCATGGCGGCGGCTCTGCACTTTGACCTCTGGGTACCGAACTTCGGCGTGCAGGAGTATATGGGTTTCTCCGAACAGATGATGGAGCTGTTTGATGCTAACTGGACCTTTGACCAGGGCTACATGCACCCAGGCGACAAGCCGGGTCTCGGCATTGAGTTTAACGAGAAACTGGCAGCGAAATACCCCTATGAACCGGCCTATCTGCCGGTAGCCCGTCTTGAAGATGGCACCCTCTGGAACTGGTAAGGAGAACCCCATGAAAAGCGTTGTTATTGAACAGCCGGGTGAACTGGTGGTGGCTGAACGTCCAGTGCCACAGCCGGCGGCGGGCGAAGTCCGGGTTAAAGTGGCCTATGCCAGCATCTGCGGCTCTGATGTGCATATCTGGCACGGTCATAACCCGTTCGCGAAATATCCACGGGTCATTGGTCACGAATTTTTTGGCGTTATCGATGCGGTGGGTGACGGGGTCGATGCGGCACGGCTTGGCCAGCGCGTGGCGGTGGATCCGGTGGTGAGTTGCGGCACCTGCTATCCCTGTTCAGTGGGCCGCCCCAATGTCTGTACCTCCCTGCAGGTGATTGGAGTACATCGTGACGGCGGTTTCAGCGAGTATGCACTGGCTCCGGCAAAAAATGCCTGGCCGTTGCCGGACGCGATTCCCGACAAACTTGCCAGTCTGGTCGAGCCTTTCACTATCGCAGCCAACATCACGGCGTTTCTCAAGCCGCAGGCGGATGATGTGGCGCTGATTTATGGTGCCGGTCCGATGGGACTCACCGCCATTCAGGTGCTGAAGGGCGTCTATCAGGTGAAAAAGGTAATGGTGGTAGATCGCCTGCCGGAACGTCTGGCGCTGGCTGAACAGAGCGGTGCCGATCAACTGTTCGATAACAGCGAAATCCCGCTGGCGGCACAGCTTGAGGGCGTGCAGCCTACGCTGATTATCGACGCAGCCTGCCACCCCACCATTCTGGCCGAAGCGGCTGCGCTCGCCTCACCAGCCGCGCGCATCGGCCTGCTGGGCTTCTCCGGCGAACCGTGCAGCATTACTCAGCAAAGTCTTACCAGCAAAGAGCTGTCGCTGTTTACCTCACGTCTTAACAGCAACCGCTTTCCGCAGGTGATTGAATGGATGGAAAAAGGGTTAATCCAGCCAGAGAAGCTGGTTACGCACTATTTCCCGCTTCAGGAGATTGAACGCGCCATGACGTTGTTTGAAAAAGATCCGCGCACCTGCTGCAAAGTGATCCTGCAAATGGGTTAATGCCCGCTGAACACCAGGTGTCCTTAGCCGGTGCGTACCCGCCGGCATAATTAAAAAGAGAAAACAGATCACGGAGTTAGTATGTTCAAGAATCTGCGCTGGACCCTCGTTTTGTTGCTGTTCCTGGTGTACATGATCAATTACCTCGATCGTGTCGCCCTGTCTCTGACAGTGCCGCTGGTAGAGAAAGATCTGGCGATCAATGCTGAGCAGTTCGGTATGATCTTCGGCAGCTTTTTCTTTGGCTATGCCCTGTTTAACTTCGTCGGCGGCCTCGCCACCGACCGCTTTGGCCCAAAAACCGTGCTGGCAGTGGCGGTGGGTGCCTGGTCGATTTTCTGCGGCATGACCGCGCTGGCCACCGGCTTCTGGTCGCTGCTGATTCTGCGTGTGCTGTTCGGCATGGCGGAAGGCCCGATCTGCTCTTCAGCGAACAAAGCGATTAACGGCTGGTTCCCGAAAAAACAGGCGGCGACTGCTATGGGCATGCTCAGCGCCGGGTCACCACTGGGCGGCGCGGTAGCCGGTCCAATCATCGGCTATCTGGCGCTGGCTTACGGCTGGCGTCCGGCGTTTGTGATAGTCTGCTGCATCGGTCTGGTGTGGATGGCCTTCTGGCTCTTCTTCGCCGCTGATAATCCGGCGAAGAGTAAACGAGTGAGCGAAGAGGAGCGCAACCTGATTGCACAACTGAAAGCCACGAACCCAAATGATGAGGTCGATCTGTCAGAGACGCCACATCCGTTTGGTTACTATCTGCGCCAGCCGATTATCCTGGTTACTGCGTTTGCCTTCTTCTGCTACAACTACATCCTGTTCTTCTTCCTGAGCTGGTTTCCGGCCTATCTGGTACAGGCCCACGGCCTGGACATTAAATCGATGAGTATCACCACCATGATCCCGTGGATCGTCGGTTTCGTTGGTCTGGCGCTGGGTGGCTGGATCTCCGATAAAATCTTTAACATCACCGGCAAACTGTTGTTGTCGCGCAAAATTGTGCTGGTGGTCTCACTGCTGGCAGCCGCAATTTGTGTGGCACTGGCGGGTACGATAAAAGAGGTCGTTCCCGCAGTGATGATGATGTCGGTGTCGATTTTCTTTCTCTACATTACCGGCGCGATCTACTGGGCAATTATTCAGGATGTGGTGCACAAGAGCCGTATCGG
Source organism: Pantoea sp. AS142 (assembly GCF_037152305.1). NCBI lineage: Bacteria > Pseudomonadati > Pseudomonadota > Gammaproteobacteria > Enterobacterales > Erwiniaceae > Pantoea > Pantoea sp. AS142. The sequence continues at coordinate 401,193 of NZ_JBBCMO010000002.1, read as the reverse complement.
CAGCATCAGCGGTTTTATCCATCTGGTGGGTAGCCTTTCCGGCATCATCGGGCCGATCGTCACCGGCTTTATAGTTCAGCACACCGGTAAATTCGATAGCGCATTTGTACTGGCTGGCTGTGTCGCCGCGCTGGGTGCCTTCCTGGTGCTGTTTGTGATTCGCAGTCCGAAACCTGAGGATAAGCCGGTTTCGGTCTGAGTGTTGTTCCGCTAACAGAACGATGATTTTGGGGCGCTTTGCGCCCCGTTTGCCATAAGGACGAACTATGTTACAGATTGATTGCCTGCCCGCTGAGGTCCAGCGCCCCACTTACGACCGCAGCCAGTTAAAAACCCGCATGGTACATATCGGTTTTGGTGCGTTTCACCGCGCTCATCAGGCACTCTGCAGCGATAAGCTGGCTGAGCAGGGCAGCGACTGGGGATATTGCGAAGTGAACCTCAACAGCGGCGCGCTGATTCAGGCCCTGCGTGAGCAGCATCTGCTCTACACCCTCACTGAGATGGCCGATGATAAAATGCATACCCGGGTGATTGGGGTTATTACGCAGGCGCTGCACGGAAAAAGTGACGGGATTGAGGCGGTGATCAACGCGATGAGTCAGCCTGAGGTGGCCATTGTCTCCATGACCGTCACCGAGAAAGGCTACTGCCACCAGCCCGCCAGTGGCAATTTAAACCTCGGGCATCCTGATATCGTGCATGATCTGCAGAATCCGAATTCACCGCACTCGTTACCGGGTCTGATTCTGGCTGCGATTCGCCGCCGACGGGAACGGGGTTTGCCTGCCTTCAGCGTGATGTCCTGTGACAACATGCCGGAAAATGGTCACGTCACGCGCAACGTGATTGTGCAACTGGCACAGCGGCAGGATCCGGCGCTGGCGGACTATATTCAGCAGCACATCACTTTCCCCTCAACTATGGTGGACCGCATCGTTCCGGCCATGACCGATACAGCTTTGGCCACGCTGAGCACGCGTCTGGGTTCCAGCGACCGGGTTGCGGTAGAGGCGGAACCCTTCTTTCAGTGGGTGATTGAAGATAACTTCGTCAATGGCCGTCCGGCGTGGGAAAAAGCGGGCGCCGAGCTGGTCAGTGATGTTCTGCCCTATGAAGAGATGAAACTGCGCATGCTGAATGGCAGCCACTCTTTTCTGGCCTATCTCGGCTTCCTGGCAGGTTATGAGTACATCAGCGACTGCATGGCCGATCCCCATTTCCGCGCAGCCGCCCGTTCACTGATGGTTGATGAGCAGGCGCCGACGCTGCGCATTCAGGGCGTGGATCTCAACGCCTATGCCGATTCGCTGATCGCCCGTTATGAAAACCGTGCGATTAAACATCGCACCGGACAGATTGCCACCGATGGTACCCAGAAACTGCCACAGCGCATGCTCGACAGTGTACGCTGGCACCTGCAGCACGGTAGCCGCTGCGACCTGCTGCTATTGGGCGTGGCGGGATGGATGCACTATGTCGGCGGCACCGATGAACAGGGTCAGTCAATTGAGATTCGCGATCCGATGCAGAAACAACTGGCTGAATGTGTTGCGGGTAGCGAAGATGGCGAGGCTCGTGTGCGGACGTTACTTTCCATTCGCGAGGTGTTTGGCGAGGATCTGCTGCAAAATGCCGATGTAGTGGCCCGGCTGACCGCCTGGTACGAGCAACTGACCACGCAGGGGGCTCGCGCTACAGTGCAGCACTTTCTAAACCGCGGCTAAAGGCTCTGTAACAAAGCGCTGGCGCAGACGCAGCGCGCTGATTAGACTGACACTTTCCCATCGCGCTGGCCTCTGCCAGCCGTAATATGGATATTGCTGCATGTCGATCGCCTATACCATTACCCCCAGCGAACCGGTAAATCAGCAGATTTACCGGTATCTGCGCCGAGATATTGTCACCTGCGCAATTCAGCCGGGCTCGCTACTTTCTGAAAAAGAGGTCTCCGCGCGCTTCAACGTCTCGCGCCAGCCGGTACGCGAAGCGTTCATCAAGCTGGCCGAAGCCGGACTGGTACAGGTATTGCCGCAGCGAGGCACCTTCGTGCGCAAAATCTCCGCTAAACGGGTGGCAGATGGCCGCTTTATCCGTGAGGCGGTGGAAGTATCGGTGGTCCGCCGTGCGGCGCTGGAGATTGATGATCCGGCACTGATGGCGCTGGAGCATAACCTGCAACTGCAGCGCATGGCCGCTGAGCGGCATGACAGTCAGGCTTTTCTCAGCCTGGACGATGAGTTTCATCGCCTGATCGCTGAAAGCATTGACTGTAAGCTAGCCTGGGAGACAGTGGAGAATATCAAAGCGGCAATGGACCGGGTGCGATTTCTGACGCTGAGTGAAGTCTCTCCGCCGGACAAGCTGATTGAGCAGCATGAAGAGATTTTTGCCGCGCTGAAGCGCCATGACTCCGATGCTGCCGAAGCGGCAATGCGTCGTCACCTGCAGGAGATGATCTTCTCGATCACCCCGATTGCCGAGCGTAACAGCGCCTGGTTTGAAGCACCCTGAGCCTGAAAGATTAATCGCCTGCACCGTCCGATTGGCTGGTCGATGCGGGCGTTCGTTATTACCACCATTGATGAAAATGGTGAACCGGCCCGATACCCTTCCCGACCTCCAGGGAATCCGCCTGCAGCAGCGCCTGCTGTAACCAGTTTTTAGCGTCTCCAATCGTCTCTGCCCAGTCAACATGGCGTGGACGCAACGCGGCTAAGGCTGCCGAGAGTGTGCAGCCGGTGCCATGCGTATGACGGGTATTCACGCGCCGCGTGCTGAATCGCTGCTCTGCTGAATGCGTGACCAGCCAGTCCGGGCTCTCCGCCGCCAGAAGGTGCCCGCCCTTCATCAGCACGGCCTGACAGCCCAGCGCCAGCAATGCCCGCCCCTGTTCGCGCATCTCAGCCTCATCTGTGGCAATGGCGCAATCGAGCAACACCGCCGCTTCTGGCAGATTAGGCGTGATCAGCGCGACCTGTGGCAATAACAGCTCACGCACACTGGCAACGGCGTCTGGTGAGAGCAGCGCATCGCCACTTTTCGCGATCATTACCGTATCCAGCACCACAAACGGGATTTCCGCATGCTTCAGCCGGGCAGCAACCTGCTCCACAATGGCCGTTTCTGACAGCATGCCGATTTTCGCACTGTCGATACGTACGTCATTCAGCACCGAATCGAGCTGGGCGGCCACAAAGTCAGGCGTGATACGGTAAACAGACTGCACGCCACAGGTGTTCTGTGCCACCAGCGCGGTAATCACACTGGTGCCATAGGCCCCAAGGGCTGAAAAGGTTTTGAGATCGGCCTGTATGCCTGCGCCGCCGCTGGGATCGGTACCGGCAATCGTCAGGGCATTAATGCGTTTCATGATCCACCTCCAGCGTCCAGAGCGCATCAATAAACGTTGTGGCAAAACTGCCTGGCCCGGCTGACTGCGACGCCGCTTTTTCACCTGCCCGAGCCATGACCTGACAGGCGGTGGCGACATTTATCAGCCGATCGCCAGGCAGACTGCTGAAACCGGCCACCACGGCCGAGAGTGCGCAGCCGGTGCCCACCACCCGCGTCATTAAGGGCGTGCCACCGCTGATGGTAAGAATTCGCTGACCATCGGTGGCGTAGTCCACTTCACCCGTCACTACCACCAGCGTGCGCCAGGTGATGGCAAGCTGCTGTGCCGCATCAAGGGCCGCATCTGCCTGATGCAGCGTATCGACACCGCGCCCGCCGCGGGCCTGCTGTGCCAGCGCCAGAATCTCTGAAGCATTCCCCCTAATCACCGCCGGTTGCTGGCTCAGCAGTTGCTGGCAAAAGTCGGTGCGCAGCGTCAGCGCGCCGACCGCGACCGGATCAAGCGTCCAGGGGGTGCCCGCCTGCCTGGCGGCAGTGATAGCAACCTGCATCGCCTGCTGACGTTCGCGGGTTAAGGTGCCGACATTAATCAGCAGGGCATCGGCAAAGCCGCTGAACTGTGCCGCTTCATCAGCATCGATCACCATCGCCGGTGAGGCATTCAGTGCCAGCAAGACGTTAGCGGTGAAGTTCTGGACCACGTCATTGGTCATGCAATGCACCAGCGGTGACTGACAACGGAAAGTGTGCAAACGGGGCGCGAAGTGCGCGGCAGAAAGGTGTTGAGATCGATGTGTCATCATAGCTCCCAACCGGCGAACAAGAAGGCGAATGCGGTCAGGCATCAGACTTCCCTACGCTGGCATTATCCAGTTCAGGTCAGCGGGTTTTTCTCAGCCCTTTCACTGTGGAAAGCGGCACCCCGAGTCGTGTTACGGTTTGCAGCATAGGCAAGCCGTCCGGCGAAAGCAAGCGACACCAGTCAGGCAAATAATTGTGCATGAGACAATTCACATGATCCCGATCAACGCCTGACGGTGCAAAAAGAGGCTTAATGCTGCGGGTTAGCAAGTTACCTCTTAATAGGTAGCCCCGTTTTTTACTCTGACGGGTATTATTTTCCGCGCCCACCTGAGTTATCCCATAATAATTAACCTGCTCGCAGCACCATCGTAAAAAATATTATATTTCATGGGGTTAAAAACTTCTGGAACGGAAATTCATACTATTCAGGATGTATGATGCGATTGTCAGCGCTTATTCCACACCGCCATCGATGGCAGGATATTATTATTGAACGCAAGGGTGCCATGGCGCCCAATGGCAGACAGTATTTTTCCACCTATATTTCCGCGCGCTGCTCAGGCTGTGGCGAAATTATTCACCGGGTCTATTACCGTGATATTACTGACCAGCAGGCACGCCGCTGGTTGGGCTAACGTCCCAGCTACGGTCAATTCAGACACCGCTAAGTTAACAGTTAGTTAGCAATTTGTTAGTCTGGTAACTAATCATCGTCTGACCAGACTCTCTCTATGCCACTGCTGTTTGAAAGCTTAAACCATCAAATTTATCTGTCAGCCCCGCTGTTTATCCTGATTCTGCTGGGATACGGCCTGACGCGCCTCGGAAAATGGCCCGCCAGCATCAGCGAAGGGATGAACCGTTTTGTGTTCAATGTTGCCCTACCCTGCATGTTGTTTCGGGTCATGAGCACCTTTTCGCAAAGCCCGCCGGTTGATGCGCGCCTGTTACTGGCCTTCTTTGGCAGTTGCCTGCTGGTGTTTATGGTGGGCCGGTTGCTGGCGGCACGACTGTTTAATCTGGATGGTGTGGCGGCATCGGTCTTTGCGCTGGGGGGAATCTTTTCCAATAATGTGATGTTGGGGATCCCGGTGGCCACAGTGCTGCTGGGGCCAGAGGCCCTGCCCCCGGTAGCGCTGGTGCTGGTGTTTAATAGCCTGATCCTCTGGACCTTATTGACCGTTTCAGTCGAGTGGGCAAAACAGGGCAGCTTCTCGCTGAAAGGCGTGTGGCGCACCCTGATCGGTGTACTGAAGAACCCGCTGATCATCGGCATTCTCAGCGGCACGGCATGGAGTTTCCTGCAACATCCCTTGCCGGTACTCGCCGCTGAACCGCTGCGAATGCTGGCCTCGCTGGCGGCGCCCCTGTCACTGGTAACGCTGGGCATGAGTCTGGCGCACTATCGGGTGCGGGATGGATTGAAAGAGAGCTATACCCTGTGTCTGCTGAAGCTGGTGCTGCAACCGATGACGGTATGGGCAATCGCCTGGCTGACCGGTCTGCCGCCGCTGGAGAGTAAAGTGGTGGTGTTGCTGGGGTCGATGGCGGTCGGGGTTAACGTCTATCTGATGTCGCAGAAATTTAATGTCATTACCGGCCCGGCGGCGGCGAGTATGCTGTTTTCTACGCTGTTTGCGGCAGTGACGACGCCAATCTGGATGATGCTGATGACGCTGGCGGGCTATTAACAGGATAATAAAAAAAAAGCCCCTCAGCACGGGTGCTGAAGGGCTACTGTCTGGCTGGCGAACGTTATTCAGCCGATTTATTACGAATCAGATAGTCAAAAGCGCTGAGTGACGCTTTTGCCCCTTCGCCACTGGCGATGATGATCTGTTTGTACGGCACGGTGGTACAGTCACCTGCGGCGAACACGCCTTTCAGGCTGGTTTCGCATTTACCATCGATGATGATCTCACCCATTTTGTTGCGCTCAACCGCGCCTTCCAGCCATGGCGTATTTGGCAGCAGACCGATCTGAACGAAGATACCGGCGAGCGGCAGCTCATGGGTGGTCTGCGTCGTACGGTCGATATAGTGCAGGCCAGTCACTTTAGTACCGTCGCCTTTCACTTCAGTGGTCTGCGCGTTCAGGATCACATCAACGTTTTTCAGGCTGCGCAGTTTATCCTGCAGCACCTGGTCAGCACGCATCTCACTGGCAAACTCCAGCAGCGTAACGTGTTCAACGATACCCGCCAGATCGATGGCGGCTTCAACGCCGGAGTTACCGCCGCCGATCACTGCCGTGCGCTTGCCTTTGAACAGCGGGCCATCACAGTGTGGGCAATAGGTCACGCCTTTGGTGCGATACTCTTCTTCACCCGGCACGCCCATGTTACGCCAGCGTGCGCCGGTCGCCAGGATGATGCTACGTGATTTAAGCACGGCGCCTGAGGCGGTTTCAATGGCGTGCATGCCGCCCTCTTTCGCTGCCGGGATCAGTTTGATGGCGCTCTGGCTTTCAATGACGTCCACGTTGTAATCATCAACGTGTGCGCGCAATGAACCTGCCAGTTTTGCCCCTTCGGTTTTCGGTACGGAGATATAGTTTTCGATATCCACTGTGTCCAATACCTGGCCGCCAAAACGCTCACCCAGCAGGCCGGTACGGATACCCTTACGTGCTGAGTAGATGGCTGCCGCTGCGCCCGCCGGGCCGCTGCCGATAATCAGAACTTCATAAGCGTCGCGCTTGTTCAGCTCTTCCGCCGCGCGTTTATCTGCGTTGGTATCCACTTTGCTGACGATTTCCGCCAGGCTCATGCGGCCCTGACCAAACTCTTTACCGTTGAGGTAAACCGCTGGCACGCCCATTACGTTACGTTCCTGAATCTCGTTCTGGAACAGGCCACCATCGATAGCGGTGTGGCTGATGCGCGGGTTAATCACCGCCATCAGATTCAGCGCCTGTACGACGTCAGGGCAGTTATGGCATGAAAGTGAATAGTAGGTTTCGAAGTGGAAATCGCTGTCCAGCGCGGCGATCTGATCCAGCAGGCTTTGTGCTTCTTTTGACGGATGCCCACCGGTCTGCAACAGTGCCAGCACCAGTGAGGTAAATTCGTGACCCAGCGGTGAGCCAGCAAAACGCGGGCCACTGTTCGAACCTGGGTTGGTGATCAGGAAAGAGGGCTTACGCACCTGACGATCGTTCTCTTCACGGAAGCTGACTTTGTCAGACAAGCCGGCGATATCAACCAACAGTTCACGGATCTCGGTTGATTTTGCCCCCTCATCCAGGTTGGCAATCAACTCAACAGGTTTGGTTAATTTCTCAAGATAAGCCTTGAGCTGCGTTTTCAAATTTGTGTCGAGCATAGTGATGTCCTGGTCAAAAAATCGGGTGCCGCAGCACCCGATTGGAGAATGGTCGAAAGGCCGAAGCCGGATTAGATTTTGCCAACCAGGTCCAGGGACGGAGCCAGTGTTGCATCACCTTCTTTCCATTTCGCCGGGCACACTTCGCCTGGGTGAGAAGCCACATACTGAGCAGCTTTCACTTTGCGCAGCAGGTCAGAGGCGTCACGGCCAATGCCTTCAGCAGTGATTTCGATCGCCTGGATAACGCCTTCCGGGTCAACGATAAAGGTACCACGGTCAGCCAGACCTTCTGCTTCACGCATGATTTCGAAGTTACGGGTCAGCGCGCCAGTTGGGTCACCGATCATCGCGTACTGGATTTTCGCAATGGTTTCTGAGGAACCGTGCCAGGCTTTGTGGGTAAAGTGGGTGTCGGTAGAAACGGAGTAGATATCTACGCCCAGTTTCTGGAAATCTTCGTAGTAGTCAGCCACGTCGCCCAGTTCGGTCGGGCAAACAAAGGTGAAGTCAGCTGGATAGAAGAAGAACACACTCCATTTACCTTCAACGTCTTTCTCGGTTACGTCGATGAATTCGCCGTTTTTGAATGCTGCGTTTTTGAACGGCTTGATTTTGGTATTGATAATAGACATCTGGTGGCCTCCGTTAAAATATGTGATGCAGGTTACATAATTTTCGGGCCAACATCTAATATGCGGACGTTATCAATCTGATAAACGAAAGCTATCAAACGCTGAGAGACTGATGCTCTCTGGCCCGGCAGGCAGTGTACAGCGATTTACGTGACATTTAACCCGCTTTATCTTTACGCCCCTCTCCGCTAAACACTGCTAGTTTTGTAAGACCGCATTAAAAGGGAGCAGACCTGTGGAGATTCGTCCGTTTACTGAAGCCGATCGTCCTTTCCTGCGTACGCTGTTTCTGGCGGCGCGACGGCATAACTGGCGCTGGCTTGATGGCAGCGAGTGGCAACTGGAAGATTTTGATGGCGTCATCCTGGGCGAAACCGTGCTGGTCGCCGAATCTGAGGGTCAGCGCGTCGGCTTTGCGGGGCTGCTGGAGAACGATAACTTCCTGCACAGCCTCTATGTCGATCCTGACTGGCAGGGTTGCGGCGTAGGCAGCGCTTTACTGCAGGCGGTTGAGGCGCGCTTTACCTCCACTGGCGCACTCAAGTGCCTGCAGAAGAACAAAGCGGCGCAGGCCTTTTACCTGAAACATGGCTGGAAGATGATTTCACAGGGTGAAGGCGAGCACGGCGGCTACGTGCTCATGCACTACCCGCTGGCCTCGCAATATGCCAGCGGGTCGGGTCGGGCTTAAAGCGCGCGGAATGCAATGTCGCCAGGGATGACGTCGCCCTGCCAGTAGAGCTGAGCAGCGACCCGTCCGGCCAGCTGGCGATAAAGCGCGGTAAACTCGCTATCTGGCCGACGCATCACCGTCGGTTCGCCTTCATCAAGATCTTCACGCAGGTCAATGTGCAGCGGCAGCTGGGCCAGTAGCTGCGTCTGGTAATCTTCCACCAGTTTCTGCGCGCCGCCGGTGCCGAAAATCGGCTCGTGGAATCCACACTGACTGCAGACATGCAGGCTCATGTTTTCCACTACGCCCAGTACGGGCACATTGACCTTTTCAAACATCACCAGCCCCTTGCGGGCATCAATCAGGGCGATGTCCTGCGGCGTAGTCACCACCAGCGCGCCGGTGACTGGCACATTCTGCGCCAGCGTCAGCTGAATGTCGCCGGTGCCGGGCGGCATATCCAGCACCAGATAATCCAGCTCTGGCCACAGCGTCTCATTCAGCAACTGCATCAGCGCCTTGCTGGCCATTGGCCCGCGCCACACCATCGCATTATCGTCCGTGACCAGGTAACCAATGGAGTTGGTTGCCAGACCGTGCGCCATGATCGGTGCCATGTGGGTGCCATCCGGCGAGGAAGGCCGTTGATCCTGGGTGCCGAGCATGTTCGGCACTGACGGGCCATAGATATCGGCATCAAGAATGCCGACCCGCGCGCCCTCGGCTGCCAGTGCCAGTGCCATGTTCACGGCGGTGCTCGATTTACCGACGCCCCCTTTGCCGGAGCTGACCGCAATAATGTTTTTAACGCCGTTAACGCCTGGCTGGTTTTTTACGCGTTTCAGGGTGGCAATGTCATGGCTGAGTCGCCAGTCGATAGCGCGTGCCCCGGTCTGACGCAGCAGTTCGGCGCTGACCTGCTCTTTCAGGACATCGAAACCGCTGGCCCAGGCAAACGGCATCAGCAGTTCCACATGCAGCGTACCGTCAAGCTGCGCCACATGATGCAGCGCCTTCAGCGCGGTGAGATTCTGTTTAAGGGTCGGATGCTCAAAGCGTCTCAATACGCCAGCGACGATGGCGCGCAGGCCTTCAGGCGTATGTGGTTCCCGGGATTGTGCTGTCATCCCTCACTCCTTATTTCTGCTGTGCTTACGCTGTGTTTCAGCGATGTATTGTCAATGATATCAGATGCTCGTGGATTCGCGGCGACTGGCGGCTGTGAATCCCTTGTGTTTACGCAGGAGAAGCCTTCAGTTACCATCTAAGCCCGTTTTTTCAATCAACAGAAAGCTACGCAAACTATGACTCAAGTCGCTAAAAAAATTCTGGTAACGTGCGCGCTGCCTTACGCGAACGGATCAATCCATCTCGGCCACATGCTCGAGCATATCCAGGCAGACATTTGGGTGCGTTATCAGCGAATGCGTGGCAATCAGGTTTACTTCATCTGCGCCGACGATGCGCACGGTACGCCTATCATGCTGAAAGCTCAGCAGCTTGGGATGGCACCGGAGCAGATGATTGCAGAGATGAAAAGTGAGCATGAAGCCGACTTTGCCGGTTTCAACGTCAGCTATGACAACTATCACTCGACCCATGGCGACGAAAACCGTGAGCTTTCTGCGCTGATTTACGGCCGTCTGAAAGAGAACGGATTCATTAAAAACCGCACCATTTCTCAACTCTACGATCCGGAAAAAGGGATGTTCCTGCCGGATCGTTTTGTGAAAGGCACCTGCCCGAAATGTAAATCTGCCGATCAGTATGGCGATAACTGCGAAGTGTGCGGCGCAACCTACAGTCCGACCGAGTTAATTGAGCCAAAGTCAGTGGTCTCTGGTGCGACGCCGGAGCTGCGTGACTCTGAACACTTCTTCTTTGATCTGCCGTCGTTCAGCACCATGCTGCAGGCCTGGACCCGCTCCGGTGCGTTGCAGGATCAGGTGGCGAACAAAATGCAGGAGTGGTTTGAATCGGGCCTGCAGCAGTGGGATATCTCCCGCGACGCGCCTTACTTCGGCTTTGAAATTCCCGATGCGCCAGGCAAGTATTTCTATGTCTGGCTGGATGCGCCTATCGGCTACATGGGCTCGTTTAAGAACCTGTGCGACAAGCGCGGTGACATCGACTTCGACGAATTCTGGCGTAAAGACTCCACTACCGAGCTCTATCACTTTATCGGTAAGGATATCGTCTATTTCCACAGTCTGTTCTGGCCAGCGATGCTGGAAGGCAGCAACTTCCGTAAGCCCAACAACCTGTTTGTGCACGGCTATGTCACCGTGAACGGTGCCAAGATGTCGAAGTCGCGCGGCACCTTTATTAAAGCCAGCACCTGGCTGCAACACCTGGATGCCGACAGCCTGCGTTACTACTACGCGGCGAAACTCTCTTCACGTATTGACGATATCGACCTCAATCTGGAAGATTTCGTACAACGCGTTAATGCCGATATCGTCAACAAAGTGGTTAATCTGGCATCGCGTAACGCGGGCTTTATCACCAAACGCTTTGACGGAAAACTGGCGGCTGAGCTGGCCGATCCGGCGCTTTATCAGACCTTCGTGGACGCGTCAGAGAAGATTGGTGAAGCCTGGGCAAGTCGTGAATACAGCCGGGCTATCCGTGAAATCATGGCGCTGGCCGACCTGGCAAACCGCTATGTTGATGAGCAGGCGCCCTGGGTTGTGGCGAAGCAGGAAGGCCGCGATGCCGATCTGCAGGCGATCTGCTCAATGGGCATTAACCTGTTCCGCATTCTGATGACCTGGCTGAAGCCGGTACTGCCTTCACTGAGCGCCCGTGCAGAAGGCTTCCTGAACTGTGAACTGAGTTGGGATGCTATCGCGCAGCCCTTGCTGGATCATCAGGTTGCGCCATTCAAAGCGCTTTACAGCCGCATTGAAATGGCAAAAGTTGAGGGACTGATTGAGGCGTCGAAAGAGGATGCTGCCGCAGCCAGTGCACCCGCCGTAAGCGGCCCGCTGGCAGATGCGCCGGTTGGTGAGACCATCACCATCGACGATTTCGCCAAAGTCGATATGCGCGTGGCGCTGATTGAGCAGGCGGAACGGGTAGAGGGTTCGGACAAGCTGCTGCGTCTGCAGCTCGATTTGGGCGGCGAAAAGCGTCAGATCTTTTCGGGCATTCGCGCCGCCTATCCTGATCCCGCCGTGCTGGTCGGTAAAATGACCATTATCGTGGCCAACCTCGCGCCGCGTAAAATGCGCTTTGGTATCTCTGAAGGCATGGTGCTGTCAGCGGGTCCGGGCGGCAAAGATTTGTTCGTGCTGTCAGTCGACAGCGGTGCCGTGCCGGGTATGCCCGTTAAGTAACGCTCTGCACCCTGCCGCAGCTTAAACCGCTTAAGTGCAGTGCCGTTCTGAACCCTTCGCGCCTTATCACCGGTGCGAAGGGTTATCTCCCTCATCGCATTCTCACCACCACCGTCTGCCTCCCCTCTGCTGGAACTTTGCGTCTGTTATGGCTCCACTGCCGCATAATGTGATCGCTAGCACGCTAAGCGGTTAATGCGTATGATGAAGCTCAGTGAAAACAGGAGCCTGCCATGCTCACCGTGCTGTCTGTCTGCGGGCGCTATCTCCGCGCCTTTATCATCATTTATCTCTGCTTATACGCCGGCATCGGCATCGCCTCGCTGTTGCCTATCAAGCTGCCCGGCAGCATTCTTGGTATGTTAATTCTGTTTGCCCTGCTCGCGTCACAGATCATGCCGGTCAGTTGGGTTAAGCCGGGCTGTCATCTGCTGATTCGCTACATGGCGCTGCTTTTTGTGCCCATCAGTGTTGGGGTGATGAGCTACACCGATATTCTGACCGCGCAGTTTGGCCCTATCGTAATCTCCTGTGTCGTCAGCACCTTCCTGGTACTCTCCATTGTGGGCGTAAGCGCCCACCAGCTTCACAGCCGCCGTCCGGCCGGGGAGTCAGGTGATGAGTGAAATATGGTGGTCACTGCCGCTGACGCTGTCAGCATTTCTTCTGGCGCGCAAGCTGGCGATACGGCTGAAAATCTCTCTGCTTAATCCGCTGCTGATGGCAATGGCAATTATTATCCCGATACTGTTGCTGTTGCAGCTGCCTTACTCGCGCTATTTCGCTGGCAGTCAGATTCTGAATCAGCTGCTACAGCCCGCAGTGGTCGCGCTGGCACTGCCGCTGTATGAACAGATGCACCAGATCCGTGCCCGCTGGAAATCGATTATTGGCGTCTGCTTTATCGGCAGCCTGACCGCCATGACCTCTGGCACCGCCATTGCCCTGTGGATGGGTGCCACGCCCGAAATTGCCGCCACCATCATTCCTAAATCTGTTACCACGCCTATCGCGATGGCCGTCTCCGGTTCGCTGCACGGCATTCCCGCCATCAGCGCCATCTGCGTGCTGATTGCCGGGGTACTGGGGGCAGTATTTGGCCATACAGTGTTGAACCTGCTTGGCGTAAAATCTAAAGCAGCGCGCGGGCTGGCGATCGGTAATGCATCGCATGCGCTCGGTACGGCACGCGCCGCCGAGCTTAACTATCAGGAAGGGGCATTCAGCTCACTGGCGCTGGTGATCTGCGGCATCATCACCTCACTGCTGGCACCGTTTATTTTTCCGCTGCTGCTACATTGGTTTGGCTGAAAGTTTGCGAGAGATCTCGCAAAGTTGAAACTTGCAACACAGGTTACATTGTCAGAGCGATAGGGATCACATATAAACCGGTGACCGGCACATCGCCCTGCTGAATTTAATGAGGCTCACATGCAATCCCGTTTCCTCTCTGCTTTTGAGGCATTGCCGTCAACGCTGCAAACTGCTCTCGCTCCTCTGCTGGACGTTCCTGACTTTCAGGCGGTGTTCAGCGCCGACCAGGTTGCCTCACTGCAGCAACAGACACAAATGGATGCCGATGCCCTTGCGTTGGCGCTGCTGCCGCTGGCGGCGTCCTGTGCCGTTGCCACCGTGTCGCATTTTAACGTTGGGGCAATTGCCCGTGGCGTCAGCGGCAACTGGTACTTTGGGGCCAACATGGAATTTGTCGGCGCGCCTCTGCAGCAGACGGTTCACGCCGAGCAAAGCGCGATTACCCATGCGTGGCTGCGTGGCGAGCGGCAGCTTGAGACCATCACCGTTAACTACACGCCCTGTGGTCACTGCCGTCAGTTTATGAACGAACTGAACAGCGGCACGGGCATTCGTATCAGCCTGCCACAACGTGCGATCAGCACGCTGGCCGATTATCTGCCGGATGCCTTTGGACCACGCGATCTCGACATCACGACCTTCCTGATGGACAAGGTGGATCACGGCTATTTGGCAGAGGGCGATGCGCTGGTGCAAGCCGCCGCCGCTGCCGCCAATGCCAGCCACGCCCCCTACAGCCAGTCACACTCCGGTGTTGCGCTGCTGACCGCTGATGGCGCGATTGTCGCCGGTCGCTATGCGGAAAATGCCGCGTTTAACCCGAGCTTCCCGCCGCTTCAGGCAGCGCTGGTCCTGCTGAACATGCAGGGCGGCGATGTTCGCCAGATAAAAAAAGCGGTGTTAGCTGAGGTGGAAAATGCCACGTTAAGCCAGTTCTCCGCCACGCAGGCAACCCTGAACACATTTGGTTGCGGTGAGCTACTGCAGGTCACGCTATACAAACCATAACCCGCTGCCGGGGAGACCACAGTTTTGTGAGCTTTTATGAACAAACGCTGTACTTCTGCGGGAAATTTCATAGGATCTGGCACCAGAATTCACGTCATTAAAAATTACTCTGAATAATTCAGGTTGCAGGATGGCAGCACGGTCGTGAATGTTTTTGCAGCGGTTACCCTGCCGCTGCCAGGCCTGCAGTCTGAGCTATAACGGGTAAGGAAACTGGCGCTACCTTTCCGGCGTGACGCCAGACAACACTGCAACCGGAGCATCACTACATGGAACTCGACTACGAAAGTAAACGCCCGCTGTATATCCCTTATGCTGGCCCGATTTTGCTGGAATTTCCCCTGCTGAACAAAGGCAGCGCCTTTACCCTCGAAGAACGTAACGAATTTAACCTCAACGGTCTGCTGCCCGAAGCGGTGGAATCGATCGAAGAGCAGGCGCAGCGTGCCTGGCGTCAGTTCCAGGACTTCAAAAACAATAATGATAAGCATGTCTACCTGCGTAATATTCAGGACACTAACGAAACGCTGTTCTACCGTCTGCTGGATAATCATCTCGAAGAGATGATGCCGATTATCTACACCCCGACTGTAGGCGCAGCCTGCGAACACTTCTCAGAAATCTACCGTCGTGCGCGTGGCGTTTTCATCTCCTACCCGAACCGCGACCGCATTGAAGATATGCTGCAAAACGCCACCAAGCAGAATGTGAAGGTGATTGTGGTGACCGATGGCGAGCGTATCCTGGGTCTGGGCGATCAGGGCATCGGCGGCATGGGCATCCCGATTGGTAAGCTTTCACTCTATACCGCCTGTGGCGGCATCAGTCCGGCTTATACCCTGCCGGTGGTGCTGGATGTCGGCACCAACAACCAGCAGTTGCTGAACGATCCGCTCTATATGGGCTGGCGTCATCCCCGCATCACCGGTGAAGAGTATGATGCGTTCGTTAACGAATTTATCCAGGCCGTGAAGCGCCGCTGGCCGAAAGTGCTGTTGCAGTTTGAAGATTTCGCCCAGAAGAACGCCATGCCGCTGCTGAACCGCTATCAGGATGAAGTTTGCTGCTTTAACGATGATATTCAGGGCACCGCCGCCGTGACCGTGGGTACGCTGATTGCTGCCAGCCGCGCGGCCGGTAGCCGCCTGTGCGAGCAGAAAGTGGTGTTCCTGGGTGCCGGTTCCGCGGGTTGTGGTATCGCTGAACAGATCATCGCGCAGATGAAATCAGAAGGACTGAGTGACGATGAGGCGCGCGCCCGGGTGATGATGGTAGATCGCTTTGGTCTGCTGACAGACAAGCTGCCTAATCTGCTCGATTTCCAGAGCAAGCTGGTGCAAAAGAGCGAAAGCCTGCAGCAATGGGATGTCACCAGTGATTCCATTTCGCTGCTGGATGTCGTGCGCAATGCTAAGCCCGATATTCTGATTGGTGTCTCCGGCCAGCCGGGTCTGTTCACTGAGGAAATCATCCGCGAGATGCACAAGCACTGTAAACGCCCTATCGTGATGCCACTGTCGAACCCGACATCACGCGTGGAAGCGACACCAGCCGATATCATCGCCTGGACTGACGGTGCCGCGCTGGTCGCAACCGGCAGCCCGTTCTCGCCGGTGAGCTGGAACGGTAAGACTTACGCGATTGCGCAGTGCAACAACTCCTACATCTTCCCGGGTATTGGTCTGGGTGTGATTGCTTCAGGTGCCAGTCGCGTCACCGATACCATGCTAATGACTGCCAGCCGCGCGCTAGCTGACTGCTCTCCGCTGGTAAATGAAGGTGAAGGCCCGGTGCTGCCTGAAATCAAGGACATTCAGGGTGTCTCGAAAATCATTGCGATGGAAGTGGGTAAAGCCGCTCAGCTGGCAGGCGTTGCCGTAGTGACCTCAGAAGATGTGTTGTCACTGGCTATCGCCAACAACTTCTGGCTGCCGCAATATCGTCACTATCGTCGTACTTCGATTTAATCCTTCTACTGCCGGGTCGCACCCGATCCGGCAGTGTTCAAAAAGAGTACAGCCAGCCGGCAGTAACTTGCTTCGCTGCGAGAGCTCAAGTAGCCTTGTCCCATCTCAACATTCTGAAATCGAGTCTCCAGGCGCATGCTGAAACGCGTTATCATTGGTCTGCTTTTCATCATCTTACTGATGATGGCAACGGCGCTCGGCCTTGATCGCTGGATCAGCTGGAAAACTGCGCCTTTTATCTACGAAAATGTCTCTTCTTTGCCACATCGTCAGGTGGGTGTGGTACTGGGGACGGCTAAATATTATCGTACCGGCGTCATCAATCAGTATTATCTCTATCGCATGCAGGGCGCGCTGAATGCCTACAACAGCGGCAAGGTAAATTATCTGCTGCTGAGTGGTGATAACGCACAGCAAAGCTATAACGAGCCGATGACCATGCGCCGCGACCTCATCAAAGCCGGTGTGGATCCAGCCGATATCGTGCTGGATTATGCCGGGTTCCGAACCCTGGATTCGATAGTGCGCACCCGTAAAGTGTTTGATACCAACGACTTCATTATTATCACGCAGCGTTTCCACTGTGAGCGCGCGCTGTTTATCGCCCTGCAGCTGGGTATTCAGGCGCAGTGTTATGCGGTGCCATCACCGAAAAACATGCTGAGCGTGCGCTTCCGTGAAGTAGGTGCCCGGCTGGGCGCACTGGCGGATCTCTTCCTGCTCAAACGTGAACCCCGTTTCTTAGGCCCGCTGGTGCCGATTCCCGCCGTACACGATGTCCCTGAGGATGCGCAGAGTTATCCTGCGGTGACGCCGGAGCAGTTGCTGGAGCTGGAACAGAAGCTACGGAAATAGCTGACGCGCAGCGGTTTCTTTTAGCTTGTTACTGCTGTGATGAGGACTGGTGGTAACGTGCAGGGCTCTGGGAGCATACGCCTTTCGCAAAGACGCAAAAGATGCCATCCCTGGCATGCTCAGCGCGGGCCATCCATGGCCCGCGATGCTTTGCTACAGGCGTATGCTCCCATCGCTTTAAGTTTTGTCGCCGTTTGACAGAAGGCCACTCCGCTGCGATCTTCAAGCAGACAGCTTATAAGTCTGAATCAGGGCAAACCTGACAGCAATAAATAAGCCTAACGCGCAGGGAACACGATCAGAAGAGGAAAGCGTCCCGCGCCAGGACGGCGCGGGCCGAGCGTGTCATGGATGACGGCTTTTGCGTCTTTCCGATCTGACTCTGTTCCCTGCGCATACTTCGTCTCACAGCAATGCCCCCCAGCACTTTCCTATAAACTAAGCAGGTCGAGAGTATCGATGATAGCGTCTTTCCGATCTGACCGTGTTCCCTTCGCATACTCTGTCTCAAACCAACGCTCCCAGCACTCACCCCCCATAAAAAAAGCGACCCGAAGGTCGCTTCCTTAGCGTTGAATAAAACTTATTTCTTACGAGAATATTTCAGTGAATCCAGCGCCACGGCGAAGATGATGATGCCGCCTTTAATAATGTACTGCCAGTAAGGGTTGACGCCGATATAGGTCAGACCATAGTTGATGACGGTGAAGATCAGTACACCCGTCACGACGCCCGCCACACTACCCACACCACCGGCGAAAGAGACACCACCGACCACACAGGCCGCAATCGCATCCAGCTCATACATAAAGCCGAGGTTATTGGTGGCAGAACCGATACGACCCGCTTCCAGCATTCCCCCAAAGGCATAGAAGACACCGGACAAGGCATAGATCATGATCAGGTTCATAGGCACATTCACGCCTGACACTTTCGCCGCTTCCGGGTTACCGCCGATAGCAAAGATGTTTTTGCCAAAGCGGGTTTTGTTCCACAACACCCAGACGAAAATAATAGCAACCACAGCGTAGAAGGTGATGAAAGAGAGTTTGAAATCACCAAAGCGTAAGAAGCCCTGTGCAAATTTCGAGAACCCTGCATCAAAACCGGCAATCGGCGATGCGCCAACAAAGTCGTAATAGAGTGAGTTGATACCGTAAACGATGATCATGGTGCCCAGCGTAGTGATAAATGGCGTTACCTTGAGGTAAGCAATAATCACCCCGTTGACCAGACCAATCACGCCACCGATGATACACACCGTCAGGATAACCAGTGGAATCGGCACCGTATCCAGCGTCGGGAAGACTTTGTTCGCATTATCCATCGCCTGCAGCAATGTTGCGGCTACCACCGCCGCCAGACCGACCTGACGTCCGGCTGACAGGTCCGTACCCTGCGTCACAATCAGGCCCGCCACACCCAGTGCAATAATAATGCGCACCGAAGACTGGGTCAGAATATTACTCAGGTTCATCAAACTTAAAAATGAGGGATCCTGGAAAATAATAATAGCCAGCAATACCAGCAGCACAACATAAATGCCGCCCTCTTTTAACCAGGTTAGCGCATTCTTTTTTGTAGTCGCTTTCATGTTAACAGCCCTTGCTTCATTAAAGGTGTAATGACGCTAAACGCAATATTTCGTTCTGCGTGGTCGTTTTGGTATCAACTATGCCTGCTACCAGACCATTACTCATTACCAGAATACGATCGGTAATGCCTAACAGCTCCGGCATTTCGGATGAGATAATAATGATGCCCTTTTCTCTTTTCGCCAGTTCAGCAATCAACTGGTAAATTTCGAATTTCGCGCCAACATCAATACCGCGTGTTGGTTCATCAAGCATCAGGATTTCAGGCTGGGTCAATAACCAGCGGCCAATAATCACTTTTTGCTGGTTACCGCCCGAAAGCGAACCAATTTGGGTTTGGTGTCCTGGTGTTTTTACGCGCATTGAATCGATAACCCACTGGGTATCACTCTTCATGCGGTTATTATCCAGCAGTCCCATCCTGTTTTTATATTTTTTAATATTAGAAATAAGCGAGTTAAAACCAATATCGAGGAAAGCATAAATACCGGTAGAGCGACGCTCTTCGGTAACCAGCGCAAAACCGTGGTTAATGGCTTCATTGGCGCTGTGATTATTAATCGGTTTGCCATGCAGTTTAATGGTACCGCCCGATTTTTCGCGAATGCCAAACAGCGTTTCAACGATATCGGTACGTTTAGCACCTACCAGCCCGGCAATGCCAAGAATCTCCCCTTTACGCAGATCAAATGAGATATCACGAATCGAGGGCTGACGAAGTGACGTCAGATTACGCACCTCAAGAATAGTCTCGCCTGGCACGTTGGTACGGTCAGGAAAACGCTGGTTCAGTGAGCGGCCGACCATCATGGCGATGATCTTATCCATATCCAGCCCTGCCAGCGGCTGAGAGGTGATCCACTGACCATCGCGCAGGATAGTAATCTCATCGCACAGCTGGAAAATCTCTTCCATTTTGTGAGAAATATAAACAATGCCACAGCCGCGATCTTTTAGCTTACGAATAATCGTAAACAGGTGATTGACCTCTTTCTCGGTTAACGAGGAGGTTGGCTCATCCATAATCACAATTTTCGCGTCGTAGGAGAACGCTTTGGCAATTTCAATCATCTGCATTTGTGACACAGAAAGATTAGCAACTTTGTCGCGCGGATCGATATCGATATCCAGCTCGTCAAAAATCGCTTTGGTGTCGTGGTACATTTTATCCTGATCGACAAAGAAACCTTTGCGCGGATAACGCCCCAGCCACATGTTATCCATAACGGTTCGTTGCAGAACCAGGTTTAATTCCTGGTGCACCATCGACACACCATTTTCCAGCGCCTCTTTGGAACTTGTATAGTCGATCTCTTTACCCTGAAACAGGATACTGCCTGTATCTTTTTTATAAATACCAAACAGGCATTTTAATAAGGTTGATTTCCCGGCACCGTTCTCGCCCATTAATGCATGAACAGAGTAAGGCCGCACTTTCAAATTCACATTATCTAACGCTTTAACACCGGGAAATGATTTTGAGACATCTGTCATTTCCAGCAGATATTCTCGCTGCGCGGTCGTGTTATCACTGGCCATATTTTACCTGGCTAAAAAACGGTGGTGACATAAAAAAGGCGCGACAGCGGTCGCGCCCGTGATCGATCTTATTTCTGGAACTGAGACAGATTTTCTTTATCAACCGGAACGTAAGGAACGCGGACGATCTTATCAACCATCTTGAAGTTAGTCCCGTCGGTGGCGGCTTTACCGTTGGCCAGATTGTTGGCAATATCCAGCGTGGCTTTTGCCTGGTTTTCCGCATCATTCAGCACAGTACCCGCCAGCGCTCCGGATTTCACCAGCGCCAGCGCTTCTGGCAGTGCATCGACGCCGAAGACCGGGATTGAGGTCATGTTGTGCGCTTTCAGCGCTTCAACCGCCCCCATTGCCATCGCATCGTTGTTAGCAATGACCACTTCGATTTTCTTAGCGTTCGGGCCTGACAGCCACGCGTCCATCTTATCTTTAGCCTGGGCGGTGTCCCACATTGCTGTATCCATCGCCAACTGCTGGGTTTTCAGGCCATCTTTATTCAGGGTGTCAATGACATATTTAGTACGAGCTTCGGCATCAGGATGGCCCGGCTCGCCTTTCAATAGCACGAACTGAATTGTGCCATCTTTGTTGAGATCCCAGGCAGGTGTGGCTTTCCAGTGCTTCTCAATCAGCTGGCCCTGAATGATGCCAGACTCTTTAGAGTCGGTACCGACATAGTAAGCTTTGTCATAACCGGCCAGCACTTTAGCGTTCGGCTCTTTGTTGAAGAAAACGACCGGCACATCGTTGGCACGCGCTTTATCTACTACTACCGCAGCCGCAGCCGGGTCAACCAGGTTAATGGCCAGCGCTTTCACGCCTTTTGCCATCAGCACGTCAACCTGGTCGTTCTGTTTGGACTGGTCGTTCTGTGAGTCATTCATCAGCAATTGTACGCCACCGATCGCTTTCGCTTCTTTCTCGATGTCTTTGCGCACCATTGACATGAAGTTGTCATCGTATTTGTAAATAGTCACGCCGATACGGGTGTCAGCTGCGTGAGCGGTTGCACCAAACATCATGCTGGCAACCAGTGCTGTAAGCGTGAAAACCTTCTTATTCATGGTATCTCCGGTTTTATTATGCAGGGTCTTTTTAGCGCTACCGCGTAACATGCGGGAGAGCAATCGGTAAAACAGATCGGCGCGTTGGCTAACGTAATGAGGATGTTAAGCCATTGAACGCCGTCTAAAACCTGACTTCCCTGTGCCACAACGCTTCCATGAAGAGGGTTTGAACCCTTTAACCGGCTACTGAGACCACAACTGATGCCGTTACACTGGCGTTACATAATGTTTCAGTCCGGTAAGACGTTGCCATCATAGTGAGAGCAATGTTAATTAACTGTGAATGTAATCACAGATTGAAAACGGTTACATGACTGAATCGCCTGAATTAGTGACGGACTCCACATTTTGCCGCTGCGCCACCGAATGACGCCGCACCAGCGTTGGCATAAAGATGTGCGTTGCAGTGTCATCAAGCAGCCCGGCTGCGCCCTGTAGCGCCAGCTCAGTTGCAATTTTTGCCATTGATACAATGGGATAACGCACAGTGGTTAATTGTGGATCCGTGTAACGCGAGATGGGGATGTCATCAAAGCCAATGACAGAAAAATGCTGTGGAACCTGAATACCGTTGTCTTTCAGGGCAGTGAGTGCTCCAGCAGCCATACCGTCGTTATAGGCAAACACCGCAGTGAGGTTGAGATTGCGCCCCAGCAGCTCCACCATTGCCGCTTCGCCGCCCTGCATGTCTGGCTCTGCGCTGGCTATCCAGTTCTCCTGCGGCCGGATACCCTGCTCTGCCATCGCCTGTATCCACCCTTCACGACGCTGCGCCACATCCTCAATTGGATGACTGGAGCAGAGATAGCCAATGCGGCAATGCCCCTGTTGTAACAGAGTTCTTGATGCCATCAACGCACCCGTGACGTTATCCAGACTGACGCTGCGGTGTTCGAACCCGGGAACGATACGGTTAATGACTACCATGCCGGGTACGTGCTGCATAAAGTCCGCCAGCTCAGCGTCCGGCAGCGTTTTGGCGTGAACGACCAGGGCGCTGCAGCGCTGACGGATCAGCACTTCAATGGCATGACGCTCTTTCTCTTCCTGATGCCAGGAATTGCTGATTAATACATGTTTGTGCACGCGCTGCGCCACGGTATCCACCGCCTTAACCAATGCCCCGAAGAAGGGATCGGAGACATCCATCACGACGACCCCGATCGTATCGCTGACCTGCGTAGCCAGCGCCTGGGCGTTGGCATTGGGGCGATAGCCCAGCGCTTCGACCGCCTGTAACACGGCGTCGCGGGTGTCAGACGTTACGGCGTTGCTCTGATTGAGGACGCGCGACACGGTCGCCACTGACACACCAGCCTGACGGGCAACATCACGAATTGTTATCATGCAGCAGTTCCATAAAGGAAAAATAAGGCATCACGCCAGGTTGAACACCGGCGCTATTTTGTCAGGGGCAGGCAGCGTTCAGCGTGAATTGCGTCACATGAATGAAAACGGTTACATACAATTCTGTAACCTTTGTGATGGCGGTCATTATCTGGCGTTGTCAGTGATGCGCGATTTACCCGCTGAGAGCAGCGTAAGCCGCCGCCACAACCACTCCAGCGGACCCTGCGCGAAGAAATGTAACCAGATGAGTGAAAACAGAATATTGATGAGCCATACCGCAGGGACTATCAGCACCAATTCCAGCCGGGTGAAATGCATATAGAAGCCAAAGCGATAGAACAGCGTGGTGCAGATTAGGGACTGCAGCAGATAGTTGGTCAGCGCCATCCGGCCCACGCACTGGATGGCATAGCTGATGCGCCAGCGTGCTATCTGTGGCCAGTAAGCCAGACAGAACGCAGCATAGCCCAGGCTAATCATCGGGCTGGCGAGATCGCGCGGCGCTTGCAGATAAAATGCGGTCCAGCGAAATTCCCAATGTAACAGCCATTGTGCTGCCACACCGGCCACCGCAATGGAGAACCCCATGATCAACAGCAGCGCCGCCGCCTGACGGTAGTGGCGCAGGGGGAATTCGCCTGTCAGCCAGCCACTGCGTAGCAGTGCGCCACCGATCATCATCAGGCCTGCCAGCTGCCAGCCATACTGCGCCGCCAGTGCCATCAATCCTGACGAGAGGTGATCCAGCCGGTTCTGAATTGCTTCCCAGCCCCCGGTCAGTTTCCAGTACTGTTCATATTGCAGGTCGGCGGCACCAGGCAACCAGGATCGGGTCGGTTCAGGATCGGAGATTGATCCAAACACCAGCAGCACGCTGCAACCCACCAGGTAGAGTAAAATGCCGGTATTCATCAGGCTGTGGGTTGAAGGAACATCGCGCAGCACCCGCCAGATAACCAGTCCGATGATGCCGTAGTCCAGCAGGATATCGCCCTCCCAGACAAATACCCCATGCAGAAAACCGATTAGCACCAGCAGTGAGAGCCGGGCGGTCAGCCAGCGACTGCCACGCGGCAGTTGCATTTGCAGACCTGCGCCAAACAGCAGCGCAAACAGAGTGAGGAATTTGAGCTGGGCAAAGGCGTCTGACAGTGCCCATGTCCAGGCATCTGAAAGGCTGACGCTGCCCTGCCAGGCCGGATTGAGGTAGGCGGCAGAGGGCAGACCGAAGCCGACAATATTGAGCAGCAGAATGCCGAGAATGGCACATCCACGAATGAAATCCAGCGCGTGATAGCGTTGCATGCGGCACCCTGCATTGACGAAGCGAGCAACGTTATGCCGCCCGCCATAAACTCAACTATGGCGCACCGCGCGCAAAAATTCCTGGCGGGTATTCTGACTGGATTTGAACAGACCGCCCAGAGAGGTCGTGGTGGTGGCGCTGGTGGCATCTTTCACGCCACGCGCTTTCACACAGTAATGCACCGCATCAATAGAGACGGCCACATTATTGGTGCCCAGCAGCGTCTGCAATGCGACCAGAACCTGCTGCGTCAGACGCTCCTGCACCTGCGGACGCTGGGCAAAGAACTGCACGATGCGGTTAATTTTCGACAGGCCAATCACCTTTTCTTTGGGGATGTAGGCGACGGTGGCTTTGCCGTCAATGATAACAAAATGGTGTTCACAGGTGCTGGTCAGGGTGATGTCACGCACGGTCACCATTTCATCAACCTTCATTTTGTTCTCAATGACGGTGATTTTGGGGAAGTTAGCGTAATCGAGACCCGAAAAGACCTCATCCACATACATTTTGGCGATGCGATGCGGCGTTTCCATCAGGCTGTCATCTTCAAGATCCAGATTCAGCAGCTGCATGATCTCGGTCATGTGCCCGGCAATCAGGCTCTTACGCGTTTCGTCATCTATGTCACGCGTCGGTGCCCGTAATGGCGTTTCCAGTCCACGCGCCAGCAGCGCTTCGTGAACCAGGGCAGCTTCCTGACTTAGGGTGCTCATGTACTCTTCTCCGGCTGGTGTTGCGCCCGTTAGCTATTGCCAGCGGGCCCTGTAATCAGGCGCGTATTGTGAAACTTTCTGTGCGGGGAATCCAGCAATCAATCAGATTGGTGATAAAAGCTTTTCACCCATTTCGCCGCCAGACCAGCAAGCCAGCCCAGACCAGGCTCCCCCCGGCCACCCACAGGGCAGGCTCCAGCCGGTGTAACAGGGCGGTGGAGAGAAAAGAGAGCAGCGGACCGACCAGCTGTCCGACGGCATAGCCGGTAGTCAGCAGCCCAGCCATATAGCGCAGATGGTTGGGTGCCAGTTCACGGGCGCAGAGCAGCGACAACTGCACCACGCTGAGGAAGCCGCCCCCTACCAACAGCGCACCGGCCAGCAGGCCGATAAAGCCTGGCAGCAGCGCCGCGGCAAATACGCCCAGCGCCTGAGCCCAGAGCACCAGCGCCAGGCGGACGTGGCTGTGTCCCCAGCGTCGCGTCAGGATCCCCAGCACGATGCCGATCATCGCTGCACCGCCAAATATCGGCCAGACAAACTGCGCGAATATGCCGTCAGGAAAACGCGTAGCGGCCATCTGCGAAAAAAAGGTGGCGGGCAGGATATAACCAAAGCCCGCCAGACTGTAACTCAGTACCAGACGTTTAAGGTTGCGATCCAGCACCAGCGGTTCGGGTGCCTGATCCGGGCGATGCAGCTCCCCCCGGCGCGGCAGGTTACGGGTGATCAGCGCAATCAACAGCAGCGCCAGCGCACCGTAAGCAGCCCAGGCCAGCCCGGCTGACACCTGCAAAGTGTGCAGCGCAACCCCCAACAGACCACTGACAAAAATGCCGCAGCCCGGCCCGGCAAAGACAGCTGCCGAGAGGTCTGCCCGGCCATGGCGATGCAGCTGTTCATTGCTCCAGGCCGCCACCAGCACCATCGCCCAGCCGCTGGCCCAGCCAACCAAAAAGCGGATCGCGCCGTGCAGCCATGGTCCATTGGCAAAGGCCGAGAGCAGCGTCAGGATCACCGCGCCCCATACGCCCGCCAACAATCGCAACTCGACCCGCCGGTGCGCACGCATGGCATCAAACGAGCCACACAGATAGCCAAGATAGTTGAGTGCTGCCACCAGGCTGGCACTGGTGAGTGTCAGCTGGTGTGCCTGAATCATCAGTGGCACCTGGGGCGTAAAGGCAAACCTGCCAATGCCCATTGCCACAAATAAGGTTAAAAACGCGCTGAGCGCGACGCGTAACGCCATTGCTGAACTCCTGTTGTTCTGCACTGAGATCTCTTCTGACTTGCTAACAGCATGCAGGATGTTTACACTCACGGAAAGTGAATAATATTAACCAACTTGCTTACAGGAAGAGAAGATATGGATTTGGTTCAGCTGCGTATGTTCTGTTCCGTTGCCGAGACGGGTTCCCTGGCACGCGCAGCGGAACAGTTGCATCGCGTCCCCTCTAATCTCACCACGCGCCTACGCCAGCTGGAAGAAGAATTGGGTGTGGATCTCTTTATTCGTGAGAAGCAGCGCATTCGGCTGTCGCCGATGGGCCATAATTTTCTTAATTATGCGCAGCGTATTCTGGCATTAAGCGAAGAAGCGATGAGCATGACCCGCACTGGCGAACCAGCGGGCAACTTTGCGCTCGGCTCAATGGAAAGCACTGCGGCTACCCGTCTTCCCGGCCTGCTCGCCGCCTATCATCAGCGCTTTCCTAAGGTCGCGCTGTCGCTGATTACCGGTACCTCAGGCGAAATCATTGACCGGGTACGCGAAGGTACCCTGGCCGCCGCGCTGGTGGATGGCCCGGTTTCTCATGACGATCTGAATGGCTGCATCGCCTTTCGCGAGGAGATGGTACTGATTACCGGGCTTGATCATGCGCCAATCACCACTGCGCGCGACGTGCAGGACGATACCCTGTTTGCCTTTCGCAACAGCTGCTCTTACCGGGTGAAGCTGGAGAGCTGGTATCGCGACAGCCAGACTGCGCCCGACAATGTGATGGAGATTCAGTCCTATCACGCCATGCTGGCCTGCGTGGCGGGCGGTGCAGGTGTCGCGATGATCCCGGCCTCGGTGCTGAAGCAGATGGCGGATCGGTCACGGGTACAGGCACATACGTTGCCCCCTGCTTATCGCGACACTGCCACCTGGCTGATGTGGCGACGCGACGCCTTTACCCCGAATGTGGAAGCGCTGAAATACCTGATTATTGAACAATTTGACGATCGTCCGCTCAATGATGCGCTGATTCACCCATTACAGGCGGCGGAATAAGCGTTCCACGCTATGTTTAAATCATCACGACCACCTGGCGCCGCTGTGCGTCACAATCTGACTGGAAGAGGGATTGCATGAACATGATCAAAACTCGTGCCGCTGTTGCCTGGGCTGCTGGCGAACCGCTGAAAATCGAAGAAGTGGATTTGATGCCACCGCAGAAAGGCGAAGTGCTGGTGCGTATTGTCGCGACCGGTGTCTGTCATACCGACGCTTACACCCTCTCCGGCACCGACCCGGAAGGCGTTTTCCCGGCGATTCTCGGCCATGAAGGCGGCGGCATCGTAGAAGCCGTGGGCGAAGGCGTGACCAGCGTCGAAGTGGGTGACCACGTCATTCCACTTTATACCCCTGAGTGCGGCAAATGTAAGTACTGCCTGTCGGGCAAAACCAATCTCTGTCAGGCGATCCGCACTACCCAGGGCAAAGGTCTGATGCCGGATGGCACCACCCGCTTCTTTAAAGATGGCAAACCGATTTTCCATTATATGGGCACCTCGACCTTCTCGGAATACACGGTGATCCCGGAGATCTCGCTGGCGAAAATCAGTAAAGAAGCGCCGCTGGAAGAGGTTTGCCTGTTGGGCTGTGGCGTGACCACCGGCATGGGCGCGGTGATGAACACTGCCAAAGTGAAGGAAGGCGACACGGTGGCAATTTTCGGTCTCGGCGGCATCGGTCTCTCTGCGGTCATTGGCGCGAAGATGGCGAAAGCGGGCCGTATCATCGCGATCGATCTTAACACCAGCAAATTCGACCTGGCACGCAAACTGGGTGCCACCGATCTGATTAACCCAAAAGATTACGATAAACCGATTCAGGATGTGATTGTCGAGCTGACCGACGGTGGCGTGGATTTCTCGTTTGAATGTATCGGTAACGTCAACGTGATGCGTTCCGCGCTGGAGTGCTGCCATAAAGGCTGGGGCGAGTCAGTGATTATCGGCGTCGCCGGTGCCGGTGAAGAGATCTCTACCCGTCCCTTCCAGCTGGTGACCGGTCGCGTCTGGCGCGGTTCTGCGTTTGGCGGCGTAAAAGGCCGCTCACAACTGCCCGGCATTGTGCAGGATTACCTTGACGGTAAATTTGCCCTGAACGATTTCATCACCCACACCATGCCGCTGGAAGAGATCAACAATGCCTTTGATTTAATGCACGAAGGAAAATCGATTCGTTCGGTCGTGCATTTTAACAAGTAATCAGGAGGCGTTATGGCATCCACTCTGGAGCTAATGGAAGAACACCGTATTTTTGGCGGCTGGCAGCAGCGCTGGCGTCATCAGTCGGCGGTGCTGAACTGCCCGATGGCCTTCAGCATCTATCTGCCTGACCCGCACGGTGATGCACCGCCGCCGGTGGTCTGGTTTCTGGCCGGGCTGACCTGCAACGATGAGAACTTCACCACCAAAGCGGGTGCGCAGCGGGTTGCGGCGGAACTGGGTCTGGTTCTGATTATGCCCGACACCAGCCCCCGCGGTGAGGGGGTTGCGAATGATGAGGGCTACGATCTGGGTCAGGGCGCGGGATTTTATCTCAACGCGACCCAACAGCCCTGGGCCAGCCATTTCCGCATGTTCGATTATCTGAGCAGCGAGTTGCCCGCCCTGATTGCGGATAACTTCAAAGTCAGTGAACGTCAGTCGATTATGGGGCACTCCATGGGGGGACACGGTGCGCTGATGCTGGCGCTGCGTCTGGGTAACCGCTTTGCGTCGGCGTCCGCTTTTGCACCGATTGTGAATCCGATGCAGGTGCCCTGGGGTCAGAAAGCGTTTCAGGCCTATCTGGGCGACGATCGTGCAGAGTGGCGGGAATATGACAGCTGCCAGCTGATGGCGGAGGTGTCGCATCGGCTGCCGATGCTGATTGATCAGGGCGACAGCGATCAGTTCCTGGCCGATCAGCTGCAACCGGAGCGTTTAGAAGAGGTCGCCAATGAGGTGGGCTTTCCGCTAACGTTGCGTATTCAGCCGGGTTATGACCACAGCTACTTCTTTATTGCCAGCTTTGTGGAAGATCATCTGCGCTTCCATGCGCAGCATCTGCTGGCGTAGACAATCAGGGCCGCAATCGCGGCCCTGAACTTTTCTGCATGCAGTGCTGGCGAGAATGCGTCGCGAAGCCGCACCCGGTCTGCCCTGCATTATCCCGTTCACTGGATGGTGGCGCTTCAGTCGCCCCACCCTCAACCTGACTATCAGACCAATGCCGGGCCGGTCAGCCCATCAATCATCACCTGTGGAATGCCGCGCGAGCAGTGTTCAATACGGCCACTGACGCCATAGACCTTCGCCAGGGTGGCGGGCGTGATCACCTTATCCGGCTGCCCTTCCGCCACTAAAGCGCCTTGCTTCAGCATCAGGGCATGTTGCGCATGACGCAGTGCAATGTTGATGTCATGCACCACCACGACCGTGACGATGTTACGCTGGGCGGTTTCACGCCGTACCAGATCCATCACATGAAACTGGTAATTGAGGTCCAGCGCACTCAGCGGTTCATCCAGCAACAGCAGTGCCGGACGACGGATCAGTGACTGCGCCAACCCGACCAGTTGCTTCTGTCCGCCAGAGAGCTGATCAAGATAACGCATCGCCAGATGCGCAATACCAAGCTGCTCCAGCAGATGCATGATTTCCGCTTCGCTGCTGACACTATGCAGACCACCGGAGGCACGCTGCGCCACGATGATCGACTCCAGCACATGCAAATGCACGCCCGCAGGGAGCGACTGCGGCAGATAGACCACATTCTTCGCGCGCCGCGCGAAGGGTTGAGTCATGAGATTTTCACCGTTGAGCCACATCTCGCCCTGGCCTTTATTTAGCCCGGCCAACGCGCGCAGCAGCGTCGATTTACCGCAACCATTCGGCCCCAGCAGCACAGTAATCTCACCGCGCGGCAACGGTGCCACATTGAGATTTTCTATCACTTTATGTTTTGGGTAACCGGCACTGAAGCCGCATAAGGTCAGACCCTGTTCCATCATACCGTCCCCCGATGACGCAGAATAATACTCAGGAAGAACGGCACGCCGATCAGCGAGGTGACAATGCCGACCGGGATGATCACACCAGGAATCAGGTTTTTCGAGGCAACCGACGCCAGGGACAGCACCAGCGCACCCACCAGCGCACTGGCTGGCAGATAGAAACGGTGATCTTCACCAAACATCATGCGGGCGATATGGGGGGCAACCAGGCCGATGAAGCCGATCGGCCCGACAAAGGCTACTGCCAGCGCCGAGAGAATACTGATGCGCAGCAAGGTGGTAAGCCGCAGACGACGTACGTCAATGCCAAAGCTCACTGCGCGGTCTTCCCCCAGCCGGAGTGCCGTCAGCTTCCAGCTGCTCATCATCGAGAACGGCACCAGGATTGCCAGTGCCACGCTCAACACCCCCAGTTTCTCCCAGGAGGCGCGCGCCAGGCTGCCCATGGTCCAGAACACCAGCCCCTGGAGAGTGTCTTCGCTGGCGATGAACTGCATCATTGAGACCAGCGCGTTAAAGGTAAAAACCAGCGCGATACCGAACAGGACTACGCCCGCCGAGGAGACCTGAGTCCAGCGGGTAACGGCATCCAGCATCAATGCGGCAAACAGTGCAAAGACAAAGGCGTTAGCAGAGATTAACCACTGGTCAGGAATGCCAGGAATACCCACACCAAGGATAATCGCCAGCGCGGCACCAAACGCTGCCGCCGATGAGACACCGAGCGTAAAGGGACTGGCCAGCGAGTTGTTCAGGATGGTCTGCATTTCTGCGCCCGCCAGGCCCAGCGACAGGCCCACCACCAGCGCCATCAGCGCATAGGGCAGACGAATGTCCCAGACGATAACGCGGGTACCAGCATCAACGCTGTCGGGGTTGAGCAATGTGTTCCACAGAGTTTCCAGTGAGAGTCCGGCTGGACCCAGCGTGAAGTCGAGGATCAGCGAGGCGAGTATGGCCAGCAGCAGCACGCCAATCCAGATCAGGCGGCGTCGCAGCACCTGATGATAGTTCTGCATGGTGTGGTGAAGCGTCTCCTGCTCCACCAGCAGCGAAGTTTCGGTAGTCATGTTTGAACCCTGTGTGGCTATCACGTCAGAAAACGCAGCCACAATAGTGCAGGTGATAATAATTATCAATTTGTGAACATAAGCGAGACGTGAAAAAAGGGTAAAAAACAGTGTTGTTATGGGCAGGATACCGGCAGACACAGCGCGTTGAGGCTGCTCCCGGACTTAAAGCGATGGGAGCATACGTCTGGAGCAAAGCATCGCGGGCCAGGGACAAAAACGCCGGGAGCGTTTTTGAACAACGCCACGCGTTGGCCCGGTAACGGGCGCACCTCAGGGATGAGGTGCGTAACCGCCCGCGCTGAGCTTGCCAGGGATGGCGTTTTTGCGTCTTTGCGAAAGACCTATGCTCCCTGAGCATGTGCCCCATCTGCAGCCTCAACGCGCTGTGTCAGGCACCGGACTCAACAGCGCCAGCGTACAGAGCTACTCTTTATGAACCGGGAACTCCATTTCGCTGTACTTCACGAAACGACTGCCGCGCGTCAGCTTGTAACCGAACCAGATAATCAGGAACAGTGGAATACCGATGTAGGTTGCTGCCACGCCGTACCAGTCGATGCTGTCGTTGAGGAATGCCTGGTAATTCTGACCCAGCGTGATGATCAGGCAGAGCACGAAGGCAAAAATCGGCCCGAGCGGGAAGAAACCGGAACGGTAAGGCAGATTGTTCAGGTCACGCCCCTGGGCAACATAGCCCCGACGGAAGCGATAGTGGCTGATGGCAATCCCGAGCCACGCGATAAAGCCGGTCATGCCTGAGGTATTCAGCAGCCACAGATAAACTTCCTGATTACCAAATTTTGAGGTCAGGAAGCACAGCCCGGCCACCACGGTAGTCGCCCACAATGCATTGCGCGGAACGCCGCCTTTAGAGAGCTTAGCGAAAATCCGTGGCGCTTTGCCTTCGCTGGCCAGGTTGTAAAGCATACGCGTTGAGGCGTACATACCGGAGTTACCTGCTGACAGCACCGCCGTCAGGATCACCGCATTCATGACGGCGGCTGCAGAGAGTAGACCGGCGTTCTGGAACACCAGAGTGAATGGGCTGACGCTGATATCATCAATATCGTTATGCAGTAACTGCGGATCGGTGTACGGCAGAATCAGACTGATAATCAGGATAGCGAACACATAGAACAGCAGGATACGCCAGAAAATCTGCCGCACCGCGCGCGGGATATTTTTCGCCGGATCTTCAGATTCGCCCGCCGCGATACCGATCAGCTCGGTGCCCTGGAAGGAGAATCCCACAATCATCGCCACGCCAATCATCGCAGCAAAGCCGCCCGCAAAGGGTGCATCGCCCACCTGCCAGTTTTGCCAGCCCGCATGCTCAGCACCGCGCATAATACCGGTGATCATCAGCACGCCGACCACGATAAAGATAATGACGGTGGCCACTTTAATCAGCGAGAACCAATATTCCGCCTCGCCAAAGCCTTTTACCGAAATGTAGTTAAGCAGGAACATCAGGCCCAGGAACAGCGCACTCCAGATCCAGCCAGGCGTGTCGGGGAACCAGTAATTCATCACCAGCTGGGATGCCACCAGATCAACCGCAATGGTTACCGCCCAGTTGTACCAGTAGTTCCAGCCGAGCGCGAAACCAAAGCCCTCTTCAACATATTTTGCGCCGTAGGTGGCGAAGGATCCTGACACTGGCATGAATGCCGCCAATTCACCAAGACTGGTCATCAGGAAGTAGACCATCAGGCCGATCAGGATATAGGAGAGCAGTGCTCCGCCGGGGCCGGCCTGAGCGATGGTGGCACCGGAGGCGACAAACAGGCCGGTACCAATGGAGCCGCCGATGGCGATCATCGTCAGGTGACGGGCTTTTAACGCACGTCGTAATGCAGGTTGTTGTGTTGTATTTGAGTCATTATGCATGTGTTAACGCTACGCTGGGTAAAAATGAGGCGCGATTGTAGCAGTCGGATCGGCTCTGTATAGCGAATGCCATGCTGTTATAAGTTAAGTTCATGATCGTGCCAGAATTATTAGCAATTACTCGCGACAGTAGGACAAAAAGCGTGTCAGTGCCTTTGAGATATGCTTCTGACGGTGGTGAATGCGATAAAGGGTACGGGTCAGACGCGGCAACGGAATCGCCAGTTCTATCAGCGTGTCCGCCTCTAGCAGGTCAGCAATCACCCGGCGTGAAAGACAGCTGATGCCCATGCCGTGACGCACCGCATGCTTGATCGCTTCAGAGTTACCCAGCTCCATACCCAATTGAAAACTGGGCAGGTGTGATAGCAGCAGATAATCGACGATTTCACGGGTGCCAGAGCCGCGTTCACGCAGGATCCACGGCGCCTCTGCCAGGGTTTTTAGCGTCACCGGCTGTTGCAGAATAGCGGCGTCAGGCG
Source organism: Pantoea sp. AS142 (assembly GCF_037152305.1). Lineage (NCBI taxonomy): Bacteria > Pseudomonadati > Pseudomonadota > Gammaproteobacteria > Enterobacterales > Erwiniaceae > Pantoea > Pantoea sp. AS142. Next base: position 367,624 of record NZ_JBBCMO010000002.1, on the reverse strand, counting down.
CGGCAAACACCACCAGCTCATCTTCAAGCCAGGGTTCACTGACCAGCTCAGTCATGTGGCACGGCCCTTCGATCAAGCCGACATCCACGCGGAAATCGGAAACCGCCTGAATCACGTCCTGACTGTTGCCAACGCTCAACTCCAGCGGCAAGCCGGGAAAATCGCGACGATAGGCTGCCATCATGCCTGGCAGCAGATAATTACCGATGGTGCTGCTGGCAAAGATACGTATCGCCCCATTGTCCTCTTTGAACAGTTGCTCAATTTCACTCGCCTGTTCCAGCAGTCCCACCGCACGCGGATAGAGTAGCCGCCCATGCTCATTCAGCACCAGTCGTTTACCGACCCGATCAAACAGTTGTACCCCAAGCTGGCTCTCCAGATCGGCCAGCGCTGCGCTGACCGCCGACTGTGACAGCGCCAGCAGTTGCGAAGCCTGGGTGGTGGAACCACTCTTGAGCACTTCGGTGAACACTTCGATTTGCCGCAGCGTAATGTGCATCATCGCTCCTTAACGCAGTGAGTGCCTGATCAGGTAAATGATTAACGCCAGCCAGACCAGCCCGATAATCACCAGCCAGCTGGCGATCTTTTTGCCACGCGAACGTTGAGACTGCGCCCGCTCACTGCTGCTGATGCGGACTTCACGCGGCAGCAACCGCAACAGCACCATGACCCCCGTCGGAATGATCACTGCGTCATCCAGCAGACCGACAAAGGGGATCACATCCGGGATGAGATCAATCGGGCTGATACCGTAGGCGACCAGCCCCAGCATCCCTAGCTTGTTCCACCAGGGCGTTCGCGGGTCGCGAAAAGCGAACATCAATACCAACACATCTCTTTTGAGCAGCGTCGCCCAGCGGCGCAGACGCGAAACTATCATGATGACTGCCTTATCGTTTATTCTGGTTGATTATAAATATATTATCAATTTCACTTTTAAGCCAGTCGCCGTCATGATCGGGTCTCAACCAGGAGGAGTGACCACCATGACTGAACTGAGCATCGCTAAATCGCATCATCCCGTTCCGCTCTGGATCCCGGGTCTGCTGCTGACCGTTGTGATCGCCGGGGCAGCCAGCTGGCTGGCGCAGCAACCGGTGATTGCCGCCCTCGGGCTGGGTTCACTGACTCTGGCGATTATGCTGGGCATTCTGGTCGGTAACAGCATCTATTCGCCGCTGGCGTCACGCTGCGATAACGGCGTGCTGCTGGCTAAGCAGAAGCTGCTGCGGTTGGGGATCATCCTGTTTGGCTTTCGCATCACCTTACAACAGATCGCTGACGTCGGTTTCAGCGGTATCCTGATTGATGCACTGACCCTGAGCAGCACGTTCTTTATGACCTGCCTGCTGGGTATGCGTCTGCTGAAACTGGATCGCGATACCGTCTGGCTGATTGGCGCGGGCAGCAGCATCTGCGGCGCCGCAGCCGTACTGGCGACCGAGCCGGTGGTGAAAGCCGCGCCGTCGAAAGTCGCGGTGGCTATCGCGACCGTGGTGCTGTTCGGTACGCTGGCGATCTTTATCTATCCGCTGCTGTGGCCGCTGGCGCATCACCTGTTTCCAGGCCTGAGTGCCGTGCAGTTTGGGGTTTTTACCGGCTCAACCATCCATGAAGTGGCGCAGGTGGTGGCAGCCGGACACAGCATCAGCCCGGATGCCGAAAACAGCGCAGTGATTGCCAAAATGCTGCGGGTGATGATGCTGGCTCCCTTTCTGCTCTGCCTGAGTACGGTATTACGCGGTAAGCATCAGGGCAAAACACGCCAGCCGACGACGTTTCCCTGGTTCGCGTTGCTATTTATTGCCGTCGCGCTGTTTAACTCACTACAGCTGCTGCCTGCCGCGGTGGTGGCGACGCTGAATCAGCTGGCGGGTCTGCTGCTGGCGATGGCGATGGCCGCGCTGGGATTAACCACCCGCTTCGGGGCGTTGTATGAGGCGGGCGTTAAACCGCTGCTGCTGGGCGCGCTGGTGTTTGTCTGGTTAATCGCGGGCGGCGGCACCATCAATCTGCTGGTGCAATATTTCATGGGCTAGCGGCATCGGGTATCATGCCGTTTTTATCCGTGCATACCCCCAGGAGAAAGGCATGAAATATATTGGCGCACACGTGAGTGCGGCAGGTGGCGTGGATCAGGCTGTGATTCGCGCCCATGAATTAGATGCCACCGCCTTCGCCCTCTTCACTAAAAATCAGCGTCAGTGGAAGGCCGCCCCGCTCTCCACCGAGGTGATTGATGCTTTCCGCGCCGCCTGCGAGACGTACAAATTCAGTCCGCAGCAAATCCTGCCGCACGACAGTTTTTTGATTAACCTCGGTCATCCGGTCGAAGAGGCGCTGGAAAAATCCCGCGCGGCCTTTATTGATGAATTGCAACGTGCTGACCAACTCGGTCTGACGCTGCTGAACTTTCACCCTGGCAGCCATCTGCATCAGATTGATGAAGAAGCCTGTCTGAAGCGGATTGCGGAGTCAATCAACATCGCCCTCGACCAGAGCCAGAATGTCACCGCCGTCATTGAGAATACCGCCGGTCAGGGCAGTAATCTGGGTTTCCGCTTCGAGCATCTCGCCACCATTATTGAGTATGTTGAAGATAAGTCGCGTGTCGGCGTCTGTATTGATACCTGCCATGCGTTTGCTGGTGGCTATGACCTGCGTACCGAAGCGGATTGCGAAGCGACCTTCGCCGAATTTGAGCACATTGTCGGCTTTAATTATCTGCGCGGCATGCACCTTAACGATGCCAAAAGCGCATTTGACAGTCGCGTTGACCGCCATCACAGCCTCGGTGAAGGGAATATTGGCAAAACTGTGTTTAGCTGGCTGATGAAAGATCCGCGGTTTGATGGCATACCGTTGATTCTGGAAACCATCAATCCCGATATCTGGAAAGATGAGATTGCCTGGCTGAAAGCAGAACAGCAGGGATAGAAAAAGGGAGCCGGCTGGCTCCCTGTTTCTTTTACTTCAGCAAATTATGCCCTTCAGCCAATCAGGCTTTCGCCAGCTGCTCTTCCGGACGTTTCAGTACGGCATAGCTCAGACCCGCAATCGCGGTGCCGATGACAATCGCCATCAGATAACCAATAACCGGTGTGATTGCGCCAGGGATCAGCAGTACAAACAGTCCACCGTGCGGCGCCATCAGTTTCGCGCCAATCGCCATGGAGATAGCACCAGTAGTGGCACCACCAACGATACAGCAAGGCAGAACGCGCATCGGGTCACGGGCAGCAAACGGAATTGCACCTTCAGAGATAAAGCAGAGACCCAAAACCAGTGCCGCTTTACCGCCTTCCTGCTGACCTTTGTTGAATTTACGACGGGCAACCAGGGTTGCCAGACCCATCGCCAGCGGCGGCACCATACCGGCTGCCATGATGGCGGCCATCGGCGCATACGTCTGCGAACTCAGTAAGCCAACGCCAAACGCGTAAGCCACTTTATTTACCGGCCCCCCCATATCGGTACACATCATGCCGCCCAGAATCGCGCCCAGCAGTACCGCATTCGCCGTACCCATGTTCGCCAGCCAATGAGTCAGGCCATTCATAATGCCAGCAACGGGTTTACCCACCACGTAAATCATCAGCAGACCGGTGATCAGACTGGCTAATAGCGGAATAATCAGTATCGGTTTCAGCGCTTCCATACTCTGCGGCAGTTTAACTTTACCGCTGATTAGTTTCGCCGCATAACCGGCAATAAAGCCCGCGATAATCCCGCCTAAGAAGCCCGCGTTGATACTGGTGGCAATCATACCGCCAATCAGACCCGGAGTCAGACCCGGACGATCAGCGATGGAGAAGGCGATAAAGCCTGCCAGCACCGGCACCATCAGGGCAAAGGCGCTACCACCACCGATTTGCATCAACGCAGCGGCCAGGGTGCCCTGTTCTTTAAAGGCGGTGATACCAAAGGCGAACGACAACGCGATGCTCAGACCACCCGCCACCACCATCGGCAGCATGTAGGACACACCGGTCAGCAGGTGACGATAAGCCCCTGCACCGCCCTGTTTCTTCTCTTCTTCAGGGGTATTGTTCTGTCCGGCAGCGGCCGTGTTGAAGGGCTTGGCTTCCGCGACCGCTTTATCCAGTTCCTGCGCGGTTTTCTTCAGCGCCAGACCGGTTGAAGTGCGGTACATCGGCTTACCGGCAAATTTTGCCAGATCGACTTCAATATCTGCCGCGACAATCACCAGATCGGCTGCAGCCACTTCTTCAGGTGTAATGGCGTTACCGGCACCCACTGAACCGCGGGTTTCGACTTTCACCCACCAGCCGCGACGGGTCGCTTCAGCCTGAATCGCCTCAGCAGCCATAAAGGTATGCGCCACGCCGGTCGGACAAGCGGTAACGGCAACGACGCGTTTCTGCGCGCCAGCCTGGGCCGCTGCGCCTGCAGGTGTTGCCACCGCAGTGGATGCCTGCCAGGTTTTCGCTTCCGCTTTCGCCCGGTTCAGGAAGGTTTCCGGCTCCCGTACCGCCAGCTGGATATCGCCCAGCCAGACCGCTTTGCCAGTCAGCGCCGCATCGTCCGGCACGTTTTTACCCAGCACAATCGCCAGTTCAGCGTCGGCAGGGTTATCAATCAGGGTCAGGCCCGCACCAGCTGCGGCAGCAGCCAGACGTTGTTGCGCCATGTAAGCGGAAGCCAGTCCCAGTACAGGGTCTTTTATCAGCAGCGTTTTCATTATCGCTCTCCTGCTGTCAGTTAACGGGTTGTAAGTCGACGCGCGCCATCATGGCGGCCAACTGAGTACGATCGGAAACGCCAACATTGCTCTGGCTGACGGCCATAGCCGCCACGGCAGTCGCAAGACGCAGCGTGTGTTCACTGGATTCGCGCATCAGCAGGCCATAAATCAGGCCGCCAACCATGGAGTCGCCGGCCCCCACGGTGCTGACCACGTCACAAACCGGCGGTTTAGCGATCCATTCGCCAGAGGCGTTGACCCACAGCGCGCCTTCCGCGCCCAGCGAAATCACCACATGCGCGATGCCCTGCTCGCGCAACTCGTGCGCGGCGCTAATCACATCCTGCAGGGTTGGCAGTTTGCGACCGGCCCAGATTTCCAGCTCACGGCGGTTCGGTTTAACCAGCCATGGCGCGGCCTTCAGTCCTGCCACCAGCGCCTCGCGGCTGCTGTCAAAGATGATGCAAGGGCAGTGAGTGCGGAGTTCGGTCATCCAGCGGGTAAAGGCATCGTAATCGACGCCTTCTGGCAGGCTGCCGCTGACGCAGACCATATCGAACTGGCCCAGCCAGGTCAGAGAATCAGTAGTAAAGCGATCCCAGTCCTGACCCGTCACCTGAAAACCGGAGAAATTCAGATCGGTGACGTCGCCGGTCTGTTCAGTGAGTTTAACGTTGATACGGGTACGGCCAGGCACGACCTGGAAGCGGTTAGCAATGCCCAGCTCGCTAAACAACTGTTGAAAGCCGTCCTGATTTTCTTTTCCCAGGAAGCCGCCGACGGTGACATCAATGCCAAGATCTTTCAGGACTTTGGCTACGTTGATACCCTTGCCTGCGGCATGCAGCCCGGTGGTTTTCACCAGGTTGACTTCGCCGCGTTCTATTTCAGGGGTATATCCCACCAGGTCATACGCCGGATTCAGCGTAATGGTGGCGACGCGTCTGCTCATGATGCCCCCTCACCCAGACCATGGGTGATTGCTTCTTCAATTGCGTTCAGCGCCTGCTGTGCATCGTCACCGCTGGCGCTGAAGCGCAGGCGATGGCCTTTCTTAACGCCCAGCGCAACCACTTTCATCAGGCTGCGGCCATTAGCGGGTTTACCGCTGCCATCGAGATTGGTCACGGTGATGTCGCTGTTGAACTGTTTGATCACGCTGACCAGCGCCGTGCCCGGACGGGCATGCAGGCCATGTTCGTTGCGAATAGTAAATTCAGCGGTCAGCACCTCAGCCTGCTCATCGACTTCACTGGTCAGTAAGGCGTAAACACCTGTCGCATCCGCTTTAAGCAGACGATCGGCTTTGCCTTGCTGCAGCAAGGCGCTGAGGTAACCCAGCACGTCCAGAGGACGTTCATCGGTCGCCGAAACACTGATTAACAGTGCCGCTGATTCACCCTGATGGTCGAATGCATGTTCAGCACGGCTGATCGCAACGCCGCTGCGCAGGTTGCCCAGGCTGCTGTCGCTTAGCCAGATGCCCTGCCCCAGATTCAGCGGGGTCGTTGAGACCACGTCTGCGACGTAGCTGGCATCCACCACGCCCGCGGACTGCAGCCGACCGGCGTTCATTGCCTGTAAGGTGATCAAATCGCTGGCAGCCACGTTGAGCGTGATTAATGAGGTGTCAAAGCTGAATTCAGCAGCTTGTTTCTCGCCCATCAGCAACGCACGAAGATCTTCAGCAGAGGCCGTTTTTAGCTGTTCAGCAATGGTGTCATCGCTCAGAACATGCGTGAGCTGACGCAGCAGCGCCAGATGTTCATCCGACTTAGCGGCTATTCCGATGGCGACATAGGCTGTCTGATCGTCACCCCAGGCAATACCCTGCGGAAACTGGAACACCTGAACACCGGTTTTCAACACCAGATCGCGGGTATCGGTGGTGCCATGAGGGATTGCAATGCCGTTGCCGAGAAAGGTTGAGGTCTGCTGTTCGCGCGCCAGCATGCCGTTGACGTACCCTTCAGTCACATTGCCCGCAGCGGTTAACGCGGCAGCAACCTGACGAATGGCCTCTTCTTTGTTCTGGGCGCTGGCTCCGGTATGGATGGCCTGCAATTCGAGCTGGAACATAATTCTCCTCGCTTGCTAAGATTGAATCGTTTCAGCCAGTGGCCAGGTTTTTACGCCAGGCTTTGAGGAATAGGTGGCGCAGTCACCGCTGAAACGTTTCAGGGATTGTGGTACAGCAGCTTTCACCAGGCAAGAAAATGCGCAAACGGCGTAGCAGATTTTTGATGTTACGCACATTTCGGAGAAGTTTGTGGGATTGGCTGACGAACAGGCTGACGCTATTGCTGTAAGGCGGGGTTAAGCAGAACAAAAACGTCAGCAGCGTCAGCGCCTCAGGGCGCGGTATCTGCTTCGAGCTTTAGCAAATAGGTCATCGCCTGCTGGCGAGAGTTACCGCACATGCTCTGTGCCGGTTGCAGGCCTGCGCAGACGGCAGGACGCAGTGGCGAGCCAAACAGTTTGCAGCGAAGTGTGTCATCAAGCTGAACACAGGGCGTGTTGGCGGGCTTGCCGTCAGGCATGCCAGGAATTGGCGAAGAGATAGACGGCGCCGTGCAACAGGCACCACACTGGCTACGGCATTGCATGCTGTACTCCGGCAGAGAAAGTCGCGGCGACAATAGCAGTCCGGCGTTGTAATTACCATGAAAGCCGCGGCCTGATACAAAATTTCGCACCCGTGATATTGCCAGTTTTCACCGGCACGAGTAACGTTGCGCGCACTTTACTTTCAAGATAGCGAGAACAGCAATGCCAAAAGCCAATGAAATCAAAAAAGGGATGGCCGTCACACACAACGGTAAACTGCTGCTGGTTAAAGATATTGATGTCCAGAGTCCCAGCGCACGTGGTGCCGCCACCCTGTATAAAATGCGCTTTACTGATGTCCGCACCGGTTTAAAAGTCGAAGAGCGCTTCAAAGGCGACGAAATTATTGATGCGATTTCGCTCAGCCGTCGCAGCGTGACTTTCTCTTATATAGATGGTGACGAATATATCTTCATGGATGATGAGGATTACACTCCCTACTCTTTTAAACAGGAGCAGATTGAAGAAGAGCTGCTGTTTATCCCCGAAGGCGGTATCCCTGGCATTCACGTGCTGACGATGGAGGGTCAGGTGCTGGCGCTGGAACTGCCACAAACCGTGGATATGGAGATCGTGGATACCTCTCCAGGCATTAAAGGTGCCTCCGCCAGCGCCCGAACCAAACCGGCCGGGATGAGTACAGGCCTCTCCATTCAGGTACCGGAATACTTCAGCAACGGTGACCGCATCCGCATCCACATTGCTGAACGCCGCTACATGGGCCGTGCAGACTAACCCGTAATCTGATGCCGATCGCGACCGTGATAGTGTTATATTATTACATTATCAGGCTATTTTTTGGCAGGAGTCGGTCTCATGACACGCGTTAATCTGATTACCGGTTTTTTGGGCAGCGGCAAAACCACGTTGCTCTGCCATCTGCTGGCAGCCAGACCGCCCGAAGAAAAGTGGGCGGTGCTGGTCAATGAGTTTGGCGAAATCGGAATCGACGGTGCTTTGCTGGCCGATCGCGGTGCCACACTTAAAGAGATCCCCGGCGGTTGCCTGTGCTGCGTTAATGGCCTGCCCATGCAGGTCGGGCTGAATATGTTGCTAAACAGCAAGCCCGATCGCCTGCTGATCGAGCCAACCGGTCTGGGCCATCCTCGTCAGGTTTTGCAGATGCTAAGTGCGCCGGTTTATCAGACGTGGCTGCAACTTAATGCCACCCTGACGCTGCTGGATGCACGACAGCTGTCTGAGCCCCGTATCGTTGCCAATGAAAGCTTCCGCGATCAGCTAATTGCCGCCGATATTATCATCGCCAATAAGCGTGATTGCTGGGATCAAGAGGATCATCAGCGCCTGGCTGACTGGCAGCTGCAGATGCAGCCTCCGCGTCCCCTGCTGGAGACCGAATTTGGTCAGATTCCCCTTTCCCTGCTTGATACTCCCTATCAGCCCCGCGATCTTCCCCTGCCGCATCACCATCATCCGGCAAAACCCGCCAGCGGTCTGGCGGCGATACGACTGGACGGCGAGGCGCGCTGGCGTCGGGCGCTGAACTACGGTCAGGGCTATAGCGCCTGCGGCTGGCTTTTTGATGGTGATACGCTGTTTGACAGCGGCGCGCTGCTGGAATGGGTACGGCAGGCACCGGTAGATCGGGTTAAAGGGGTGATGCGCACGACAGAAGGCACCCTGCGTATTAACTGCCAGGCAAACGAACTGCAGAGTAAAACACTCGCCTCACCGCCACCCGATAGCCGCATTGAGATCATTCATTCTCAGCAGGCTGACTGGAATCGGCTACAATCGGCATTGTTGAAGTGCCGTTTACGCTAATACAGGTATTATCGGCGGTTATTTTTTTAAATGAGTTTAATTATGCGCGCAACCCGCCTCATGACTATCCTGCTGCTGAATGCACTGGGTATAGTGCTATTTCTGTCGTGGTATCTGCCGCCTGAACATGGTTTCTGGTTCGGCATTGATAAAGCTGTTTTCTTTGGATTCAATAATCAGATGGTGACCCATCCGCTGTTCGCACTGATTGTCGCTATCACGAATTTTCGTGGTTTTGATGCGGTGTCACTGCTGGCGATGGGTTTGCTTTACCTGTCGATCTGGCGGCGCGAAACGCCAGAGGCGCGGCGTCGAATGCTGGCAATCGGTATCACCATGCTGCTAACTGCCGTGGTGCTCAATCAGTTGGGCCATCTATTGCCGGTGAAACACTCCAGTCCGACACTGTTCTTCGAGAACGTGCATCGCGTCAGTGAATTGACCGGTATCCCTGCTAAAGATGCCTCGAAAGACAGCTTCCCTGGCGACCACGGTATGATGCTGATAATTTTCGCCTGCTTTATCTGGCGCTATTTTGGTTTCAGCCGTTTTTTAATTGCCACCGCTATTGTGGTTATATTTTCACTGCCGCGGGTCATGGCGGGTGCGCACTGGTTTACCGATATTGCCGTCGGTTCGCTGTCAGTGGTATTAGTGGGTCTGAGCTGGTGGCTATTAACGCCGGCCAGTGACGTGCTGGTTAACTGGCTTTATCGCAAATTACCGGGTAAATATAAGCCCGTGACGTAAATGTTAAGCGCGGTCGGTTTATTCGCCTGTTGATAACCGTCCGCGCTTATAAAAAACCTGCCATCACTATTAGTCTGCTAATTAAATTCACGAAAAGAAAAGGTTATGACCTTACTGACCGGTTAAATAGCCAGCACAGTCCTCTGTCAATAAACAAATGTCTGAAACACCAGGCTATGCCCTGAATTGGCCCCCCTTTCACTGCCTGTTCTCACCATCATCTGACCACAATTGTAGCTAAAGTAGTCATTGTGTTACGGATTGATTTCACATCAAAAAAACCTATATAAAATTGATTAAAAGCACTCGCCACGGCGTCTGTAATCAGTTAACCTCAGTCGCAGTGAGGCTACAGATACAGAAAATTCAGATTTTTCACCATTAAAGTGTGTCCATTAACACATTTTAGTAATTAAGGATTTGTTTTAGTCTGTTTCGCTTATTAATCTCCCTGTTTTGTCATCTGGCTGGCGACAATTTTGTCGTAAGGAAATCGAAGGAAAACCCAAATAATGGTCAAGTCTCAACCAATACTGAGATATATATTGCGGATCGTGCCCGCATTGGCGCTGGCCACACTCCTCTCAGCTTGTAGCAGTACCCATAGCAGTCAAAACGCGAATAACGAGAATCATGAAGTTAACAACCACAATGGTTTTTTACTTCAGGCGTCTCAGGATGAGTTTGAAGAAATGGTGCGTAATGTCGACGTTAAGTCGCGCATCATGGAACAATACGCCGTCTGGAAAGGTGTGCGCTATCGCCTCGGTGGCGATACCAAACGCGGGATCGATTGTTCCGCCTTTGTACAACGTACTTTCCGCGATCAGTTTGGCTTAGAATTACCGCGTTCTACCTCTGAGCAGCAGGATACCGGTAAAGAGATTACCCGCAGTAAACTGCGTCCTGGCGATCTGGTGATGTTCCGTGCCGGTTCAACTGGCCGTCATGTTGGTATCTACCTTGGCAACGACAATTTCGTTCATGCCTCAACCAGCAGTGGCGTGATGATCTCCAGTCTCAATGATGACTACTGGAAAAAGCGTTACCGTGAAGGGCGCCGTGTATTAAGTCGGAACCCGACCTGATTATCACCTTCGATCTTCTCAGCCAGAGAACATGAAACGCTGCTTATGCAGCGTTTTTTTTCGTGCATTATCTCTTATCGACAGCCGTTATATCCGATAAAAGCATTGTATTTCAGATTAATAAGGAGACATTTCAGACTATCTCGTTATATTCTCGGTCGCTTAAACCGAAGCAGTCGTGCGCAATATCATAATAATAATTTATCAGGAGCACCTCATGCCACTGTCGGGGGCGCTACAGCGCCAGGACACCTATCCTCGCCGTATCGCATGGAGTAGCGCGATGGCTGGCGGCTTATTCTTTCTTTTGTTTGCTGCTCTGTCGTTTCACCAGACCTGGCAGAAGCGCGAACGGCAGCATCAGCAACTGCTGGAGAACAGCCGCACGGCATTGCAGCAAACGCTCTCTACTCTGCTCAATAGCACCCTTAGTCCCCTGCTTCCGTTTACCCACGCTGCCTGCCATACCATCAATCGTGAACTAACCTCACGCGCCGCCTTTGCCGGGAATCTTCGCGCCATCCTGCTGGTTAAAGATGGTTATGCCTTTTGCTCCTCGGCTACCGGCAGTTTTAGTCTGCCACTCAATGTGATTGCGCCCCAAAGTAATACTTCGCGCGATATCGACCTGCAGCTGATGCCGGGTACGCCGTTGCAGCCAGACAAACCGGCGCTGGCACTGTGGATTAAAAATCCCGGCAGACTGCAGTCAGGCGTTTTCGCAACGCTCAATATCACCCTGTCGCCCTATTTACTGCTGGCATCCTGGCGCCCGGAAATCAGCGGTATGGCGTTGATGGCACAGCGCAGTGCCTTAACCAGCTGGCAGCCCGGCGTCGTTGAGAATAAAAACCTGCCGACGCCGCTGCACCAGCAGGCACTGCCTGGATATCCGCTAAAGTTTGTGTTGTACGGTTCCACTCTTGCGTTCAGCGATTATCAGAATATCCTGCTGAGTGGCCTGCTGCTGTCGCTGCTGGTTTCAGGAACTTGCTGGTTGCTGTTGTCGTTTTATCAGCGTCCTGGCAAAGAGCTGATTCTGGGCATGAAGCGCGGCGAATTTCACATTGAATATCAGCCGCTGGTCACCTCCCATGATGGCCAGCCTTATGGGATGGAGGCGTTGCTGCGCTGGACACACCCGACCAAAGGCCCGATCCCGCCCGATGTTTTTATTCACTATGCCGAATCGCAGAACCTGATTATTCCCCTGACCCGGCATCTGTTTCAGTTGGTTTCCCGTGATGCACATCTGCTGTGTCATACCATTCCCCGTTGCGCCTGCCTCAGTCTCAACATTTCGCCCCTGCATCTGGCTGACAGTGGCTTCCGTCAGGATGTGCTTCGCTGGCTTGATGCCATGCCTGCGGGGCACTTTAACTATGTGTTTGAGATCACCGAGCGAGCCATGGTGCGCGACGAAAACGTTGGAGAACTGTTTAACTGGCTTCGTCAGCAGCAGATCCATATTGCCATTGACGATTTCGGTACCGGTCACAGCGCGCTACTCTATCTGGAACGTTATGCCTTTGATTACCTCAAAATCGATCGCGGCTTTGTTCAGAGCATCGGTACCGATACCCTGACCTCGCCGGTGCTGGACACCGTACTGCAGCTGGCGAAGAAACTGAACCTGAAGAGCGTGGCCGAAGGCGTAGAAACCGTTGAGCAGGCTACCTGGCTGATTAATCGCGGTGTAACACATTTGCAGGGTTACATCTTTAGCCGTCCGTTGCGCCCGGAAACGCTGATAGACTATTTCCGGCGTCATAACGCCTGACGCTACCTGGCCCGGAAAGCACCGGACATCTGACAGGAGAGATCATGCTGTTTCGCTTTGGACTTTTAATGCTGTGGGGCCTGCTTAGCGCCCCGCTGCTGGCTGCCTCTGTCAAGCAAAGCTACGCATTCACCCAAGCCGGTGAAGCGAAATATCCGCCCGGCTTCAGCCATTACGATTATGCCAATCCCAATGCGCCGAAAGGCGGCAGCATCACCATGGCGGTTGTGGGCACTTACGACAACTTCAATCGTTACGCCTCACGCGGTAATCCGGGCATTAACACCGGCACGCTTTATGATGGGCTTTACACCGGCTCAGACGATGAGCCGGGCAGTTATTATCCATTGATTGCTGAATCAGCACGTTACGCCAGCGATTTTACGTGGATTGAGATTCGCCTTAATCCCCACGCCCGTTTTCAGAACGGCACACCGATCACCGCTCACGATGTGGCGTTCACCTTTCAGAAATTTATGACCGAGGGCGTGCCCCAATTCCGCGTCGCTTACCGTGGCGTTACCGTTAAAGCACTCAACGATCTCACTGTTCGCATTGATGCACAGAAGCCGGATAAAGATCTGCTGCTTGGCTTACTGACGCTGCCGGTTATCGCAGAGTCGTTCTGGCACGATAAGACGTTTAATGAGCCATTAAGCGCGCCACCGCTCTCCAGTGGGCCTTATCGCATCACCCGCTGGAAGCTGGGCCAGTTTATTGAGTTCAGCCGGGTAAAAGACTACTGGGCCGCTGACCTGCCCGTGAATCGCGGACGCTTTAATTTTGATCGCATGCGCTATGACTATTATCTGGATGATAATGTGGCATTTGAAGCCTTTAAAGCGGGCGCCTACGACTGGCGTGATGAAACATCGGCAAAGCAATGGGCCACCCAGTATCGCGGCCGCAATTTTGACAATGGCAGCATCGTTAAAGAGGCCACACCCAACGATGCCGCTATTGATACCCGCTGGCTGGCGTTCAACAATGAAAAACCACTGTTCAACGATCGCCGCGTACGTCAGGCTTTCTCACTGATGTTCGATTTTAAGTGGATGAACAAAGCGCTCTATTACGGTGCCTGGCAGCGCGCCAGCAGCTATTTCCAGAACACGGAGTATGCTGCCAGCGGTCTGCCGGATACCCAGCAGCTGGCCCTGCTGAAGCCCTGGCGCGCACACCTGCCGCCTGAGCTATTTAGCCAGCCTTACCTGCCGCCCACGACTAATGGCAGCGGCTATGACCGTGCCAGCCTATTAAAAGCGTTTGACCTGCTGAAACAGGCGGGCTGGCAGATTAAAAATCGCCGTCTGGTCAATGATAAAACCGGTCAGCCGTTCACCGTCGAGCTACTGTTGCGCGCGGGTACCCACACCGAGTGGGCGTTACCGTTGCAGCACAACCTTTCGCGGCTCGGCATTATGCTGAACCTGCGGCAGATCGACAGTTCGCAATATCTGCGGCGCTGGCGTGAAGGCGACTATGACATGATTGCCACAGTCTATGGGGCGATGCCGATCCCGACTTCCAGTCTTCAGGTTATGTGGCAGTCGGACTATATCGCCTCATCCTGGAACACCGCGCGGGTCAAAGATCCTCTGGTTGATGACTTCGTGAAACAGATTGTGGCGCATCAGGGTGATCCCACCGCGCTGCGGCCACTGGCTCAGGCGCTGGATCGGGTGCTGCTGTGGAATGCGTATATGATTCCGATGTGGTACAACGCAGAACAGCGGCTGGCGTACTGGAATAAGTTTTCTCACCCTGCCCGCAAACCCCTCTACAGCGTCGGGCTGGAAAACTGGTGGTACGACACAAACAAAGCCGGACGCCTGCCGGCCAGCAAACGCTAAGGAGATGACCGTTGGCCGCTTACTTTCTGCGCAGATTGCTGCTGATCATCCCAACGTTGTGGGCGATCATCACGCTTAACTTTTTTATCGTGCAAATCGCACCCGGCGGACCCGTTGATCAGGCGCTGGCTAACATTCAGTTTGGTCAAACAACCGGTCTGCCCGGCAGCGGCGCGGAGAGCGCCAGTTTACGCGCCAGCTTCAGTCATCTCAATCCGGCCGATAATCAGTACCGGGGCGCGCGCGGGCTGGATCCTGAAGTGATTGCTGAGATTAAAAAGCGTTACGGTTTCGATAAACCTCTCTGGCAGCGCTACGGCGAGATGCTGTGGAATTACCTGCGTCTGGATTTTGGCGACAGCCTGTTTCGCAGTGCCTCGGTGATTGGGCTAATTAAAGAGAGCCTGCCGGTCTCAATCAGCCTGGGATTATGGAGCACGCTGATCATCTATCTGGTGTCGATTCCGCTGGGGATCCGCAAAGCGGTGCGCAATGGCAGCGCCTTTGATGTCTGGAGCAGCGCCTTTATAATTATTGGCTACTCCATACCGGCTTTTCTGTTTGGCATCATGCTAATCGTGCTGTTTGCCGGTGGCAGCTATCTGGACTGGTTTCCGCTGCGCGGGCTCACCTCTGCGCAGCACGACACATTGCCCTGGTATGGCAAAGTACTGGACTACTTCTGGCATATTGCCCTGCCGGTGCTGGCGACAGTTATCGGCGGCTTCGCCACGCTGACCATGCTGACGAAAAACGCGTTTCTGGATGAGATCCGCAAGCTCTATGTGGTGACTGCACGTGCCAAAGGGGTACCGGAGCGCCGTATTCTCTATCATCATGTGTTTCGCAATGCGATGCTGCTGGTGATCGCCAGCTTCCCCGCCACGTTTATCAGCATGTTTTTTACCAGTTCAGTGCTGATTGAAGTGATGTTCTCGCTCAACGGACTCGGCCTGCTCGGCTATGACGCGACGCTGCAACGTGACTATCCGGTGATGTTTGGCACGCTCTATATTTTTACACTGATCGGTTTGCTGATGAATATCCTCAGCGATCTGACCTATACGCTGGTCGATCCGCGCATTGATTTCGGGAGCCGTTCATGACGCTCTCTCCGCTGAATCAACAGCGCTGGCAGCGCTTTCGCCATAACCGACGCGGCTACTGGTCACTGTGGATCTTTCTGGTCATTTTTCTGCTGTCGCTATGTGCCGAACTGATCGCCAATGACAAGCCGCTGCTGGTGCATTACCAGCAGCGCTGGACGGTGCCGCTACTGTTTGACTACAGCGAAACCGACTATGGCGGCGTACTGGCGACAGCGGCGGATTATCAGGATCCCTGGTTGCGGCAGCGCATTGCGCAGAATGGCTGGGCCTTATGGGCTCCGATTCGCTTCAGCGACAGCACCCTCAATTTTGCCACCGAGGTGCCCTTCCCCTCTCCACCCTCCGGGCAGAACTGGCTCGGCACGGATGCCAACGGCGGCGACGTGATGGCACGGCTGCTCTATGGCACGCGCATCTCGCTGCTGTTCGGCGTGCTGCTGACGCTCCTCTCCAGCGTCATCGGGATTGTGGTTGGCGCGGTGCAGGGGTATTTCGGCGGCAGGATTGACCTGATTGGGCAGCGGCTGATTGAAGTCTGGTCCGGCATGCCCGCGTTGTTTTTGCTGATTCTCCTCTCCAGCGTGATCCAGCCCGGTTTCGGGTGGCTGTTGCTGGTCACCGTGGCTTTCGGCTGGATGAGCCTGGTGAGCGTAGTCCGGGCCGAGTTTCTGCGTACCCGAAACTTTGATTACATTCGTGCGGCGCAGGCGCTGGGGGTCAGCGATGGCAGGATTATGCTGCGTCACATGCTGCCTAACGCGATGGTGGCTACCCTGACCTTTCTGCCATTTATTTTGTGCGGATCGATTACCACGCTCACCTCCCTCGACTTCCTCGGCTTTGGACTGCCGCTGGGTTCGCCCTCGCTGGGCGAGTTACTGCTGCAGGGCAAAAATAACCTGCAGGCACCCTGGCTGGGCCTGGCGGGCTTTTTCACCCTGGCGATCCTGCTTTCGCTGCTGATTTTTATCGGTGAAGCGGTGCGCGACGCCTTTGATCCGGGCAAAGGAGCCTGAATGACAACGCCATTGCTTGCCATCAATCATCTCTCAGTCGCTTTTCGTCAGGGCGAACGGCTTCGCCAGGTTGTGAATGACGTTTCACTGCGCATCGACGAAGGCGAAACGCTGGCGCTGGTGGGCGAGTCGGGTTCCGGTAAGAGCGTCACGGCGATGTCGGTAATGCGACTGCTGCATGAGGCTGCGGTGGTTTATCCCCGTGGAGAGATTCTTTTTAACGGTGAAGATCTGCTGCGCACCCGCGAGCAGCGTCTGCGCGCTATTCGCGGCAACCAGATCGCGATGATTTTTCAGGAGCCGATGGTATCGCTTAATCCGTTGCATACCGTAGAGAAGCAGCTGTATGAAGTGCTGTCGCTGCACCGCGGGCTGCGTCGTCCGGCAGCCCGCGGTGACATTCTTAGCGTGCTCGATCGCGTCGGTATCCGACAGCCTGCCGCCCGGCTCAATGATTTTCCCCACCAGCTTTCAGGTGGGGAACGCCAGCGGATAATGATCGCCATGGCGCTGCTGACCGAGCCTCAGCTGCTGATTGCCGATGAGCCGACCACTGCACTGGATGTGACAGTGCAAACGCAGATCCTGACGCTGCTTCGTGAACTGCAGCGTGAGCGGAATATGGCCATGCTGTTTATCACTCATAACCTGAATATCGTGCGTCAGCTGGCGGATAACGTCAGCGTGATGCGCCAGGGTCACATCGTGGAGCAGAACCGCTGCCAGATCCTCCTGAATCAGCCGCAACATCCTTACAGCCAGCAATTGCTGGCCGCCGAGCCGGAAGGAAAAGCGCTGCCGCTGCCAGCGGAATCGCCGGTCATTCTTCGGGTCGTTCAGCTTCAGGTCAGTTTTCCGCTGCAGCGCAGGTTGTTCCGGCGGCAGACAGGTGAGAAACACCTACTCTCCGGGCTAAGCTTTAGCCTGCGGCGCGGCGAAAGTCTGGGGCTGGTGGGCGAGTCCGGCTCAGGTAAAAGCACCACCGGGCTGGCGCTTTTGCGGCTGATTGCCTCGCGCGGGGAGGTCTGGTTTGACGGCCAGCCGCTGCATCAACTGTCGCGCCGGCAACTGCTGCCGCTGCGTCAGCGCATTCAGGTAGTGTTTCAGGATCCCAACTCTTCACTGAATCCGCGTATGACGGTGCAGCAGATTATTGCTGAGGGGCTGGCGGTGCATCAGCCCGGTCTCAGCACTGCGCAGCAGGAGACGCAGGTCATCGCAGTAATGACGGAGGTAGGGCTTGAAGCGGAAAGCCGCCATCGTTATCCGGCCGAATTTTCGGGCGGTCAGCGACAGCGTATTGCTATCGCGCGGGCACTGATTATGGAGCCGGAGTTACTGGTGCTGGATGAACCGACCTCATCGCTGGATCGTACGGTGCAGAAGCAGATTCTGGCGCTGTTACGCCGCTTGCAGCAGCAGCGACAGCTCAGTTATCTGTTTATCAGTCACGATCTGGATGTGGTTCGCGCCCTGTGCCACCAGCTTATTGTGCTGCGTCAGGGAGAAGTGGTGGAACAGGGAGAGTGTGAAAGGGTGTTTGCTTCACCCGCGACAGCTTATACCCGCGAACTTCTTCAGTCGGCGCAACTTAACGTGCAATAAAGGTCTCGGCAATCGCCACACCCTGGTTTTTCAGGCAGCAATTGGTGGCGCTTTCATCACGACGCTGAATGAACAGGCAGGGCTGCCCTTCACACTCGGCAACTTTGCAATCAACCTGAATATCCGCCAGGACCTCTTTTAGCTGCTGCAAGATTTCCCACGCCGGAATGCCATCATGGCTGATGAGTCGCAACGCCACGAACTCTTGGTCATCCAGCGTATTGTCATCGCATTCGATGGCACTGTGGTGATCGCTGGCCCAGCGAAAACGCTGCGGAAGACGGTGCACAATTGAAAGTTGCAGCATAGTTTACTCTCCCCGATGAGTTTATGTCGCAACACCGACCTGCCCAACTGAAAGCGGGTTGATGACCGCTGAGTCCGGACTGCTGTTGATAGCCCGTCCGTGCGGATTGCAGAAGTGCATTTTGCGACTTACATCGCACTTCAGCCTATTATGTACCGCGTTCACACTCCATTAACAATCATTTTAGACGCAACATGATTACTTTTTTAACTAAGAACCTTAACATTAACGAAACAAATTCGGCAAGATGTGCATTACGGGGGCAACGACAGGAAAACCCCTGCGACCGTTTAACGGGACGCAGTGCGGGAACGTGAAGCGAAGAAGAAGAGCAGTAGAGAGATTGTTGCGCAGAGCGCGATAGTACCGACCATCGGCCAGGCGCTGTTAAAACTTACCAGCGACAGCAGCGCCCCCACAAAAGCACCAACGCCAAAACGCAGCGTGCCCGCCAGCGACGATGCCGTACCCGCCATATGCGGAAACTCATCCAGAATCACCGCCATCGCATTTGATGAAACCATCGACACGCAGCCGATAAAGAGCGCGATGCCCATGACCAGCGGCAAAAAGCCGAGGCTGAAGGCGCTGACCAGCAGCAGCCAGATCCCCATACAGAACTGTATCAGCAGTCCCAGCCGGAACATCGTCACCGGGCCAAAGCGGCGCACTGCCCGACTGTTAATTAGCGTCAGCACAAACAAAAACACCACGTTGAGACCAAAGTAGTAGCCAAAATTTTGCGGTGACACGTGATTCAGCTCAATGTAAACAAAGGGGCCTGCATTGAGAAAAGTGAACAGTCCGGCAAAGGAGAAGCCGCTTGACAGCATGTAACTGAACGCGCGTTGATGGCGAAACAGCGTCACGAAATTGCCCAGCGTGGTACGCAGATTAAATCGCTGTCGCTGCTCCGGCTTGAGAGTTTCACGGATCTGCGTGGTCACCAGCAACGTGGTGACTAAGGCCGCACCCGAAAGTGACCAGAAGATCGCGTGCCAGCTCCAGAGCACCAGCAGCCAGCCACCGATGATCGGCGCCAGCAGCGGCGCAATGGTGGTAATCAGCATCACAAAGGACATCATGCGGGAGAAGTCCTCTTTCGAGTAACTATCACGCATTAACGCGTTGATCACCACACTGGCTGCGGCAGCCGAAAGCCCATGCAGAAAGCGCATTGTAATCAGTTGATCAATGGTCTGCGACAGCGCACAGGCCGCGGCAGCGCAGGCAAAGATCAGGGTGCCGAGCGCAATCACCGGTTTACGCCCATAGCTATCTGCCAGCGGCCCATAGATAAGCTGACCAATCGCGAAACCAAGAATGTACAAGTTAAGCGACATCTGCACGCTACCGGCTGAAACGCCGAACTCACGCGCAATCTGCGGCATGGCAGGCAGATACATGTCGATCGACAACGGCATCAGCATGGCTAACAGACCAAGGATGACCACCAGTCCTGTTGGCGAATTCTTTTCCTTACGCACACCTTCTCCTGCCCGTGTCATGGTGACGCGGGCCGACTGGCCCGCCCGGTTATTTTGTCTGCAGCTCTTTTGGCAGACCGATACTGGCGATCTCTTCTTCCGTCAGCGCCCGATATTCGCCCGGTTCCAGATCGGCGTCCAGCACGATGTCACCGATACGCTCACGATGCAGTTCAATGACCCGATTGCCTACTGCCGCAAACATCCGTTTTACCTGGTGATAACGGCCTTCACTCAGCGTCAGCCGGACGTCTGTAGGCGTGATCACCTCTAGCTGTGCCGGTTTAGTCAGGCTCTTCTCGTTGTGCAACTGCACGCCGGCGGTAAACTGCGCGGCCGTATCGTCACTCACCGGCGATTCCAGGGTGACACGATAGGTTTTCTCGCAGTGATGACGTGGCGAGGTAATGCGGTGTGACCACTGGCCATCATCGGTCAGCAGAACCAGCCCGGTAGTGTCGATATCAAGACGCCCCGCCGCGTGCAGTTTGAATGACATCGGCTCTTCGATGAAATAGATGATGGTGGGATGATCGGGATCGTCGGTTGAGCAGACGTAACCCTGCGGTTTGTTCAGCATAAAGTAGCGTGGACCGGTCAGCATCTGCAGTACGTTGCCGTCATAGACGACTTCGTGGTCGGGCAGCAGTTTAAACGCGGTGTCGCGTACGACCTCCCCGTTAACGGTGACACGCTGGCCTCGGATCTCGCGATGGGCGATGGCGCGGCTGATTTCCAGTTGCTGAGAGATGAATTTGTCGAGTCGCATGAATTCGTTTTGCCTGTTACTGCGGAGGGAAACTGAAACGGTTTCGTTAACCGTTGAAAAAGTGCGGGAAGTATAACGTGATCCGCGCCAGCCTGACAGCGCGTTTACCGCACTTTCATGGCATAATTACCGCCAGTTTTGCAAAAGTGAGCAACATGTCTTTTACTTTACGCCCCTATCAACAGGATGCGGTGAATGCCACCGTTGCGCATTTCCGTCGTCATCAAGAGCCTGCGGTGATTGTGCTGCCGACCGGTGCCGGAAAGAGCCTGGTGATTGCCGAACTAGCACGGCTGGCGCGTGGCCGGGTGCTGGTGCTGGCACACGTCAAAGAGCTGGTGGCGCAGAACCACAGTAAATATCAGGCTTACGGACTGGAGGCGGATATCTTTGCCGCCGGACTTCAGCGTAAACAGAGTCAGCGCAAAGTGGTGTTTGGCAGCGTGCAGTCAGTGGCGCGCAACCTCGACCAGTTCGACAGCGCCTTTTCACTGGTGATTGTTGATGAGTGCCACCGTATCGGTGAGGATAAAGAGAGTCAGTATCAGCAGATCTTTCATCATCTGCGCCAGCATAATCCTCAGCTACGTTTACTGGGCCTGACCGCCACACCGTTCCGACTGGGCAAAGGCTGGATTTATCAGTTCCACTATCACGGCATGGTGCGAGGCGACGAAAAATCGCTGTTTCGCGACTGTATCTATGAACTGCCGCTGCGCTACATGATCAAACATCAATTTCTGGTGCCGCCGGAGCGACTGGATATGCCGGTAGTGCAGTATGATTTCAGCCGCCTGACGGCGCAGTCTAACGGCCTGTTCAGTGAAGCCGATCTTAACCGTGAACTGAAAAAGCAGCAGCGCGTGACACCCCACATTATCCGTCAGATTGTCGAGTTCGCTGACGATAGACTAGGGGTGATGATATTTGCCTCAACAGTGGAGCATGCGCGTGAAATTCTGCAGCTGCTGCCCGTTAACAGTGCGCTGGTGTCAGCCGAGACCCCTGCCAGAGCGCGCGATGCGCTGATTCTGGCGTTTAAGGCTCAGCAGCTGAAATTTCTGGTTAATGTGGCGGTGCTGACCACCGGCTTTGATGCCCCGCACGTTGATCTGATTGCAATACTGCGCCCGACCGAGTCAGTCAGCCTCTACCAGCAAATCGTCGGACGCGGCCTGCGGCTCTCGCCCGGCAAAACCGACTGTCTGATTCTCGATTACGCCGGTAATCCGCACGACCTCTTTACGCCCGAAGTCGGCGCACCTAAAGGATCCAGCGACAATCAGCCGGTACAGGTTTTCTGTCCCGCCTGCGGTTTCGCCAATACCTTCTGGGGCAAGGCGACCGAAGATGGCATGGTTATTGAACATTTTGGCCGACGCTGTCAGGGCGTGCTGGAAGATGATGAGGGCGAGCGCGAACAGTGTGACTTCCGCTTCCGCTTTAAATGCTGCCCCGACTGCGGCGCAGAAAATGATATTGCCGCCCGACGCTGTCACCAGTGCGACAAAATTCTGGTCGATCCGGACGATATGCTTAAAGCGGCGCTGAAACTTAAAGATGCGCGGGTGCTGCGCTGTGGCGGCATGACCCTGGAACAGGGCCGTGACGCCAAAGGCGAATGGCTAAAGGCGACCTATTACGACGAGGAAGGCACCAGCGTCAGCGAACGGTTTCGTTTGCAGACACCGGCCCAGCGCAAAGCATTTGAACAGCTCTTTATGCGACCGCATCAGCGCGCGCCCGGCGTGCCGCTGGGCTGGCAGACCGCCGCTGACATAGTGGCGCTGCACCCGCTGCTGCGCCATCCCGACTTTGTCGTGGCACGGGCCAAAGGCCAGTTCTGGCAGATTCGCGAAAAAATGTTCGATTATCAGGGCCGCTATCGCCGCGCCAATGAGCTGCGCTAATCCGCTGCCTCGGGTGTGGCTAACCGGATGCAGGAACCTTGCTGGCGGGTATATCGTTTGCTACCACCAGGCATAACGGCTATACTGCCGCCCGCTTTTGCATGTGCATCAGCGGTATTGAATAACCAGCCTGTTACTGGGTCGCCTGTAGCAGGAATTAAACAAAGAGATATATTAATGCTCACTATCAATGCAGTAGAACGTAAAGAGCAGGGTAAGGGTGCGAGCCGCCGCCTGCGTACAGCAAACCGTTTTCCGGCCATCATCTACGGTGGTTCTGAAGCGGCTGTTGCCATCGACCTGGATCACGACTCCGTAATGAACCTGCAAGCTAAGCCAGGTTTCTACGACGAAGTGCTGACCCTGTCAGTTGACGGTAAAGAAACCAAAGTGAAAGTACAGGCTGTTCAGCGTCACCCGTTCAAGCCAAAACTGTTTCACATCGACTTCGTTCGCGCTTAATCGCGGATTACGTTGAAATGTAGAAGGGCCGGTTGAGAAACCGGCCCTTTTATTTTGCCGCTGCCACGCGAAGAACATTGCAAAACGCAGTACAAGCCGGGCTAAGCCCCGGCTTTTTATTTGCTGCTGGTACGGCGCTGAAGTTGATCGCGCAGATTGGGTGGTGTGCCCTTAATCGTCAGGGTGTCCATTGCCGGATCCCAGAAAATGCGTTCGCCCAGCAGCATCGCATCGAAGTTCAGGGTCAGTCCCCCGCCGCTTCCCGCAAACTTCGTCAGCTGGCGCAGCGTGCTGCGATCGGCAGGGAAGCTCTCTTCCAGCTCGTAACCCTGTTCCTGGGTAAAAGCCTGAAAGGTTTTTTCGCCCAGCGGTGGCAGTTCGCTCGACAGATCTTCCAGCGCAATCTCCTCGCCCGACTGCAACTGCTCGTTGCAGTAGCTGTAAACCTGCTGGCGATAGTTCTGCCGCTCCTGCTTATCCAGTTCCGATTCGTTGCAGTAGTCATCCACGGCCTGCAACAAACCGCGGTTCTGCGCCTTGGTGTCTAATCCCACTTCGGCACCGAGGAAGTCCATAAAGAAATCAGCCACTTTACGGCCGACGCGGCCGCGCAGGAAGGTCAGGTAACGGGTCGATTCCGGATTGGTTTCCCACTCGGTTAAATCGATGCGTGCCACGATGTCGGCATGATTGATGTCGAGATAGTGGGTGCTGCTGATATCCATCTGCTCGTTGACACGCATGCTGGACTGACTGTTCAACACCGCAATCAGCAGATATTCCACCGCCAGATAGCGGTAGTGAATAAACAGCACCACGCCGCCTTCAGCAAAGGGGTATTTTGCAAGCTCGTCGCGCAGACGGCCGGTCGCGGCACGGCTAAAAGCGAGAAAATCATCGTTGCCCTTACGACAATTACGCAGCGCTTCTGCCAGTTCACTCTCTGCATTGAACAGGCCATAGGCTTTGCTTTTTGCACTGTAAACCCGGTGTAACTCCTCCACCATCGCGTTGACCGTGTTGGTGGCAGGCAGCAGTGAATCACGCAGCGCCAGTTCAAGCTGGTTTTCATCGCGTTTAATTAACTGATGCAGGGCAATCTGGTCGATATCCAGACTCATGGTAGACTCTCCTTTTAGCACAGGCGCGTATTCAAACACTGCCGGCATCGGCTTTCAACTCCATGCATAAAGCGAACGCGCTGCTTTCGATAAAATTGCGGTAAAAAGTGCGTTGTTCCGGTAATATATCGCCTTTTGAAATGAGCTTAGACGACGATATGGCACAATCATCCCGTTACAGTGACGAACGCGTGGAACAACTCCTCGCGGAAATGGCCCAAATCCTGCACAAGGACAAAGCCCCCACCGATCTCTCCCTGATGGTTCTGGGAAATATGGTGACCAACTTAATTAACAGCGATGTTGCCCCGGCGCAACGCCATTCACTGGCACAGTCTTTCGCCGATGCCCTTCAGGCGTCAGTGCGTGACGATAACGCCCATTAATTGGCTGATTTGACTTCATAATATGGTAACCAACCGGCAGCGCTACCGCGAAAAAGTCTCCCAGATGATCAGTTGGGGGCACTGGTTTGCTCTGTTTAACATCTTATTCGCACTGATTCTAGGCAGTCGCTACCTGTTGGTCGCCGACTGGCCTTCTTCACTGGCGGGGCGCGTTTACGCCTATACCAGCTGGGTTGGCCACTTCAGTTTTATCGTTTTCGCCACCTATCTGTTGATTATTTTCCCGCTCACCTTTGTGGTGATGTCGCAACGGCTGATGCGGGTGTTATCCGCGGTGATTGCGACGTCCGGGCTGACGCTGGTGATGGTTGACAGTGCGGTCTTCAGCCGCTTCCACCTGCACCTGAATCCAGTCGTATGGGAGCTGGTCATAAACCCTGATCAGAGCGAGATGGCGCGCGACTGGCAGCTGATGTTTATCAGCGTACCGCTGATTTTTCTTGTCGAGATGCTGTTTGCGACCTGGAGCTGGCAGAAGCTGCGCAGCCTGAATCGCCGTTCATTTGGTAAGCCTGTCGCCGCTCTGTTTTTCAGCGCCTTCTTTGCCAGCCACCTGATGTATATCTGGGCGGATGCCAACTTCTATCGCCCCATTACCATGCAGCGTGCCAACCTGCCGCTCTCCTACCCGATGACCGCCCGACGCTTCCTTGAGCGTCATGGTTTACTGGATGCGCAGGAATATCAGCGTCGGCTGGTTCAGCAGGGTGATCCGGAAGCGCTGGCGGTAGAATATCCGCTGAGCGAGATTACTTTCCGTGATGCCGGCACGCGTAACAACCTACTGGTGCTGACTGTCGATGGTCTGAACAACGCCACGCTGGACAAAGCGCTGCCGGAACTCAATCAGTTCGCCAGCGAGAACGTGCGTTTTACCCAGCACTTCAGCGCGGGTGATACCCCGGAGAAAGGATTATTTGGCCTGTTCTATGGTATCTCCTCCAGCTATATGAACGGTATTCTGGCGTCCCGCACGCCATCGACCCTGCTGGGCGCGCTTAGCGCTCAGGGTTATCAGTTTGGCCTCTTCTCCTCGGAAGGTTTTAATCCTCCGCTCTACCGACAGGCATTGCTGACTGATTATTCACTACCCGCAACGACTAACCAGCCCAACGCCAGCACTGTGGCACAATGGCAGGGCTGGCTGGAGAAACAGGACGGTTCACAGGCACCGTGGTTCTCATGGATCGCGCTGAATGGCCCTGACGTCACCGGCGAGAGTGCAAAAGCCCGTCAGCGTAGCTATCTGCGCCAGGCTCCCGCCGTTGATGAGCAGATCCACGCGGTGCTGAGTAGCCTTCAGGCACGTGATTTGCTAAAGAACACGGTAGTAGTGATTACCGCGCAGCGTGGTCTGGCATTGGATGGCAATCCGGACAGCGCGGGAAACCGCCAGACGTTGCAGGTACCGTTAGTGATTCACTGGCCTGATACACCCGCTCAGACCGTTGATCGTCTTTCTGATCATCAGGATGTAATGGCGACGCTGATGCAGCGATTGCTGCATGTCCGGACCAATCCGGTGAACTATTCCCAGGGTGAAGATCTGTTTGCGGCAAGTCGTCGCCATGACTGGGTTGCCAGCAGCGAAGAGAATAAACTGGTGATTACCACCCCGCAGATGACACTGGTACTTAATAACAACGGTAGCTATCGCGCTTACGATTCGCATGGCAACGCGCTGAAGGATCATAAGCCGGAACTGGCGCTGTTGTTGCAGGTATTAACTGAGGAGAAGCGATTTATCGCTAACTGATTAATTATCAGGCAAATAGCTGGCGGATATATTGCATTTGTGACGATAACCAGTAGACTAATCTTCCAGTGTTCGGCACGTAGCGCAGCCTGGTAGCGCACGGTCATGGGGTGTCCGGGGTCGGAGGTTCAAATCCTCTCGTGCCGACCAAATTCTCCCAACGTTTTGTCTGGTGAAGTCCAGAGAGAACCATAAAAAACAGTTTAAACAGTAGGTTGTTGAAACCTGCTGTTTTTCTGTTGTCTAGTGAAATCCTGATTGATACAGTGGAATCCACCTGATTTAGGCATACTCATGGGCATACGTTTTTAAGACTGCCTTTTGATATGCCTAAGCCTTCCGAGGAACAGAATGGAGACTGCTCAGGGCAAGACAGACAAAGCCTTTAAACAATACCGAAGTGAAGAACGCCAAAGCTGCTGGACGAGCACTGGTTCTTTATGACGGGGACGGTCTGGAACTGCAGGTCACTCCCGGAGGCTCAAAACTCTGGCGGTTTCATTATTACAAACCCTTCACTCGTAAACGGGGCATGATCAACTTTGGTTCATACCCTTCCGTTTCGCTTTCCGAAGCCCGCCAAAATCGTGAATCAGCCCGCGCGCTTCTCAGCAAAGACGTTGACCCTCAAGAGCATAAAAAGGCAGAGCAACTTCGTCAGAAGAGTGTGAGTGAAAGTACGTTTGAAAAAGTTGCAGCTGAGTGGTTTAAGACCAAAGAGGCAGCCGGATTAACAACTCACACTCTTAACGATATCTGGCGTTCAATGAGTCAATATGTGTTCCCACATATTGGCTCTATTGACCTGCCCCCAGTATTAGATACAACCGCAGTTAGTCATGTCGGATCCTTCATTCTCTGAATTACCCTTTCTCCAGCCCGCTGCAAATTCAGATGGTGTCAGATAATTCAGCGTGGGGTGCGGGCGGCAGTTGTTATAATCGTTATGATCGGCTCCCGATCAGTTAACCCTCCTCGCGCGCCCCAGAATCCCATCTATACTGACTTACGTGTAGGTAACAAGAGGAGAGTTCATGAAATATATTGATAAAGACGATCCAGCCGAAGCACCCGAGTCCGGCGATAAGCAACCTTCCCCGCCAGAACAGAAATAACCCACAGGGCCGCGTCTGACGCGGCCTTTCTACGTCTGCTTTTCCCAGCGCTTAACATTCAAATTAATCCCGTCCATCCGTTAACATTCCTCTGACCATCAGCGGGTTAACGCTGGCACCAGAATCTGATCCGCCTCACAAAACCCGTCACAGGAAGCGCATTTTCATCAAACCGAAACAAAAGTGTCACAGAACATGCCTATCCTGAACTTTCCAGAAATTGACGGATAATTTTTATGGCGATCAAAGCGAAAAGCCTGAAAGATGCAGAAGCGTTACTGCATTCAGGCATTAGCAAAGTGGAACTGGCGTATGACATTGGTAGCGACGATTTCTTTCGTCTGGCGAGCCACTGGTGCGACCGGGGTGCACGTATCAGCAGGGGTCACCACCATTTCGTTGTTTCTTTGAAGAGCTTTGTCATTCCCCCTAATGACTGATTACTGCGGGCTGCTTGCCCTCACCTACCACGCCTGATTAAATGACTTTTTGGCTTTTTATCATGGTTACGCATGCGCTATCCCGACCTGCCGCTGCCGCCTGTTGCAGGCGGCTTTATTCTTTCCCGTCACCTTAACCACAGCGATCCTTTGCTGGCGGTGAGCCACTTTGCCCCACAAAAGTATCATGACGCGCTGGCTGTCGAATGGGGTATTCCGCTGCCTGCCCGACTGCAGCAGGCTGTCATTAAGCGGCGTGCCGAATACCTCGCCAGCCGATTTCTGGTCCGGTCAGTAATGGCAGAACTGGGCATTGCTGATTTCATTCTGAGCAATGCACCCGATCGTTCCCCCTGCTGGCCTGCTGGCATTCAGGCATCACTGTCACACAGTGCAGGGGTCGTTGTGGTGGCGGCTACCCGACAGCCCTGCGCTATCGGGATAGATGTCGAACAGTTCATGTTGGAGAAGA
This sequence comes from Pantoea sp. AS142, assembly GCF_037152305.1. Taxonomy (NCBI): domain Bacteria; kingdom Pseudomonadati; phylum Pseudomonadota; class Gammaproteobacteria; order Enterobacterales; family Erwiniaceae; genus Pantoea; species Pantoea sp. AS142. Next base: position 339,074 of record NZ_JBBCMO010000002.1, on the reverse strand, counting down.
CGGCGCAGGATACGGCAGAACTGCTGATGAACGAGCAGGAACAGCAATTGTTACGAACACTGCCCATCTCCTTCAGCGCTGCCGCTACCCTGCTCTTCTCTCTCAAAGAGAGCATTTACAAAGCACTGTGGCCACAGGTGTATCAACCGATGGACTTTCTGGACGCTGCACTGGTGTCGGTAGATTTAACGCAGCAGCGCGCTACGCTGCGTCTCACTCAGCACTTCAGCGGATGTTTTACGGCGGGGACGTTGTTGCAGGCAACCTTTCTATGGCATGAAAACCAGGTAATCACCCAGGTCACGCATCGGCTTTAAAAAACCGGCTAAACACGACGCTTTAAAACCTCGCAGTTTAGCCGGGTGGTAAACACAGACGAAAAAAAAGTGTCAGGATGGCAGAAACCGGGGTTTCTGTTGTTCGCTAAAGTAACCTGTCTGACACGAAGCACGCCGGGGCGCTTTTCTGCTAAGTTTTGCCAGCTGCCACTAAAGCCCGGTGTCGGTGCGTTTTACCGAGTCGAGCGTGGCAAGATCGCGCTCATTGCCGGTCAGCTCCGTTAACTGACCTTCACGCATCTCCAGCAGCCGATCGGCATGAATGAAGTAGTGATCGTCATGGCTGATAGCAAACACCGTTTTGCCCGCCTGCTGTAACCACGGCAGCAGCTCACGATAGAAGATACGTCGAAAGTGGGGATCCTGATCCGCCGCCCACTCATCCAGTAACAGCACATCGCGCTCTTCTGCCACCGCCAGCAGCAGGGCCAGTCGCTTACTCTGCCCTTTAGAAAGCCGCAGATTCAACACTTTATTGCCTTCAATCTTCAGCTTATCCTGCATCTTCAGCCTCTCCAGCCACTGCTGAACCAGCGCCGGATTGGCCGCTACGCCTTCCCGCCCGATTAACCGGTCAAACAGATGTAAGTCGGTAAAGACCGCCGAGAACTGACTGCGCCACTGATCAAGCTCGTCAGCCGTTATCGGCTTGCCATCCAGCAACAGCGTGCCGGACTGAGGCTGATAAAGCCCGGTCAGGAGCATCGCCAGCGTCGATTTCCCGCTGCCGTTGCCGCCAATCAGGAACACCAGTTCACCCCGGCGCAGCGTCAGGTTAATTGGTCCAACCTGAAAGCCGTTATCACCATAATGAAAAGAGACGTCGCGCAGTTCCAGTGTTTGCCAGTCAGAAGCGGTGGATGGCGCGTGGAATCCGGGCTGATAAGGGGCGAGGTCAAAGGCGTTGAGCTTGCGGAATGCGACCTGTGCGCTGAGCAAAGTGGGTAACGCGCCCACCGCAGAGAGCAGCGGCGTGCGTAAAAATAGCAGCGTCAGGGAAAAGGTCGCGGCAACAGCGGTGTTGGCCCAGCCCAGGCTATTGGCCATAAAAAAGACCATACCGATAGCGCCTAACGTCATGATATTTGACCAGTTAACCGCACTGAGATGATAAGTATCGGCGCGCACAATATGATGACGCCAGGCGCGGGCATCTTCCTGATAAACCGTATCGTAGACCTGCTGCGCGCGTGAGCGATTAAGCTGAAGCTCTTTACGCCCTTCAATCACCGTCTGGTAATCGTGATAGAGGTTATCTTCGATTTCCCGCAGCTTTGCCATGTGCTGATAAACCCGCGAGACCAGCAGCCAGCCGCCCACCAGCGTGACACCCAGCCAGACACTGGTCACCAGCAGCATTTTAGGCGACAGCCAGGCAAGATAGATCGCCGAGCCGAGCGTAATGATGACGCCCTGAAACAGTTCCGGCAGACGCACAAAGGCCAGTGTAATCGCCCGCACGTCGCTGGTCAGTCCCGCCAGCAGCTGCGCACTGCCGAGTTGTTCGATGCGTTCAACGCGGGAATCGAGGATGCGCTTAATAAATTCGCCGCGCAGTCGCCAGACAAACTGATGGCCGAGCATGGTCAGCGCCAGCTGAGAGGCCAGCGTTACCGCCATCAGCACCACCAGCTGCAACAGGAACTGCGGCAATACCGCAAATGAGGTGTTGATAGCGACAATCATTTCGCGATTGATAAAGGCGATCATGCCGATACCCAGCACCGCGCTTAACAGCGTCAGCGCTATTACCCCGATAAAAGGCCAGCGGAACTGGCGAAAAACAACGCTTAGCAACGTCATGCAGGCATTCCATCAGTCAAAAACAGCCTGCAGTGTAATGGGATGCGAAATGATAGCAATAGTTATTCTCACCACGCCGTTACCGCCGTGACAGGTTAAAAGGCGCGGCGAAACGTCAGGTTATAACGCCAGGCACCGACCAGCGGATGAATGCCCGGCTTGAGCGGCAGGATACCGTGATAACGCAGACGTGACGGCCCGCCCCACACCACGATATCACCATGTTCCAGCAGTACACGCTGGGTACTGTCGCTGCGCTCGAAGCCGCCAAACTGAAAGACCGCCGGTAATCCCAGCGACACCGAAACGATAGGCTGGCGCAGATCTTTCTCATCTTTATCCTGATGCAGCGTCAGCTTCGCGCCCGGTTCATAGCGATTAAGCAGGCAGGCATCGGGATTAAAGCCGGGGAATCCCGCCTCAGAGGCCGCCTGCTGCGCCAGGGTACGAAACAGCGGCGGCATAGCCGGCCATTTTCGCCCGTTCAGGTTATCCTGCTGCTGATACTGATAGCCGCGTGAATCAACCGACCAGCCAAAATCGCCGCAGTTGGTCATCGCCACCGACATGCGATGGCCACCGGGCGTGATGCGATGGGCAAACGGGTTCTGCTCCGCAATCACCCTAATCTGCTGATAAAGCGCTTCGGCATCCTCACGCGCGCGACGCCGCAGGATCACTGCACCCTCTGCCAGCGTCTCCTGCCAGGGTTGCTCTTCACTAAAAAGATCTAACATCAAGGTTCTCCGGATTCGGCGGGGATCAGGAAAGCAGTAAACTGCGGCGACATCCAGCTGACAAATCTATCGCCCTGCTTGCTGATCAGATAGACCGCCAGATGCTGTTCTAGCGCCAGCGCTTTGGCTTTTTCGGTGCCGAGGACCATCAGTCCGGTATCCCAGCCATCCGCTTCCAGCGCCGTGGTGGCGATCACCGTGGCGGAAACCAGTTTATGCTCAATTGGCTGCCCGGTAATGGGATCGATCACATGAGAAATGCGTTTCCCATCCAGTTCATAATAGTTGCGATAGCTGCCGGAAGTGCTAATGCCGTGTCCTTGCAGATTAACGCGCGCCTGAACCGCATTCTCACGATCGGTAGGTTTCTGAATCGCCACCCGCCATGGCTGCTGCTGCGCATTAAGGCCACGGCTCAGCACGGCGCCACCCACCGACACCAGATAGTTGTTAATGCCGAGCTGCTCCATCAGTCGCGCAAGATGATCGGTGGCGAAACCTTCGCCCACCGTCGAGAGATCGACATAGAGCCCCGGCAAATCTTTTTGCAGCCACTGTCCGCCTGCGCCCTGCAGCACCCGCAGATGCTGCAACCCGGTCTGCGCACGGGCGGCAGCGATTTGTGCCGCATCCGGCGTATGGCCGGGTTGTTTTGTCGGACCAAAGCCCCATAAGTTGACCAGTGGACCGACGGTAATATCCATTGCCCCACCGGTTTTATGGCCAATGCGCAGTGCGGTAATGATGATATCCGCCATGTTTTCACTCACCGGCTGCGGTGACAGGTCACGGCTCTGGTTGAAGCGCGATAAAGCGGAGTCTGGCTTCCAGGTAGAGAGCTCGGCATCGTCCGCGTCCAGTTGCTGCTGAATGCGCTGTTGCAGCTCCGCTTTTCGCTCGCTCTGTATACCCGCCAGGCTCACCCGCCAGACGGTTCCCATGGTTTTACCTTCCAGCACCATCGATGTTGTCGGTGCAGATTTATCGCAACCCGCCACCGCCAGAATGAATAGCGACATAAACAGCAGATTAATCTTATAACGCATCTTTCCTCGCTTGTAACACTTTATTAATAGCCACTACAAAGCATAAACTTCTGGTAAATTAGCTTAAATAGAGTTGTCTATTTCGCTGAATCACGAGAACATCTCTCAGTCATCTATCCTGATTCCGCCCTTTAATAGGCGATTAACAAATTCAAGTAAGGAGTTACAGATGATCTATATGATTCTCGCCATTGCCCTGGGTCTGTTTGTCTACGGTAGTTATAAAGTTGCAGAACAGCGTCGTCATCGTCACATGACACCTTCACGCCCGCGCCATTAACAGGCTTCACTGCACCTGATTTGGGCAACCTCGCGCGCGGCCAGTGTACCAAAGTGGGCGCGACATCTGTGGCTGTGAGAGCGGTAAAGCTGGCATGAATTCTGCACTGTTGAAACAGTGTTTATCTCTGAGAGGTGCAGAATGAAAAATTCGCAGAAATGGCAGTCAGCCTGGCATCACTGGTTGAGCTTTTCAGCTTTCACCCTGGCAGGCGTGGCCTTTGAAGGTGCGCGATTCGGCAGCGTGATGTCGCCAGTGATAACGGCACCGGAAGCCACGAAGTGTCGACAGGCTGAGGCGCTCAGCCCGGAAGGTAACGCAGGAGCGCAGCGGTAACTGCGCTCCCTGACAAATCAGAACTGGTAAACCAGACCCAGTGCCACCACGTCGTCGGTATTGATACCGGCTGCGTCGGTGAACTGGTTGTCATCCAGCAGGTTGATTTGGTAATCCACGTAGGTGGACATATTTTTGTTAAAGTAGTAGGTCGCGCCTACATCAATGTATTTCTTCAGGTTTTGTTTACCCCAGTTCTGCACATCGTTGCCGCGTGAGGTAACATATGCCAGCGATGGACGCAGACCAAAGTCGAACTGATACTGTGCCACCAGTTCCCAGTTGTCCGCTTTATCTGCATAACCGTAGGCTGCGGAATCGCTACTGCCGAAGCGAGTTGCGTTAAAGGAGCGTGAATACATCGCCGCCAGATAGACATTGTTCGCGTCATACTTCAGACCGCCGGTATAGACTTCCGCTTTATCGCCACGGCCAAGGATACCGGATGTTTCACTGTTCTGATCGTTGGTACGATCAGACTGGAAGGTTGCTGCACCAATTCCAAAGCCTGAACCCAGATCATAAGTGGTGCTCAGACCCCAGCCGTCGCCATTCTGACCCAGTACGTCACGTCCATTAGGTGACTCGGTGCTGTTGCCATTCTTGCCCTGATACTGGACTGCGAAGTTCCAGCCATCCACCAGACCGAAGAAGTTATTGTTACGGTAGGTCGCCATGCCATTACCGCGCTGATACATGAAGTTATCTGCGCCATAGGTATCGCCGCCGAACTCTGGCAGCACGTCGGTCCATGCGCCGATATCGTAGGCTACGCCGTAGTTACGACCATAATCGAACGAACCCGCATCACCAAATTTCACACCGGCAAAGCCAACACGGGTAAAGCTGTCAGCAGTCCCTTCAGACTCGGCATTGTTCAGCGCCGCCTGGTATTCCCACTGGCCGTAACCGGTCAGCTGGTCGCTGACTTCAGTTTCGCCCTTAAAGCCAAAGCGAACGTAAGACTGGTCGCCATCAGAGCCGTCGTTGTCAGAGAAGTAGTGCAGTCCGTCAACTTTACCAAAGAGATCTAATTTGTTGCCGTCTTTGTTATAGATTTCAGCTGCGTTTGCTGATCCTGCTGCAACCAGCAATGCAGGGATCATCAGGGAGAGAATGCGACGTTTCATTTTATTACCCTCTGTTATGTGCCTTTATTATTTGCCACTGCTAACTGAATGCTTAGAAATTCAGCCGGCAGGCCATTGTTGTTTTATAACGGGTAATAATCCACCAGGAAAATGCTACTAAATTTCCAAAAGTGTTTCATAAATCGAAACTGTTATTTCAAAACGTAAATCAGTGGGAACTAATAACCCGCACAGATCGGTAAAAAAAGGCGCACAAATGGACAAACCTATTTTGAGCTTTTTGTTATCAACAGGTTAGATAGGAGCATTCCGAAGCACTGAATGATAAAACTCGTACGACATCTGGTAATAGAATAGACCCCGCTATCATCATTTATTCCATTATTACCTTCATTCTCCCCGAATGAGATGTACAACTTATTATTTCCCGCCGGACAAATTGTCCGGCTTTTTTTTGCCTGCCATCTACTGTTTCGCTATTTGTTCGTAAACTTTCTTAACCGGCTTAAATTAACTGCACCTGATTTCCGCACACATTGTTAAATTGCGCACGCTTTGCGCCATGACTGACGAAATATCCGCCATATTAATTTATCACCGTAATTAAGTAGGCAGATATTCAGGGTGCTGATAATTTTCAGCGCTCACGCAACGATTCTTTGACTTTATTCAGGGGTTTAATCAGATAATCCATGACTGATTTCTGACCCGTTTTAATCTCCACGTTGGCCACCATGCCGGGTACAATCGGGAATTTCCGTCCGGCGCGGTTGGTCAGTTCCGCTTTCTGGGTACGAACGTAAACACGATAGTAATACTGATCACGTTTTACCTCATCCTGCAGGGTATCTGGCGAAACCGTTTCGACTTCGCCGGGCAGATCGCCATAGATGGAGGCATCATAGGCGGTCACTTTAACCGTAGCGGCTAGACCGGGGCGGATATAAGCGATATCGCGTGGATTGACGCGTGTCTCAATCAGCAGCTGATCCTCCAGCGGCACGATTTCCATCAGTTTACCGCCCGGTTCCAGTACGCCACCGACCGTGGTGACCTGAATATCTTTGACAATACCGCGCACCGGCGAGTAGAGCGTGGCACGCATTAGCTGATCCTCTTTGCCTGCGGCAACCTGCAGTTGCGCATCCAGTTCAGCGTTATTTTTCACCTGCTCTTCATGGGCGCGTACCAGATAGTCATTGCGCGCCTCGTCGATTTTGCCGCGCAGGTCACTGACCTGACGACGCAGACGAATCACCTCGACCTGCCCGGCCGCGCCTTTGGCCACCAGCGGTTCCGTCAGCCGCAGTTCATCCTGCACCAGTCGCAGCGACTGCTGCAGATTACTGATGGTTTCCGTGAGATTACGACGTCGCGACTCATAGAGCTGTTGTTCGCGCCTCACCAACTGGGGTTCCTTCAGGGTGTCGGCGCTGAATGTCAGCGGCGTGCCCGACAGCTCCGCCTCCAGCCGCTCGGACGAGGCACGTAACGTGCGCACTTTGGCCTGGGCCTCGCCGAAGTTCGACTGAAAGCGCGTCGGATCGAGGGTCGCCAGCACCTGCCCTTTCTCGACAATGTCGCCTTCATGCACGTTAAGCTGTTTGACGATGCCGCCATCCAGGCTGTCGATCACCTGCGCGCGGCTGGAAGGGGTGACTTTGCCGGTGCCGACCGTCACCTCATCCAGAATGGCGAAGTGCGCCCAGATGAGAAAAATTGCCAGCGCGGCAGTGCAGAGCCAGATAATCGCCGATGTCCGGCGCTCATGACGGGCAAGATCTTTATCTACAATAACCAGACTCATACAGCATCTCCTTTACCTGGCGTCGCTGGCGTGGTCGCGCGGCGCAGGATCTCGTCGCGCGGGCCATCGGCCACAATGCGGCCGTTATCCATCACCACAATACGATCGACCATCTTCAGCAGCGCCGGGCGGTGCGTCACCAGCACCAGCGTCCGGCCGCTGATCCAGCCCTGTAGCTGACGGATCACGTGCTCTTCCAGCTGTTCATCCATCGCCGCAGTGGGCTCATCCAGCAGCACCACCTGCGGCTGACGCAGGATCATCCGGCTGAGCATCACCATCTGACGCTGCCCACCTGAAAGTCCGCGCCCGCCTTCATTGATAATCCGATCCAGACTGGCGGCATCCTGCTGAACCAGCGACAACGCGCCGCTGATGCGCAGCGCCTGCAGCATCTCCTGTTCGCTGGCATGAGGATTGCCCAGCATCAGATTTTGCCGCAACGTGCCAAAAAAGAGGCGGGAGTCGTGCGACAGCCAGCCGAGCTGACGACGTAAATCGGTGGGATCGATTCGCTCAATATCGACACCATCGACAATCACCTTGCCCTGGGTGGCCAGCGCCTGACCGGCGAGGATCTTCAGCAGCGTCGATTTCCCTGCCCCGACTTTGCCCAGAATGGCAATCTTCTCACCGGGCTTGATCTGCAATTGCTGAACGTTAAGCACGTTTTTTTCATTCTCTTCGTCGTAACTGTAATGCACATTGCGCAGATCGTACTGGCCGGTAAGCGTCGGACAGTGTGCCAGCGTGGCCGCTTCAGGCTGATCGAGTGGCTTTTTCAGCAACGCATCCAGCCCGTTCATCGCCATTTTGGCGTGCTGCCAGCGCGAGAAGACCATGGTCAACTGCATCAGCGGGGCGATGGTGCGTGATGAGAGCAGGCTACAGGCGACCAGCGTACCGGTGGTGATGTGTGAATCGAGCACCAGATAAACCCCAAACACCAGCATGCCCGCGTAGGTGAGTTGCTGCACAGTCGACGCCCAGCCGGTGAGACGCGCGCCCCATAATCGCTGCTGATTACTGATTGAAGCACTGACTTCATGCGTCTGCTCCCACTGACGCTGAAAATAGGGTTCCGCCTGCAGCGCCTTAATATCCTCAATCCCTTCAATGGTCTCCACCAGCACCGCATTGCGCAGCGCCCCCTCGCGCAGCCCTTCTTTGGCCAGCCGCGACATCGGGATCTGAACCAGCAGACCGGGAATGACGATCAGCGGAATCGCCGCCAGCGGGATCAGCACCAGCCAGCCGCCAACAAATGACATGATGAACAGGAACAGGATGACAAACGGCAGATCGGCCGCTGCGCCAACCGTGGTCGAGGTCAGCAACTCGCGCACCTGGTCGATCTCACGCAGCTGCGAGATAAACGAGCCGGTCGATTTCGGACGCGCCTCATTACGAATGCTCATCGCCCGGGCAAACAACATGGCGGAGACTTTCAGGTCGATGCGTTTACCCATTAAGTCTGACACCTGAGTTCGCATCAGCCGGATCAGATACTCAATGGCCGCCGCGATCAGCACGCCGACAAACAGCACCCAGAGCGTGGACTCCGACTGGGCCGGAATAACCCGGTCGTAGACCTGCATCGAAAAGAGAATACCGGCCAGCGCCAGCACATTGCTAATCACCGAGGCCAGCGAAATCTCCGTGATACGGCGCCCCATGCCGCGAAAATTTTTCCAGAACCAGTGCGGCTCATAAGGCTGAATGAATTCGTCGATGCGCGCATCACGGCCACGCGCTGCCACGCCAATCACGCCGACATCGCCCTGGGCGCGTGCCAGCAATTCTGATAAAGCGCTTTCCCGCACCACATCACCGCCTTCACTCAGCCAGTAGCGCGCGCTGTCATCTGAATCGATGCTCTCCAGTACCGCCACACTGGCATTTTCCAGCACCAGCACCACTGGCGTGATCGCCTGACGCCAGCGCAGTTTGTGCTGCGGCACCAGGGTCAGATGCAGTCCCAGCAGGCCGGAGAGGCGTTCCAGCTGCTGTGACATCGGCAGATGTTCAAACCAGCGCATCTGCTGACGCAGGGTTTTGCCATCAGCCGGTTTACCGAATCGCGCCGCTACGCGCAGCATGGCGTCAATCCAGTTATCGGTATTCAGGGTGGGTGTACTCATTATTAATGCCTTATCGCTATTGCAGCGAAGGAAGGAGATCGCCGCTGTTCTGCTGGCGATCGATACCCATGATATCGAGCAGATTGTCTACCGCGGCGGCATAGCGCACGGTGGCATCCCAGCCATCGTAAAGCGCGGTGATACGTGAGCTGTCGGCCTGAAATACGTCCTGTTCCACACTAAGCAGATCATTCAGACTGCGCTTACTCAGGCGATATTCATCGGCGTAGACATTACGGGTATGGTCGGCGCTGGCCAGCTGCACTTCACCGGCAGCCTGCCGCTGCTGCGCGCCAATCATATCGGCATAGGCGGCAGAGGCGTTTTGATTGATGGCGAGCTTGGCCTGCTGAATAGCGGCCTGCGCCGCTTCACGATCGCCCTCCGCTGACTGGGTTTTCGCATTCACCAGGCCGCCCTGGTAAAGCGGCGCTTCCACCTGCAGCTGCACTTCATCATCCCAGTAAGATTGACGATCATTTTCATAGCGAGTCCGGCCCGCCTGCACTTTGATGGTTGGCCAATGGCCAGACTGTGCCTGACGCACCCGTTCACGGGCGGCTTCCTGTTTCGACTGTGCGCTGCGCACTGCTGCGCTGTTTTCATAAGCGATTTTGTCGAGGGTGATCTGCTGTTTCAGCAGCGCCTGGGGCAGTTCCGGCAGCGTGGTGGGCACCACGCCGGTCAGCACGGTCAACTGTGCGGTGGCGGAACGGTGCTGGGCGCGATATTGCTCCAGCGTGGCCTGCATCGCGGCGATGCGGGTTTCCGCCTGCAGTACGTCTGACTGAGAATTGAGTCCGGCATCGGCGCGCAGTCGGGCAATATCCCGCACCCGCTGCAATGAAGCGATATTGGTGTGTGCCGTGTTTGCCAGCGACTGGTAACGTTTGACTTCCAGGTAGGCCTGCAACGTATCTTCCGCCACGGTCGTCATGGAGTCGAACAGGCCATAACGATAGGCATCTGACAGCGCATGCTGTTCATCGATGGCGCTGCCGGTGCGGCCAAAGTCGTAGAGCAGCTGACTGAGCGTGATGCCGCCAGAGCCATTATTATTCAGGCTCCCGGCGGAGTCGGTCTGATGAGAGCGTCCCGCCGCACCCTGTAGTGAGATCTGCGGATACCAGGCGCTGCGGGCGGCATCAAGATCGCCCTCACCGATGTGGATCTGTGCCGCCGCTTCCGAGATTTTCGGATTACGGGCGAAGGCCCGGAGAATGGCGTCGCGCAGCGTTAAGCTGGCAATCTGCTCTTCGCTGGGCGCGGCGCGCCAGTTAAATTCTGCCTTAGGTAACGGTGCGGCAAAGGTCGGGTGTACCACAACGCCACTCAGGGCGCACAACAAAAAAGTTAATCGCGCTTTGTTCATTATCCATACCAATGGGGGTTCTTATCATCATGGTGTTTTTCCTGGTGAACAAAGTGAGCAAAGTGAGCAAAAAGGCCCGCCACGCAGAGCCGACTGATTTATTGCGTTATTTTATTTATGATTCGCAAGGCTAAAAGCTAAAATAATCTTAACATCATTAAACATATCCTGCGCTTATTCCGGCTAAAAACAGATGAAATCGTTAACATTTATTCTGGAATGATGAAAATCGGCCATAACATAAATTCGCGACAATCCAGACAGGCTTAACAGACCTGTCCGGAAGGATGTGCGTTTGCTAATGCGTTGGTGTCAGACCAGGGGGTGTGCCGCCGGATGCTGTAGCAGGTGATCGGCAAGGGTATAGGGGAGATCAGAGAAAAGATGGCTCTCCTGCGGTGCAGCGGTCGCGGCCGATGCCTGTGCCACTGGTACGGTCTCAACCTGCTCAGGCTGGCTGACGGTTTCCAGCAGTTGATCAACCGCTTGCACATCCAGCGTAGTATCGCTTTCCGTATGCGATGCCACCTGTACCGTCTGACTGGCACTGGCCAGATTACCGGCACTGTCTTTGCCGTTGACCGTCATCTGGTACTCACCGTCATCCAGGGGTGCCAGCTGTCCGGCAAGAATGGTCAGCGCCCAGCCGCCATCCGCTTTTACACTGGCGCTGTAGTGCTGATCGCCCAGTGTTAATTCCACCAGGCTGCCTGGTTGAAGATGGCTGGAGCTGCCCTGAATAAGATGCCAGCTGTTAACATCGGCAGCGTCAATGACGTTATCTCCAAAGGCGGTATCCAGGGTCAGCGTCGGCCGTTGATGCACAGCGACGGTAAAGAAGGTGTCATGGGTCTCACTGTCGCTGTTGCCATATTGATCCCAGCGATGGAAGGTGGCGGCGACCGGACCATCCGGCAACGCCAGCAGTTCGCTGGAGGTGAGCGTCACCATGCCTTTAGCATCGGGCTGATAGGTTTTGCCGTTGATCTCCAGGCTATTGGCCCCTTCAACATAAAAGCTCAGATCGTGTTGCGCCTCCTGGTAGTTGAGCGTCATGTCGCCGCCGATATCCATTTCGGTGTAGATCGGAATAAAACCGGTTTTGATGTTCAACTCATGGGTGGCGTCGGTATAGTTATTGGCACCGTCAATTGACCAGGCGCGGATCTCACCAATATGAATAAAAGCGTTCACGTCCGCTGCCGGGATAACTACCTGCCAGTGTCCCTGCTCATCTAACGTGGCGGCATAATCTTTCTGATTAGCACCGGTGATCACCAGCCGATGGCCCGGCATGACGGTGGAGAGCGTGCCGCTTAGCAGCAGATCCTGCTGGGTTTCCGCCAGATTGATCACATCGTCTGCCGTGACCTTATCAAAGGTAATTTTTGGCAGGCTGCTCAGGTGGGTGATCAGCGTCAGCTCGTGATATTCGGTCGCGGTTTTTCCATTGGGATCGGTCGCTGTGACCTTCAGGTTATAAACGCCATCCTGCAGCGCCTGCATATCACTTTCATGGAATGTTCCATACCACTTGCCGTCGCTCTCCATGTGAGCGGTGGTAGTTTGCGTGCCGAGGGTTAATTTCAGCACCGAACCCACCGGCAAGTGTGTTGCGCTGCCGCTGATCTCGACGCCATAAACGCTCTCAGCAATATTCACTGCGTTATCACCACTGACCGTATCCACTGTCAGAGTCGGTGTGATCGTGCGGTCGGTATAAAGACCAAAATCGACCGTGGTTGCGGTGCTGTGGCCCGCTTTATCAGTAAGGGTTAGCGTCAGACTGTGATTGCCATCCGGCACACCTTTTAACGCGTCAGCAGGCATGGACGCGTTCCAGTAGCCCCACTTGTTAACGGTGCTGTGCCAGCTCTGGTCGTTGAAGGTCAGCGTGACGGTGGAGCCCGCTTCTCCTTCAGCACGACCGCGCAGATGCACCGGCTTTTGCGCTTCCCAGCCCGCAATTACGCCATCGCTGGCGAGGGGTTCATAGGGCCGCAGTGCAGCGGGCGGCGCACTCTCCACTGCGCTGACGGCCAGTGCGCTGTAGTTGAGTGGGCTGCTATGCAGTGACGCCGTGGAGAACGTGGTGATCGGCAGGCTCGACGTGGCGACAGGCGCAATGGCGGGTAGCGTGCTATCGGCGACGGCAAAGTCGCTTACCGCCGTCTGGAAAATGGATTCGAGCCGGGTGGTACGAAGCGTATCGCGTGATGACATAGGTAACCTCAGTTCATAACAGAAACGCAGACCAAAACCATCAGATAAACCGATCGTTAAGTCTGAGACATGATAGTGAGTCAGCCAAAGCTGCCCGTTTCCGCTGGTCGGAACCGGTTACCCGCAGGTAACAAGGACAAATCAAGAGAACGCTAATAAAAGCGACAAATGGAGCCAGAATGCTGATTTACGGCGTGACGCCGTTTGCTGCGCCTACCCTAATCTTTCATTCTGCTAATGAATAGTGGCGATAATCTGGAAAGTGAAATTATCGTGTGACAAAAACAAAAAAAGCGGGTGCTTTCGCACCCGCTGCTTCTTGACGCTCAACTTACATTTTTAGCCATTACACGACATGAAGCTGCAGGTTCTGCTGCACCAGCACATCGCCCAGAGTGTTATCACTGGTCAGCGCCGAGTTATGGTAGATTTCAAAAATTCTGTCCTCCACCGTCCGCTCGCCCGCCACTTCCCAGATCCCGCCGTTGCTGTTAGCCAGTGTCACCTGACTGCCCTCTGCGCCTATGATCAACAAATCGTCACTCTGTTTATCCGTGATATTGAGTGCCTGATTGAGATCGAGTTTCACAGAGTTGGTGCCGGTTTTACCCAGGTCGAGTACCTCGATGTGTTCGACTTTCAGGCCCAGTACGGTGAGGTCCAGATTGAGATTTTCTCCGTTCAGCACCAGAGTATCGGTGCCTGCGCCGCCATCAATATGGCTAAAGTTAAGGTCACTGACCGTCACGGTATCCGCCCCGCTGCTGCCGCTAACGGAGGCCCCTTCAACCGTCGTGCCATCGGCCAGCGTAATCACGACGCCGCCAATGGTGTAACCCGCCTCTTCTGCAGGCGCCGCTGTGACGACTGGGTCACTTGTTGCCTCGTTCTCACTGCTGCTAACCGGCGTCACGGTATCCGCTTCAGTAATCAGCGTCGAGGCCACTGCTACAGGGTCGCTGTTATCGTCACTGCTGGTGCTGCTGTCGTGCTGCGTCTCCACGCTGGCACTGGCGACAGTGGCGCTGTCATCGGCTACCGAGAACAGGGCAACCGACTCGGTTGCCGCCAGCGTCACCGGCAGCACGGCACCCAGTAACAGCGTGTTCGTGGTGGTATAGCTGTTACCCGCCACGTCAGTGATGGAGACTTTTGCCAGCGTATTCAGCGACAGCAGCAGCCCCCCCACCGACAGCAGTGATGACGAGAAGTTAACGGCGTAACGCCCCAGAGCATCAGTAGTGGTGTTCAGCGTCGGTCCGTTGTTGCCGTTGGCCAGCAGCAGCGTGACGCTGACTTTCGATCCCTGTGCGGCATTCAGCGATCCCCCCTGTACCACCAGCCCCGAGAGCAGAGAACCGACAATGCTGAGCACCGGATCGACCCCCACCAGCGGCTGATTATGCGACAGCGCGGTAAAGCTGCTGGTGCTGGTTACGGTATTGCCGCCAATGTCCGCCACCGTCACGGTCAGCGGATGACTGCCATCGGCGATCCCTTTCAGCGTCGCTGACGGCACGCTGATGCTCCATGCGCCATTCGTGCCAATGGTGGTGGTGAGGATATTGCCCGCCATATTCACCGTTACCGTGCCTCCCGCCGCGTTGGTGCTGGTTCCTCTGATAGTTTCAGCCGCATTGGCTTCGGTGATGTTGAGGTAACCATCGCCACCAAAGACGCTGTTCACGCTGACCGTCGGCGTGGTATGACTGACCACACCCAGCGACGCCGAGATGGAGCCGCTGCTGCCCGCGCCATTGGTGACGCTGGCGGTCACGGTCTGCAGACCATCAGCAATGGCGGCGAGGTTAGCCGCCGGAACAGAGAGACTCCAGTTGCCATTGCTGTTCACGGTAGTGCTGTAAGTCTGGCCACCCAGCGTGACGCGTACCACCGATCCCTCGGCGTTGCTGGCGGTGCCGCTGATGGTCTGTGCCGTTTTCACATCCAGTACGCTCAGGGCGTTATCGCCAAACAGCGAGGTAATGGCGACGACCGGCGTTGACTGACTGATAACGCTTAGCGTTCCACTGCTGTTCACCGTGTTGCCGTAAGTATCGGTGCCGGTGACCGCCACGGTTTTACTGCCGTCAGTGATAGCAGCAAGATCCGCTTTCGGTACGCTGATGCTCCAGTTGCCGCCACTCACCACTTTGGTGGTGTAGGTCAGGCCATTCAGCGTGGCACTGACGGTAGAGCCTGCTGACAGGCTGGAGCTTCCGCTCAGGGTCTGGTTAGAGGCGAGATCCGCGGCGCTCAGTACGCCATCGCCAAACACGGTATTCACTGACAGGGTGGGTTGAACCAATCCCAGTGACACGCCCGCACTGGTGCTGGTGACGTTACCGACCGGGTCGGTGACCGAGGCGCTGACGGTAAAGTTACCGTTCAGCAGCGTCGCGAGAACGGCTGGCGAGACGGTGGTTGAGAAGGTGCCGTCGGCGTTGACCAGCGCGGTGGCGGTGGTACTGCCAATCGCCAGCCTGACGCTGCTGCCTGCGGCCAGGCCGGAGACGGTGCCGCTGATGGACTGGGTGACCCGTGATTCCGCCAGATTCAGCACACCATCACCAAACAGCGGATTGAGCGTCACCTTCGGCAGATTGTGAATACCCACCAGCGCACCGGCGGTGGTGGTACTGGTGTTACCAGCGCTGTCGGTAACGCTGACGCCGACCGTCAGGTTGCCATCGGCAATCCCCTGCAGCAGGGCTGGCGTCAGCGAGACGTTGAAGTTGCCCTTCGCATCGGTCGTCGTCTCAAACTGCTGTGCCCCCAAAGAAATCACCACGCGCGATCCCGCTTCCGCACCGCCAATCACTCCTCCGATCACCTGTGTGACCAGCACATCTGCCACGTTCAGCAGACCGTCACCGAACAGTGGATTCACGGTGATAGTCGGCAGCAACGTATCGACGCGGATACCGGCGCTGGTGGCGGCGTTATTGCCCGCCGCATCCGTTACCGAGGCCCCCACCGTCAGGTTGCCCTGCGCCAGGGTGCCGAGGATATCCGGTGTCACCGTGGCGCTGAAGGCTCCGCCCGCCCCCACGGTCGCGGTCACCTGACTGTTACCCACGGAGAGCGTCACCACAGCACCTTGCGCGACGTTGTTCACCACGCCGCTGATCACCTGGCCGGTGGCAATATCCGCCAGATTCAGCACGCCATCGCCAAACAGCGAGGTCAGCGAAATGGATGGCGTCTGGGTAAAGATACCAATCGACGCGCTATTCGAGGCGACGTTACCCGCCGCATCCCGGACACTGACGCCCAGCGTCAGGTTGCCATTCAGCAGTGAGGTGAGATCGCTGCCCGGCAGGTTAACGCTCCATGCTCCGCCCGCCTGCACCGTTGTGTTGAAACTCTTGCTGCCAAAGGTCACGGTCACCGGTGAGCCCGCAGCTGCATTTTGTATCACGCCGCCGACCAGCTGTCCGGCCGCGGCTTCCGCAATGTTCAGCAGGTTATCGCCGCCAAACAGCCCGGTGAGCGCGCCCACCACCGGCACCGCATCGACAATCGCCGTCACGGTTTCACCCACGGTGCGGGTGTTGCCCGCCGCATCTGTCAGGGTGACGTTAACGGACAGATTGCCGTCGGTGACCAAATCCAGCACCGCAGGTGGCACCACGATAGCCCATTTACCCTCCTGCCCCACTGATGCAGAGAGCGTAGTGCCGCCCAGCACCACCGAGACCGTGGCGCCGACGCCCGCTGAGGTCGCGGTTCCAGAGATGGTCTGCGCCACCGTGGTATCCAGCGCACTGAGCGTGCCGTCGCCGAACACCGAATCGACCACCAGCGTCAGCGCACTGTTGACCACTTTGTTGACCGTCAGCGTGGCATCGGTCTGGTTGCCGGCACTGTCATTGACCCGCACGCCAAACACCAGCGCACCGTCAGTGAGGCCCGACAGCACATCTGGCGCGAGACTGATGCTCCAGCGTCCGTCGGCACCCACCGTTGCGGTAGCGATCGGCGCGGCATCGCCCAGGTAGAGGCCGATGGTCTGGCCTTCTGCGCCCTGCGCGCTGCCGGTCAGTACCTGACCTGTCACCAGATCGGCGGCGTTGAGCACGTTATCACCCGCCAGCGCGTCAACCTGCACCAGCGGCGCGGCGGTATCCACCGTCACTGTCTGTGTCACGGTCGTCACGTTACCGGCGACATCCGCCAGCTGCGCGGTGATCACCGGCGTGCTGCCATCGGTCAGTGCCTGCATCGCGCTGGCAGGAATGGTAGTGGACCAGGTGCCGTTACTCTGCACCACCGCGCTGTAGGTCTGATTATTGAAGGTCACAACCACCGTGCGTCCCACTTCACTGAGATCGGCGGTGCCGCTGATACTCTGGCTGGTGGCACTTTCATTGCCATTGACCTGGTTATCACCCGCAAAAGCATTGATTGTCAGGGCCGGTGGCGTCAGGTCGATCAGGACGTTACCGCGGGTGGTCACGGGATTCGTTCCGTCGGTAGCATTCACCGTGATGGCGACGCTGCCGTCCGCACTGCCAAAGGCGCTGACCGGCAAGGCAGCCGTTGACCAGTTGCCCGCTGCATCCAGCGTGGTGGCGTAGGTCTGACCGTTGATTACCACCGTCACCACCCCGTCCGCACCCAGGTTAGCCGAGGTGCCGCTCAGGACTACGCCATCCGCCACATCCTGGGTGCTGATGATGTTGTCGCCCGAGACCGTGCCCAGCGTGACCAGCGGGCCTGGCGGTGGGGTCAGATCCACCGTCAGCGCGACTGATGCGGTCGCGGTATTGCCTGCCAGATCGGTCACCGCCAGCGTCAGGGTCGTGGAGGCACCAAAGGTGGTCATCTGCTCTGGCGTCAGCGTCACGCTCCAGTTGCCGTTACCGTCGACCACGGAGGTGCCGAGGGTCGTAGTATTCAGCGAAACCGTAACCACTGCGCCCGGCTCGGCGCCCACTGCGGTGCCGCTGAGTAACTGCGGCTGGATGCTCTCACCGTAATTCAGCACGTCGTCGCCGGTAAAGGCGCTGACGTTGAGTACCGGTGGTGTGGTGTCGAGCAGCAGTGAGCTGTTAAGGGTGGTGCTGTTACCCGCCGCATCGGTTGCCGTGACGGTGACCGGATAGGTGCCATCCGGCAGCGCTGAAAGCTGCGCCTGGGTCAGCGGCACCGTCCAGTCGCCATTGGCATCCACCGTCGCGGTATAGGTGATGCCGTCAAGCGTGAGCTGCACCCGCTGATTTTCTCCCCCCTCACCCGTGGTCCCGCTCAGGGTTATCCCCGCGTCAACCTCGGCGGCATTCACATAACCGCCGAGAAATTCCGGATTGACCTCCGGCTGCGGTGCGGTGAGATCCGCGGTAAACGGTAGCTGTGCCGACGCGCTATTGCCCGCCGCATCCACCACGTTGACCGTCAGCGATTGCGCACCGTCACCCAGCGAGCTCAGGGCATTAGCTGGAATGTTAACGGTCCAGTTACCGTTGTCCTCCACGTCGCCAACATAACGGCTGCCGTTGAGGTCAACGGTGATGCTCACCGACTGGTTCGCCCCCACACTGCCGGTGGTGCCGGTCAGGGTTAACCCTGCCGCGGCTTCACTGATGTTCAGCAGGTTGTCGGCGCCAAACGCGCCAGGGCTGAAGGTCGGCACAGGCGCAACCACTTCGGTTACTACGCTCAGCGCGGTGGCGTCGCTGTTACCCGCGATATCGGTGGCGGTCACAGTAAGGGTGTGGGTGCCACTGGTGAAGGTGGCTAACTGCTCTGGTGACAAGGCCAGAGACCAGCGGCCATCAGTCTGCACCGTGGCGGCCAGCGGTTGATCGCTATTGAAGCCGGCGATCAGCACGGTGACCGTCTGCCCGGCGCCGGTAATGCCGGTGGTGCCACTGAGGATCTGTTCACTGAGCGCTTCTGCTGCGTTCAGCGCACCATCACCAAACGGCAGATTCAGCGTGACATCCGGCAGGGCGTTCACCGCCACCAGCAGCGTGCCGCCGGTGCTGGCGGTGTTGCCGTTCACGTCGGTGACGGTCACGCTCACCGGCAGGTTGCCATCCGGCAGGGACTGCAATACGGCAGATGGCAGATCCAGTGCCCAGCCCGCCCCCCCCTCAGTGAGCGTCGCGGCATAGACGGTGCCATTGACGGTTACCGCGACCGAGGCCGCATTATCAATGTTCACGGAACCCGTGAGGGAGCCGTCCGCGGCCGCTTCCTCCGCGTTAAGACGGCCATCAGCAAAGGGTGTATCCAGCGTCGGCGCAGCAATCGGGGTGATCGCCGAGACAAAGGTCTGAGTCGTTTCACTGCTGTTACCGGCCCGATCCGTGGTCGTGAGGGTCAGGGTGTGTTCCCCAGCCCCCAGACTGGCAATCACCTCTGGCGTAATGCTGGCCGTCCAGTTGCCCCTGGCATCGACCGTAACCGACAGCGGAATATTGCCCTCGCCCACCGTGACGCTCAGGGTCTGGCCCGCCACCGCGGTGGCGGTGCCCGTTACAAGCTGAACAGAGCCTGCCTCGTTGCTGTTAATGATGTTGTCGCCGAACAATACAGTGTCGAAAGCAGCTGAATCTGGCGCAGTTTTCAGGATCTCAACGCCTGCGGTAACCTGCGCCGGATTGCCGGCACCATCCGCGGCGGTGACCACCACCTGAGTGACGCCATCCGCTAAGGCCGTCAGCGCGCCCGGTGCCAGGTTCAGCGTCCAGTTGCCGCTGACATCGGTGGTGGTACTGAAACTCTGCGTGCCGACAGTGATGTTTACCACGCTGCCTTGCGGCAGACCGGTACTGTCACCACTCAGCGTTAACGGCCCTTCAGCATCTGCCGCACTGATCAGCGCGTCGCCAAACGGCGTATTCAGGGTGAGTGCGGGCAGGGTATTAAACGCCACGTCCAGTGAGGTGGTGCTGTCCAGGGTGGTATTGCCCGCCGCATCGGTGACCGAAACGTTGATCGCATTAGGGCCGTCCGCCAGCTGCTGCAAATCGCCCGCCGGAACCGTGAGTGACCAGTTACCACTGGCATCTGCCGTGGTGGTGTAGCTGACATTATTCAGCGTCACCGTCACCGGCAATGCGCCCGTGGTGGTGCCACTGAGGGTGAGATCCTGCAGCGATTCTGCGAAGTTAAGGGTGTCACCCGCGCTGACCGTGATATCCGTCAGCACCGGCGGAGTGGTACTGAAACTGACCTGCTGGCTCACGGTGGCCGGGTTACCGGCAACATCACTGGCGGTGACGGTAAAGGTTTGCGTACTGCCCGGATCGAGAGTGTTAAAGGCTGTTGAGGGAAGATCCACCGTCCAGTTGCCGTCAGCGTCGAGCGTGGTGCTGTAGTCAGTGCCATTAAACGACACCGTCACCAGCGTACCCGCTGCCAGCAGGGTGCTGCTACCGCTGACGGCCACATCCGCTGTGGCCTCTGTAGCATTGATCACATCATCGCCTGCCACGACATTCAGGGTCAGCGTCGGCTGAACCTGCGCGCTGGCCAGTACGACCAGACTGGCGCTGCTGCTGGCCGGGTTACCTGAATCATCCGCAGAAACCACGACCAGCCGTTGATCGCCATCCGGCAGATTACCCAGATCGGCGGCCGGAACGGTCACGGTCCAGCGGCCATCCGCTGCCACCGTGCCGCTGTACTGAAGTGAGTTCAGCGTCACCGTCACCAGCTGGCCTGGCAGATTGGTACTGGTGCCACCAATGGTCAGATCCTGCAACGACTCCGCCTGGTTAAGGACGTTATCGTCACTGATAGTCCCGATGGTCAGCGTTGGCAGGTTCAGGCTGTCAACATCACGCGTCAGTGTGGTCTGAACAGTAGCAGCCGGGTTGCCCGCGGCATCGGTCATCGAGATCACAACCGGGTAGCTGCCGTCCGCCAGCCCCTGGACAACGCTGGCAGGCAGTGTCACCTGCCATGTGCCATCAGAGAGCACGCGAGTGGTGTAATCGACATTCTGGACGCTGACGGTCACCGTCTGTCCGGCATCCGCTAACAACGCCGTGCCGCTGATGGCGACCGCTTCCAGTACCTCCACTGCATTGATGATGTTGTCGCCGCCGATAGGGTTGACGCTCAGCACAGGCGGCGTGAGATCGACCGTGACGCTGCTGGTCAGCGAACCGCTGTTACCTGCCGCATCGCTGGCAGTGACCACCAGAGTATTAACCCCCTCGCCCAGCGTCTGCACCTGTGCCGGCGTTAAGGTCAGCGTCCAGTTGCCCTGTACATCCACCGTGGCGGTGTAATCATTCCCGCCCAGCGTCACGTTGACGGTCTGGCCCTCACCCGCCACACCGGTGCTGCCGCTCAGCGTCTGACTGACCGCCGTTTCAGCCTGGTTCAGATAGCCATCGCCAAACGGGGTATTCATGCTGACCGACAATGCCCCGGTCGCCACAGTGATCTCACGCGTTTGCGTTACCGGATTGCCCGCCGCATCACTGACCGTCACAGTCAGGGTGTAGGTGCCAGCCGGAATCCCGGCCAGCGAGCCCGCGGGCAGCGTCAGGCTCCAGTCGCCGTCCTGGGCCACGGTGGTGGTCCAGAGCTGGTTGTTGAGAGTCAGGGTGACCCGCTGACCGGCTTCGGCATTGCTGCTGCCGCTGAATACAATCGGCCCGGTGCTTTCGGCGATATTGACGCTGTTATCACCCGCAACCGTGTTCAGGGTCAGGGTCGGGGGCGTGACATCGACCGTGACACGGCCCTGGCTGCTGCCGGTGTTACCTGCCGCATCCTGTACGGTAACGGTATAGCTCAGGGTTGCTTCCGGCAGATCGGCCAGCGCGGTGGCGGGCACGCTGACCAGCCAGTTGCCCTTGCTGTCGACCGTGCCGTTATAGGTTACGCCGTTGAGTACCACGCTCACCGTCTGGCCATCACCGGTCACGCCGGTGATGCCGCTCAGGGTTTGTGCTGTGGTGATCTCGTTGCTGTTGAGCAGGCCATCCCCGAAGGCAGAGACGATCTGCGGTGCTGGCAGCGTCGCCAGCACGCTGAGCGCTGCCTCGTTGCTCAGGGTCGACCCGACGCTGTCCGTTGCGGTGACCGTCAGGGTGTAAGGCCCGTCGGCGAGCGCCGTCAGTGCCTCCGCCGGAACGATCACTGTCCAGCGGCCGCTGGCCGAGACCTGCGCGGTGTAGCTGGTGTTGTTGAACAGCAGCGTAACCGTGCTGCCCTCTGTCACATTCACCGACGTGCCGGTGACGACCAGTGCCTGACCCAGTTCCTGCGCATTCAGGTCGTTGTCTTCGCTGATGGCATCCATCGCCAGGCCAGAGGCGTTGCTGTTGACGTCAAAGATGAGATTGCTGGTGGTGGTGTTGCCCGCCACGTCGCTGACCGCCACGGTAAAACTGGCGCTGCCATCATTAATCGCGGCCAGCGCACCGGCTGGCACGATCAGGCTCCATGCCCCGCTCGCCTGCACAGCGGCGCTGTAGACTGTCCCGTCAACGGTGACGGTGACCAGTTGACCTGCTTCGACGTTGGTGGTGGTGCCGGAGAGACGTTGATCGGTGAGGCGCTCCGCGCCATCGACCACATTGTTACCGGCAAAGGCATCCAGCGTCAGGGTCGGCAGTGTGCCTGGCTCCACTTTCAGCGCCAGATCGCGGCGGGTGGTGGTGGTATTCCCGGCCGCGTCGCTGGCGGTCACGGTCACTGGATAGCTGCCGTTGCCCAGCCCGGTGTAAACCGTGGCCGGCAGTTCCAGCGACCAGACGCCGTTGACGTCCGCGGTGGTGCTCAGGGTGGTGCCGTTGAAGCTGGCCACAATCAGGGCGTTAGCTTCGCTGCTGCCGGTCAGCGTCAGCGGCTGCTGGCTTTCAACGGCATTGATAATGCCATCGGAGGGTGTGATGAAGTTCAGCACCGGTGGCCGCGTATCCACCACCAGGCGGCCATCAGCCTGGCTGCTGTTGCCTGCCACATCACTGACGACCACGGTATAAGGTGTGTCACCCTGTAGCAGCGCAGAACGCACCTCAGCTGGCAACGCGACCTGCCAGTTGCCTGCTGCATCGACCGTGCCGCTGTAGCGGGTGCCGCCCAGCGTGAGGCTGACGGCCTGGCCGTCGCCGATCACGCCAGTGTTACCGGTGATCACGCCACCGGCAGCGGCTTCCTCGCCGTTGAGAATGCCATCATCAAAGGCCACGCCTGGGGTCGCCACCGGCAGTGTGCTGGCCACCACCGTCAGGGTGGCGTCGCGGGTGGCAAGCTGTTGTCCGTTAGCGTCGCTGGCGGTGGCGGTGATGGTCAGCGGGCCGTCCGCAGCGCCGCTAAAGGTGCCTGCCGGTAAGGTCAGGCTCCAGCGTCCATCTGCCGTCACGGTGATGCTGGCCGTGGTGCCGTTGGCGAGCACGGTAATGATGCTGCCATCAGGCAGGCCGCTGGTGCTGCCGCTGACCACAACGGCACCGCCCTGTTCCTGGGCATTGAGGTAGTTGTCGTCGCTGATCGGTGCCAGCGCTACCGATGGCAGCGTGTTGTCCACGCTGAAGCTAAGCGGGCTGCTGGCGGTGTTACCGAGGACGTTGATCACGCTGACGTTCAGCGTCTGATTGCCTTCACCCAGCTCAGCCAGTGCGCCCGCAGGCAGAATAATGCTCCAGTTACCGCTGGCCGCGACCACGCCGCTGTATTCAGTGCCGTTCAGGGAGATGATCACCTGCTGGCCCGCTTCAACATTCGTGCTGCTGCCGCGTACCGTAATCGGCTGCAACTGCTCGGCCGCCGTGACGATACCGTCACCGGCAAAGGTGCGGCTGTCAATGGTCAGCACAGGTTGCACATCCGTCGAGATTGCCACATTCAGATCAACCACCTGGCTGCTCTGATTTCCATTAGCATTGGTTTCGATAACGGTCAGCGGATTACTGCCGGGAGGCAATGATGCCAGCGCATCAGGGGCGATCTGCAGCGTCCACTGACCGTTAACGCCAACGGTGGTGCTATAGATCTGGTCATTAAGCTGAACCGTAATAAGGTCGCCGTTCTGCCCGCTGCCACTGACCACCAGCGGCTCCGCCAATTCACCGACGTTCAACGCGTTGTCACCGCTGACCGGCGCGACCACCAGCGGCGGCGGCGTGGTGGCAACGGTCAGCGTACTGTTCTGGCTGCTGCTGTTACCGGCCGCATCGGTGACGGTGACCACCACTGGAAAACTGCTGCCATTGGTCAGACCGGCAAGCGCCGTTGGCGGGACGGCCAGCGCCCAGCTTCCCTCGCCATCAACGGTGCCGGTGTAGGTGACGCCATTCAGTGTCACACTGACGCGGTCCCCTTCACTACCTGCGCCGCTGAAACTGAAGCCAGCAGCCTGTTCAGCGATGTTCAGCACGCCATCGACAGCAGGCGTATTCATACTGAAGTCAGGTGCAATGGTATCTACGGTAACCGGAAAAGGTATGGTGGCAACGTTGCCACCCACGGTGGTGACGGTCAGGTTGAAATCGTAACGCGCATCTGGCAGCTGTTGCAGATTGGCAGCCGGCACGCTGGCGGTCCAGCTGCCATCGCCGGCAACCGCCGCGTCATAGGTTTCGCCATTCAGGGTCAGCGTGATGCTGCTGCCAGGCGCAACGGTGCCGCTGAGAACCAGATCGGTGGCCGTTTCAGCCGCATTGATAATGCCATCGGTGGCAATCGGGTTCACGGCCAACACCGGTATTTCGGTATCAACAATCAGCGGTACGCTGATGCTGGTGCGGTTATCCGCTAAATCGCTCACCGT
Organism: Pantoea sp. AS142; assembly: GCF_037152305.1. Lineage (NCBI taxonomy): Bacteria > Pseudomonadati > Pseudomonadota > Gammaproteobacteria > Enterobacterales > Erwiniaceae > Pantoea > Pantoea sp. AS142. The sequence goes on along the minus strand of NZ_JBBCMO010000002.1, from coordinate 314,160 downwards.
CACGGTAACGGGATTACTCCCCTGCGCCAGTGCCTGTAGCGCATCTGGCGGCAGCGTGACGCTCAAGTCACCATTTGCCGCTACCGTGGCCGGATAGCTGATGCCCCCCAGGGTCACGCTGACGGCCTGGCCTGGCTGGACGGAGCCGGTCAGTGTCTGCGCTGTGCTGGCTTCCTCAGTATTAAGGATGCCATCAGTGAAAGGCGTGTTGATCTGGGGTTCTGCCAGCGGCGTCGTTGCCACCAGCAGCGGCTGGCTGGTCTGTACATCCCCTGAGGTGACGGTAACGGTGGTGTTACCCTGCGCCAGGTTCGCCAGGTCGGCGGCTGGCACGGTCAGGGTCCAGCTACCGTTTTCATCGGTTGTGGTGCTGTAAAGGGTGCCGCCGGGCACCAGTGTCACGCTGATCGGGCTGTTCGCCGGCAGGTTTGCGGAACCGCCGCTGAGGATCAGATCGCTCTGCGCATCCAGCACGTTGAGTGCGTTGTCGTCACTTATCGGGGCAATCGACAGCGACGGTACGTTGGTCGTGATCACGGTGAACTGCCCCTGAGCAGGCAGCGCCGGATTTCCGGCCACGTCGGTAATCGCCACGGTAAAGGTTTTATCGCCTGCGGCACCCAGCGATCCGGCGGGTAGCGTCACACTCCAGCTTCCGGTCGCCTGCACTACACCGTCGTAAGACTGACCGTTAATGGACAGTAATACCGGCTGGCCTGCCGGTACGCCAGTGACGTTACCGGTGACCAGAATGTCAGTGAGCTGTTCCGCACTGTCGACCTGGTTATCGCCGGTCACAGGATCAATGGTCAGTGCTGGTGACGTTGCCGCCAGCACCGTGACACTGGAGGCGACGGTCGTGCTGTTGCCATAAGCGTCGCTGATTACCACGTCAACCGGGTAGAGTGCATCGCCCAGTTGACTAATAATGGCAGCGGGCACCGTCACGCTCCATGTGCCATTGGTGTCAACCGTAGCGGAGTAGGTTTCGCCATTGAAACTCACTGCCACCGTGTCGCCCTGCGTCCCCCCGCGCCCGTCGATGGTGAGATCCTGGGTGTGCTCAGCGATATTGATATAACCATCGCCACCCGGCGTGGAGACATCCAGCAGCGGCGGCGTGGTGGCGAAAATCAGTGAGCTGCTGGCTGGCGTGGTGTTGCCATCGCCGTCAGTCGCCACGACCAATACCGCCTGGGTACCCTTGGGCACATTCGCCAGATCGGAGGCCGGAACGGTGACACGCCAGCTGCCATCCTGCGCCACCACGGCGCTGTAAGGCACGTTATTCAGCGTGACACGGATGAGGTCGCCTTCATCGCCAGTGCCGCTGACGATCAGAGGCTGCTGCGCGTCGCTGACGTTAATTACGCTATCATCGCTGAGATTGTTCAGCGTAAGAGGCGGTGCCGCCGTGGCAACCCGCAAAGCCGTATCCTGCGTGCTGATATTACCGGCAGGATCGGTCACGGTAACCGTTACCGGATACGTCTGATTCGTCAGCGCGCCAAGATCGGCAACCGGCACTGATGCACTCCAGACGCCGTTTTCGTCAACAATGGCGTTGTAAGCCTTGCCGTTTAACTCCACCGTCACGCGGTCACCCGCAGTGCCGGTTCCGCTGATTAGCAGCGGCTCTGCAAGTTCGTTATTGGTCAGGACGCCATCACCGCCCGGTGCAGTCACGGTCGCAACCGGCGGCGGCGTGCTGACCGCCAGCGTCTGCGTCTGAGTGGCGATGTTACCGCTGGCATCGGTCAGCGTTACGGTCAGCGCATAGCTGCTGCCATCTGACAGCGCCTGCAGCGCCGCTGGCGGCAAATCCACCGACCAGTTGCCTTGTGCATCCACGGTAGCGCTGTAAATGACGTTGTTCAGCGAGACAGTCACCCCCTCGCCAGGCAACGCACCTGATCCGCTGACCGGTACGCCTGCCGCCACGTCAGTGCTGTTAAGCATGCCATCACCGCCTGCGACCTCTGACACAATCAGATTAGGTGGCAGCGTGTCGACGCTGACGTTCAGCGTCTCCTGCACACGGTTGCCCGCCTCATCAATTGCGGTAACGGTCAGGCTGTGAGCGCCCTGCGCCAGTAAAGCGAGATCGCTGGCAGGCAGCGGCAGGCTCCAGCTGCCGTCGGTATTGACCGTGGTGCTGTAGGTTTTACCGTTGAGTTCCACTTCGACCCGCTGGCCCGCCACGGCTTTGCCGGTGCCGCCGCCGATGACCTGATCGCTGCCCGCTTCCGCCTGGTTCAGAATGCCATCGGTGATCGCGCTCTCATCCAGTGTGATTTGCGGCAGCGTGGTCGTGACCACATTCAACGGGGCTGGGTCGGTCAGCAGCGTACCACTGGCATCGAGGGTGGTGACTGAAATCAGTTTCACACCGTCGGTGAGGCCGATGAGATCGACTGCCGGAACGGTGACGCTCCAGAAGCCATTGCTGCTTACCACTGCGCTGTAATTGCTGCCGTTAAAGTTAACCTGCACCGCCTGGCCCGGATTAACGCCCACCGCAGAGCCACTGATGATCAGATCACTGCTCAACTCCTGCAGGTTGAGGAAGCCATCGAGGCTGACCGGTTCATTGATAGAAACCCCGCCAGGTTCGCCTGCTGGCGCAGCGACGTTGATGTCGCGGCTGTCGGTGGCTAAGGCACCTGCCGCAGTGGTAACACTGGCCGCGATGGCGGTGCTGCCCGCTGCCAGCGCGCTGAGCGCTGCAGACGGGATCTGCGTGCTCCAGCTGCCGTCAGTGTTGACCAGTGCAGTGTAATTCTGGCCGCCCAGGGTCACCGTGACGATCTGCCCTGCTTCAACGCTGGTGGTGCTGCCGGACACCGTTTGTGGCGTGGCTTTTTCACTGTTATCCAGCAGGTTATCGCCTGCAAAGGGATTCAGGGTGATGATCGGCGTCGCGGGTATGCCTGGATCGGCGGCGACAACAGTAATGGGCAGGCTGCCGGTGGCCGCCGTGCCCGCCGCGTTAGTGGCGCTGACGTCGATGTTTGTGGTGCCTGCGGCGAGTCCCGCCAGCGCGGCAGAAGGGATTGTGACGCTCCAGCTACCGTCTGCACCCACGGTGGTGTTATAGGTCTGGCCGCCCAGCGTCACGGTGACAATCTGACCCGCTTCGACATTGCTGGTAGTACCGCTCAGTACCTGATCGGTGATTTTTTCCGCGTTATCCAGCACATTATTGCCCGCAAGGGCATTGAGGGTGATAGCAGGCGTCCCTGGCGTGGCCGGTGTTGCGGGATCGGTGCCACCGTCATTGCCGCCGCCGTTACCCCCACCGCCGCTGCCGATGCCAGCGGCCAGGCCGGCTAAGCCGAGTACACCCAGACCGCCCGCCGTTATCACGCCCATTGAGGTATTGGCGTTTTCAGCCAGCAGCAGCGGCTCTACACTGTCAAGTGATTCATAGGTGGGCGTGACCGAGCTGGAGGCGAGTTCAGCGCCCTCAGCGGTCTGCGGAAAGAGCGTATGTTCCGGTGGATTGACACCATCATCGAACACCAGTTCGCTGTGCTGGCCTTCGGCGTCGTCGAGAAAGAATTTCTGATAACGGGCAGTGCTGCCGTCACGCATATGCAGCACCAGATCGTTACCCTGTCGCTCATACTGGGTCACCATGGCGCGGGTGCCGCTAATGCGCACGACACTGGGTTCGGTGAGGTTAATGGAAGGTGACGAACCGCTAACAGACTGCGAGATGAGTGTGCCGTTTTCGCGCGAGATGATGTCTACACGGCTTTCCGTGAGTTCTGCCATTTGTAACCTCTAAATACACCAGATTGGCTAATGCAGTGAAACTATAAACATGAAATTATTTTATATTTATAGTCTTCACACATAATCTCACATTCTGAAAAACAGAAGGTGGCTTAACCTGGTGTGAGTAGAAACGGCAAAATGAAGCTGCATTTAAGCCCCAAAAAAAGCGACAATCGCCAGCATTGTTGTTAGATTTAGTGTCAAATACTCATGTAAATGTAACGGCCCGTCAGATTTATTTTTAATGTAATCGGGTTAAAAATCAATTTAAATGTACAGTTTTAATTATGATTCTGCATTTTTTTTCATAAGAAAAATACCGATTTTGGTTTTTAAAAACAGGCTTTGCTTTTGTTTTCCCATGTCACGTTGTTGCTAAATGTTTCTATAAAAGCTGCAGAAAGGGTAAAAAATCGTCGCTCCGTAAACATGAGCGCTGAAAAAATTTGTTTATTAAGCGAGTCAGCCATCGTTTATGCGTGGTCCTGAACCAATTTTTAATAACAAGCCCTTGAAAAATTTCAGTAAAACTTGGGTTAATTCACTACGGAAGGGCGGTGGTTATACCAGGAAAGTTCTGGAAAAAATTCGCAGCGTAATAAAAGTCGGTAAACTCCCGGTTTTGTCATTTATACGATGTTGCTGCACCCTTTCTGATTAGAGACGCAACGGCCACAGACTCACGGCTAGTGCTACACTTTTCCGCTTTAGCATTGATGAATCTGACCTATGACCGCACTGGATGCAGCACAACAACATAAATATCAGAGCCGCCTCAACTGGGGCACACGCACTCTCTTTTTGATCAATGGGTTAGGAATGTCAGCCTGGGCACCGCTGGTGCCATTTGCCCGCGATCGTCTGCAACTCAGCGGTGCCTCTCTGGGGGCTTTACTGCTCTGTCTGGGAATTGGTTCGCTGGCTGCGATGCCGGTGACCGGCACGCTGGTGGCACGGTTTGGCTGCCGTGGGGTGATGGGTTTCTCCACCCTGTTAGTGCTGATGATGATGCCGCTGCTGGCGACGGCTGACTCTCATCTGGTGATGGCGGCTGCGCTGATGCTCTTTGGTGCCGGGCTGGGCATGCTGGATGTGGCGATGAATTATCAGGCAGTGCAGGTTGAGCAGGCGGCGAATAAACCGATGATGTCCGGCTTTCACGGATTCTTCAGTCTTGGGGGAATTCTGGGCGCAGGCACGGTCAGCCTGCTGCTGAGCCAGTCTTTTACACCGCTGACCGCTACGCTAGTGGTAATGGCAGTGATGCTTTTGCTGCTGCTGTGGCGACTACCGGTGTTGATGAATCAGCGCCTGCACCAGCCCGATCATCCCTGGCTTTTGATCCCACGCGGCTGGGTCGCGTTTCTTGGCATACTCTGCTTTATCCTGTTCCTGGCAGAAGGCGCAGTGCTGGACTGGGGGGCGTTACTGCTGTTGCAGAACCCGGCGATGTCACCCGCTTATGCCGGGCTGGGCTATGCGATCTTTTCCATGGCGATGACGCTGGGCCGTTTTAGCGGCGATAAGATCATCCAGCGGTTTGGCCGCTATCCGGTGATGCTGACTGGCGCGCTGACCGCAGCCGTGGGCATGAGTCTCGCCGTCTGGCTGCCATGGCCGGCGATCGCCCTGCTGGCTTTCCTGCTGGTTGGCTTTGGTTTATCCAACACGGTGCCGATGTTGTTCAATGCTGCCGGGAATCAACAGGATATGCCTGCGAACCTGGCGATTTCTGCCATGACAACGCTGGGATATGCGGGTATTCTCTCAGGTCCGGCTTTAATCGGATTCATTTCGCAATGGATCAGCCTCAGCGGCGCATTTTTAGTCATCGCCCTGTTGCTGTTAGCGGTAGCCGCCAGTGCGCGAAAAGTTGCGCGATAATTCAGGTACCCGACACGCTATGTTGTATAAGTTTCCACTGACCTCCGGCAATGTCACCCGCTTTTTTGTGGTTTTCAATCTGGTGCTCCTGCTGGCACTGGGCTTTATGGTGCATAACTCGGTGAATGCCTGGCTGACCGGGAAACGCTATGCCATGGAGAATCTGGCGCGTGACGTTCAGAAGCGTATTGATGCCTACCGATTCGCCACCTGGCAGATCTATGAAAACCTCTCCACCAGTGCAGCCGGTGCAACACCAGGCAGTAATTTGCAGGAGACGCGACTGCGTCCTGACGTCTATTACCTGGAAAAAACCCGGCGGAAAACCGAAGCGCTGATTTTCGGCTCACATGACAGCAGCACGCTGGACATGACCATGCGGATGTCGAACTATCTCGACACGCTATGGGGCGCGGAAAATCCCACCTGGTCGATGTACTTTTTAAATGGTCAGGACAATAGCCTGATTATGATCTCGACCCTGCCGCTGAAAGATATGGCGACACGCTATAAAGAGAGCGCCATCAGTTCCATGGTGGATGGCCGTCGTGCTGAAATGTTGCAGCAGGCCAATGCGCTGGATGAGCGAGAGAGCTTCTCGCCGCTGCGCCACCTCGCTTTCCAGAACGATCACTATTTCACGCTGCGTACTACCTTTAATCAGCCGGGTCATCTGGCGACGGTGGTCGCCTTTGATCTGCCGGTGAACGATATTGTTCCGCAGAACATGCCGCTGGAAAACTTCCAGTTGCGTCAGGATAGCGCAATGCCTGCCACGACAGCCGATCAGCAGGAGGTGGAAAATACCCGCATCTCACTGGTTAACCCCAATATCGAGATTGCGGCCACCCTGCCCAGTACCTCGCTGCAGCTGGTCTATCAGGTGCCGATTAGCCGTCTGATTATTGACAGCCTGCATAACCTGCTCTGGCCATTGCTGATTAACCTCCTGCTGTTCCTGCTGTCGCTGGCGGGTATCGTGCTGCTGCGTCAGCAGTCACTGCGTCCCAGCGAAAACCAGAGCGCTGAACTCGATTCACTTAGGGTATTGAATGAAGAGATTGTGGCCAGTCTGCCGGTCGGCCTGCTGGTGTATGACTTTGCCAGCAACCGTACCCTGCTGAGCAATAAGATTGCTGAACATCTTTTGCCTCATCTTAATCTGCAGAAGATTATTAATATGTCCGACCAGCATCAGGGCGTGCTGCAGGCCACGATCAACAACGAAGTCTATGAAATCCGTCACGCCCGCAGCGTGCTGTCGCCGCATACTCAGCTATTTATGATGCGTGACCAGGATCGCGAACTGCTGGTGAATAAGAAGCTGCAAAAAGCGCAGCAGGTACTGGATCGTAACCATCAGATGCGGCAGCAACTGCTGCACAATCTGGGCCATGCGCTGAATCAGCCACTGGAGAAGATGGTGACGCAGCTGGTACAGCTCAGCCAGCGTGATGCCGATGAGACCGTGCTCGACCTGCTCGATGAAAGTCAGGGGCTGGCACGGCTGGTGGATGATATCGTGTTGCTGAACCGGCTTGAAGCGCACGACTGGTCACCTGATGCGACCAACTTTAACCTGCAGGAACTGCTGGATGAGATCGCGCTGGAAAGTCTGCCGCTGATGCGCCGCAAAGGGCTGTCGCTGGTGGTGAATAATCACCAGCCGAACGACGAGATGCGATTTGGCGACCGTCGCGCCCTGCGCAAAGTGCTGACCACGCTGATGCACTATGCCCTGACCACCACCCGCTGGGGAAAAATCACCCTGGAAGTTAAGGCTGCGGGTAAACAGGCCGATAGATTGATCATCGAACTGGTGGATACCGGTGCGGGCCTGACCGTGGATGAACTGGCTAATGTTGACTTCCCGTTCCTTGGCGATACCAGTCAGGATCGCTACGGACAGGCTTCTGGCATGGCGTTCTTCCTGTGTAAACAGCTCTGCAAACAGATGGGTGGCAGCCTCGACATCGTGGCAAAAGCGGATATCGGCACGCGCTACAATATGCAGTTGCCGCTGGTACTGGAGCAGAAGCGCGAAGAAGAAGAGGAAAAAATTCTGGATGGCGTTACCGCGCTGGTGGAGATCACCGTGGAGGACGTGCACAAAATTGTCTGCCGCCATCTGGAGAACTGGGGAGCACTTTGCCTGACGCCTGACGAGCGCATCTCCGGTCAGGATCACGATGTGCTGGTAACTGACGACCCATCGAAACTCAGCGGCTGGGCACTGCTGCTGGCGGAAGATGAACTGGGTCACCATGCACTGAACGACCAGCAGTATCGGGTCAATTTCAATCTCAGTAATGCGCTGCTGGATGCATTGCTGGCCCTGATTGAGAAGCAACTGTCGCATGATGTGATGGATAACGACATGGAAGACAACGCGGCCACGCCATTGATGAGCGGCGGCTATTTCCAGCTGTTTACGGAGACAGTACCGGTTGATGTGAAGAGACTGTATACTGAGTCGGCGGAAAAGGACTACGCCTCGCTTGCTCAGACAGCGCATCGCCTAAAGGGCGTGTTTGCCATGCTCAATCTGACTCCCGGCAAACAGCTTTGTGAAGAGTTAGAACACCACATTAAAGCGTGTGACGATTCAAACATTACAAATACCACCAGTGATATTGACGCTTACGTCAATCAACTGCTGCAGCAAGGTAACCAATAAGATGAATAACTTAAACGTAATTATTGCCGATGACCATCCAATTGTCCTTTTCGGTATCCGAAAATCTCTGGAACAAATTGAATGGGTTAACGTTGTAGGTGAGTTCGAAGACTCAACAGCACTGATCAACAATCTGTCCAAGCTTGATGCCAACGTCCTGATCACCGACCTCTCGATGCCGGGTGAGAAGTATGGCGATGGTATAACGCTGATTAAATATATTAAACGTCACTATCCCGATCTCTCTATTATTGTTCTGACCATGAACAATAACCCGGCGATTCTGAGTTCAGTCCTTGATCTCGATATCGAAGGAATCGTCCTGAAACAGGGCGCGCCAACTGATCTGCCAAAAGCACTGGCTGCATTGCAAAAAGGCAAGAAATATACGCCGGAAAGCGTTGCGAAACTGCTGGAGAAGATTAGCGCGGGGGGTTATGGCGACAAACGCCTGTCCCCAAAAGAGAGCGAAGTGTTGCGTCTGTTTGCAGAAGGTTTCCTGGTTACCGAAATTGCCAAGAAGCTGAACCGCAGTATCAAAACCATCAGTAGCCAGAAGAAATCAGCAATGATGAAACTGGGCGTGGATAATGATATCGCACTGCTGAACTACCTGTCGTCTGTCAGCCAGACGCAGGTTGAAAGAGACTAAGTGACATCTGAGGCGGTGCAACCTGCACCGCCTCGCTTCCGTCCTCTCCTGCCCTATCCCATCCGCGTTTTACGTACCCGCTCAGCATAGATTGCCAGCGTCACTTTCAGCACATCTAACGTCACCGGTTTCGACAGACAATTATCCATGCCCGCATCCATACAACGCTGTTTCTCCTCGGCCAGCGCATTCGCCGTCACGCCGACGACCGGGAAGAGATGGCCCAACTGACGCAACCGCTGCGTCAGGCGATAACCATCCATGTTCGGCATGTTCACGTCGGTAAGCACGATGTCGATTTCATTACGACTCAGTACATTAAGCGCATCAACGCCATCCTGCGCAGTTTTCACCTGATAGCCCAGCGTGCCAAGCTGTTCCGACAGCAGCATACGGTTAATCGGATGGTCATCGACAATCAGCACCATGATGTCATCGTTGTGCACTTTCTCTTCTACGGGTGCAGCCAGCAATAGCGCATCCGCCGCATCGTGGCCGAGTGCGATCCGATAGATGCGTGCCAGCAGCGCCGGCACCTCATGGAGCGTGGCCGTACAGTGGATCCAGCGTCCGGGCTGACGTTCACGCGGCATATCCACATGCGACCCGTTAAAAGTGACCAGCGCGCGCAGCGGCGCATCTATTTCCAGTTCGTAATCGGTCATCACCACATCGTCGGGACCTGGCTTACCGTTATACTCCGCGACCTGAATGCCATGGTGCTGGATCTGACGCGTGATAAACTCTTCAAGGTAGTCGTTGCGCATCGCCAGCCAGATTTTCTTATCCTGTAAATCCTCCAGCAGCATCAGTGACGGCTTCTGCCCTTTGTAGATGGGAATACGCACAATGAACTGGCTGCCCATGCCTGGCTCTGAGTCGACCTCAATATCACCGTCCATCATACTGATCAGCTTTTCACAGATCGCCAGCCCCAGCCCGGTGCCCTGGAAATTACGCTGCACGCCATTTCCCACCTGGAAGAAGGGATCGAACAGGCGCGGCAGCTCTTTCGCCGGAATGCCGACGCCGGTATCACGGACGCGGAATGCCAGATAGCCCTGCGCAACGTAGGCGTGCAGGATAATACAGCCGGTGTGCGTGAACTTAATCGCGTTATTCAGCAGGTTCGAGATCACCTGCTGCAAGCGCAGCGGATCGCCGTCCAGCACCTGCGGAACATCATGTTCGATAAAGCAGTAGAGCGTAAGCCGCTTCTTCACCACCAGCGACAGATAGTTGCCGACGATGTGGGTGACGATTTCACGTGGTGCAAATGGACGCGGCTCAATTTTCAGCTGCTCGGACTCGATTTTCGAGAAGTCGAGAATATCACTGATAATCTTCAGTAGCAGGCTGGAGGAGTTATTCATTGCCGTTACCAACGAGTCGATACCGCTGGGTAGCTCTTTGGTCTGCAGCAGATCCAGGTTGCCGATAATGCCATAAAGCGGCGTGCGCAGTTCGTGACTGACCGTGGCAAGGAACATCGATTTTGACTGGCTGGCCTGCTCTGCCGCGTGGGCCATCTCCTGAAGAGATTGTTCCATCCGCACGCGCGCCGAGACATCGACCAGCACACAAATCGCCACGTTCTCATTACGATAGCGCGAATGCACAAAGCTGATTTGCAGGTTGGTATTGCTGCCGGTCAGTACATCGACAAAGTTGACCTGCTGCCCGCCGATAATCTCATTCAGCCTCAGGCGATCTTCCTGCGTCAGCAACGTCAGATAATTGTGCGCCAGTTCGTTACTCAGAATATTGGTACCGTCACTGGTGCGTAAAATACAGATCCCGACCGGCGCAGAGGCGACAATCTTACGGTTGAACTGCTCATGCTCTTCCAGCCGGTGCGCATTCTCCTCCGCTGGCAAAAACATTCGCCGCTCGAATACCCAGGCGAGGGTAAACAGAATCACGGCGCTGAAAATATTGAGCAGCAGCGCATTAATGATTAACAGCTTGAGTTGATCGACCATCACGTCGGTGGGTATCGACCAGACCACGTTAAGATCGGAGGGCGGCAGTGGCTTTTTCAACACCAGCTGACGATAACCATTCAGGTAACCGAACCAGGTTTTATCATCGGGCAGATTGTCGAGTGAGAAGCCCAGCCCGCCGCGACGCGAGTTAAGCAGTGGACGATAATTTTCATCGGTAATGGACGCGATGATCGGCAGGCTGCCTGGCTGAATAAACTCATCCAGCCGGATATTCTGCTCAACACCCAGCAGAGCCTGCAACTTATTAGCAACATAGACAGGCACCACCATATAGAAAGTTCCGACACCTGGCTGAGCACTGCTGTTGATCCAGTACATCGGATTGCGACGATCTTCTTCGCTGCTATTGCGGTAGCGCAGCACATTCTCACGCAATGATTTCAGGCTGCGCTCCCGATCAGCATTGCTGCTGCCAATCGTAAAGTCGGCCAGACACTGGCTCTCGCCACCGATAAAGAACACCCGATTGAGCTCATACGATGAGGCGAAGTTACTTTTCCAGTAGTTGATGTAGTAACTAAGTGAATCGAGCGAGTTGCGCCAGGTATTGCTCATCGAGGTACAGTCGCCATCTGAAAACAGGGGCGTAAACTGTGGCTGCGCTGTTTTGCCTGGCATCATGCTGGTCAGCACATCCATGCCGCTACTGGCGTTGGTTAAGCGGTTCTCGGTGATATATTTCAGCTCACGCATCATGTCCGCCGAATGGCGCACATACCACTGTATCGATCCGTAATTGCTGGCAAACTCCTGGCGTACCTGCGTCTCTTTATTGTGCAATACGCTGATAATGTAAAAGGCCGTCAGAACGGCACCCAGCGTCCAGATTAACAACGCCAGCGCGCGGAACAGATAGCGCGAGATACGAAGCGTAGTGCGGAAAGAGACAGGATATTTCAAAAGTAACTCGCAGTTGGCAAGGTTAGTCGCATCATCGATTTTTAATGCTCATACACTAGCTTTATCGGACGTAAAAAGCCAGCCAGCCGCTGGCTTAGCGGGCGGTTTGGGAATCTTTTAAGATAGCGAAAGCCCTGCCTGTGACTCAATAAACCAGTCTCACTCCTGACCCAAAGCCATTCGCACGCGCACCAATAAAAAGCCAAACCGCTGCCCTGACAAGAAAGACCCGCTAAGCCCGAAGAGCAAAGCGTCCACGCCACGGATGGCGTGGCCGAGCCGCAGGGATGCGGGAATCCTTTGCGATCGGGCATAGCGGGCCTTTCGGCGGCTCCAGACTCACATCCACCCACACCCGACCTCCAAAAAAAACGGCAGGCCGGGTTTCCCCTGACCTGCCGTTTCTGCAACAACGCTCAGCTCATGCCAGACAAATTACTCTTCGTCTTCAGCCGCGTCGTCTTCGTCTTCAACATCCGCATCCGGTGCAATCTCTTCATCATCGATCTCTGCTTCCGGTGCAAGATCTTCCTCGCCTTCTGCCACGCTACCGTCAATTGAATCCAGCTCTTCTTCTTCAACCGGTTCGGCAACCCGCTGCAGGCCCACGACGTTCTCATCCTCTGCGGTACGAATCAGAATCACCCCCTGGGTATTACGACCCACGACGCTGACTTCTGAAACACGGGTACGCACCAGCGTACCGGCATCAGTGATCATCATAATCTGATCGCCATCGACGACCTGAACCGCGCCAATCACCGGACCATTACGTTCGGTCACTTTGATTGAAATCACACCCTGCGTCGCTCGCGACTTGGTCGGGTATTCGCTGTTGGCAGTACGCTTACCGTAACCATTCTGCGTCACGGTCATAATTGCACCCTCTTCACGCGGCACAATCAGAGAAACCACGCGGTCACCTTCAGCCAGCTTGATACCGCGTACGCCAGAGGCGGTACGCCCCATCGCACGGACGGCGGTTTCTGCGAAGCGCACCACTTTACCGGCTGCTGAGAACAGCATCGCTTCGTCGTTACCGTTGGTCAGCGCCACACCAATCAGCTCATCGTCGTCACGCAGGTTCACAGCAATAATGCCCGCGCTGCGTGGACGGCTGAACTCTTTCAGTGCGGTCTTCTTCACGGTACCCAGGGCGGTCGCCATAAAGATATTGAAGCCTTCGGTATACTCACGTACCGGCAGAATCGCAGTAATACGCTCGTTGGCTTCCAGCGGCAGCAGGTTGACGATAGGACGTCCACGCGCGCCACGGCTTGCTTCCGGCAACTGATAAACCTTCATCCAGTAGAGACGGCCACGACTGGAGAAGCAAAGAATCGTGTCATGGGTATTGGCCACCAGCAGACGATCAATGAAGTCCTCTTCTTTGATACGTGCAGCTGACTTGCCCTTACCACCACGACGCTGCGCTTCATAGTCGGTCAGCGGCTGATACTTCACATAGCCCTGATGCGACAACGTCACCACAACATCTTCCTGATTGATCAGGTCTTCGATATTAATATCAGCGGTGTTAGCCGTAATCTCTGTACGACGTTCATCACCAAACTGATCACGCATCAACTCAAGCTCTTCGCGAATCACTTCCATCAGACGCTCAGCGCTCGACAGAATGTGCAGTAACTCAGCGATCTGCTCCAGCAGCGCTTTATACTCATCCAGCAACTTCTCGTGCTCAAGGCCGGTCAGTTTCTGCAGACGCAGATCCAGAATCGCCTGAGCCTGCTGCTCAGTCAGATAGTACTGACCCTCACGGATGCCGTACTGCGGCTCCAGCCACTCCGGTCGAGCGGCGTCATCACCCGCACGCGCCAGCATCGCTGACACGTTACCGAGATCCCACGCCTGGGCAATCAGACCTGCTTTCGCTTCGGCCGGGTTAGGTGCCCGACGAATCAGCTCAATGATCGGATCGATATTCGCCAGCGCAATCGCCAGACCTTCCAGAATATGCGCACGGTCACGGGCCTTGCGCAGTTCAAAGATGGTACGACGCGTGACGACTTCGCGACGATGGCGAACAAAGGCGTCCAGAATCTCCTTCAGCGCCATAATCTTTGGCTGACCCTGATGCAAGGCGACCATATTGATGCCAAACGAGGTCTGCAGCTGGGTCAGTGAATAGAGATTATTCAGTACCACTTCACCCACCGCGTCGCGCTTAATCTCGATCACGATACGCATGCCGTCTTTATCAGACTCATCGCGCAGTGCGCTGATGCCTTCGACACGCTTCTCTTTCACCAGCTCCGCAATCTTCTCAATCAAGCGTGCTTTGTTAACCTGATACGGCAGCTCATGAATGATGATGGTCTCGCGGCCCGTTTTAGCATCGGCTTCCACTTCGCCACGCGCACGAATATAAATTTTACCGCGTCCGGTGCGGTACGCTTCTTCAATGCCACGGCGACCATTGATGATGGCGGCGGTCGGGAAATCAGGCCCCGGAATGTGCTCCATCAGCGCTTCAATGCTGATGTTCTCATCGTCAATATAAGCCAGGCAGCCGTTAATCACTTCACGCAGGTTATGCGGCGGAATATTGGTTGCCATACCTACGGCGATACCGGAGGAACCGTTGACCAGCAAGTTAGGGATTTTGGTCGGCAGAACTTCAGGGATCTGCTCAGTGCCGTCGTAGTTCGGCACAAAATCGACGGTCTCTTTTTCCAGGTCAGCTAACAGGTCGTGGGCGATTTTCGACATGCGAATTTCGGTATAACGCATCGCCGCGGCAGAGTCGCCGTCGATGGAACCGAAGTTGCCTTGTCCGTCCACCAGCATGTAACGCAGGGAGAAAGGCTGGGCCATACGTACAATGGTGTCGTAAACGGCAGAATCACCATGCGGGTGATATTTACCGATAACGTCACCGACGACGCGGGCAGATTTTTTATAGGGTTTGTTCCAGTCGTTACCCAGTACGCTCATCGCAAAAAGTACGCGACGATGAACCGGCTTCAGGCCATCACGCACATCGGGTAAAGCTCGGCCAACGATGACCGACATGGCGTAACCGAGATAAGAATTTTTTAATTCTTCTTCGATATTGACCGGTGTAATTTCTCTCGCAAGGTCGCTCATGGAGCCGCTATCCCTCTACTTAATCCCGGATTTTAAAGGTGCGAAAGTATATCACACTGCAATGCTCTGGTGAACGTTAACCACCGATTTCCCCCGCTTTTCATTGCCCCTGAAAGGTGGGCCATCCGCGGTTAACCGTTTATACTGTGGGCACATTTTGTCAGGAGTTACGATTCAATGAATGCACAACCGCAGAATCATCAGCAGAACGTCGATGCGCAGGAAATTGCCAAGTTTGAGGCTGTTGCCTCGCGCTGGTGGGATCTGGAGGGTGAATTTAAACCGTTGCACCGTATCAACCCGCTGCGTCTGGGCTATATCGCGCAGCACAGCAATGGCTTGTTCGGTAAAACCGTGCTCGACGTTGGATGCGGCGGCGGCATTTTAGCCGAAAGCATGGCGCGTGAAGGCGCGGTAGTCACCGGCCTGGACATGGGCGCGGAACCGCTGGCCGTGGCGCGCCTGCATGCTCTGGAGAGCGGTGTCACGCTGGACTACGTGCAGCAGACTGTGGAAGCGCATGCGGAGCAACATGCCGGCAAATATGATGTGGTCACCTGCATGGAGATGCTGGAACACGTGCCGGACCCGCGTTCGGTGGTTCATGCCTGCGCGCAGCTGGTCAAGCCAGGCGGCGAAGTCTTTTTCTCTACGCTGAACCGCAATCCAAAAGCCTGGCTGCTGGCGGTATTCGGCGCGGAATATGTGTTGCGCATGTTGCCGCGCGGCACCCACGACGTGAAGAAATTCATCCGTCCTTCCGAGCTGCTTGGCTGGGTCGATGAAACTGCCCTGCGTGAACGCCACATCATTGGCCTGCACTATAATCCGGTAACAAACCGCTTTAAACTGGCTCCGGGCACCGACGTTAATTATATGGTGCATACCCATCGCGCCATCTAACTGATATTACCCGCCTGACCACAGGCGGGTAATATTAAAGTCGGCGTTGCGTTAATAGCACTTTTACACGCGCTGCTTAATTATTTACACTCAGTGCTGAACTTCTTCAGCTATAAACGATAGAAAAAAACATACATTAGTTCTTTTCACTCATCTGCCTCATGAATTTCCTCGGTACATGACGATAACATTAATCGCGAAAACAGAATAAAATCTCTTTTTGATACATCAAGCGGATTAAAGTAATTTTTTAATGCTCGCCTCATTTCAGGTAAATAAATTAAGCCACTCACTAAAACACGATCGTAAAAAACCCTTTAATTTCAACGTAAATAATTTAAAAAAATCAATAATAACAACGTGATAATAATTAATTTAGCGATGAATGTTCTTCGATAGCCAATATCTCATACCGATCTGACAGGATGCTTTTAACACTGTGTGACATGCTTCAAAAAACCTCACCCATTAATTTAATATACTAGAATGGCAGCACAATCGGATACTCAGCATTAACCAGAATAATAATGGGCAGTCATTGCTGCCTGAATAAAATCAACGTAATCAATGTTAAGGATAACCATGTCGCCCTTTTTATCGCTGTTTTGGGTATTAGCCGGTATTGCGATATTAATCGTACTCAATCTGAAATATAAATTTCATAACGTTTTTTCACTGCTGATTGCAGGCATGTTTGTTGCCATCATGGTTGGCATTCCGTTAGATAAAATTGTCGGGGTAGCACAACAGGGTATCGGCAGTATCATGGGCCACCTGGCGCTGATCATCATATTCGGCGCGATTATTGGCAAGTTCATGACCGAATCAGGTGCCAGCCAGCAAATAGCGGATACCGTCATCTGCCATTGTGGCACCCGCTTCCTCTCGACCGGACTGATGTTTATCGGCGTCATATTCGGTATTGCCATGTTCTACGAGGTCGCCTTCCTGATTGCCATGCCCCTGGTGCTGAACATTGCAAAAAAAGCGGATATCCCTTATATGAAACTGGTCATTCCGACGGTGGTCGGCGCAACCATGGGACATAGCTTGTTTCCACCCCAACCGGGGCCGGTTGCCCTGATCAGCGCATTTAACGCAGATATCGTTCAGGTCTATCTTTACGGCATCGTGGTGATTATCCCTGCGCTTTTTTGCGCGGGCGTTTTACTGCCACGTTTCCTGCCGGGTATCAGCCGTATACCGCTTAATTCAATGATCAAACCGATAAAAGAGCGGGCACCTGAAAACCTTCCTTCTTTCAAAATCAGTATTCTGATCCCACTGATCCCTGCGATGCTGATGATCCTGGCTTCAGTGGTCAAACCCCTGGCCGGAGAGGGCGCCGAGCTGACACGCGTCTTTAAACTGCTTGGCAGTGCGGAGATCAGCATGCTTTTCGCCACGCTGGCAGCGATGTGGTTTCTGGGTGTCAAACGGGGGATGACCTCCGAAGACATAACGCAGCACGTCAGTCACTCGATTTCACAAATTTCAAACGTTCTCTTTGTTATCAGCGCAGGCGGCATCCTCAAGCAGGTGATCATCGATTCTGATGTGGGTGACAGCATTGTTCACCTCATGAGTCATGTGCCCTTTTCACCTTTTATTATTGCCTGGTTAATCACTGCAGTGATCCGCATTCTTACTGGTCAGGGCGCGGTAGCCGCCATCACGTCAGCAGGCATCGTGGCCCCGATGATCGAGGCATTTCAACTTAATCCGGCGCTGATGGTGCTTGCCGTAGCCTGTGGCAGTAACACCATCACGCTGATGTATGACGGTGGCTTTTTACTGTTCAAAGAAACCTTTGGTATTTCAATGAAAGATACCTTTAAAACCTGGGGGCTGCTGGAATTGATTAACTCGGTCGTGGGTCTGGGCATGGTCATCCTGATCAGCCAGCTTATTTAGTTTTTCCGCCTCTGCCGTGAAGGATTCACGTCAGAGGTTGTTCACGTTGCTTACTTCCCTGGCGAAAAGAGAGCGCCGCACGTGAACTCACATTACGGCATTCTGTTGTGTGCCAGAGAGTTACGCAGCCAGGGCGGTGAGCTGTCAGAAACAACGGCAACGGCCTGGCCCGCTCCCAGCAACCCGGTAGCGGCTTTTACCCATTTTTCATCCCTTTTTCTGCTGAATCCTGAAGATTGAATAAGAAATACGCGTCTGATCAAATTAAGAAAAAAAAGTGTGATCTGGTTGACATGATGCCAGGCCTTACAAGGCGTGGGCTAAGAAATTTCACAAGAATTACAACCCCTCCAGCCATCATTATTTGCTCTTGTTAAGCGGCGGTAAAATACTAAAATATGCCCTCATGTAGTTATGGCTTTTCCCACCACCCCCTAGATGTAGTGTTTATCCACATATTATTCACAATGAATAGGCTGTGTATAAACCGGGATTTCTTTTAATTTTTGGATACTCACGCAAAGGTAAAAACGCGACATGAACCAGAGTCTGCTCGTTACTAAACGCGATGGCCGCCAGGAGCGCATTGACCTCGACAAAATTCACCGTGTGCTGGACTGGGCAGCTGAAGGGCTGAACAACGTCTCAGTTTCACAGGTGGAACTGCGCTCTCACATTCAGTTCTATGATGGCATCAGAACTTCTGACATTCATGAGACCATCATCAAGGCCGCAGCAGACCTCATCTCTCGCGATGCCCCTGACTATCAGTACATGGCTGCCCGCCTGGCGATCTTCCACCTGCGCAAAAAAGCGTATGGTCAGTTTGAACCGCCAAAGCTCTATGACCAGGTCGTTAAGATGGTCGACATGGGTAAATATGATCGCCACCTGCTGGAAGATTACAGCCAGGAAGAGTTTGCGCAGATGGACGAGTTCCTCGACCACTGGCGTGACATGAACTTCTCCTATGCTGCAGTGAAGCAGCTGGAAGGTAAATATCTGGTGCAGAACCGCGTCTCGGGTGAAATCTACGAGAGCGCACAGTTCCTCTACATTCTGGTGGCCGCCTGCCTCTTCTCCGGCTACCCGCGCGACACACGTATGGATTACATCAAGCGCTTCTATGATGCGATCTCGACGTTTAAAATCTCACTGCCGACGCCAATCATGTCTGGCGTGCGCACCCCAACACGTCAGTTCAGCTCCTGCGTGCTAATTGAATGTGGCGACAGCCTGGACTCCATCAACGCCACCTCCAGCGCTATTGTGAAATATGTCTCTCAGCGTGCCGGTATCGGCATTAATGCCGGTCGTATCCGTGCGCTAGGCAGCCCGATTCGGGGCGGTGAAGCGTTCCACACCGGCTGTATTCCGTTCTACAAGCATTTCCAGACTGCGGTGAAGTCCTGTTCTCAGGGCGGCGTACGGGGTGGTGCAGCCACGCTGTTCTACCCGATGTGGCATCTGGAAATCGAAAGCCTGCTGGTACTGAAAAACAACCGTGGTGTTGAAGGCAATCGCGTGCGTCACATGGACTATGGCGTGCAGCTCAACAAGCTGATGTATCAGCGCCTGCTCAAAGGCGAAGATATCACCCTGTTTAGCCCGTCTGACGTGCCTGGCCTTTATGACGCATTCTTTGCCGATCAGGATGAGTTTGAACGCCTCTATACCAAATATGAGCAGGATCAGAGCATCCGCAAGCAGCGTGTTAAAGCGGTCGATCTCTTCTCGCTGATGATGCAGGAACGTGCTTCAACTGGTCGTATCTACATTCAGAACGTCGATCACTGCAACACCCACAGCCCATTTGACCCGCGCATTGCGCCGGTTCGCCAGTCTAATCTCTGCCTGGAAATCGCCCTGCCGACCAAACCGCTGGAAGATGTTAACGACGAAAATGGTGAGATTGCCCTCTGTACGCTCTCTGCGTTCAACCTCGGTGCTATCGAAAGCCTCGACGATCTGGAAGAGCTGGCGACCCTGGCGGTGCGTGCGCTTGACGCCCTGCTCGACTATCAGGATTACCCGATTCCAGCCGCCCAGCGTGGCGCGATGGGTCGTCGTACGCTGGGTATCGGCGTGATTAACTACGCTTACTATCTGGCGAAACACGGTGTCCGCTACTCCGATGGCAGCGCCAATGGGCTGACGCACAAAACCTTTGAAGCGATTCAGTATTACCTGCTGAAAGCGTCTAACGCGCTGGCGAAAGAGCAAGGTGCCTGCCCGTGGTTCAATGAAACCACCTATGCGCAGGGCATTCTGCCAATCGACACCTATAAGAAAGACCTGGACGCGATCAGCAACGAACCGCTGCATCTCGACTGGGAGAGCCTGCGTGAAGAAATTAAAACGCACGGCCTGCGCAACTCGACCCTGTCTGCGCTGATGCCGTCTGAAACCTCGTCGCAGATCTCCAATGCCACCAACGGTATTGAGCCGCCACGCGGTCACATCAGCATCAAAGCGTCGAAAGATGGCATCCTGCGTCAGGTGGTGCCGGAGTATGAGCGTCTGAAAGATCAGTACGAACTGCTGTGGGAAATGCCAAACAACGACGGCTACCTGCAACTGGTGGGTCTGATGCAGAAATTCATCGATCAGGCGATTTCGTCCAACACCAACTACGATCCGTCACGCTTTGCCAACGGTAAAGTACCGATGAAACAGCTGCTGAAAGATCTGCTGACGGCGTACAAGTTCGGTGTGAAAACGCTTTACTATCAGAACACCCGTGACGGTGCTGAAGATGCGCAGGATGACCTGGCACCTTCTATCCAGGATGATGGCTGCGAGAGCGGCGCCTGTAAGATCTAATGGTCAGGCGGGAGCGTCTCCCGCCTCATTCATTTCACGAGGCCTGGCTTCGTCTACTTTTGGACAACTTTTATGGCTTACTCCACTTTCTCACAGAACAAAAATGATCAGCTGAAAGAGCCGATGTTTTTCGGTCAGTCAGTCAACGTGGCGCGCTTCGATCAGCAAAAATATGACATCTTTGAAAAGCTGATCGAAAAGCAGCTCTCCTTCTTCTGGCGCCCGGAAGAGGTTGATGTCTCACGCGATCGCATCGACTATCAGGCGCTGCCGGATCACGAAAAACACATCTTCATCAGCAACCTGAAGTATCAGACGCTACTGGATTCGATTCAGGGGCGTAGCCCGAACGTCGCGCTGCTGCCACTGATCTCGATTCCTGAACTGGAGACCTGGATTGAAACCTGGGCGTTCTCCGAAACCATCCACTCCCGTTCTTACACCCACATTATCCGTAACATCGTTAACGATCCTGCGGTGGTGTTTGACGATATCGTTACCAATGAGCAGATTCTGGCGCGCGCCCAGGATATTTCACGCTATTACGACGATCTGATTGAGATGACCAACTACTGGCATCAGCTGGGTGAGGGTACGCATCAGGTCAACGGCAAACCGGTTGTGGTCAGCCTGCGCGCCCTGAAAAAGCAACTCTATATCTGCCTGATGAGCGTCAATGCGCTGGAAGCGATCCGTTTCTATGTCAGCTTCGCCTGTTCATTTGCTTTCGCCGAGCGTGAGCTGATGGAAGGCAACGCCAAAATCATCAAGCTGATCGCCCGCGATGAAGCACTGCACCTGACCGGCACCCAGCACATGCTGAATCTGCTGCGTAGTGGTGAAGATGATCCTGAGATGAAAGAGATTGCGGCTGAATGCCGTGAAGAGTGCTTCGATCTGTTCAAAAAGGCGGCGCTTCAGGAGAAAGAGTGGGCGGAATATCTGTTCAGCGGCGGCTCAATGATCGGCCTGAACAAAGATATTCTCTGCCAGTACATCGAGTACATCACCAATATCCGTATGCAGGCTGTTGGCCTTGATCTGCCCTTCCAGACGCGTTCGAATCCGATTCCGTGGATTAACTCCTGGCTGGTTTCTGACAACGTTCAGGTTGCGCCGCAGGAAGTGGAAGTAAGCTCCTATCTGGTGGGTCAGATCGATTCTGAAGTTGGCGCTAATGACTTCGACGACTTCCAGCTTTAATCATGAGCCGCGACGTTGTTATTCTGCGCAGCTCCGGCACCCGGCTGGAATGCACAGACGAGCACACCAATCTGCTGACGCTACTGGAAGCCAATAATCTCTGCGTGGAGTTTCAGTGTCGCGAAGGTTATTGCGGCTCCTGCCGGATGCGGCTGCTGAAAGGCGAAGTGCATTACCCACAGCAGCCGCTGGCCTTTTTGCAGCAGGATGAGATTCTGCCCTGCTGCTGCAAAGCCAAAGGCGAGATTGAGCTTGAGTTGTAACTGAGGCGGAACAAGTCTGGCTTGATTTGCTCTGGGATCGCGTCAGCTTACGGAACACGGTCAGATCGGAAAGACGCAAAAAGCGTCGTCCCTGACAGCTCGGCCCGCGCCGTCCATGGCGCGGGACGCTTTCCTCCTCTGCCCGTGTTTCCCGCGCTTTGAGCTTGTTCATTGCTGTGAAAATGACCCTGCAAGGGGTAATTCGCAATCACATACAAAACGGGCGCCTCAGGCGCCCGTTTTATTTTCACTGAATTACTGTCTGACCGTTTCAACCACATCAATCCAGCCGTGACCGGTGCTGACTTCGCTGCCGTGTAACCAGCGGCGCAGCATGTTCATCGCCATCATTGCCACCACCTTCTGCCGCGTCTCCAGGTTATAGCGACCGGTACTGAACTTCACGCGCTGACCAAAGCTGCCATCCGGCGTATGCAGCGCCACCGAAATTTCTTCCTGCTCCAGGCTGCCAATAGAAAGTGCCAGCGCGGCCTGCTGCTGTGCAGCAAATTTGCGGGTGCGGGTCACCTGCTGCTCCAGCGTCTCCTGCCGGGGTGGCAGAATGTCACCATCACCCAGCGGCACGCTGGCGACAGCCAGTTGCCAGTAAAGCAGCCCGGCGGTGTATTGCTCACTGATTGCCAGCTGCTCACCGCGCTGCGCCAGCTCACGTGCCAGTAGCGCCGGTAAGCCTTCGGTGCCTTCAAAAACGGTGCACTCCGCCAGTAACAGACGCACCTGCTGCCACACTTGCTCCATTGCCACCTGCTGTCTTGCCGGGCCGGTCAGTTTGATTTCAATGATCGGCATCGATGAGCGATATCCCATGACCACGCCTTCCGGCAACGTCAGTGGTTCAAGCTCAGCGGCAATGTCGCTTTCACCGCGACCAAAGGTGGTCAGTCGCAGACAGATCGGCGGCTCGGGCGGCGAGAATTTCGCTTTCAGGCGGGGAATGATCTGCTGCTCCACCATCACTTTAAATTCAGATGGCACACCAGGCGTAAAGAACATCCAGCAGCGATTGAGTTGCAGGGCAAAGCCACAGGCGGTACCGACCGGATTATCAATCAATTCCGCATTAGCCGGAATTTCAGCCTGCTTGCGATTGCTCGCTGCCATCACCCGTCCGCGGCTGGCGAACCAGGCGTCCATCTGTTGGAGCCAATCCTGCTGCATTTCCAGTTCAACCCCACAGGCCCGGGCGGCTGCCAGCGCACTAAGATCGTCACTGGTTGGCCCCAGACCGCCATTGACAATCAGCACATCGGCTTCATGACTGCGCGCCTGCAGCGTGGCGATCAGCGACTCAAGTGAATCCCCCACCGTAGTGCGGCTGGTCATGGGTAACCCCTGCTGGAACAGCATATCCGCCAGCCAGGCTGCGTTGGTATCAACGATTTGGCCATGCAGCACCTCATCGCCGGTTGACAGCATCTCTACTCTAATCACGTCGGGTTCTCCTTTTCACGTTTACTTTACTGTAGGAAGTCCACCCGCGAAAAACAATCGACAACCCCGGCGATTGTGACGGTTGCGTCTGACGCAGCACATTGCGCATAAAAGATAGTGAGCATGAAGGCGGTTTGTATAACCGAAGTGGGACGGTGAGGCATCGGAAAAAGAGAACAAAAACGGCGGAATTTGCCCGCCGTTTTTTTACTGCAGCAGCATCAGCGAATCGCGATTAACGACGCGCCAGCAGCAGACCGAGTACCAGACCGGCCGTTGCGCCGATACCGACACCCTGCCACGGTTTTTCGTGAACGTAATCGTCTGCACGGTACGCCGCTTGTTTAGCGCGATAGTAGTAACTATCGGAGGCCTGGCTGACACGGGATTTCACGTCGTTCAGCGCCTGTTCGGCTTTGCTTTTTAGCTCAATGTACTTCTGATCGGCTGGATCACCTGATGCCTTAAGCACTTCTTCCAGCGTTTCGGTCAGTAACGCAATATCGTCATCGAGGCCCGTTTCGAATTGATTTGTCTGGTTTACCATCGTTTCCTCCGTGTGAATTGCAAAGCAGTCCATTAACTATAGTCATAATCTGACGCTTTGCTGATTTCCTGCTCCAGGAATTACCTGATTTTTCATCTGGTAAACTCGCCCAGTACAGGCGGTGCGCCGTTTCGCTGCGCAAAGAAATGTAAGACGCAGCGGCAACCGCCGAATTTCGCTTCGCTTCTTTGATTAATCTGATAAATTTTGTCGTGACTGAATTTTCCAGTAACCCTACTGTCGTACCCCTCTGTTGCCTGTAATTATCGGGCCATCAAAGTGCATGTTGCACGACAGTCACGACACCCTCGAACAGCTAAGGAATGATCTCTGGCATGAATCGAAGAATGTTTATGAAAGCGTCAATGGCCTTCTCCGCCGTCAGCGGCATGACCGGCCTGTCAACGCTGTTTGCGCAATCCGCATGGGCAGAAGATGGCATTGCTGACGGAACCGCAGTACGCTTCGATTTCGACGTATTGAAGAAAAACGCGGCTGCGCTGGCGAAAAAACCCTGGGGCGGTGCACCCGGCGCGCTGCCGGAGACGCTGGCCACACTGACCCCGCAGGCGTACAACGAAATTCAGTACGACGCCAACCATTCGCTCTGGAACAACCTGCCCGATCGTCAACTGGATGTACAATTCTTCCATGTTGGTATGGGCTTCAAGCGGCGCATACGTATGTTCTCTGTTGACGGCGAGAGCCGCGAGGCACGCGAAATTCACTTCCGCCCCGAGTTGTTCAACTACAACAATGCCAATGTCGATACGAAGCAGCTGGAGGGCAAAACTGACCTCGGCTTCGCCGGTTTCCGCGCATTTAAAAAACCGGAACTGGCCCGTCGCGACATTGTTTCTTTCCTCGGCGCAAGCTACTTCCGCGCGGTTGACGATACCTTCCAGTATGGTCTCTCGGCGCGTGGCGTAGCAATTAACACCTTCAGCAACGGTCAGGAAGAGTTCCCCGATTTCACCGCCTTCTGGTTTGAAACGCCAAAAGCGGAAGATACTACCTTTACCTGCTATGCCCTGCTGGATGGGGCCAGCCTCACCGGTGCCTATAAATTCATCATCCACTGCGAAGAGAAACGCGTGGTGATGGAGGTGGAAAACCACCTGTTCGCTCGTAGAGAGATCCGTCAGATTGGCATCTCGCCAATGACCAGCATGTTCAGCTGCGGAACCAACGAACGCCGCATGTGCAACACCTACCATCCGCAGATTCACGACTCCGATCGCCTGGCGATGTGGACTGGTAAAGGTGAATGGATTGCCCGTCCGCTGAATAATCCTCAACGTCTGCAGTTCAACGCCTACGAAGATGAAAATCCGCGTGGCTTTGGCCTGCTGCAGTTGAATCACGATTTTAAAGATTATCAGGATGTGATTGGCTGGTATGACAAACGTCCAAGCTTGTGGGTAGAGCCGGTCGGCAAGTGGGGCAAAGGCGCAATCAACCTGATGGAGATCCCAACGACCGGTGAGACGCTGGATAACATTGTCTGCTTCTGGCAACCGTCTGAGCCGGTTAAAGCGGGCAGCGAGCTGAACTTCTCCTACAAGCTTTACTGGAGTGGTCTGCCGCCCGTGCGTAGTGGACTGGCGCGCGTGGATGCGACCCGCACTGGTATTGGTGGTTTCCCGGAGGGCTGGGCGCCTGGGGAACACTTCCCGGAAACCTGGTGTCGCCGCTTCGCCATCGATTTTATTGGTGGTGATCTGCAGGCTGCCGCGCCGAAAGGCATTGAACCGGTGATTACCGTGTCATCCGGTAGCGTGAAGCAGGTTGAGATTCTTTATGTCGATCCGCTCAAGGGGTACCGCATTCTGTTTGACTGGTATCCGAACAGCGATTCTACCCAGCCGGTAGAGATGCGTCTGTTCCTGCGCAGCAAAGAAGAGACGCTGAGTGAAACCTGGCTGTATCAGTATTTCCCACCTGCGCCGGACCAGCGTAAATATGTCGATGACCGCCAGATGACGGTGGGTTAACGCCAACAGGCGAGGCCGTTGCCTCGCCTTTTTTATGGGGCTGTTTTCAGCATATCAACGTGAGGAATACCATCTTCCAGGTAGTTCTCCCCTACAGCCCAAAAACCATGCTGCCCATAGAAATTTTCCAGATGCGCCTGAGCGGAAAGAAACAGGTCACGCCCCGGCCAGTGCTGCTGACAACGACTGATCGCCTGCTCCATAAGACGATTGCCCAGCCGCGCACCACGAACCCGATCTGAAACGATCACCCGTCCGATTTTAACCGGGCTGGTCTCATCCTCTGGAGAAAGCAGTCGCGCATAGGCCACCAGCTGGTCATCAGCCATTCCCAACAGATGCCGATTTTCCGCCAGCAAATCTTTGCCATCCACATCCTGATAAATACACTGCTGTTCCACCACAAACACGGCACTGCGCAACGCCAGTAGCGCATAAAGCTCCGGGGCGGTGAGTTCGCTATGGTGTTTATCCTGCCAGTTAATGTTCATGGTCTCTCCTTGCTAAACAAAACACTCTACATCAACACGGTGTCACCAGCACCTGCTTGTCACCGGATTTAAAGGCAAAAAAAATCAGGCCCGGAGGCCTGATTCATCATTCGCAGTTACCTGCTTACATCAGCGGCTGAGCCATCTGCACCAGTCTGATCAGCGGCTGCGGATATACCCCGAACAGCAGAACCAGAATGGCAGAGATCAGGACTACCACACCACCGGCCGTAAACGCCCAGTTAGCCGGAGTGTCACGGGTATGCAGTTCCGGCGGACTAAGGTAGAGACTCACCGTCACGCGCAGATAGTAATAGAGGCCAATCGCGCTACCCGCGACAACGGCACCCGTCAGCCACCACAGGTGCGAACTCACGCCTGAAGCAATAACGTAGAATTTACCGATAAAGCCCAGCGTCATCGGGATACCCGCCAGTGACAGCATCATGACCGTCATCACCGCTGACAGGATAGGACGATGCCAGAACAGACCACGATAAGAGTAGAGCGAGTCCGCATCCGGGCCGCGATAGGGGCTGGACATCAGACTCACCACACCAAAGGCACCCAGGCTGCTGAACAGATAACCCGCCAGGTAAACACCCGAGGTTTCCATCGACAGCTGATGATCTTTCACCGTAATCAGCGCCACCAGCAGATAACCGAGGTGGGCGATAGAGGAGTAACCCAACAGACGCTTGATGTTGCTCTGCGAAATCGCCATCAGGTTACCGAACAGAATCGATGCAAAAGCGATAATACCCAGCACCGTGCGCACCGCTTCGCTGTCAGTCACCGGCGCATACATGAACAGTCGCAGGATGACACCGAAGATAGCAATCTTGCTGGCGGTTGCCAGGAAGGTTGAAACTGGCGCAGGCGCACCCTGATAAACATCGGGCGTCCAGAGGTGGAACGGAACCAGTGAGAGCTTAAAGCCCAGACCGATGATCAACATGCCAAGACCCACCAACAGCAGTGGCGCGTGAATCATGCTGTCAGTGAGGCTCTGGCCCAGCGCAACGAAGCTCAGGTTACCGGAGTCGGCGTAGATCAGCGCGATACCAAACAGCAGGAACGATGAAGCCGCGGCCGAGAGAATGGTGTATTTCAGCGCCGCTTCCAGCGAACGTTTCTGGCGGAAAGCGTAGCCAATCAGACCAAAC
The DNA here is from genome assembly GCF_037152305.1 of Pantoea sp. AS142. NCBI lineage: Bacteria > Pseudomonadati > Pseudomonadota > Gammaproteobacteria > Enterobacterales > Erwiniaceae > Pantoea > Pantoea sp. AS142. The sequence goes on along the minus strand of NZ_JBBCMO010000002.1, from coordinate 286,397 downwards.
AGTGGCAGCGACAGCAGCTCAATGCCGATAAACAGGGACGCCAGATGGTTAGCACTGGCCAGCACGATGCCACCAAGTGCCGCAATCAGCACCAGCAGGTAGAACTCATCTTTGTTGTCCGGGTAGCCTGCCAGCCAGGGATAGGCAAAAGTGCAGGTTGCCAGACTCGCCAGCATCACCAGTGCGGTATAGAACATTGAATAGCCATCGACACGCAGCAGCGGGGTGACATCCATCGCCCCGACCTGGCCGACAAAGTAAAGCGAGAGCAGTGCCAGGTTCAGGCCAACTACCGTTAGCGTGGCGTTAACGAAGTGGTCGCGTCGCCAGGCAATGGACAGCATCACAACCACCACCGTCAATCCGACGATTAACAGCGGCAGCAACGCAATCAATTGGTGAGGAGTTATTGTCATGGCGAATTACGGCCTTGTAGTTGAAATTGAAGCGGTAAACCACTGCTGAATATTGCTCATGGCAGCGTGCGAAGTATCCAGAATCGGCTGTGGATAGACGCCCAGCAGCACCAGCAGCACCACCAACACACCGATGGTCATGAACTCACGCGGTGACATGCCTGGCAGCGGATCTTTCGATTTCGCTTCACCGTAATAAGCACGTTGCATCATTACCAGCGAGTAAACTGAGGCGAATACCAGACCAAAGGTCGCAATAATGATAATCATCGGCACCACCTGGAAGCTGCCGGTCAGAATCATAAATTCGCCGACAAAGTTACCGGTGCCCGGCATACCGAGATTGGCAACAGCAAAGAACAGCGACAGGCCTGGAATCCATTTGATGCGCGACCACAGCCCCCCCATCTGACGCATGTCACGGGTATGCAGACGCTCATACAGCTGACCACACAGAATGAAGAGTGCCGCAGCGGAAAGACCGTGCGCAATCATCTGAATGACAGCCCCCTGCAGTGCCAGCTGGCTGCCGGTGTAGATGGCAATCAGTACAAAGCCCATGTGCGAAATCGAGGTATACGCAATCAGACGTTTGATATCGGTCTGCGAGAAGGCCATCCAGGCACCGTAGAAGATACCGATGATGCCCAACCACATGGCAATTGGCGCAAACTCTGCTGACGCGTTCGGGAACAGCGGCAGACTGAAACGCAGCAAACCGTAAGCCGCAGTTTTCAGCAGGATACCCGCCAGGTCGACAGAACCCGCAGTGGGTGCCTGACTGTGCGCATCCGGCAGCCAGCCGTGCAACGGCACCACCGGCATCTTGACCGCAAAGGCGATAAAGAAGCCCAGCATCAGCAGATACTCAACGCCGCTCGACATTGGCGTCTGCAGCAGCTGTTCGTAGTTGAACGTCCAGACGCCGGTCGCGTTGTAGTGGACAAACACCAGTCCCAGAATCGCAATCAGCATCACCAGACCCGAGGCCTGGGTGTAGATGAAGAATTTGGTCGCAGCGGAGATACGGGTTTTGCCGTCCGAAGCTTTATGACCCCAGAGCGCGATGAGGAAGTACATCGGCACCAGCATCATTTCCCAGAAGAAGAAGAACAGGAACATATCGATGGAGAGGAACACACCGATTACGCCGCCCAGGATCCACATCAGGTTCAGGTGGAAGAAGCCCTGATACTTTGAAATCTCATTCCAGGAACACAGCACCGCCATCAAACCGAGCAGGCCGGTTAGTACCACCATCAGCAGAGACAGGCCATCAATGGCTAAATGGAAACTGATGCCGAAGCGCGGGATCCACGGAACTGAGAAACTTGACTGCCACTGCGGAATGCCCGCTGCCTGCGTCAGTGAATAGCCTCCCTGCAACCAGAGTTGCAGCGAAAGCGCCAACGTCAGCCCCATGGTGATCAGCGCGATCCAGCGTGGCACCTTCGCGCCAAGGCGCTCAGTGAGCCAGCAGATCAGACCGCCGACGAAGGGTATGATAATTAGCCAAGGTAATAACACGGCACACTTCCCTTTTCTTTGTCTTAGTTCGGGCTATCTTACTTGCCATTTTGATTCCCGGCAGTGCTCGCAATCCTCACATACCTCGGTATGCTGCGGTTGCTGCGCGCTGGCGGTAACCAAACTGGCTGCGACGATAACGCCCTTGCTCAGGACAATTTTTGACATTCTCAATGGGCAGATTAACTAACCTGCCCCGCTCATCAATCGTTAAATCACCAGCAGCAGAGCCAGCACCAGCACGGCACCCACACTCATTGACGCAACGTACCAGCGCAGGTAGCCATTCTCACTGACGACCAGGCCTTTGTTGGCAATACGTGACAGCAGCGCAGGCAGGTTCATCAGGCCGTTCAGTGGGTCACGCTTCAGCAGCCACGCAATACCCAGATAAGGTTTGACGAACACTTTATCGTAGAGCCAGTCGAAGCCCCAGGCCGCAAACCACCAGGTGCCGAAGAAACGGCCTGGTGCACTGTTTGCAATCCGGGTAACCAGCGCACGTTTGCCCAGCCACAGCGCGGCAGCAATCAGAATGCCGATAATCGCCACCACGCCAGAGGTGATTTCAAGTCCCACTTTGCCCGCTTCACCAAACTCATTGGCTGGCAGTACACCCGCCAGCGGCGGCGTGATCAGCGCACCAATGAAGGTGGAGAGCAGCAGCAACACAATCAGCGGCAGATGATGGGTAATGCCCTTACCGGCGTGGGCATGAATTTTCTCTTCGCCGTGGAAGACGATGAAGATCATGCGGAAGGTATAGATTGAGGTCAGGAACGCGCCCACCAGACCTGCAACCATCAGGTTGATGTGACCGTTAGCCAGTGCGCCAAACAGAATCTCATCTTTACTGTAGAAGCCCGCCGTAATCAGCGGCAGTGCCGCCAGCGCCGCGCCGCCCACCAGGAAGCAGGTGTAGACCAGCGGAATGCTCTTACGCAGGCCGCCCATTTTGAAGATGTTCTGCTCGTGATGGCAGGCCAGAATCACTGAACCCGAGGAGAGAAACAGTAACGCTTTAAAGAAAGCGTGCGTCATCAGATGGAAAATCGCCGCATCCCACGCCTGAACGCCCAGCGCCAGAAACATGTAGCCAATCTGGCTCATGGTGGAGTATGCGAGGACACGTTTGATATCGGTCTGCACCAGCGCGGCAAAGCCTGCCAGCACCAGAGTAATCGCCCCGATAATCCCGACCAGATGCAACACTTCCGGCGTCAGCAGGAAAAGACCGTGGCTACGGGCAATCAGGTAGACACCCGCCGTCACCATGGTTGCGGCGTGGATCAGTGCTGAAACAGGGGTCGGACCGGCCATTGCATCTGCCAGCCAGGTCTGTAACGGCAGCTGCGCCGATTTACCGACCGCGCCCCCTAGCAGCATCAGCGTTGCCCACTGCAGCATGTGATTGTCTGCGGCAAAGTGGGCAGGTGCCAGCTCCATCATCTCGCGGAAGTTCAGCGTGCCCAGCTCGTTATAGAGAATGAACAGGCCGAATGCCAGAAAGACATCGCCCACGCGGGTAATGATGAACGCTTTCATCGCCGCTTTGCCATTTTCCGGATTGCTGTAGTAGAAACCGATCAGCAGATAAGAGCATAGCCCTACCCCTTCCCAGCCCAGATACATCAGCATCAGGTTATCGGCCAGCACCAGAACAACCATGCTGGCGATAAAGAGGTTGGTGTAGGCGAAGAAGCGGGAATAGCCCTCTTCTCCACGCATGTACCAGGAGGCGAACATGTGAATGAAGAAACCGACACCGGTCACCACCGACAGCATGGTCAGCGACAGGCCATCCAGCGTCAGGTTCACCTTCATGTCGAAGTTGCCGACATGCATCCAGGTCCAGAGCGCCTGGGTGAAGGCTTGTTGGCCGTTGGCGAAGAAGTCGAAACCGATCATCGCTGTGGTCAGGGCTGCCAGGCCAACCGATCCCATACCAATCGTGGCCGACAGGTTCTCTGACCAGCGGCCGCGCGAAAACGCTAACAGCAGAAAGCCGATCAGCGGAAACAAGACAGTTAAATAGAGAAGATTCATCCGCGCATCTCGCTCACAGTATCAATGTTCAGCGTCTGACGACGACGATAGAGCTGAAGCAGCAGAGCCAGTCCAATACTGGCTTCCGCTGCCGCCAGGCTGATTGCCAGAATATACATCACCTGTCCATCGGCCTGCCCCCAATAGCTCCCGGCAACCACAAGGGCTAAGGCGGCGGCGTTGATCATGATTTCAAGGCCGATCAGCATAAACAGCAGATTGCGGCGTATCACCAGCGATGTCAGTCCAAGGACAAACAGCACGGCAGCAAGAATCAATCCATGTTGTAACGGGATCATGCGTTCTCCTTTTTCACCTGAGCGACGTCAGCATTACGGTTACTCAGGACTTCGCCCTGGCGCTCTTCACGACCGATATGGAACGCCACGACCAGACCCGCCAGCAGCAGCATGGAAGCCAGTTCAACTGCGAGGACGTAAGGACCAAACAGGCTGATGCCAACCGCTTTGGCGTCGATGATGGTGCCATCAATGCCCTGATCATTGGCGGTCAGAATGGCGTAGACCATCACCACCAGCAGCAGCAACGAGACGACGCCTGGACCAATCCACAGTGACGGGCTGAGCCATTCACGCTCCTGCTTCTCGGTCTGTTTGCCAAGGTTCAGCATCATGACCACGAAGACGAATAGCACCATGATGGCACCAGCGTAAACGATGATCTCCAGCGCACCCGCAAAATAGGCACCCATCGAGAAGAAGACGCCCGCGATCGATAACAGCGAAACGATCAGGTACAGCAACGCATGTACCGGATTAGTGTGGGTAATGACGCGCAACGTCGTCAGCACCGCCACCAGTCCGCAAAGATAAAACGCAAATTCCATGCCTTGCTCCTTAAGGTAATAAGCCTTTGACGTCGATAGGCTTCGCTTCGTTTTCCGCTTCGCCCTTATCTTTACCGTCAATCGCCATACCTGCCATGCGGTAGAAGTTGTACTCGGGATATTTACCCGGTCCCGAAATCAGTAGATCGTTCTTCTCATACACCAGATCCTGACGCTTAAACTCACCCAGTTCGAAATCGGGGGTCAGCTGAATCGCCGTGGTCGGGCAGGCTTCTTCGCACATGCCGCAGAAGATGCAGCGTGAGAAGTTGATACGGAAGAACTCCGGGTACCAGCGACCATCTTTGGTTTCTGCTTTCTGCAGCGAAATACACCCAACCGGACAGGCGACCGCGCACAGGTTGCAGGCGACGCAACGCTCCTGGCCATCCGGATCGCGGGTTAACACGATACGACCACGATAGCGTGGTGGCAGATAAACCGGCTCTTCGGGGTACATCTGCGTTTCACGTTTGGCGAAGGCGTGCAGCCCAATCAGCCAGATACTACGAACTGTCGTGCCAAAGCCTGTGACAATATCTTTCAAAGTCATTTGTTAACCCCTTACGGCGCTGTGTAGAGAATCACTGCGGCAGTCGCCAGCAGGTTCAACAGCGTCAACGGCAGACACACTTTCCAGCCGAATGACAGCACCTGATCGTAGCGTGGACGCGGAAGCGCAGCACGAATCAGGATGAACATCATCATAAAGAACGCCGTTTTCAGGGCGAACCAGATAAACGGCGGCAGGAATGGGCCGTGCCAGCCACCAAAGAACAGCGTTACAATCAGCGCTGAGACCGTGGTGATCGCTACATATTCGCCGACGAAGAACAGGCCGAACTTCATCCCGGCATATTCAATGTGATAGCCGTCTGCCAGTTCCTGCTCCGCTTCTGGCTGGTCAAAAGGATGACGGTGGCACACCGCCACGCCAGCAATACAGAAGGTCACGAAACCGAAGAATTGTGGAATGATGTTCCACAGGTGCGTCTGGCTGTTAACGATATCGTTCATGTTGAACGAACCCGCCTGCGCCACGACGCCCATCAGCGACAGCCCCAGGAACACTTCGTAGCTCAGGGTCTGCGCCGAAGCGCGCATCGCACCCAGTAGCGAGTATTTGTTGTTACTCGACCAGCCGGCAAACAGCACAGCGTAGACCGCCAGGCCCGCCATCATCAGGAAGAACAGCAGACCGATATTCAGGTCTGTCACCATCCAGGTTGGCGAAACCGGCACGATAGCAAATGCCAGCAGCAGTGAAACAAAGGCGATAACCGGCGCAAGGGTAAAGATAAAGCGGTCGGTAAACGGCGGAACCCAGTCCTCTTTAAAGAACATTTTGATCATGTCCGCCACCAGCTGCAGTGAGCCGCCCCAGCCTACGCGGTTTGGCCCATAACGGTTCTGGAACAGGCCAAGCAGACGACGCTCGGCGAAGCTCATGAACGCGCCGCAGGCCACCACCACCAGCAGAATCACGATGGCTTTAACAATGGCCAGCAGAATGTCGATAACGTCCGGTGTTAACCAGCTCATTGCGCCGCCTCCTGCAGAGTGTCGATTTTACCGTTCGCCAGGAATGGCGGAACGCCCGGCATGCCGAGCGGCAGACCAATCTGTCCCGCCTGCAGTGACGCCGAGAAACGGACCGGGAGACGTAGCGTCTCACCAGCACAGCTGAACTCAACCGCTGCGCCATTATTGACGCCCAGCTTTGCCGCATCCTCCGGGTTAATCACCAGCGTGGGCTGCGCCATACGCTGCTGGAATACCGGTGAACGCTGTGACATCTCTTCGCTACCGAACAGCTGGTAGTAAGGGGCCACGCGCCACTGCGCATCACTGACAAAGGCTGCAGGTACGGTAGTGAACCATGGCAACTGATCGGCACTGGTTTCAAACAGTCGCACGCCAGGATCGCCATTACGCAGATGACCGCCAACTTCAACCTGGAATTTGTTCCACGCCTGCGGCGAGTTCCAGCCCGGAGCCCAGGCAAACGGAATCTGCGAACGCGGTGCGCCTGGCTGATTGTTCCCTTCCATTGAGAAGGCGAACATCGTGTCCTGGTCCTGCGGCTGACGTGGTTCGTGCACACTGATATTAGCGCGCGCCGCGGTACGGCCACTTGAACGGTGTGGTGAGCGCGACAGTTTCTGTCCGCGAATACGAAAGCTGGCATCCGGAGCCGCAGCCTTGATTCCGGCCAGCTGTGGCAGCTGACTTACCACCGCATCGATCACGTGGTCCAGCTGCGTCCAGTCGACGCGACGGCTTTCCAGCGTGCTGTGCAGCGAATGCAACCAGCGCCAACTCTCCAGCATCACAACGCTGTTGTCGTAATAGGAAGGATCGTAAACCTGGAAGAAACGCTGGGCACGGCCTTCGTGGTTGATCGAGGTGCCATCACTTTCGGCGAAGCTGGCTGTCGATAACACCAGACCCGCTTTCTCCAGCGTTGCAGTACGCTGATGATCAACCACAATCACGTTAGTGGTCTGGGCCAGCGCCGCATCCACCAGCGCTTTTGGTGCATGGCGATAGAGATCATTTTCCAGCACCACCAGCGCATCGGCTTCACCGCTGCTCAACTGCTCCAGCGCGTGCTCCAGCGTATTGCCGCCGATCATCCCCAGCCCGATACTGTTCGCGTGACCCGCCAGCAGAGTCATGCCGACATCTGCGCCACGTGCCTTCAGTGCTTTCGCCACGTTAGCCGCCGCTTCAATCACGGCACTGCTGCCTGAGTGGGTACCGGAAATGATTAATGGCTTTTTCGCGCCGGCCAGCGCCTGAACGACAACATCCATTTTCCCACTGAGTTTGCTGTCAAAATCGCTCACTACTGGCGCGGATTCATCCAACGCACTGGCGATAGCGAAGCCAAGGCGCGCCTGGTCTTCAACCGGCGCACGATAGCTCCATGCCGCGATATCATCCAGACGGGTTTCATCAACGTGGGTGATAAACAGCGGATGCTTCGCATTCTGACCGATGTTCAGAATCGCGGCGATCTGCCAGTCTGCAACTTTCTGCGCAGCAGCCATATCACGCGCTTTACCTTTCACCGCCTGACGCACAGAAAGTGCCACGCGTGCGCCTGTTTGTGTCAGGTCTTCACCCAGCACCAGCACCGCATCGTAGCTTTCAATTTCACGCAGTGATGGCGTATAGATACCGCCCTCACGCAGCACTTTCAGCATCAGTTCAAGACGCGCCTGTTCGCCCGCTGGCATGCCGGTAGAGAAGTTCTCTGCACCCACCAGTTCACGCAGGGCGAAGTTACTTTCAATACTTGCGCGCGGCGAACCAATACCAATCACTTTTTTCGCCTGACGCAGCAAATCTGCACCGGCATTGACCGCCTGCTCTGCGTTCAGCGTGACCCAGTCGTTTCCGCGCAGCAGCATCGGCTGACGTGGGCGATCGTTACGGTTGACATAGCCATAACCAAATCGGCCACGGTCACACAGGAAGTAGTGGTTTACGCTGCCGTTATAACGGTTTTCGATACGGCGTAACTCACCATAACGTTCACCCGGGCTGGTGTTACAACCGACGCTGCACTGCTGGCAGATGCTCGGCGCAAACTGCATATCCCATTTACGGTTATAGCGTTCAGAGTGAGTTTTATCGGTAAACACGCCAGTCGGGCAGATTTCAACCAGGTTGCCGGAAAATTCGCTCTCCAGCGTGCCATCTTCCGGGCGACCGAAGTAGACGTTATCGTGCGCACCGTAGACACCCAGATCTTTGCCATCGGCATAATCTTTGTAGTAACGCACACAGCGGTAACAGGCGATACAGCGATTCATCTCATGGGAGATGAACGGGCCGAGATCCTGATTACGGTGAGTACGCTTGGTGAAGCGATAGCGGCGAAAGCTGTGGCCGGTCATTACTGTCATATCCTGCAAGTGACAGTTACCGCCCTCTTCACATACCGGGCAGTCGTGCGGGTGGTTGGTCATAAGCCACTCCACCACGCTTTCGCGGAACTCTTTCGCTTCGCCATCATCAATAGAGATGAATGTGCCGTCAGAGGCCGGTGTCATGCAGGACATGACAAGACGACCGCGGGTATCTTCGGCATTCTGGAATTGCTTTACCGCACACTGGCGGCAGGCCCCAACGCTTCCCAGCGCCGGATGCCAGCAAAAGTAAGGAATATCAAGGCCCAGAGAGAGACATGCCTGTAGCAGGTTGTCCGCTCCGTTCACATCATACTCTTTACCGTCTACATGAATTGTAGCCATAGTGACATGCTTCCGTAAGGCTCGTCAGAGACGAGCGTTAATCATATTCTTGCCCCGACGCACGACATTGTCGGGGCGGCGGCACCAGGCCTGTTCCGTGTTCTGTGGCGAATTACCAGCGCGCTTTCAGCAGGTTTGGCTGGATCCCGCCAATTGCGCGGGTATTGCCAAACACCTGCGGTGCCATACCAGCTTCAAACTCTTCACGGAAATATTTAATGGCACTCTGCAGCGGCTCAACCGCACCAGGCGCATGCGCACAGAAGGTTTTACCCGGGCCAAGCTGACGGCAGAGTTGCAGTAAGGTTTCGATATCCCCTGGCTGCCCCTGCTTCTGCTCCAGCGCACGCAGAATTTTTACGCTCCACGGCAGGCCGTCGCGACACGGTGTACACCAGCCGCACGACTCACGGGCAAAGAACTCTTCCAGGTTACGCACCAGTGAGACCATATTGATCTCGTGATCGACCGCCATCGCCAGCGCGGTGCCGAGACGGCTGCCCGCTTTGCCGATGCTGGCAAATTCCATTGGCAGATCCAGATGCTGGTCGGTGAGGAAATCGGTGCCTGCGCCGCCCGGCTGCCAGGCTTTGAACTTCAGCCCGTCACGCATGCCGCCCGCATAATCTTCAAGGATTTCACGCGCGGTGATACCGAATGGCAGTTCCCAGACGCCAGGATTTTTCACCCGTCCGGAGAAGCCCATCATTTTGGTACCGGCATCTTCGCTTTTAGAGATATTTTTGTACCACTCCACGCCGTTGGCCAGAATCGCCGGGACGTTGGAGAGGGTTTCCACATTGTTCACGCAGGTCGGTTTGCCCCACGCGCCCGCACTTGCCGGGAATGGCGGCTTGGAACGCGGGTTAGCACGACGGCCTTCCAGTGAGTTAATCAGTGCCGTCTCTTCGCCGCAGATATAACGCCCTGCACCGGTGTGGACGATCAGCTCAAAGTCGAAGCCGGTACCGAGAATATTTTTACCGAGATAGCCCGCTTCCGTCGCTTCCGCAATCGCACGGCGCAGATGCACCGCGGCTTCAATGTATTCGCCACGTAAAAAGATATAGCCACGATAAGCCTTCAGCGCGAAGGCGCTGATCAGCATCCCTTCCACCAGCTGATGGGGCATCTGCTCCATCAGCAGGCGATCTTTATAAGTGCCGGGCTCCATCTCATCAGCGTTACACAGCAGGTAACGGATGTTCATCGACTCATCTTTGGGCATCAGACTCCACTTCAGCCCGGTAGAGAAGCCTGCACCCCCGCGCCCTTTCAGACCTGAATCTTTGACTGCTGCGACGATCTCATCCTGCGACAGGCTTTTCAGCGCTTTTTCTGCACCGGCATAGCCGTTTTTGCTGCGGTATTCGTCAAGCCAGACAGGTTGCTTGTCGTCACGCATCCGCCAGGTCAGCGGATGCGTTTCAGCAGTACGAATGATCTGTTTAATTGTCATTGATACTGCTCCAGCAAAACAGGAATGCCTTCCGGCGTCAGATGCACATGCGTGTCTTCATCCACCATCATCGTTGGGCCTTTGTCGCAGTTGCCCAGACAGCAGGTTGGCAGCAGTGTAAAGCGGCCATCGGCAGTGGTCTGACCCGGTTTAATATTCAGCTGCTGCTCCAGTGCTGACTGGATGCCCTGATAGCCAGTGATATGACAGACCACGCTGTCACAGTAACGGATTACATGACGGCCAACCGGCTGACGGAAGATCTGGCTGTAAAATGTCGCCACACCTTCAACGTCGCTTGCCGGGATACCCAGCACATCCGCGATCGCGTTGATCGCGCCGTCCGGCACCCAGCCGCGCTGTTTTTGCACGATCTTCAGCGCTTCAATCGAGGCTGCACGCGCATCTTCGTAGTGGTGTTTTTCGTGCTCAATAGCGTGATGCTCTTCCGCGCTCAGCACGAAGACCTCGTTAGGGTCGATCGTTTTAATGGCAATGTGTTGATCGTGCATAATTAGCGGTCCACGTCTGACATAACAAAATCGATACTACCCAGATATACGATCAGGTCGGATACCAGGCTGCCACGGATTACGGAAGGAATCTGCTGCAGATGCGGGAAGCTCGGCGTACGCACGCGGGTGCGGTAGCTCATGGTGCTGCCATCGCTGGTCAGGTAGTAGCTGTTGATCCCTTTCGTCGCTTCAATCATCTGGAACGATTCATTGGCTGGCATCACCGGTCCCCACGACACCTGCAGGAAGTGAGTGATCAGCGTTTCAATGTGCTGCAACGTGCGCTCTTTCGGTGGCGGCGTGGTCAGCGGGTGATCCGCTTTAAACGGCCCCTCTGGCATGTTGTTGAGACACTGCTCAAGAATGCGCAGCGACTGCCACATCTCTTCCATCTTTAGCATTACGCGGCTGTAAGCATCGCTGACGCCGGAGCCGATCGGGATTTCAAAATCGAAGTTTTCGTAGCCAGAGTATGGACGCCATTTACGCACGTCAAAGTCGAGACCAGTGGCACGCAGACCCGCACCTGTGGTGCCCCATGCCAGCGCCTCTTCCATGTTGTAAGCAGCAACACCTTTGGAACGGCCAATCAGCACGCTGTTACGCAGTGCGGCTTTGTCATATTCTTTGAGACGCTTTGGCATCCAGTCGAGGAAGTCGCGCAGCAGACGTTCCCAGCCACGCGGCAGGTCATGCGCAACGCCACCGATGCGGAACCATGCCGGGTGCATACGGAAACCGGTAATGGCTTCAACCACGTCATAGATTTTCTGGCGATCGGTAAAGGCAAAGAACACCGGGGTCATGGCACCGACGTCCTGAATAAAGGTCGAGATATAGAGCAGATGGCTGTTGATGCGGAACAACTCAGAGAGCATTACGCGGATCACGTTGACCCGATCGGGTACAACGATACCGGCCAGTTTTTCTACCGCCAGTACGTAAGGCATTTCGTTTACGCAACCGCCGAGGTACTCGATACGGTCTGTATAAGGAATATAGCTGTGCCACGACTGACGTTCGCCCATCTTTTCGGCACCACGATGGTGATAACCGATGTCAGGCACGCAGTCGACAATCTCTTCACCATCCAGCTGCAGAATGATGCGGAACGCACCGTGCGCCGACGGGTGGTTAGGCCCGAGGTTCAGGAACATGAAGTCTTCGTTGGTGGTGCTGCGCTTCATGCCCCAGTCTTCAGGCTTAAAGGTCAGCGCTTCCATTTCCAGGTCTTCTTTCTGTTTGGTCAGCGTAAACGGATCGAATTCGGTGGCGCGCGCCGGGTAATCTTTACGCAGCGGATGCCCTTCCCAGGTCGATGGCATCATGATGCGCGTCAGATGCGGGTGGCCATCAAAGGTAATACCAAACATCTCCCAGGTTTCACGCTCATACCAGTTGGCATTCGGAAAAAGGCGGGTAAGAGTCGGCAGGTGCATATCGTTTTCTGATAAGGCCACCTTGAGCATGATGTCGCGGTTGCGCTCAATCGACAGCAGGTGATAGAAAACGCAAAAATCCGCCGCAGGAAGGCCTGCACGGTGGGTACGTAAACGCTCGTCCACGCCATGCAGGTCATACAGCATGACGTAAGGCTTGGGTAATTTACGCAGGAACTCGGTCATTTCCAGTATCTGTTCACGCTTAACCCACACTACCGGAATGCCGGTACGGGTTGGCTGAACAGTGAAGGCATCCGGCCCAAAACGGTTACGCAACTCGCCGATCACCGGGTCATCAAGGTGATCACGGGTTTGCCATGAAGGCTGAGCGAGATCTTGCGTGGTCAAATCTGTCATACGTTACTCACCATTCCGGCCTGGTCTCAGGCACTCAAATGAAGGCGTCAGGATGGGGCCATGCATTAAATTGTGATGTTCTGCTGCAGGCGCGGTTTTCCATCCATACGGTTTTTAAACTTCGTCCGGGCTGCGCAGGTTCGTGACTGCAATGCGCTCGCCGCGTTTTCTTTCGCGCTCAGATGGCATATTAGCGCGATAAACGCCCTGATCACCGACAACCCACGAGAGCGGGCGACGCTCTTTGCCGATCGACTCCTGCAGCAGCAGCAGTGCCTGCATGTACGCCTCAGGACGTGGCGGACAGCCAGGAATATAGACATCAACCGGCAGGAATTTATCGACTCCCTGCACCACCGAATAGATGTCATACATACCGCCAGAGTTTGCGCAGGCCCCCATGGAAATCACCCATTTTGGCTCCAGCATTTGATCGTACAAACGCTGAATAACTGGGGCCATTTTGGTGAATGGCGTACCGGCAATGACCATGAAATCAGCCTGACGTGGCGAGGCGCGCATAACTTCAGCGCCAAAACGTGCCACGTCGTGAACCGCGGTAAACGACGTTGTCATCTCAACGTAACAACAGGACAAGCCAAAGTTATAAGGCCAGAGGGAATTTTTACGTCCCCAATTCACCATGTCATGCAGGGCGTTTTCGAGTTTGCCCATATAAACGCTGCGATGAACGTGCTGCTCCAGCGGATCGCTGACGATTTCCTGCTTTTGCAGAGGATAACGGTCGTTCTCACCACCGTTCGGGTCTATGCGGGTGAGCGTATAGTCCATCTTATTGCCTCTCTTTTACTGCTTATGAGGATTGGTGTGGCTGACCGTAGCGGTTTTCACCACCACGCGACGGCGAGCTGGCGCCCAGTCCAGTGCGCCAATGCGTACCAGATAGACCAGACCCGCCAGGAGCACCAAAATGAAAATTGCGGCTTCCACAAAGCCGATCCAACCGCTTTCACGGATTGAAGTCGCCCATGCGTATAAAAAGAGGGCTTCGACGTCGAAGATGACGAAAAACATCGCAACCAGATAAAATTTCGCCGACAGGCGGATATGGGTATCACCAACGGATTCTATGCCCGATTCGAATGGCGTGTCTTTGTAGCGGGCGCGCGCTCTGCCGCCAAGCAGCCATCCTCCAGTCAGCATGAAAGCACACAGGCCAAAGGCAATAACGATAAATACGATAAACGCCCAATGCTGAGCGATGATTTCGGTGGTAGTTGACATACTCATTGCTTACTCATCAAAAGTGGCGCTGGCATCCTGCACACGTTTCCCGCAGCAAACTGACCACATCGATTCAAGGGAAGGGTAAAAACCTTTTAAATATCACTGTTATTATGTAATAAGCAGCAATTTAATGGGGTTTTTTACTCCTTTCTATAACCTTTTGTCAACTTTGACAAAAGTATCCAAACATTATTTCACACCTGCATCATATTATTAACAAATGATGCCCCGCTTTCCAGCTAAATCGCTTCAGTCTGTAGGGTTAATTTTAGTGTAGCGGGTATTCACACGCATGGATCGCGCATTTAACAAACATATCTTGACAGGTATCACCGTGTTTTCCTTCCCCTTATCAGGGGTATTTTCTTGATCAAGAACACACTTTTGCCCTTTTTGCGTTAAATTTCTCCACCCCTAACGGCGATTCGGAATAAAAAGTTCGCTTCTTCGGTCAGCAAATTTCAGTTCACTCAGGAGTGAAATTAATTTATGGGAGTAACATTATGGAGTGTAATGAGAGGGAGAGTCGGGCATGGAGCACGCATAAAAAAGCCTCTCGTTCTTTTCAGGGAATGAGAGGCTTATTTATAAGCGTTTATTAAGGCAATGGCACCGGTATTGAGTACAACACGTTAACGAAATTACTCTTCGTCATCCAGCAACAGCGTACCGTCAGGATTATTGCTCAGATTATACGGGTCATTAGTGGACTGCATAGCATTGAAGATAGCCAGCGCCAGTTCATTATCGCTGTCAGGATTACGGCACAGCAGATATTGCGTATCCGGCAGTACCGGCAACCCTTCAGCCGCGCCCATAACACGGAGTTCCGGGCTCATCATCTCGACCGGACGGGCCGTCACACCTAATCCCGCTTTCACCGCAGCCCGCACTGCAGCCAGTGTGGAAGCGACATAGGAGATGCGCCACGGAATGCCCGCTTCATTAAGATGATCAATAGCCATATCACGATAAGGACTTGGCTCATCCAACAGCACTAATGGAATGGCTTCGCCACGCTGGAAGATATAATCCGCTGCGCAGTACCACAAAGTTGGTGAAGTACGCAGTACCTGATAGGTAAAATTACCCGGGCTGGAGGTCGTCACAACCAGGTCCACTTCACCCTGATTGAGCATCTCCATCATAAATGGATTACGTTTAACCCGCACATCAATTGCCAGTTTCGGATAAACCGAGGTCACCCGATTTAGCAGGAACGGCAGAATGGTGTCAGACGTGTCATCTGAGGCACCAATGGTCAGCACGCCCTGAATGTTGCTGTACATCAGAGAAGTGCAGGCTTCGTCGTTGAAACGAAGAATTTTTCTGGCATAGCCTAAAAGCTGGATTCCATGCTCTGTTAACAGCTTATTACGTCCATGTCTGGCAAACAGCTCTTTACCTACCAATTGTTCCAGACGCTGCATCTGCTGACTGACTGCTGATTGGGTTCTGCAGACCGCTGCAGCGGCCGCTGCAAAGGTATTCAAATCCGCAACGGCAACAAAAGTTCTCAGCAGATCGAGGTCGAGATTTAGTATCGGACGATTTGCATTAGTCATGATTTTTTCTTCACTTATAAGATTTTACGAACTACTACCCTGGTGTTATCACAAGCTTATCAAAGTGATAAGCAGTAATGGTGCTCAATGACAGTCCTGTGTTAAGACTGACACAAAAAAATGTTTATGTGGAACATGCACTGTTAACTTAGCTGAAAGGGTCACAGTGCTATTAAGACAGATACAACTTCTGAACCGATGGCGCTGGGTGCGCGAATGCAGGAAGCTGCGTAGTTGTCTTACTCCCCCAAAAAGAAACGGGCAGGATAAAAAACGCACTTTACGGGCTGCCAGGACGAAGCGGCTTAGTGCGCTAAATAATAAATTATACTTAATCATTTTTGACTTCAAAATGGAAATGATTTTGTGAAAAGCGCTGTAAATTTTGTGCTAAAGGCTTTTACAGACCCTTATGCCATATTATTGATCACTTTTTAAGCCTTCAGCATTCTGAAATTTAGTGAGGAAGTGTTAATTACTCCTCAGAATCCTGCCACTAAGTTGCCATATGAAGCTCTTCTTTTGGCACTTTGCCGGTGATCACAAGGCCTTAAAAGAGACACTCTTAAGCAGCGCTAAGGCGTGAACGTTCCCTGAATTATAAAACTGCGTACAAACTGAACTTTTATGAAATAAAATTTAACTATTTCTCTGTGTGTATATTTAAGCCGCACAGAAATGTTGAACCTCGATAGCTTCCAGATAACTTTCATAATGCCAAAAGCGTATGTTGGCTCAGCAGCTCATTAGGTAGACTTAAGTCCTGAATTTTCCATAATTTAAGGTTTCATTTACCACCTTAAGTATCTCAACTTGTCTTTTATGCTGCACATCGTGCTAAAAGTTGTTGAACCCGCCAAAACGGTGCGGCACCCTTCTTTTGTGACCGTGAGGAGAGTACATTGTGCGGGTTCGATTTCTGTGGCAGCCAAAAGAATTCTGCCCATTAAGGCGGTAACAATGACTTTTCAAATTAATAAATCCGGAAAACTCGACAACGTCTGCTATGACATTCGTGGCCCGGTACTGAAAGAGGCGAAGCGCCTCGAAGAAGAAGGCAACAAAGTTCTGAAGCTTAACATCGGCAATCCGGCGCCGTTTGGTTTCGAAGCACCGGATGAGATTCTGGTCGATGTTATTCGTAACCTTCCCAGCGCTCAGGGCTATTGCGACTCCAAGGGTCTCTATTCCGCCCGAAAAGCGATCATGCAGCACTACCAGGCGCGCGACATGCGCGATGTCACGGTAGAAGATATCTACATTGGCAACGGGGTTTCAGAGCTCATCGTGCAGTCGATGCAGGCGTTACTGAACAGCGGCGACGAAATGCTGGTGCCGGCACCCGACTATCCGTTATGGACGGCCGCAGTTTCCCTTTCCAGCGGTAAAGCAGTGCACTATTTGTGTGACGAGTCAGCTGGCTGGTTCCCGGACCTGGATGATATACGCAGTAAGATCACGCCGCGTACCCGCGGCATCGTGATTATCAACCCGAACAACCCAACCGGCGCGGTCTACAGCAAAGAGTTGCTGTTAGAAGTTGTTGAGATTGCGCGTCAGCATAATCTGATCATTTTTGCTGACGAGATCTACGACAAGATCCTTTATGACGACGCACAGCACCACTGCATCGCTGCGCTGGCCCCCGATCTACTGACCGTCACCTTCAATGGCCTCTCCAAAACCTATCGCGTTGCCGGATTCCGTCAGGGCTGGATGGTACTGAATGGGCCAAAGAAACATGCTAAAGGCTATATAGAAGGCCTCGAGATGCTCGCCTCGATGCGCCTCTGTGCCAACGTGCCGGCGCAGCATGCGATTCAGACGGCGCTGGGCGGCTACCAGAGTATCAGCGAATTTATCATGCCTGGCGGTCGTCTCTACGAGCAGCGGCAGCGCGCCTGGGAGTTGATCAACGATATTCCTGGTGTCAGCTGTGTGAAACCGCAGGGTGCGCTTTACATGTTTCCGAAAATAGATGCCAAAAAATTCAACATCTTCGACGATCAAAAGATGGTGCTGGATTTTCTGCTACAGGAGAAAGTCCTGCTGGTTCAGGGCAGTGCTTTTAACTGGCCATGGCCCGATCACCTGCGCATTGTTACGCTGCCACGCGTCGATGATCTGGAGATGGCAATTTATAAATTTGGACGCTTCCTGCAAGGCTATCGTCAGTAATCGCAGCCGCGTATACTGACGTTATTTGGGGGGAGCCTGTCTCTCCCCTGCCTGCCAACAGGAACGCTCATGACACAAAGTCACTTCTTTGCTCACCTCTCCCGTCTTAAGCTGATCAATCGCTGGCCATTGATGCGCAATGTGCGCACCGAAAATGTTTCTGAACACAGTCTGCAGGTCGCCATGGTAGCGCATGCCCTGGCCATAATAAAAAATCTTAAGTTCAGTGGATCGCTTAATGCCGATCGCATTGCCATGCTGGCGCTCTATCACGATGCCAGCGAAGTCCTCACTGGCGATTTACCGACTCCGGTTAAGTATTACAACGCACAGATCGCCCACGAATATAAAAAAATCGAGAAGATTGCCCAGCAGAAATTGATTGAGATGCTGCCTGAAGAGTTTCAGGCGATCTACCGCCCGCTAATCGATGAACATTTGCACAGTGAAGAGGAGCAGGCCGTTGTGAAACAGGCAGATGCACTCTGCGCTTATGTAAAGTGTCTTGAGGAACTGTCTGCCGGAAACAACGAATTTTTACTGGCTAAAGCGCGGCTGGAAAAAACCTTAGCGCAACGCCGTTCACCGGAAATGGATTTTTTTGTTGAGGTGTTTATTCCGAGCTTCAGCCTGTCGCTGGATGAGATCTCACAGGATACGCCACTGTAAACCCGACGGTCTGACCGCCGGGCCGCCCTTTAAGCCTACTGACTGAAGGTAAAGCTGCCGTCAGAAGTGCAGGTTATTACCAGTGAGGTCAGTGATTCGAGCTGAAGCGCCACTTCATCCAGCCGTGGCGTTTCCGCCGGGGCATTGATGGCTATCACCGCGCAACCGGCATTCAGGCCGGATAAAATTCCGGCGGGCGCATCTTCTGCCACCACACACGATGTCGCCGCTAATCCGAGCTTCTCCGCTCCAAGCAGGTAGGGATCGGGCTCAGGTTTACCTTTAGCCACCTGCTCTGCGGTAATAAACACCGCGGGCTTCGGTAATCCTGCGGCTTTATGACGTGCATGTGCGACCGGCACTGAGCCTGAAGTGACAATCGCCCAGGGAATCTGCAGCTCGTTGAGCCGGTTCAGCAGCGCATTGGCGCCTGGCAGCGCCTGCACGCCATCGGTATCCGCTGCTTCAGCCTGCTCCAACGCGACAAACTCCGCCTGAATAGCCGCTTCCGACTGGCCTGCCATGAAATGACGCAGAGAGGTGATCGCCTGTTTGCCATGGATGAAATCCAGGATGTCATCGGCCGCAATGCCATGACGGGCACCCCACTGGCTCCAGGCTCGTTCAACCGCTGGCAGTGAATCCACCAGCGTGCCGTCTAAATCAAATAGAAAACCTCTGTAGGTCACGCGCTCCTCCTCAATCAGGCATTAATCACTTGCGCAATTTCATTTGCACTTAAATGGTACTGGCGCGGACAAGTCTGCCACAAAGCTAACATGCGTTGATACTTTTCCCACATCGGGGTCTGCGCATTAAAACCATGTGTACCGGAATCGAAGTGGGTGTAACGCCCTTCTGTATTAACCATAAAACGGACATAACTCAGCAGTCGTGCTTCGGTTGCCGCATCAAAGCCCAGAAAGGCGAGACGGCGTTCTTCAAGCTGACCTTTATCTTTAAGGTTCGACCAGGAGACGTGGAGGGCGTGATGCATTTCCATAATGTCGATCACCGTCCGACAGATCGCTTCGCTAAGTTCGCCAAACTCTTTATCCAGCTCACGCATCTGCAGCGCATAACCGCGTTCGATGATGGTCTGGTAGCGGCGAAAGCGTTCAGCATTTTCTGGCTCAAGCATGGCCATGATTTTGTATTGGTTAGTGAGAATCAAACGCTGCGCATGGGTCATTTCCATCATTCACTCCTGGTCAGAGACCGCTCAGTTAATCAACAATGGAGAAATGATTGCACAGCGTGAGTGACACGAAAATCGCCGTATCGCCTTTCTTTGATTTGGCCGCAGGTTAGCGGTAATTTTTTACCGCCGTCCAGGGAAAGATCAGAGATCGTCGAGGAAGGTGCGGTCAAGTAGTTTAAACGCCCGCTTTAAGAGATCGGCCAGCGCCTGATAGGTCGGCTTGCCTTCTACAGGCGCACTCGCCTGGCCGGCCTCTTCCAGCCGGGCACGCACTTCATGAAACCAGTTAAGCAGCGTTGGCGGCAGCGGCGTCACTGACCGCTTCCCCAGCCACCATAATCCCTGCATCGGCAGGCTACAGGCAAACAGCGCCGTCGCCACAGCTGGGCCTAATTGCCCCCCCATAGCTATCTGCCAGGTCAGCGTAAAAATCGCCAAAGGTGGCATAAAGCGAATGGCAAAGCGCGTTGCCGATGAAACACGGTTTTCCGGGAACACGGGAGCCAGGCGCTTATCAGCAGGCCAGGTCTTCATATAATGTTGGCCGCGTTGAAACATCCGAAACCAATTGGTACTGCCAGATTCATTCGCCATGGCTCACCTCAACTAATTCTGTAAATATTAAAAATATAGTTATAACCACACAACTTTACGTGACATCCTTCAATTTTTTTTGTCTTTAAAGATGACTCCAGCTATTCTGACGCCGTTTTTACCCTTTTCCGGAAGCGGGATGCGCCTTTGGGAAGAGGCTGAGCCATCTGTCAACACGGTAACCTTCAAATTTTCGCGTAAGATTACCGAAATTTTTTGCGGAAATGCAGAATTCTGTCTACCGCATGATGTTTGTCATTAATCTACCCGCTCTAATGGGCTACGCTGTTAGTCTGATTGCGTTTAATTTAGCCACTCTCAAAAAATAGGTACTTCCATGTCGAGTAAGTTAGTTCTGGTTCTGAACTGTGGCAGTTCTTCCCTTAAGTTTGCCATCCTTAACCCTGCCAGCGGTGAAGAATTCCTGTCGGGCCTGGCGGAATGTTTTCACCTTCCTGAAGCCCGCATCAAATGGAAGCTGGAAGGCGAAAAACAGGAAGCGCCTCTGGGTGCTGGCGCAGCGCATAGCGAAGCGCTTAACTTTATCGTTAAAACCATTCTGGCACAAAAACCTGAGCTGTCGGCACAAATTGCTGCAATTGGACATCGTATCGTTCATGGCGGAGAGAAGCTGACTCACTCAGTCATCATTACTGAAGAAGTGGTACAGGGCATCAAAGACGCCTCTTCTTTTGCACCGCTGCACAATCCGGCGCATCTGATCGGTATTGATGAAGCGATGAAAAACTTCCCTCACCTGTCAGATAAGAATGTCGCGGTATTTGACACCGCTTTCCATCAGACAATGCCGGAAGAGTCTTATCTTTATGCGCTGCCGTACAAACTGTATAAAGAGCATGGCGTTCGTCGCTATGGCGCACATGGTACCAGCCACTTCTATGTGACTCACGAAGCCGCCAAAATGCTCAACAAACCGCTGGAGTCATTGAACATTATCACTTGCCACCTCGGCAACGGAGGTTCTGTCTCTGCCATTCGTAACGGCGCGTGCGTGGACACCTCTATGGGCTTGACCCCGCTGGAAGGCCTGGTGATGGGCACTCGCAGTGGCGACATCGATCCGGCAATTATCTTCTTCCTGCACGATACGCTGGGTATGAGCGTTGATGCCATCAATAAACTATTGACCAAAGAGTCTGGCCTGTTAGGACTGACCGAAGTCACCAGCGACTGCCGCTACGTAGAAGAGAACTGCGCCACCAAACAAGATGCGAAGCGCGCAATGGATGTGTTCTGTCATCGCCTGGCGAAATATATCGGCAGCTACACCGCACTGATGGATGGCCGTCTTGACGCCGTTGTGTTTACTGGCGGCATCGGTGAAAACGCCGCGATGGTACGAGAGCTCTCACTGAAAAAACTGGCGCTGCTGGGCTTTGACGTCGATCACGATCGCAATCTGGCGGCCCGTTTCGGCAAGTCTGGCTACATCAATAAAGAAGGCACCCGCCCGGCGTTAGTGATTCCGACCAACGAAGAGCTGGTCATTGCTCAAGACGCCGCGCGTCTGACTGCGTAAACGCTTCTCTCCGTCAGCTCAGGCTGACGGAGTTGTTTTTGACACCATGCCATTACTGAGAGGTTCACACGTGTCACGTACAATTATGCTCATTCCGACCGGCACCCGCGTCGGCCTGACCAGCGTCAGCCTCGGCGTTATCCGCGCCATGGAACGCAAAGGCGTACGCCTCAGCGTCTTTAAGCCAATTGCTCAGCCGCGTGCCGGCGGCGATACCCCAGATCAAACCACCACCATTATCCGTAAGAACTCGTCGATTCCTGCCGCCGAACCGCTGCAGATGTCACGTGTTGAATCACTGCTGGGATCGAACCAGCAGGATGTGCTAATGGAGGAGATCATCTCCCGTTACCATGCCAACACGCAAGATGCCGAAGTGGTGCTGGTTGAAGGTCTGGTCCCCACGCGCAAGCATCAGTTCGCCAACGCGCTGAACTATGAAATCGCGAAAACCCTGAATGCGGAAATCGTCTTCGTGATGGCGCTGGGCAATGACTCCCCGGCACAGCTGAAAGAGCGTATTGAGTTGACTCAAAGCAGTTTCGGCGGTCAGAAGAACAAAAATATCACCGGCGTAATTATCAATAAACTCAATGCGCCGGTCGATGACCAGGGGCGTACCCGCCCTGACCTGTCAGAAATTTTTGATGACTCGTCAAAAGCCAGTATCGCCAATATCGATCCTAAGCAGCTGTTCTCAGACAGCCCGCTGCCGGTGCTGGGCTGCGTGCCGTGGAGCTTTGACCTGATTGCCACCCGCGCGATCGATATGTGTCACCACCTGGATGCGCGCATCATCAACGAAGGTGAGATTCAGACCCGCCGTGTTAAATCGGTAACGTTCTGCGCCCGTAGTATCCCGCACATGCTGGAGCATTTCCGTCCTGGCTCACTGCTGGTCACCTCCGCAGATCGCCCGGATGTACTGGTTGCCGCCTGTCTGGCTGCCATGAATGGCATTGAAATTGGCGCTATATTGCTGACCGGTAACTATGAGATTGACGATCGTATCGCGCGTCTCTGCGACCGTGCCTTCCAGACCGGCCTGCCGGTGTTTATGGTGAAAACCAATACCTGGCAGACCTCCCTGAGCCTGCAGAGCTTTAATCTTGAAGTGCCCGCTGACGATACGCAGCGCATCGAGAAAGTGCAGGAATATGTCGCCAGCTACATTAACGCCGAGTGGATTGAGTCACTCACCGCCACGTCAGAACGCAGCCGTCGCCTTTCGCCACCCGCCTTCCGCTACCAGCTGACCGAGCTGGCGCGTAAAGCGGGCAAACGCGTGGTGCTGCCAGAGGGTGATGAGCCGCGTACCGTTAAGGCGGCTGCTATCTGTGCTGAACGCGGCATCGCCACCTGCGTACTGATAGGCAACCCGGATGAGATTCAGCGTGTCGCTGCGGCTCAGGGTGTCGAACTGGGCAAAGGGGTTGAGATTGTTGACCCGGAACAGGTTCGTCAAAACTACGTACCGCGTCTGGTTGAGTTGCGTAAGAGCAAAGGCATGACCGAAGTGGTCGCCCAGGAGCAGCTGGAAGATAACGTCGTACTCGGTACCATGATGCTGGAGAGCGGCGAAGTGGATGGCCTGGTTTCAGGTGCGGTTCACACCACCGCCAACACCATTCGTCCGCCACTGCAGCTGATCAAAACCGCGCCTAACAGCTCACTGGTTTCCTCGGTGTTCTTTATGCTGCTGCCGGAGCAGGTGCTGGTTTACGGTGACTGCGCGATTAACCCGGATCCGACCGCCGAGCAGCTTGCTGAGATTGCCATCCAGTCAGCCGATTCAGCCAAAGCCTTTGGTATCGACCCACGGGTTGCAATGATCTCCTACTCTACCGGCACTTCAGGTGCAGGCAGCGACGTTGAAAAAGTGCGCGAAGCAACGCGTATTGCGCAGGAAAAACGTCCTGATCTGGTGATCGATGGTCCGCTGCAGTATGACGCCGCGATCATGGAAGATGTGGCGAAATCAAAAGCACCAAATTCACAGGTTGCGGGTCGCGCTACTGTATTCATTTTCCCGGATCTCAACACCGGTAACACCACTTACAAAGCGGTACAACGTTCAGCCGATCTGATCTCGATCGGACCAATGCTGCAGGGTATGCGTAAACCGGTCAACGACCTGTCGCGCGGCGCGCTGGTTGATGACATCGTTTATACCATCGCCCTGACGGCTATTCAGTCTCAACAGGCAGAAGGCTAAGCGTCAGTCGATAACGAAAAAGGCATGCCCCAGGGCATGCCTTTTTTCGTCGGTAACCCAGCTGTTCGCGTTAACGCCAGTCGGTGACATGCGTCAGAGCGCCCGTTTTCAGGCGCGGTTTTCGCCGTTGCGACTCATCCACAGTGAGAGCGCTTTAAGTGAATCGTCAGTGAACTCATCACAACGCGCGGTGATCTCATCGGGTGTCATCCAGATAATCTCATCGACTTCCGACTCCTGCATGGCGAATGGCCCGTGCGACACGCAACTGAACAGACCGCCCCAGACGCGACAATGCTGATCTTCGAAGTAAAATTTGCCATGCTCAGCAAACGGTACCGCAGCAATCCCTAACTCCTCTTCCGCTTCACGTCGCGCAGATTCCAGCATATCTTCACCGCTCTGCACTACGCCCCCTGCGGTTGCGTCCAGTTTGCCCGGCATAAAATCTTTTATCTCAGTGCGACGCTGTACCAGAATCTTGCCCATACCGTCATGAACCACGATATAGGTGGCGCGGTGACGCAGGCACTGAGCGCGCATCTGCGCACGTGTCGCCTGAGCAACGACTTCATTCTCTTCGCTTACGATATCGACCCATTCGATGCCGTCACCCGCAGTTTGATCCACCATCCGTAACCCTTTCCTGTTTGGCGTACACTTGGGTACGCAGTTTGCCACTTGTTATTTTTATGTGGCGTAAGGTAATCACTTCCGCCAGCCTGAGCAAGCCCTGGCTGTTACCGATTTTTACCACTTTCTGCTAACCACAGCTGTACCGAGGCTCGCTGCCACTGAAACTCAGCATAATGCTGTAAACGGACGGGCAAGGGATCGCCATGCAATACCAGCCGGTTAAGCATTATCGCCAGATCGGTATCTGCAATTGACCACTCGCCAAACAAGTTCTGTTGCCCGTCCGGCAGCAGGCGATTCACTGCCGTAACGAGTTTATCCACCGTCTGCTGCGCTGACGCGGTCAGCGGCGCAAAACGCTCACCGGCAAACAACACTTCTGTCGGACGCTCCTGACGGATACACAGGAAGTCGCTGCGCAACCAGGCCTGAATCTCTCTGGCGCGGGCGCGCTTCTCACGGTCACGTGGATAGAGGCGTTCAAACTCGGGTGCCAGAAAACGCTCTTCGAGATATTCAGTAATCGCTGAGGATTCGCTTAACAGGAAATCATCAATTTGCAGAGTCGGCACCCGGCA
Source organism: Pantoea sp. AS142 (assembly GCF_037152305.1). Taxonomy (NCBI): domain Bacteria; kingdom Pseudomonadati; phylum Pseudomonadota; class Gammaproteobacteria; order Enterobacterales; family Erwiniaceae; genus Pantoea; species Pantoea sp. AS142. Next base: position 261,102 of record NZ_JBBCMO010000002.1, on the reverse strand, counting down.
GGTCAGCGAAAGTTCACGGTAAGCCGCGGCGTATTGCTGATTCTGCGACAAATCGACGCGTTTCAGCTGGAACGGGATCCCCTTTTCGGTAAGAGCGACGTAGGCCGACATGGCGTAAGGACTGAAAAATGATGAATCTGACCATAGGGTGATGGACGGATAATTCATCGGTTACCTCAATTGGCTGTCAGGGTTGCATCATGTTTACCGATTTTTTTTTACGAAGGCAACGCTGAGCTGATCCGATCTCTGCCTCCGGAATAAGAAAGCGCGACGCGACTCACTATAGAGTGGCTCCACTCTTCTATGCTGAAAGGTGCAAATAACAAAAACATCAAGGGAGCCGCAACATGCACATTCTTATTACCGGTGGCACAGGACTGATTGGCCGTCACCTGATTCCACGCCTGCAACAGCTGGGGCATCAGATTAGTGTGGTGACGCGTGATGTGATCAGCGCGCGTGAAAAACTGGGCGAGAACGTCGCGTTCTGGTCAGGTCTGGCGCAGCAGCCAAACCTGGATAACATCGATGCGGTGATTAATCTGGCGGGAGAACCCATCGCAGACAAACGCTGGACGGAGCCACATAAACAACAGCTGTGCGAAAGCCGCTGGCAGATAACCGAGCAGATCGCCTCCCTGATCAACGCCAGCGCCACGCCACCCTCCGTACTCATCTCAGGTTCGGCAACCGGCTTTTATGGCAATACCGGCGATCTGGTGCTCACTGAAGAGGATCAGGGTCAGGATGAATTTACGCATCAGCTCTGCGCCCGCTGGGAGCAGCTGGCCCTGGCGGCTGAAAGCGAACGCACCCGCGTATGCCTGCTGCGGACCGGCGTGGTGCTGGCTCCCGAGGGCGGCGCGCTCAGCAAAATGAAGCTGCCCTTTAAACTCGGTATTGGCGGGCCAATCGGCAATGGCAAACAGTATCTGCCCTGGATCCATCTTGACGATATGATTAACGCCATTATCTGGCTGCTGAATCATGACGATCTGCGAGGTCCATTCAATATGGTCGCCCCCTATGCGGTGCGTAATGAGCAGTTTGCGGCAACACTGGGTCAGGTGATGCATCGGCCCGCGTTTATGCGCACGCCAGCCAGCGCCATTAAGCTGATGATGGGCGAATCGTCGGTACTGGTGCTGGGAGGACAGCATGTGCTGCCAAAGCGGCTGGAAGCCTCAGGTTTCGGCTTCCGCTGGTACGATCTCCAGGAGGCATTGCAGGATGTGGTGAATCATTAACCTGAAGCCCGCGCCTGTCAGACGCGGGCTTCAGGATTACTTCAGCGATCCCTTAAGGAACTGCTGTAAACGCGGGCTTTTCGGGCTGCCGAACAGCTCCGCAGGCGGTCCCTGCTCTTCGATTTTGCCCTGATGCAGGAAAATCACATGGCTGGATACGTGACGGGCAAACTCCATCTCGTGGGTCACTACCACCATCGTTTTGCCCTCTTCTGCCAACTTCTGCATGATGCGGAGCACTTCGCCTACCAGTTCCGGATCCAGTGCCGAGGTCGGTTCGTCAAATAGCAGCACCTCTGGCTCCATCGCCAGTGCGCGTGCAATCGATACACGCTGCTGCTGACCACCAGAGAGGTGAACCGGATACTTCGCCTGGGCCCGCGCATCAATGCCCACTTTATCGAGATAGCGGATGGCGCGTTCGCGTGCCTCCGCTTTGCTCAGCCCCAGCACCTGGATCGGGGCTTCCATCACGTTTTCCAGCACTGTCATGTGGCTCCACAGATTAAAGTGCTGGAACACCATGGTCAGACTGGTACGCAACGCGCGCAACTGTTCTTTGTCAGCCACCTTGAGCTGACCATCTTTGTCACGGACTAACGTGATTTGTTGGTTGTTGACCACGATACTGCCTTCGCTCGGTTTTTCGAGGAAGTTGATGCAGCGTAAAAAGGTACTTTTCCCTGAACCGGACGATCCAATGATACTGATCACATCACCCGCTTTAGCAGTTAACGAGACCCCTTTCAGCACTTCATGTTCACCGTAATGTTTATGCAATTCGGTGACGCTTAATTTATTGTCAGCCATAGTTCTACTCAATGCGATGAAGAGGGTTTCACGTGGGCCAGCCAGCGGCGTTCCGCCAGGCGAAACAGGCTGATCAACACGTAAGAGATAATCAGGTACAACACAGCCGCCAGGCCAAAGGCGGTAAACGGCTGATAGGTCGCCGAGTTAATATCCCGCGCGATTTTCAGCAGATCCGGCACCGTGGCGGTAAAGGCCAGCGCCGTGGAGTGCAGCATCAAAATCACTTCGTTGCTGTAGACCGGCAGTGCGGTACGAAGCGCCGAGGGCAGGATAATGCAGCGATAGAGCTTAAAGGTGGAGAAGCCGTAAGCCCGCGCCGCTTCAATTTCACCGTGTGGCACCGCGCGAATCGCACCCGCAAAGATTTCCGTGGTATAGGCACAGGTGTTAAGGGTGAAAGCGAGCAGCGTACAGTTCAGGCCACTGCGGAAAAACGCGTTCAGCAGTTCAGTGCCTTTCACAATCTCCAGCGTGTACATCCCGGAGTAGAACACCAGCAGCTGCACATAGAGCGGCGTGCCGCGAAACACGTAGGTAAAGAGCCAGACCGGAAAACTGATAAACCGGTTAGGCGAAACCCGCGCTATCGCCAGCAGGATGGCCAGGCAGCCGCCAAGGGAGACTGAGAGAATCAGCAGCCACAGGGTGATGGCGACACCGGTAAAACGATAACCGTCAGTCCAGAGCAGCGATTTCCAGTATTCCTGAATAATCTCAATCATAACTCGCCCTCTTCACGCCGACCGTATAGCGCCGGTTCAGCCACCACAGCACGCCGTTCGACAGCGTGGTGAACACCAGATAAATGACACCCGCCACAATGGCGAAGTAGAACGGCTGCCAGGTACTTTTCCCCGCCAGCTGCGTCGCCTTCACCACATCTTCCAGCCCCAGCAGCGAGACCAGCGCAGTGGCTTTGAGAATCACCTGCCAGTTGTTACCGATGCCTGGCAGCGCGTAGCGCATCATGGCCGGGAACAAAATGCGTCTGAACACTTGCGCGCCGGTAAAGCCAAACGCGGTTGCCGCTTCAATCTGCCCTTTTGGTACGGCCATAAAAGCGCCACGGAACGTTTCAGTGAAGTAGGCACCATAGATAAAACCGAGCGTGATGATACCGGCGACCATCGGATCAATATCAAACTGGGCAATGCCCAGCGCATCGGTTACCTGGTTGAGGACAATCTGCAGACCGTAAAAGATCAGCAGCATCAGTACGAGGTCTGGCACGCCACGAATCAACGTGGTGTAGCCTTCAAAAATCATCGCCAGCGGCCGGCTGCGCGACAGTTTCGCGCCTGCGCCAATCAGGCCCAGCAGCACTGCCAGCACCACGGAGGTCAGTGCTAGCTCCAGTGTTACCAGCGTGCCCCGAAGAATTACATCAGAATAGCCATACAACATCGAGAGGGTCCTGTCGTGGGGTGAAAACGAAACGCTGCCCGCAAGCGAGACGGGCAGTTTGGCTCTACCTCTCCCTTAACCCTGCCATCCGCCATTTACGTAAAAGGTCGGGGTTCAGCGCCTAGCAGAAACGGCTCATGCCCGACAAAACGGCAGGGTACTCAGAGGGTAAAGCGACAGGATGGTTAGTCGCCGTACACATTGAAATCGAAATATTTCTTCGCAATCTTGTCGTAGGTACCATCTTTACGCATGTCAGCAACGGCTTTGTCGATAGCCGCTTTCAGTTCGCTGTCATCTTTACGCAGTCCCATTCCGGTACCAACGCCAAAGATCTTGTCATCTTTCACGGCCGGACCGGCGAAGGCGTAGTTTTTACCCACCGGCTGCTTGAGAAAGCCTTCGCTGGCCTGCACTTCATCCTGGAACGCAGCATCAATACGGCCCGCATTCAGATCCTGATAGACCAGATCCTGATTAGCATAAGGCGTAACGTTTACCCCCTTTGGCCGCCAGTTCTGATTAGCATAGGTTTCCTGCGTGGTGCCCTGCAGCAGACCGATATTTTTGCCTTTCAGCGACTCGATGGTCGGCTCAATTTTCGATCCCTTCGGTGCAACTAAACGCGCATTAGCGGCGTAAAGTTTTTCCGAGAAGGCGATCTCTTCCTGACGTTTAGCTGTGATAGAAAGTGAGGAGATGATGGCATCAATTTTCTTCGCTTTCAGCGAGGGAATCAACGCATCGAAGTCGCTCTCAACATAGGTACATTGGGCATGAATACGTTTACAAATTTCGTTAGCGAGGTCGATATCGAAGCCCACTAACTTGCCTTGCGCGTTTTTCGACTCAAACGGTGGGTAAGTTGGATCTGTGCCGATACGGATTGAGCCCGGAACCGCCGCGACGACGCTGGCAGCACTGGATAAGCCCAGCATCAGGGAAAGAGCCAGAACACGCTTTTTCATAGATTACCCTCAAGTGAAATGCTTTTTGTTATGTGGTTCGTGATGTGTTTGCGCAAAGTAATTTGCATGTTTCATGCCAGTTCTGCAAGTTATCCACGCCGTTAGCATGATGTCAGACTCGCGTAAACGCTGTGTTTGTGAGGAGAATATAGCAGTGAAGTAAAACAGAAAAAGCGAGGTTGTTAACTTTTGGTGCGTCAAATGCACGAAGAGTGATCCGAGGCGCGCTTATGCACTAAATAAGTGCGCCAGTGGAATTTTATGCACCCTGCCAGCGCGTAAAGAGGTCTTCGGGTAATTCGATATCAAACTGGTCGGTAACCCGGTTAACCGTCTGATCGATCAGTTGATCGATGGTTTCAGGACGATGATAAAACGCTGGCACCGGCGGCATGATAATGGCACCCAGCTCTGCGGCGGTGGTCATCATTCGCAGGTGACCGACATGCAGCGGGGTTTCGCGCACGCATAAAACCAGCTTACGTTGCTCTTTCAACACCACGTCAGCGGCACGGGTCAGCAACGAATCACTGTAACTGTGTACGATACCAGAGAGCGTTTTCATCGAGCAGGGTAAAATTGCCATGCCCAGCGTTTTAAACGATCCAGACGAAATATTTGCTGCAATATCGCGCACGTCATGCACCACATCGGCCAGCGCCTGTACGTCACGCAGCGAATAATCGCTTTCCAGCCCCAGCGTCTGACGCGCCGCCTGGCTCATAACCAGATGTGTTTCAACCTCTTCCACCTGCTGCAATACCTGCAGCATGCGCACGCCATAAATCACCCCGCTTGCGCCAGAAATGCCAATGATGAGTCGTTTCATATTCCAACCTTATATCAGCCAATGCGCCATCATACGCGGGCCAGCGGGTTTATGAAAACAAACAGGGCGGGATTGCTCCCGCCCTGCTTTATGCTGCCCGCCTGTCGGGAGCATCAGCCTTCGTTATGCAGCTCAAGGTTTTCGACTTCGTTCTGCCGCTGGAGCGCTTTGGCGTCATCATTGCGCAGCGACTCAAGATACTCCAGGTACTGCTGATCAACATCTTTCGTCACGTAAATGCCATTGAACACTGAGCACTCAAATTGTGCAATGTCTGGATTCTCTTCACGAACCGCTTCAATAAGATCGTTAAGGTCCTGAAAAATCAGCGCATCGGCTTTAATCAGCTGGCGAATCTCTTCCACTTCGCGGCCATGCGCAATCAGTTCAGTGGCGCTCGGCATATCGATACCGTAGACGTTCGGGAAACGAATTTCCGGTGCCGCTGATGCCAGATAAACCCGTTTTGCACCCGCTTCACGCGCCATCTCAATGATCTGCTCTGAGGTGGTACCGCGCACAATCGAGTCATCCACCAGTAGCACGTTTTTATCACGGAATTCGGCCCGGTTAGCGTTGAGCTTGCGGCGCACCGCGCTGCGACGTAACTGCTGGCCCGGCATGATAAAGGTGCGGCCAACGTAACGGTTTTTCACGAAGCCCTGGCGATAGGGTTTGTCGAGAATACGTGCAATTTCCAGCGCGATATCGGTTGAGGTTTCCGGAATCGGAATCACAACGTCGATATCCAGATCTTCCCACTCACGGGCAATTTTCTCGCCCAACTTGGTGCCCATACGGACACGGGCGCTGTAGACCGAAATTTTGTCCAGGAACGAGTCGGGGCGAGCAAAATAGACGTACTCGAACAAACAGGGATTGCTTTTCGGATTTTCAGCGCACTGGCGGGTTGAAAGCTGGCCCTGCTCTGTGACATAAACCGCTTCACCCGGTGCAACGTCACGGATGAACTCAAAGCCCAGCGTATCCAGCGCCACGCTCTCGGAGGCGACCATATATTCGGTGCGACCATCCGCAATAACACGCTTGCCCAGTACCAGCGGACGGATACCGTTGGGATCTCGAAAAGCGACCATGCCGTGACCGATGATCATCGCCACCACCGCATAGGCGCCACGCACCTGCTGATGCACTGCAGCCACCGCAGCAAAAATGTTGTCGGCTTCCAGCGGATCGTTTTGAAAACGATCTAGTTCCTGCGCAAAGATATTCAGCAGGATTTCAGAATCTGAGGTGGTATTAACGTGGCGGCGGCCCTTTTCAAACAGGTGCTTACGCAGCACATGGGCGTTGGTGAGATTACCGTTGTGCGCCAGGGTGATGCCATACGGCGAGTTTACATAGAAAGGCTGCGCTTCAGAGGCACTGGAACTTCCCGCCGTTGGATAACGCGCGTGACCAATCCCCATATTGCCCTGCAGACGCTGCATGTGGCGTGCTTCGAAAACGTCGCTGACCAGGCCGTTTGCCTTTCGCAGGCGAAAACATTTCAGCGCATCGATGGTACAAATGCCTGCGGCATCCTGCCCGCGGTGCTGGAGCACCGTTAACGCGTCATAGATCGACTGGTTGACCGGCATGAAACCGGTGATACCGACAATACCGCACATGTTGTCATTTCCTCATTAAGCCGCACTCCCGGTCACATCACCGGGGTAAAAAACTCGACGTGCTTTTCAGGTAATCAAAAAACCACCTGATTATATAACTGAACTCGGGAATGAGTTGAGACTGTTGCCAGTCCGGACTTTTAGAAAAGCCAGTGAATGTATCAAGGAAGAACAGCAAAGCGGCCACAATCAGCACACCACGCAACGCCCCGAAACAGACGCCCAACACCCGGTCGGTTCCCGACAGGCCGGTTTTTTCCACCAGCGTGCCGATAACGTAGTTCACAATGGCCCCCACAATCAGCGTAGCCACAAACAGCACACCGATGGCGATACCGTTACGAACCAGTTCGTCGTCAAAACCTGTAAACCAGACTGCAAGGTAGGCATAGTAATGACTGGCGACAAAAAACGCGCATCCCCAGGTAACAAGAGATAAGGCTTCCCGGACAAACCCACGGACCAGGCTGACCAGAGCCGAAAAACCAACTACCGCAATAATGACGTAATCAATCCAGATCATGAACTCTTCCAGCGCCAGTGCAATTGCACCCCTGCATCCAGTTCGGGGCGCATTCTAACAGAAAAAGAAAACGTTTGCGTAGCGGTTTTCTTTTTCTGCATCCATAAAAAAGGCGATAAAAAAAAGTGCTATCGCCCGGGTGATTTTCAGCCGGGCAGGCCGTTGAAAATCGTCATTTTTTTACGCTGTAGCAGGCTTTATGCACTCTGCTTTTCGGGCAAAAGACACTGCCTGTTACTGCTATCGGCAGCGCCAATCACCTGATTTAGCGGGCGCTGTACGGCTTCACAACGCCGCCCAGTCCTGAGATATTTTTCAGTTCGCCCACCGCGCTCTGCATTTTGGCTTTTGAGGCATCCGGCCCAACGTAAATGCGGGTGATCTGTCCCTGTACCGGCGTTGAAGGCACGGTAAAAGCACGATAGCCCGACAGCCGTAACTGCGCGACAATCTCATTCACTTTGCTGGCGTTTTTCAGTGCACCCAACTGCACGACATAAGCCTGTCCTGCCGGTGCCGTTGTCTCTGCCGCTTTTGGCGCTTCTTCCTGCTTAGGCTGTTCAACCGGCTTTGGTTTGGGCTGCTCCACGGTTTTTGGCTTCTGCTGTTCGACCGGTTTCTGCTTAGGCTGCTCTGCGACTTTTGGTTTACGCGGCTCTTCCGCTTTCGGTTTCGTCACCGTCTGTGCGGGCACAGACGGATGAACCGGCGGCGGCGAGACCACCACGGGATCGCTCTCATCTTCCGGTTGAGTCCGTCCCTGCTCCGCCGTGGCGTTGGTTTTGCCATTACCATTGCTGCTGTTGACCGCATTGCCCGCGCCTTCCGGCGGCTGTGCCGGCAGCGACTGGGTTACCGGTGGCACCATTTCGCTATCCTGCTGATCATCAGGTTTCGGCACCAGTGGAATGGCGGCGAACTCCTCTTTGTAATGCTTTTTCTGACCATCCAGCAGCCCTGGCAGTACAATCACGCCAACGGCGACCAGAATAACGGTGCCGACTAAACGGTTCTGAAACTTACTTGCCACGTCCTTTCTCCGTTTCAATCGATTCCATGACCTGCGCAACGGTGTGGAATGAACCACAGACCAGCACAATGTCCTGCGGCGCTGCCTGCTGGCGGGCCTGCTGCCAGGCGAGCTCAACCGAGCTAAAGGCTTCACCCTGTGACAGGCCGCTCAGCAGTTGCTCAGCACTGGCGCCGCGCGGTCCGTCAAGCGGTGCGCAGTACCAGACATCGACCACCGGTGCCAGCGCCGCCAGCGTACCGGCGATATCTTTATCATGCAGCATGCCCACGACGGCATGCACTTTGCCGCGTTTCGGCAATGCCGACAACCGTGATGCCAGATAGGTTGCCGCATGCGGATTATGGGCGACATCCAGAATCACACGTGGTGATTCGCAGAGGGTCTGGAAACGCCCAGGCAGCATCGCCAGCGGCAGGCTGGCACGAATCTGCGCCTCACTGACCTCAAGCCCTGAGACCCGTAGCGCCACCAGCGCGGTCGCCGCGTTAGGCAGCGGCACCTGTGGCAGCGGCAGATCGTTTAGCTCACCCGTCGCATCACGCAGCGACCAGCTTTCTGCCTGCGTATGCCATGACCAGTCACGGTTGCACTGTAACAGCTGAGCGCCTTTTTCCTGTGCGACCACGGCAATACTCTGCGGCATATCAGGTTCACCCACTACCGCAGGTTTTCCCGCCCGGAACACACCGGCTTTCTCACGCCCGATGCTTTCGCGATCCGGCCCAAGCCAGTCAGTGTGATCCAGCGCGATGCTGGTGACCACGGCGACATCGGCATCCACAATGTTTGTGGCATCCAGTCGACCGCCGAGGCCGACTTCAAGGATCACCACATCCAGCTGCGCCTGGTGGAACAGATTGAGCGCGGAGAGCGTGCCAAATTCGAAGTAGGTCAGCGAAATATCTGCACGTCCGGCTTCAATTTCCGCAAAGCTGGCGCAGTGCTGCGCTTCACTTAGCTCCTTTCCCTGAACCCGAACGCGCTCGGTGTAGCGCACCAGATGCGGCGAGCTATAGACGCCAACGCGGTAGCCCGCGGCGATCAGCAGCGTTTCCAGGGTGCGACAGGTGGTACCTTTTCCATTAGTACCGGCCACGGTAAAGACAAAGGAGGCGGGTTTCAGCAGGTCGAGACGTTGTGCAACCTGGCGAATACGGTCCAGACCCAGTTCGATGGCCTGAGTATGCAGGTGTTCAAGATAATAAAGCCACGTGGCCAAAGGCGACGTGGCTTGAGGAAGGTGAAGATTGTCCATATGTCCCGTTTTGCTTATTTATACCTGGCAGACTGGTGCTGCGGTATACGGTGCATTGGTAAGAGGTGCTGTGGACGCACCTCTCTATCTCCTGTCAGGCCTCGTTGCTTTCCGATTCAGTCGTCGCGAAAGCGGACTGTTCACCATCATGCAGCGGTGCCGGCAGGTTCATCATTTTTGCCAGCAGGCTTGCCAGTTTGTAGCGCATTTCCGGACGGCGGATGATCATATCAATCGCGCCCTTTTCTATCAGGAACTCACTGCGCTGGAAGCCCGGCGGCAGTTTTTCACGCACGGTCTGCTCGATGACGCGTGGGCCGGCAAAGCCGATCAGCGCTTTAGGTTCCGCGACATTGAGGTCACCCAGCATAGCAAAACTGGCGGAAACGCCACCCATGGTCGGGTCAGTCAGCACGGAAATGTAGGGCAGCCCGCGCTCCTGCATTTTTGCCAGCGCCGCACTGGTTTTTGCCATCTGCATCAGCGACATCAACGCTTCCTGCATACGAGCACCGCCACTGGCGGAGAAGCAGATCAGCGGACAGTTATCTTCTAACGCCTGCTCAACCGCACGTACAAAACGCGCACCGACCACAGAGCCCATTGAACCACCCATAAAGGCAAATTCAAAGGCTGCCGTCACAACTGGCATGCCATGCAGCTGACCTTTCATCACGATCAGCGCATCTTTTTCGCCGGTGTCTTTCTGGGCTGCTACCAGACGATCTTTATACTTCTTTGAGTCGCGAAACTTGAGCAGATCTTTGGGTTCAAGTTCACTGCCAAGCTCAACCATCGTGCCCTGATCGAGGAAACTGCCGAGGCGTTCACGGGCGTGCATACGCATGTGGTGGTCACACTTCGGGCAGACCTCAAGATTACGCTCCAGCTCGGCACGGTAGAGAACCTGGCCACAGCTGTCGCACTTGGTCCAGACCCCTTCCGGGATGCTGGCTTTGCGCACAGGCGTCGTGGTGCTTTTATTAAGAATGCGTTCAATCCAGCTCATTGATGACCTTTCTGTTTAAAACTGACCTGGTCCAGTCGTCTTGATACTGCTGAAAACCGCTTCAGCAGACGGTAAATGTCGCTCATTAAACCACAACCTGTTCAGACTGTGGATAAAAATCTGGTCTTACCCCTTAGCGAAGCCTTACGGCAGCTTCTGTTGCTTAGCCTGGCGGCGATGACGCCAGACTTCAATCACACCTGGCAGAATCGAGACCAGGATAATGCCAACAATCAGCAGCTTCAGGTTTTCCTGCACCACCGGCAGATCGCCAAACAGGTAGCCGGCATAGGAGAAAAGCAGCACCCATAACAGCGCACCGGTGACGTTGAACAGCGCGAAGTGGCGATATGACATATGGCCCATACCGGCAACAAACGGCGCAAACGTACGGACGATCGGCACAAAGCGCGCCAGGATAATGGTTTTTCCGCCGTGACGGGCATAAAACGCATGGGTTTTATCCAGATGGCTGCGACGGAAAACCTTTGAGTTCGGGTTACTGAACAACCGTTCGCCAAACAAGCGACCAATGGTGTAGTTCACCGCATCGCCCAGAATCGCGGCCACCACCAGTAACGCCACCATCAGATGCACATTGAGATCGTTACCCGGTAGCGCGGCCAATGCGCCTGCCACAAACAGCAGCGAATCACCCGGCAGGAATGGCGTCACCACCAGGCCGGTTTCGCAGAACAAAATCAGGAACAAAATAGCGTAAATCCAGACACCGTACTGTGCAACCAGTTCGGCAAGATGCACGTCAATGTGCAAAATAAAATCAACCAGAAAATGGAGAAACTCCATAGCGCGCCCTTTTAAGTCCTGAAAGTGAATTAATCCGCGAGGAACAACGGTCCCATCAACGGCTGTGGTAACGCAAAGTGGGATGGGTAATCCACCGCCACCAGATACAACCCTTCTGCCCGGGCTGTGGCTGCGGCTAATGTCCGATCCTTCGCCGCCAGCAGCGTTGCCATCCATGATTCCGGCTTATTGCCACAGCCTATCTCCATCAGGCTGCCCACGATATTGCGCACCATATGATGTACAAAGGCGTTGGCTTTTATATCCACAATCACGTAGGGACCCTGACGCGTCACGTTAAGGTGAATCACGTTGCGCCACGGTGTACGCGACTGGCACTGCACCGCGCGGAATGAGGTGAAATCATTCTCACCTAATAAACATTGCCCGGCGCGCTGCATCTTCTCCGCATCCAGAGGATGGTAGAAGTGCGTGACGCCCTGCGCCAGCACCGCCGGACGCAGACGCTGATTGTAGATCAGGTAGCGATAGCGTCGGGCCGTTGCGCTGAAGCGGGCATGGAACGCATCCGGCACCGCTTTCACCCAGCGCACCGCAATATCCGGTGGCAGATTGGCGTTGACGCCAAGCGTCCAGGCGCCATCAGGCCGTTGCGATGTGGTTTCGAAATGCACCACCTGCCCCGTCCCGTGAACACCCGCATCAGTGCGGCCAGCACAAAAAATGCTGACCGGATGATCGGCGACTTTCGATAGCGCGCGCTCTACCTTCTCCTGCACGCTACGGACCTCATTCTGACGCTGCCAGCCATAGTAACGGCTGCCGTCATACTCAATGCCGAGCGCCAGTTTTTGCGTCTGACCTTCGGACATGGTTACAGATACTCCTGAACCAGTTTCTCAGCAGTTTTCACCGCCATCAGCGCGCCGCCAAAACGAATGTTGTCCGCCACTGACCAGAACTGCAGCAGCTCCGGGATACCGTAGTCGTTGCGCACACAGCCGATGCTCAGTTCGCCGTTACCTGAGGCATCCGTGACCGGCGTCGGCACTTCATCCTCTTCGCTCAGACGAATATCTGACGCCAGCGCCAGTTCGGCACGCGCTTCCTCAGCGGAGAGCGGGCGCAGGTTTTCAATGTGCACAATCTGCGCATTACCGTAGAACACCGGTGCCTGTACGCTGCTGACCGCAATCGGTAAGCCTTCGTCCTGTAACACCTTACGCACCTGATCAATCAGGCGACGTTCACTCTCAACGCTACCTTCTGCATCGGCCTGCTGTGGCATCAGGTTAAACGCTAGCTGACGACCAAAATGATGATCATCGGCCGGAATACCATTCAGCAGGCGGGCACTTTCACCGGCCAGCGCATCGACAGCCACTTTGCCATAGCTGGAAACCGAGATCAGGTTAGTGACCTGTAAACGACTCAATCCGGCCGCATCCACCAGCGGTTTAATGGCGGTCAGCAACTGGCTGACCAGGTTGTCTGCCACGCTGATGATATTGCGATTGCGGTAATCCGCCAGCACATGCGGGTTAACATCTGGCACCACCAGAGGCACGTCGGGTTCCAGCGCAAACAGCTCACTGCTGTCGATCACCAGACATCCGGCGTTAGCCGCTTCGTCGGCAAAACGCGCCGAGGCGTCACGTCCTGCTACGAAAAAGGCCAGCTGTGCCTGTGACCAGTCAAAGGTCTCTGCATTTTCGACCCGCACCGAGCGCCCCTCGAAACGTTTAGTTTCGCCCGCACTGTTTTCGCTCGCCAGCAAATATAATTCACCAACCGGGAACTGGCGTTCCGCCAGCAGTTCCAGTACAGCGTTCCCTACTGCGCCTGTCGCGCCAAGTAGCGCAATATTCCAGCCGTCAGACATGTTGGTTTACTCCAGACAATGACATAAAAACAGAAGGCGGTGATATTCACCGCCCAGGGATTCAGATTTATCCCCCCCTGAAACAGACCGCTATGCAGAGACGCCCGCGTGACACGCGCCTTCCGTTCACTGATTAATTCAGTGCGGAAACCGCGCCAGGGCGCCTGACCTGCAGCACCCGCTATTCTGGGGAGATGATTGCGTTAAAGCCCAGCAGGTTCAGCTTCTCAGCCGTTGTGGCGTCGTCACAGTTTACCTGCAGCGATGACCACTCGCGACGCTCCTGATACTGCTTGCGCAGGCGATCAAACTCGCCGGGTTTCGCCGCCACTTTACGCAAGGGGGCATCATCGCGGCGCACATCATACACCAGATGCGCCAGGCGTTTCAGCGTTGGCTGATCCAGCGGGCCATTCAGGGTGATTTCACTGAATTCCGGCACCGGCAGTAAGGTGTTAAGCGGCACCTGTTGCGGCTGGCCAATAAAGTCGCACCAGGCTTCAAACACCTGAGTGGTACCGCGTGCTTTGCCTTCCAGGGTGTAACCCGCGATGTGCGGCGTGGCAATGTCGACCTTATCCAGCAGCGCCAGCGACAGATCCGGCTCCGGCTCCCACACATCCAGTACTACGCTGAGATCGGGCCGCATTTTCAGCACCTCCAGCAGCGCACTGTTGTCCACCACCGGGCCGCGACAGGCGTTGATCAGAATGGTGTTGGGCTTCAACGCCATCAGCAGCGCCGCATCCGCCAGATGCCAGCTTTTATAGGGACCCTCTTTAAACAATGGCGTATGGAACGTCAGAATATCAGCCTGCTCGGTCACGGCTTCCAGCGGCAGGAAATCCCCCTCGTCACCGCGATCGGCGCGCGGCGGATCGCACAACAGGGTTTTGATGCCCCAGGTTTCCAGACGCTTTTGCAGTCGCCCACCAACGTGACCAACGCCGACGATGCCGACAGTGCGGTCACGCAGCTCAAAACCATCGCGTTCCGCCAGCAGCAGCAGCGCAGAAAAAACATATTCCACCACCGCAATGGCGTTACAGCCGGGTGCGGCAGAGAACGCAATGCCCGTCTGCTGCAGCCAGTTCTCGTCGATATGATCGGTGCCCGCCGTGGCGGTCCCGACAAACTTTACCGGCTTTCCTGCCAGCAGGGCCTCATTCACCTGGGTGACTGAGCGCACCATCAGGCCATGGGCATCGGCCAGTTCAGCCACCGGCAGCGGACGCCCGGGCACCGCGACCACGTCGCCGGTACGGCTGAATAGCTCACGGGCATAAGGCATATTTTCATCGACCAGAATTTTCACCACGGCTTTCCTGTCAGTTACATGTGAGGGAATTATTCTGGCACAAAGCGACGCGTTAGCCTAACCGCGCACGGTAGCGCTCAGGCGTGGTGCCCGCCTGCTGCTGAAACATCACGATCAGCGCCGAGGCTGAACTGTATCCCAGCTCATGGGCAATGCTCTGTACACTTTCCCCCTGGTCCAGCATCACGATGGCGCGCAGAAACCGCAGCCGCTGCCGCCACTCACCAAAGGTCATTTGAAGCTGCTGCTGGCAGCGACGCGCTAGCGTTCGCTCGGTGGTAAAAACCCGCTCTGCCCAGCCCGCCAGCGTGGTGTTATCGCCCGGGTGCGCTTCCAGCGCTCGTAACACCGGCGCGAGGAATTTATCCTCAGAGGTCGGCAGATAACTCTCCTGCACCTGTGCCAGCTTCAGGCGGTCGCGCAGCACTTCACACAGCCGCCACTGCGCATCGGTTTCGGGCTGCTCAATTTGTCGTTCGGCGAAATCATTCATAATGGCGTGTGCTATGGGATCGACCCGCATCAGACAGGCGCGCCGCGGTAAGTCGGCGCATAGAGGGGTTGCCAGATTAAAGGTACGAAATTGTGCCTGGCGATGGTTATAGCTGCTGTGAAGCTGACCCGGCGGGATCCAGACCGGGATATCTGCCGGTGTCAGCAATCGCTCACCCTCGACCTGCATCTCCAGTACGTGGCTTTTCACCATAATTAACTGGCCCCAGACATGAGCATGCGGTAGGTATTCGGTGCGGGCATTGGCCTGTTCGTAACGCATAAAGTAGCGTAGCTGCGGCGCGTCCACCGGCGGCTGGTAGGTCACTTTCAAAGTCATTCTGTCCGCTCAACCGATCATTTTGTCCGATATTAACTATCTGAATAAATCCGGACAAGCGTACACTGCACCTCATTATGCCGTGTGGAGAGTCACCATGTTTTTCCTGTATCCGCTTTTTGCGGTGATGATCTGGTCGATCAACTCAATTGTCAGCAAACTGTCGGCCAGTGCAATCGATCCGGCGGCGATCTCATTCTACCGCTGGCTGCTGGCGCTACTGGTCCTGACGCCATTTGTGCTGCCCGGTGTATGGCGTGCGCGCAAGGTCATTAAACCGCATCTGTGGCGGTTGGGGATCCTTGGCCTGCTCGGCATGGTGCTCTATCAGAGCCTCGCTTATTACGCGGCACACAGCGTCAGCGCACTCTTTATGGGCATTATCGGCGCCCTGATCCCACTGCTCACTGTACTGCTGAGCGTGGTGATCCTCCGCATCGCGCCGACGCTCGGCATCCTGATAGGCAGTATTATTTCCTTTAGCGGTCTGGTGTGGCTGGTCAGTGAGGGCAATGTAATGCAACTCGTGAATCATGGAATGGGCAAAGGTGAGCTGATGATGCTGGCCGCCTCCACCTCCTATGCACTGTATGGCGTCCTGACTAAACGCTGGGCGCTGCCACTGGCGATCTGGCAAAGCCTCTATGTGCAGATTTTATTCGGCGTGCTGGTGTTATTGCCCGGCTTTTTACTGGCACCTGAAGTGTCGATTAACCGGCATAATCTGCCACTGGTGGCGTTTGCCGGACTGTTCGCCTCCATCATCGCGCCATTTTTGTGGATCCACGGCGTGCAACGCCTGGGGGCGAGCACCACCAGCATTTTTATGAATCTGACGCCGCTGTTTACTGCGTTGATCGCCGTGCTGTTTCTGCATGAACAACTGCACAGTTACCACTGGATTGGCGGCGGTCTGACGTTGGGCGGTGTGATACTGGCGCAGCGGCTGCGTACGCCATTAGTGCACCGTAAACCGGTGAGTGCTCCCCCCTCCTGAACAGTGCCATCTGCACATTACGGGTGGCGGCTGCGCTGAGTAAGGGTGCCGCTGAGGATTGCGGTGCAAAAAGGCAGGAAGGGATAATGACTGAAGCGTAAATCTCGCGCCGAAACGCACGTCCCCCGTGGGATTTCCCGGGGGCTTTTGCTATCATGGCCTATTCATTTTCCGGCGCACCCCACGCTGTTCTGTTTTCCCAAGGAATCCGCCATGCAACCTCTCAGCGGCCCCGGTGTGCCGGTCGGCGATCGTTCATCTGTCACTCCGCAAACCGGCGTCACGCGTCACGGTTCAGTGGCCGGTGAACAGCCCCTTTCCCCTGCGCAGCGCACGACGTTAGAACGTCTGATCGTGCGTATCTTATCGCTCAGCAATCTTAAAGCGCCTGAACTGTGGGCGGGCGTACGCCATGAAGTGGGCGTAAAGAGTGAAGCGGAGTTGCAGTCGCGTCATTTTCCATTAGCGGAACAATATCTTAATAGCCGACTCACTCAGGCACAGAATGGGCATGGCACACGCCAGCTGATGAACCAGCTCACCGAACTGCTGCCGAAAGGCAATAACCGCCAGGCCGTCAGCGATTTTATCCGTCAGCAGTTTGGTCAGACAGTTCTGAGCGCGCTGAGCCAGGATCAGTTGCGGCAGGTTCTGACGATGCTGCAGAACGGACAAATGACGATTCCCCAGCCGCAGCAAACCCGTGTTAGCGATCGTACGTTGTTGCCGGCCGAGCATCAGACGCTGAATCAGCAGGTAGTACGCCTTGCCGCTGCGACGGGCGAATCAACCGGTAAGCTCTGGACCGCTGCACTGAAATTGGTCAATCTGACCAGCGGCGATCCGATCCCATCACGCCACTTCCCGCTGTTGACCCAGTATCTGCAGGTGCGCCAGACGCTTAGTCAGCACAGCGCACCAACGCTGCAACTGCTGGAAGCATCTCTGAAGCAGCCGCTCGATCAGCAGGAACGGCAGCAGCTGGAGGATTACAGCCAGCAGCGTTTCCAGGCGACGCCGCAGATGGTTCTGACCGCGACGCAGACGCAGGACCTGCTGAACTTCCTGTTCAGTCGTCGCGCCGACCGGGCAGAAAAAATTCACGAACAGCCGCTGGCTGCCAGTGAGATTAAACCGCAGCCGATCTGGTCACCGTTTGTTGCGTCGCTGCCGCCCGCGATGCAGCCGCTGGCGCAGCGTCCCCTGCTGGGATTCTTTGTCGCACTGGTGGTCATCACGCTTTTGCTCTGGCTGGTACTCTGAGTTAACAGCCGCAGGATGCTTTGGGCGCGGCGACGGGCCATTCGCCCGCTGCATCACCCCAGGTCAGCGGATGACCGTCACGCTTCCAGAAATCCAGCCCGCCAATTAACTCCTTCACCTGAAATCCCAGCGATGCCAGTTTCCAGGCCGCTTTCGTCGAACCGTTACAGCCAATGCCGTCACAATAGGTGACATAAACTTTGCTGCTATCGAGCCGCGACGTTGTGCTGGCATCCATCCCACGATGCGGAAAATTTATTGCGCCGCAGATATGACCGGCGCGATAAGCCTCCGGCGTGCGGGCATCGATCACCACGATATCCGGCCGTTGCTGCTGCCCCAGATCTTCCGCCAGATCCCAGGCGTCGGTATAAAAAGCGAGTTTTGCCTGCAGATAGTCGAGGCTTTGCTGCGGCGTGGCGGCCGGAATTCGTAAAACCGATGACATAGTGATTCTCCTGTTGTGGTGAGTTCGCAGTTTACGGCAAAGTGGACTGCTTACTGATACCCATTCCACATCAGGGATAAGACCCATATGGCTTCACCGCTGTTACAACTTTTCCAGCATCAGGCCAGTGGCGGCGTGCGTGAGCGGCTCTGTTCTACCCTGCGGCTGGCCATTAACCGGCACCATTTGCACGCCGGTCAGCAGTTGCCATCCAGCCGACAGCTGGCACAGGATTTACGTCTGTCACGCGTGACTGTAGAGGCGGCCTATGGACAACTGGAGAGTGAAGGCTATCTGCGACGCGAAACCGGTCGCGGTACCTTTGTTGCCATCATCATCCCCGCCAGCCCCTCCGCCTTACCGGCCCGGCTTCACCCGGCCCGCTTCTCGTTGCGAGGCCAGCAGGTGCTGGCAACGGGCGGCTGTCAGGATCCTCCTTTTCCTCACGCGTTCGCCGCCGGTTCCCCGGAGTTACGCGCTTTTCCCCACGACACCTGGCGACGCCTGAGCAGCAGTGTGCAGCGGTCTCTGGGCAGCACCGCAATGGGGTATGGCGATCCCTGTGGCTACCTGCCGTTACGCAGCGCTATTGCTGATTATCTGGCGCTCTCGCGGGGCGTAGCATGCCAGCCGGAACAGGTAATCATTCTGACCAGTTCACAACAGGCGCTACAGTTACTGGCGATGATGTTCGTCGATCCCGGTGATGAAGTGTGGATAGAAGAGCCGGGCTATCCCGGCGCACGTAATGCCTTTCTGGCTGCAGGCGCACAGGTGCGGGGGATTAAGGTCGATGCCGAGGGCGCCATGCCCGCCAGCGGCAGTGCAAAGCTGATGTATCTGACGCCAGCGTATCATTATCCCACCGGCGTGACGCTGAGCCTGCCGAGGCGTCTGGCCTGGATCGACTGGGCGCAGCGCAATCAGTGCTGGCTGATCGAAGACGATTACGACAGTGAATTTCATTACGACGAACGCCCGATCCCTGCGCTACAGGGACTGGATCGCCACCAGCGGGTCATTACACTGGGCACCTTCTCTAAGTCGCTGTTTCCTTCCCTGCGGCTGGCATGGATGGTAGTGCCGCCCGCGCTGATTACGCCCTTAGGCCAGGCAAGGAGCGTGCTGGACGGACACAGCGCCCTGCTGCCTCAGGCTATCACCGCCACCTTTCTGCAACAGGGACATTTCGCCAGCCATCTGCGCCTGATGCGTCAGCTCTATCGCAGCCGTCGCGAGCTGCTGCTAATGCTGCTCGCTCAGCGACTGTCGCCCTGGGTCACCCCGATTGCCAGCGGCGGCGGGTTGCAGATAACCGTGAAAGTGCAACAGGATGAAGCGCGATTAACCGCGCTGGCGGCAAAAAATGGTTTGCTGTTGCCGCGTCTGAGTCCACTTTATGCCGGGCCTGCGTGTCAGCAGGGCTGGATACTCGGCTTTGCCGCCCTGACGCCTGACGAAATCGTTGCAGCATGCGATAAATTGCTGCGGCTGCTGCAGCAGGAGGGCTAACACAGAATGGCAACGAGATAATGAGGACGGGCTGTAAATCCTGTGACGACTGACCAACCCCATTCAGGGTGAACCTCACCGCAACATGGTAGCTCAGCACGCAAGGAACACGGGCAAAGGAGGAAAGCGTCAGGCACGGTGGGCAAAAACGCCGGAAGGGTTTTTGAACAACGCAAAGTGTTGACCCGACTACGGGTGCACCGTAGGAATAAAGTGAGTAATCGAGCCAGCCGAGCGGCAGGGATTGGCTTTAGCGTCTTCCCGATCTGACCATGTTCCCTGGGCAAGCAATGTCTTACAGCGTAGCGGACTTACCAAAAAAACAAAAAGGGCCGGCAAGCCGGCCCTTCAGAGCGCTGGTGTAATAATTACGCCTGATATTTACGCAGGGTCAGTGTGGCATTGGTGCCGCCGAAACCAAAGCTGTTGGACATCACGGTAGTCAGCTCTTTTTCCATCGGCTCAGTAACAATGTTCATGCCGGTTGCTGCCGCGTCAAGCGAAGTGATGTTGATGCTTGGCGCAATAAAGCCATGTTCCAGCATCAGCAGTGAGTAAATCGCTTCCTGCACACCTGCGGCACCCAGGGAGTGACCCGTCATCGCTTTGGTGGCTGAGATGTATGGCGTGTTATCGCCAAACACTTCACGAATGGCGCCCAGTTCTTTCACATCACCCACTGGCGTTGAAGTCCCGTGGCTGTTCAGATAGTCAATTGGCGTATCAACACCATTCATCGCCATCTTCATGCAGCGCACCGCACCTTCACCTGATGGAGCGACCATGTCTGCACCGTCTGAGGTGGCACCGTAACCGACGATTTCAGCATAGATATGCGCGCCACGAGCCAGCGCATGCTCCAGCTCTTCAACTACCACCATGCCACCGCCACCGGCGATAACAAAGCCGTCGCGCTCATTGTCATAAGTGCGTGACGCTTTTTCTGGGGTGTCGTTGTAACGGGTTGAGAGCGCGCCCATGGCATCGAACTCACAGGCCATTTCCCAGCACAGCTCTTCGCCGCCACCCGCAAAAACAATATCCTGTTTGCCAAGCTGGATCTGCTCAACGGCGTTACCGATACAGTGCGCAGAGGTGGCACAGGCGGAGCTAATCGAGTAGTTTACGCCATGAATCTTGAATGGCGTGGCGAGACAGGCAGAAACGCCAGAGGCCATCGCTTTGGTGACCACGTAAGGGCCAACCGCTTTCAGGCCGCGTGGGCTGCGCATTGCGTCAGCACCAAAAACCTGGAAACGTGGGGAACCGCCGCCTGAACCCGCAATCAGACCCACTCGTGGGTTGCTCTGATACGCTTCAGCGCTGAGGCCGGAATCTTTAATCGCTTCTTCCATGGAAAGATAAGCATAGATGGACGCATCACTCATAAAACGCACAACTTTGCGATCGATGAGGCCGGTGGTATCTAATTTTACGTTACCCCAGACGTGACTACGCATGCCGGAATCTTTCATCTCTTCAGAAAAGGTGATGCCAGAGCGTCCTTCACGCAGAGATGCCAGCACCTCTTGCTGGTTATTACCAATACTGGAAACGATCCCTAAGCCAGTAATCACAGCACGTTTCATTCAATCTTCCTCATCCACTTCTTCTTAATTGGCATGCACTCTAGCGTACACTTGTACGCCGAACAAGTCCGATCAGCTATTTCCTTTTGTAAATTTGCGTCATGTCATGTGGGTCGTTAAAATCGCGCCACTGCCTGAAAAACGAGCCTTTATCGTGAAATTAACACCGGTTGAACATGCACAACTAAACTGGAATGAACAGGGTACACCTGTTTCGCGAACGTTTGGCGACGTCTATTTCTCTAATGACAATGGTCTGGAAGAGACACGCTACGTGTTCCTTGGCGGCAACGGTTTCCCCCAGCGTTTTGCTGAGCATCCGCGCGATCTGCTGATCGTGGCGGAAAGCGGTTTTGGCACCGGCCTCAATTTTCTAACGCTGTGGCAGGCGTTCGATGCGTTTCAGCGCGAACAGCCCGACGCGAGTGTAAAACGTCTGCATTTCATCAGCTTTGAGAAATTTCCGTTAACTCGCGACGATTTGGCCGCAGCACAGCGCCACTGGCCTGAGCTGGCCCCCTGGGCCGACGCGCTGCAAGCGCAGTGGCCCGCTGCTCTGCCCGGCTGTCAGCGACTGCTGTTTGACGGTGGACGGATCACGCTCGACCTCTGGCTGGGCGATATTAACCTGCTGATGGGACAGCTGGATGAGAGTCTGAATCGTCAGGTCGATGCCTGGTTCCTGGATGGTTTCGCCCCGTCTAAAAACCCGGATATGTGGACACCGGAGCTGTTCGGCATGATGGCAAAACTGGCGCGGCCGAAGGCAACGTTTGCGACCTTTACCGCTGCAGGCTTTGTGCGGCGCGGTCTGCAACAAGCGGGCTTTACAGTGACCCGCCGCAAAGGATTTGGTCCTAAGCGCGAAATGTTATGCGGCGCCCTGCAGGATGTACCTCCGCTGCCCAGCCTCCAGCCCTGGTACCATCGTCGATCTGCGGAGCAGCGTGATATGGCCCTGATCGGCGGCGGCGTAGCCAGTGCCACGCTGGCGCTGGCGCTGCTGCGTCGCGGCTGGCGGGTAACACTTTACTGTGCCGATGAGGCTCCCGCGCTGGGGGCATCCGGCAATCGCCAGGGGGCACTCTATCCGCTGCTCAACCCGCACGATCCGGCGCTTGCCACCTTTTTCCCGGCGGCGTTCAGCTTTGCCCGGCGGCTCTACGATCAATTAACCGTCATTTATGAACATCACTGGAGCGGTGTATTGCAGCTGGGGTGGGATGAGAAAAGCCGTAAAAAGATCGATCAGATGCTGGCGATGGGTTTGCCAGAAACCATCGCCTGTGGCGTCGATGTGGCAGAGGCAGAAAAGCTGGCGAATGTTGAACATGGCTGTGGCGGCATTTTCTATCCGCAGGGTGGCTGGCTGTCGCCAGCAGAGCTGACCGCAGCAATGCTGGCACACGGCGAGACCCAGGGATTGCGTATTCACTGGCTGCACCGCGTAAGCGCGCTTTCCAGGGATGACGATCACTGGACGCTGACATTCAGCGATCGCCCGGCAGTTCGTCATCTAACGGTAGTGCTGGCAAACGGTCATGCGATTGCCGGCTTTGCGCAGAGCGCCCCGCTGCCAGCCTATCCGGTAGCCGGTCAGGTGAGCCATATTCCCTCTACGCCGGGCCTCAACGCGCTGCAAACCGTGCTTTGTTACGACGGTTATCTGACGCCTGTCAGCCCGCAGTTCGGCACCCATTGCATTGGTGCGAGCTATCATCGTGGCGATACTGCAATAGATTATCGGGAAGAGGATCAGCAGGAGAACCGCAGCCGCCTGCTGCATTGTCTGCCTGACAGCCGCTGGGCAGAGACGGTGGATGTCAGTAAAGGTGAGGCAAGAATGGGTGTGCGCTGCGCCACGCGGGATCACCTGCCGATGGTGGGCAGCGTGCCGGATTATGCTGCTACGCTGGCGCAGTATGCTGATTTACCGGCCCAGCAGAGGGCTGGCAGCAATATCGCTGACGCACCCGACCTGGCGGGCTTGTATCTTTTCGGTGCGCTTGGGTCGCGCGGCCTTTGCAGCGCGCCGCTGGCAGCCGAAGTACTGGCAGCCCAGCTGTCGGGCGAGCCGCAACCTCTGGATGCCAGTTCGCTGGCAGCACTCAACCCGAATCGCTACTGGGTGAGGAAATTACTGAAGGGAAAAGCAGTTTAGCCGACGCTGAGGGCGGCACGCCGCCCTGCAATGTTATGCGGAGAGCTGGCGTGCCTGAACAAACAGGTTGTCCCACATTCCGACCACTAATGCCTGGTCGCGCGGCGAGAGTTCTCCAGCAGCGATAGCATTTTGCAGGCTGCGAGAGACCTGAATCTGCAGCGCTTCTGGCGTATGTTCGCCCAGTTGCTCCACTTCGGCGACGGCCAGTGTCAGATGCCCGCGCAGATAACCGCTGGCGAACAGCTCATCGTCACTGGCATGCTCGACCATGTCGTCAATCAGGGCCAGAATACGCGCTTCAAATTCTGCGATCATCTCAATTCCTCTTTTATAATGCTTTCATGCATCACAGATCGTCCGGCCAGGGAAACTGCGACGCTGTTAATGAAGGCCTGCCATAAAATTCCGCCAGGGCGGTAATAAAACGCGCGGGACGGTCGGGAATGCCCGATGCCAGATAGCCCATAACCTGAGCATGTACTTTACGCTGGAACGCAATGCGATCCGGCTCACAATCTCCGTCGAGATTGTCACAACTCACGTTGAAGGGAAAGCCTGCCGCCATACAAAACATCCACTCCAGCGCCTGCGGCTTCACTTCTACGGCTTCAAACTGGCTCTGGGTCAGCGCATCGCGGCCATCCGGACAGTACCAGTAGCCGAAATCGACCAGTTTGCGGCGCGCTTCACCGGCGATGCACCAGTGAGAGATCTCATGGAGGGCGCTGGCGTAAAAGCCGTGGGCAAAGACCACCCGGTTCCACGGCGACTCTGCATCAGCAGGAAGATAGATCGGTTCATCATCGCCTTTAATTAGACGGGTCTGAAATTCATCGCTGAAGCAGCGATCAAACAGCGTGATCAGCTGTTCATAATGATGTGTCGGGTTCATGACGTTATCTAGTTTTAGGTTACGATTGCAGCGTGGCCAGCCAGGCCAGAACGGCACTGCCGTGGCTGTCCCACAGTAATTTAATGCTCATGACGGCAGATACAATTACCACCATCGGACGGATCAGTTTCTGTCCGCGGCTCAGCACCAGCCGCGCACCCAGACGCGCACCGCAAAAAGCCCCGAGCATCATGATCAGGCCGGTTCCCCACACCACTTTGCCGCCGAACATAAAGAACAACAGGCTGCCAACGTTTGAGGTGAAGTTAAGGACCTTGGCATGGGCGGTCGCTTTGGCGAGGTTGTAGCCGCATAGCGTAACAAAAGCCAGCGCATAAAATGAGCCTGCACCCGGTCCGAAAAATCCGTCATAAAATCCCACTGCCCCGCCACCGACCAGTGCATAGGCAAGGCCGTGCAGACGGCGCGCACGGTCCCGTTCACCCAGACGCGGCATAAGCAGGAACCACAAGCCAATCGCGATTAAAAACAGCGGCAGCATCTGGCGCAGAAAGTCAGCCTGCAGGCGCTGAATCAATATCGCGCCCAGCACTGACCCCAGCAGCGTCATGGCGATGTTCAGCCACTGTTCATTCAGATTGACCGCACCACGCCGGACAAAGTAGAGACTGGCGGAAAAGGATCCGCCGACCGATTGCAGTTTATTGGTTGCCAGCGCCTGTGCCGGAGAGAGGCCCGCAGCGAGCAACGAAGGTACCGTCAGTAATCCCCCGCCACCCGCGATGGAATCAATAAAACCGGCGAGCATGGCGATTAAAAACAGCAGCCCGACCAGCATCGGGCTGACCACGAACCAATCCATGGCATTCCTTACAGTAAATGTTTATCCAGCAGGGCCTGACAGGCAGGCGGTAACGGCGGTGGCTCACGTTTCACCGGCGCGCCAGAACCGGGCGTTTTCGGCATAAACCAGCTCTGCAGCTCTGCGCCACAGCCATCGCCAGCAGGCGGTGCGGGCTGATCTTCACAGCCGATACTGCCCGTCGGACAACGCAGCCGAACGTGCATATGGGCACGATGAGCAAACCACGGGCGCACTTTACGCAGCCAGTCACGATCGTGACCCGCATCGGCACAAAGTTGCTTTTTAATCGCTGGATTGACGAAGATACGTGTAACATCGTCATCTTTCGCGGCCAGTTTAATCAGGCTGTCAATTTCCGGCTGCCAGTGGCGTGCAATCACATTTTTGTCACCCGGCCCAACCAGGTCCAGCGGCTGCGGCTTCAGCAACTGCTGCGTGCTCCAGCGGGTTTTCGGCAGTTGCAGCCAGATATCAACATCCAGTCCGGTCTGATGGCTTGCGTGACCACTGCTGAAACGCCCACCTGCCGCCATGCCCATGTCACCAATCAGCACATTGCCCAGTTGCAGGTTATGCACCTGAGTACTAAGCCGCTGAATAAACTGGATCAGATCGGGGTGACCGAAGTAGCGCCGTTGATCCTGACGCATTACCTGGTAGTGCGGCGAATTCAGCGGCAGCGCTTGGGCGCCAACAATACAGCCGTTAGCAAAGCCGCCGATTGACTGCGGTGCGCCGCTGATGGGCTGCTGGATACGTTGCCATGGCGTCGCTGCCAGGCTGGAGGCGCTGATCATCAGTGCGCTCAGGATAAGCAGGAGAGCCTTCATGCCATCACCAACGCGGTACGGAACAGTTAACGTCACCGTTTTGCGCCCGCTGACGCAACAGATGATCCATCAGGACAATCGCCATCATCGCCTCGGCGATCGGCACTGCGCGGATCCCAACACAGGGATCGTGACGGCCTTTGGTGATCATCTCCACTTCTTCGCCGTTGCGGGTAATGGTTTTACCCGGCACGGTGATACTGGAGGTCGGTTTCATCGCCAGATTCGCGCGGATGGACTGGCCGCTGCTGATACCGCCCAGAATGCCCCCGGCGTGGTTGCTCTGAAAACCCTCGTGACGAATTTCATCGCGATGCTGACTGCCGCGCTGATTAACCACCGCAAAGCCATCGCCGATTTCGACTCCTTTCACCGCATTGATGCTCATCAGCGCGTGCGCCAGATCGGCATCCAGTCGGTCAAATACCGGCTCACCCAAGCCTGGCGGCACGTTATCTGCCATGACCGTGACTTTGGCGCCGATTGAGTCGCCCTCTTTTTTCAAGCCGCGCATCAGTTCATCCAACGCTTCCAGCTTGTCTGCATCCGGGCAGAAAAACGGGTTCTGTTCCACGATGGTCCAGTCTTTCAGCTCACAGGCGATGTCACCAATCTGTGCCAGATAGCCGCGCACTACCACACCGTGCTTCATCTGCAGATATTTCTTAGCAATCGCGCCGGCCGCAACGCGCATCGCGGTTTCGCGCGCCGACGAGCGGCCACCGCCACGGTAGTCGCGCTGACCATATTTCTGCTCGTAGGTGTAATCGGCATGGCCCGGACGGAAGAGATCTTTGATGGCACCATAATCCTGCGACCGCTGATCGGTGTTCTCAATCAGCAAGCCAATCGAGGTGCCGGTAGTCACACCCTCAAAAACACCGGACAAAATTTTCACCTGATCCGGCTCGCGACGCTGCGTGGTGTAGCGCGATGTGCCAGGACGGCGGCGATCGAGGTCATGCTGAATATCCGCTTCGGTTAGTGGGATGCCAGGCGGCACACCATCAACGATACAGCCCAGCGCAAGACCATGGGACTCGCCAAAGGTCGTTACTCGAAAAAATTGCCCGATGCTATTTCCGGCCATGCTGTTTCCTTGTCAGAGTTCGGCGGGCGAGGCTTCGCCCCACTTTTAGTCTTTGTAAAAAGAGAAATGGTGTTGTGCGTCGACAATCTGCTGGCGCGTCAGCGTGAAGACGCCGTCACCGCCGTTGTCGAATTCCAGCCAGGTAAAGGGCACATCGGGATACTGCGCGATCATGTGCACCATACTGTTGCCCACTTCGCAGACCAATACGCCCTGCTCACTGAGATAGTCAGGTGCACAGGCCAGAATGCGGCGCACCAGCTTCAGGCCATCGCTGCCTGCCGCCAGGCCAAGCTCCGGCTCGTGGCGATACTCATTCGGCAGGTCATCCATATCTTCCGCATCAACATAAGGCGGGTTGGTCACGATCAGATCATATTTCAGCGGTGGCAATTCGCGAAACAGGTCAGCACGAATCGGTGTCACCTGGTGGATCAGGCCATGCTCTTCAATGTTCTGCTCGGCTACGGCCAGCGCACCGGTGGAGATATCCACGGCGTCCACTTCTGCTTCCGGGAAAGCATAGGCGCAGGCAATCGCGATGCAGCCACTGCCGGTACACATATCCAGAATATGACGGGGCGGGGTGCTGATCAGACCGGCAAAACGGTTCTCTATCAGTTCACCGATCGGTGAACGCGGCACCAGCACTCGCTCATCAACAAAAAATTCGTGGCCGCAAAACCAGGCCTTATTGGTCAGATAGGCGACCGGAATACGCTCGTTAACGCGACGGATGACGCGCTCGACGATCAGAAGACGTTCGCTGGCAGTCAGACGCGCATTGCGCATATCTTCAGGAATATCCAGCGGCAGCCAGAGTGACGGCAGGACCAGTTGAACGGCTTCGTCCCAGGGATTGTCTGTGCCATGTCCGTACCAGATTCCGGCAGCGGAAAAGCGGCTTACCGCCCAGCGCAGCATGTCCTGAATGGTGTGCAGTTCGTTCACTGCCTCATCGACGAAAATTTTGTCCACGTAGCCCTCCGCAGGCCTTTTGCTAAATCGGCCAGTAGTGTGCCATGAAGCCGGGGAGAATTCAGCGCAGCAAGGTGAAAAAGCTGACATTTAATGACACTTAACGGTAAGGTATCGGCTCTGCTGTGTGACAGCCTTTTCTGATATGACTGACATGACATGAGTAAAAAAACGCCACTAAGCCCGGATGATCAGGCACTGTTTCGCCAGTTAATGACGGGGACACGTCAGTTAAAACAGGACACTTTTGTCCACAAAGCGCCGGTTAAAACCCGCCAGATCCCGGTAAAACGTCTGCTTTCAGAGCAGGCGGACAACAGTCATTACTTTTCGGATGAGTTTCAACCGCTGATCTCAACCGAAGGCGCCACCCGTTACGTGCGCGCTGATGTCAGCCACTTTGAGCTGAAAAAATTGCGTCGTGGCGACTATACGCCGGAGATTTTCCTCGACCTGCACGGCTTAACTCAGCAACAGGCTAAGCAGGAATTGGGCGCACTGATCGCCGCCTGCCGCCGTGAACATCTGTTCTGCGCCAGCGTCATGACCGGTCATGGAAAGCATATCTTGAAGCAGCAGACGCCGCTGTGGCTGGCCCAGCATCCATGGGTGATGGCATTCCATCAGGCACCGAAGATGTTCGGCGGTGACGCCGCACTGCTGGTATTGATTGAGATTGAGGAGTGGCAACCGCCTGAATTGCCGTAAGAGAGGGGCCGGATTGATCGGCCCAAAGACGTCAGATCGCTTTTGCCAGCTTTTTGGGACTGACCTGCCACAGCAGTTTACCGGCATGCTGCGCAGGATCGAACTCTACGCAGGCAATAGCGGAAGTGGCAAACATTGGCGGTGCTTCCTGCGGGCACAGTTCAGAGACTAAATATCCCACCAACGGTAAATGTGAGATCACCAGAGCCGATTTCACACCTTCATTCGCCAGGGTCTGCAGATAGCACCCTACCCTCTCAGGATCACCACCCGGCGTTAACTCCGGCAGAACATCCGGGCTTTCCGGCAGGGGAAAGGCCTCTCGCACAGTCGCGAGCGTTTGCTGCGCGCGTAAATAGGGACTCACCAGGACACGCTCAATGTCCGGCGTCTGGCTGTTGAGCCAGTTGGCCATCTGACGTGATTCATTGCAGCCACATAAGGTTAAAGGCCTGACTGAATCACTGGCTGCTTCCAGAGCCGCATCGCCGTGACGCATGATAAAAACTTGCATAAAGCACCGCTGTTGTTTGTAGACATCGCCCGACGCGTAGCGTCTGACTCTTCACTCTGCGAATGAACGCTGTGTTTTACCCTAATGGCTTCAGTATAGTCAACCGGTTGTTTATTAAATAAGCACTTCTCAGAATCATGCTGCGCCGCAGACTCTGGCGACGCTTTTCTAACCCGCTGAATTGGAGTGGTTATTCCATTTTCAGCAGAAATGTAAAATTTCGTCTATTTTATCGCCGCCTGAATCAGTGCTTCGCAGGGAGCAAATCGTTCACCGTGCTGCTGCGTTAGCCGGGTTAATCTGTTCACCACGTCAGCCGCACCCAGTTTGTCCATGTAGTGGAACGGGCCACCCAGGAAAGGCGGAAAGCCGATGCCAAACACCGCACCGATATCCCCATCGCGGGCGCAGCGGATCACCTGCTCATCAAGGCAGCGAGCCGCCTCATTCAGCATCATCATTATGCAGCGTTCCGCAATCTGCGCTTCACTCTGTCTGGCCTGAGGCGTGACCTTCAACAACGTATACAGCGAGGTATCCGGCTTTTTGCGCTGCCAGCGCGGCTGGTCATAGCGATAGAAACCTTTGCTGTTTTTACGTCCTTTGCGGCCATCCTGCAGCAGCGCATCAAAAGCGGCGGGCGCGGTAAAACGTTCCCCATAAGCCTGAGTCAGGATGGGACTGATTTTGCTGCCGACGTCGATACCGACCTCATCCAGCAGCTGAATCGGGCCGACCGGGAAACCACACTTCACCAGCGCCCGATCGATATGGTCAATCGGCTCACCCTCCAGCAGGCAACGCATCGCTTCATTTATATAGGGTGTCAGGATGCGGTTAACATAAAAGCCAGGCTTGTCCGCCACCACAATCGGGGTTTTACCCTGGCTGCGCGCCAGCGCCACAATCGTGACCAGCGTCGCGGTGGAGGTGTTCAGATGTGGAATGACCTCCACCAGCGGCATTTTCTCTACCGGACTGAAATAGTGCAGGCCGATGACGTTCTCAGGCCGCTGCGCCCCTGCGGCGATCTCCTCGATTGGTAACGAGGAGGTATTTGAGGCAAACAGGGTGTGCGGCTGACAGTGTGCTTCTACCTCACTGACCATCTGCTGCTTAAGCGCTAAATCTTCGAATACGGCTTCAATTACCACGTCGCGCTGCGAGAATCCCTGGTAATCAATGCCGCCCGTGATGCGTGCCATCTGCTGCTGACGCTGTGCCGGGGTCAGCTGGCGTCGGCTGACTTTCTTGCTCAGCCGATCCCAACAGGTTTTTAGCGCATGGTTAATGCCTTCCAGGCTGATATCTTTAATGCGTACCGGTAACCCGGCGTTGATCGCGGTAACGCTGGCAATGCCACCGCCCATCAGTCCACCACCGAGGATAGCGACACGCTTAACAGTAGCGGGTTCCGCTTCACCGCCCCGCTCTTTTTTCATGGCGGTCGTGGCGAAAAACAGTCCGCGCAGCGCAACAGATTCTGGCGTCATCGCCAGTTCACCGAAGGCGCGCGCTTCAGCATCATGTCCGGCCCGGCTGCCCTGCTCCAGCCCGATGCGCACTACCTCAATAATGCGTTTTACTGCCGGATAGTTACCCTGAGTTTTGGCTGCAGTCTGACGAGTGGCCAGCGCAAACAGTCCCTGACGACCAACCGGGCCATGCAGCAGACGGTCACGCAGCGGCAGCATCCGTCCGCTCACCTTACCCTTTTTCACCTGTGCAATAGCAGTCTCCAGCAGAATCGCCTGGGGAACGGCGTCATCAACTACACCCAGCTTACGTGCCTGTTTAGCCCGCAAACTTTTGCCGGTCAGAATCAGCGGCAGTGCCTGCTGCACGCCGATTAACCGAGGCAACCGCTGAGTGCCGCCAGACCCCGGCAGTAAGCCGAGCTGCACTTCCGGCAATCCGAGTCGGGTTTTATCATCCAGCGAGCAGATACGTGCATCGCAGGCCAGCGCCAGCTCCAGTCCGCCGCCGAGGCAGGTCCCGTGGATAGCGGCAACCACCGGGAACGGCAGCGCGTCGAGCGCAGCCATCACTTCCTGTCCCTGTTTTGCCAGTGCTTCGGCTTCCTGTGCGCTCTGACAGCGATCAATCATGCTGATATCCGCGCCCGCGATAAAGTTGTCAGCTTTACCGGAAATCAACACCAGGCCAGCCAGTTGCGGGTCGCGCCGCGCTTCCGCAATGATGGCGGTGATCTGCCCGGCAAACTCCGCTTTCAGGGTGTTCATCCTCTCGCCGGGTACATCAATAGTAATGATGCCGACATGATCCAGTCGCATCTTCAGATGAAAAGCATTCTGCTCCATTATTCGGCCTCCAGAACCATTGCCGCACCCAGACCACCCGCCGCGCAGGCTGTGACCAGTCCTAACCCACCACCGCGACGGCGTAATTCATTCAGCGTCTGGGTGATCATGCGCGCGCCCGTAGCGGCAAAAGGATGACCATAGGCGATTGAACCGCCCAGTACGTTAAAACGCTCCTCGTTCACTTCGCCCAGCGCATGTGGACGGTTCAGCACCTCACGGGCAAAGCGCTCGTCGCGAAACAGTTGCAGGTTGCTCAGCGTCTGGGCAGCAAAAGCTTCATGCATATCAATCAGCGTCAGATCGGCCAGGGTAATGCCGGCACGATCGAGTGCCAGCGGTGAGGCGTAAGCCGGGCCCAATAACATATCCTGCTGCACACCAATGGCGGTAAAGGCGTAGCTGCGGAGATAGCCCAGCGGCCTGACGCCCAGTTCGCAGGCGCGTCCTTCGCGCATCAGAATGACTGCGGCAGCGCCATCGGTGAGTGGCGTGCTGTTGGCCGCGGTGACGCTGCCGTGCTGGCGATCAAACGCCGGCCGCAGTCGGGCGTAATCTTCCGCTTTAGCGTTCATACGCACGTTATTGTCCTGATCGAGGGTATTTTTCCACGGCGGTATAAATGCCGCCATCACTTCCTGATTCAGTACCCCGGATTGCCAGGCTCTGGCGGCATGCTGATGGGAGCGCAGCGCCAGCGCATCCTGTGCTTCACGGGTGATACCATGACTCTTCGCCATCTGCTCCGCCGTGTCGCCCATGCGCAGGCCCGTCGAATACTCCGCCACCGCCGGGGGAACCGGCAGCAAATCGCGCGGACGCAGATGTCGCAGGATCTGCAGTTTTTGTCCAAGGCTGCGGGCTTTATTGAGATCCACCAGCGCACGGGCCAGCGTTTTACTGACCCCAATCGGCAGCACTGACGAGGAGTCCGCACCACCGGCGATGCCAGCAGAAATAGTGCCAGCCAGCAGACTTTCTGCCACATTCGCCACTGCCTGAAAACTGGTGGCGCAGGCACGGCTGACGCTGTAGGCGTCGGTATGCACATCAAGTCCGCTGCTTAATACAATTTCACGCGCAATGTTCGGCGCTTCCGGCATTTGTACCACCTGCCCAAAGACCAGTTGTTCGATCACGTCAGGCGGCAGTTCACTGCGCGCCATTAATTCGCTGACTACCATGCGTCCCAACTCAATGGCCGGGATGCCATGAAAGCCGGTCGCCTGGCGCAAAAAAGGGGTGCGTAACCCATGGGTTATTGCGATGCGTTCACCATCACGCGTCAGCAGCGGCTGCGCTTTGCTCATTGTTCTCACCTGTGGCTGGGACTGTGGCATCATTGCCTAAAGAGGTCTGACCTGATCAGTGTTAACCACAAGCGGTTGAGCCGCCAATGCCGGAAAGGAAAAAGTGCGAAGGGAAACACGAAAATGAAAAACGCCGCATCGAAGCGGCGTAGTCGGACTTAACGCAAACCGAGCTGAAAAATCATGGTTTCAGCCTGGCAGCTGAACGTGAAATCGATATCCAGCTGCACACCCTGATTCACTTCGCTGAAGCGTGATTCAATCATGCAGGGTTCTGATTCAACCTCGCGGACACGTTCGGTCAGCTGCGCTAATTTAGCTTCAGCATCGGCACGCTGAGCAAACCACTCCGACCAGCTGGCAGTGCAATCGGTGTTATCCATTACCGTGCCTACATCAACACAACAACAGGCTGCGGTTTCGGTCGCACTGCATTTTTTAATGGCATCAGTCATTTCATTCTCCTGACCAGCAATCTGGTGGTTTGAGCGATTTTATGCCCGGAATTTTACCTGCTCGCTTAAAGATGCGCCACGCACATGGCGCTAAGTGACGAATATCACAATAAAAATTGATCCAGAACAAACTGGAATGGGTATGCTGTGCAGAATCAGGTCCGTTTTGTTATGCAGATCGAATTTTAAGCGATCAAACCTGAAATATTTTAAAAACAATATTGCAACTTGCACACAGGTCGGACCTATACTCTCCGCACTGGTCTGATATGTGCGCTTTACATCAGTCCCTACAATCCGCCGTCCTTTGTTACGCGACGTTATAGCGTTAAATAATAATTCATATGAGGTTGTGGTCATGAACCATAAAAACCTGTTTGCAAAGTCAGCCGTGGCGGCTGCAGTGGCGCTTGTCTCTTCACACGTTTACGCAGCTGGGTTTCAGTTAAATGAATTCTCTACGATTGGTTTAGGTCGCGCATATTCAGGCGAAGGGGCAATGGGCGATACGGCAGCATCAGCCAGCCGTAACCCGGCGACAATGGCATTAATGGATCGCCCGGAATTTTCCATTGGGGCGGTTTATATTGCGCCGGATGTAAACATCAGTGGTCGCAGTCCCAGCGGACGCAGCCTGGATGCCGATAATATTGCCCCGAATCAGTGGGTTCCCAATATTCATTACGTCCAGCCCATCAACGATCAGTGGTGGATTGGTGCGTCTGCAACGTCAAACTATGGCTTAGCAACAGAGTTTAATAATGGCTATACCGCAGGGGGTTACGGCGGTAAAACCGACCTGGTGACCGGCAATTTTAATCTCAGCACCGCCTGGCGTTTTAATGAACATTTTAGTGCTGGTGTCGGTTTTGATGCGGTTTACGCCAAAGCCAAAATTGAACGCTATGCCGGTGAGTCCGGCGCGAGGCTGGGGGTTCCGGCTGATACGCAGGTTGCCCATCTGAAAGGCGATGAGTGGGGCTACGGCTGGAATGCCGGCATCCTTTATGAAGTGGATGACAATAACCGCTTTGGCTTTACCTATCGTTCGGAAGTGAAAGTCGACTTTGATGGCGATTACAAAAGTAGCCTTTCTTCCCGGCTGAATGCGGTGAATAACCCGGAAGTGTCAGGTATACCTTTTGGCACCAATGGCACCACCGTTCCAGGCGCGTTAACCCTGAATCTGCCAGAGATGTGGGAAGTGTCGGGCTGGCATAGAGTGGCACCGCAGTGGGCGGTTCACTACAGTATGGCTTACACCAGCTGGAGCCAGTTCCAGGAGCTGAAAGCCACGGGCGCTAACGGTCAGACGCTATTTTATAAAGACGAAAGCTTCCATGACGCTTACCGCATTGCACTGGGCACGACCTATTCCTACGACAAGAACTGGACGTTCCGTACCGGTATTGCGTTTGATGATAGCCCGGTACCGGCCGATAAGCGTTCTATCTCCATCCCTGATCAGGATCGTTTATGGCTGAGTGCCGGGACATCCTATGCGTTCAACGATGATGCTTCCGTCGATTTGGGCATCTCTTATATGCACGGACAGAAAGTGACGGTAAAAGAAGGCCCCTATACCTTTACCTCTGAAGGTAAGGCCTGGCTCTACGGCGCGAACTTTAACTATAAGTTCTGATTGGATGGCGAGCTCAAAAAAGGCGACTCAGGTGAGTCGCCTTTTTTACTGGCCGTGGTTGAATCTGCACCGGTTAGCGATGAGACGGACGCTGTCCAGAGAACAGGGTCAGATCAGGCAGATGCACAACAGCCAGCCCTCGCCGCGATGCTTTCGGACTCTTTACCTGTAACCGTCGTTTTAAGCTTATTTATTGCGGCCAGACCTGGTTTGCAGGTTTCTGCGGTCTGACAAGGCGCGCCGCACAATCTGGATTTCTGCACTTATTGAGCGTCGATATCCTTCAGGTCATCCTGAATCGCTGCCGCGTTTGGATTTTCTTCCGGCTTGAGCTTGCCGCCACGCGCCAGGAAGTCGTGACGCTGGAAGTAGGCGTTACGGATAAAGGCATACGGATCGCTCTGCTGTTTCAGGATCGCATCGGAATCCAGCAACTGCGCGCGGGTCTCGATCCCTTCTAGCGTCCATTTACCGATCGACATCGGCCAGGTCAACCAGCCGAGGATCGGATAGAGCGTATCAACGTAGTCGCCACCATCCTGTCGTACCGTAAAGCTGCCGTAAGCAGGCAGTTCAACGTAAGGCCCGTAGCCGACGCCATAGTGACCCAGCGTGGTACCGAAACGGTGCGGCTCTTCACGCGCCAGTTCCGGGTTCGCTTTACCGGCAACGTCAATGAAACCGCCCAGGCCCAGCACGCTGTTAAGGAAGAAACGGGTAAAGTGAACACCCGCATCACGCCCGTTACCGACCAGAATAGCGTTGACCATACTGGCAGGTTCTTCCAGATTGCCAAGGAAGTTACTCAGGCCGGTACGTGCCGGGACCGGCACATAATCGCGCCAGGCTACAGCCACCGGACGCAACACATACGGATCCAGCACGTTGTAGTTAAAGTTAAACATCGTGCGGTTAAAGCCTTCGAACGGATCGCTACGCTCGGCAGGATCGCTATTCGCCGGCTTCGAACTGGCACAACCTACCAGAAGGACGCTGGCGACAGCCAGGCTGGTCAGGCGATAATTCATTCCAATCTCCCTGTGCGGATGAAAAAGGTCTACTCATCATTCAGGTCACAACCCGGTGTCGAATCGACTTACCCGATGAGCATAGCTGACTTTGTGCCATAGGCAGCCGATCATGGCACGCATCATCCTGAACGTTGTCGGTGGATGCGTTCAGGGAAGTTGCTTATTAAGCTCTACCGCGATCGGCTGATGCCCATCCCAGGGCGTCACCGCGCTCAGTCCCAGCCAGTCACCCGGCTGTGGATTGGCACTGCCATCGCGGGAAATGCGCACCCTAACCTCGACCTGATGCTGCGCCGAAAGCAGGCGATTCGGCATCATGGCGTTGCTGTCATCCAGCGTCAGCGACAGCGGAAAGTGACTGAGCGGCATCCGCTTAACAGCCACCGGCACCGGTGAAGCCCCGTCAGAAACCGAAATATACAACACTCCGTCCTGCGGTAACATTTTTTCTGCCTGCGGTGCCAGGCTCACTGTCAGCGCCAGCTGACGACTTTGCTGCCCGGCGGCACTTCTGGCCTGCTCAATGCTGTGGGCGATCATCGCGTGTCGCGAATCACCAGCGGGCAACAGACTCTGCACGGTCTGCCATGCATCAATAGCCTGATCGTATTGCTGCTGCCCGTAAGCATTAAATGCCAGCAGGCTCAGCGTACGCAGGTTTTGCGGATCCGCTTTAAGCAATGCCTGCAACAGCAGTGACGCCTGACGGTTATCCTGGGGATCAGAGGATCGCGTCAAAACTTCAGCATAATCCTGCTTCAGCGCCAAATCATTTGGGGCCAGTTGTAGCGCATGCTCAAATGCCTGACTGGCGATATCCGCATTATTCAGTACCATGCCGAGACGCCCCAGCATCGTCCAGTCGGCCAGATTATCTGGTTCACTTTGCAACGCGGTGCGTAATCCGAGCTGTAAACGTGCCAGCTCCTCCCTGGTCAGCGGTTTAGCGCCGGGGTCCATCAGTCGGGCACGCAGCTCAGGATACGCCTGCTGCACCTGCATCCAGCCAGTGAATTGTGTCAGGCCGCCGGTTTTCAGATAAGTCCCTGCCGAAACCCCAATCAGCACAATCAGGCCGGGCAGCAGAATCCAGCGGCGGCTGCTGTGTGACTGCAGGGTCTGTGACGGCGGAATATCCGCCAGCAGTGTCTGCTGCAGTTCCCGCTCCAACAGCGGTCGCTCAGCGACAACCCCCTGCGCTTCATCCTGCGCCAGCTCATCTATCCGCTGGTGGTAGAAGCGCTGATTAAGGCGATCGCGATCGCCTGCGCTGGCCTGACGTTGCCGCCAGCCTGCGGCGATGAACAGCGTGCAGGCCGCCAGCAGTAAGAAAGAAAGGGTGATCCAAAATGCACTCATTACGGCTTCCTGTCTGACTTCAGTAGCGCATCAAGACGCTGTTGCTCATCTTCATTCAGCTCGCTACGGGTTTTGCGATGACGGCTCCGCAGGATGATCACCGCGCCACCCAGCAGCGCAAACAGCGCCGGCCCCGCCCACAGAATCAGGGTTGAAGGCGTTACCGGGGGCGAATAGCTGACGAAATGGCCGTAACGCGCCACCATGTAGTCGATGATCTGCTGGCGACTCTGGCCCTGTTTCATCAGCTGATAGACTTTCAGCCGCATATCGGCAGCAATCATGGCATTCGAATCGGCGATGCTGTTGTTCTGGCATTTCGGACAGCGCAGTGATGCGGTCAGGTCACGGTATTGTTCTTCCTGGGCCACTGAGTCAAATTGCAGCGTGTCAATGGTCGCCCACAGGTTGATGCTGAACAACATGCCGCAGAGCAGTAACAGCGTTCTCATGACCCGGCCTCCGCACTGTATTTCATCCACAAAGGTTTCACTTCCTGATCCCAGACGTGTGCATTCAGATCGCCCGCATGACGATAACGGATGATCCCCTTACCGTCGATCAGGAAGGTTTCCGGCGCGCCATAAACGCCCAGATCCAGTCCAAGCATACCATTGCCATCGTAAAGGCTCAGTGCGTAGGGATTACCCAGCGTATTCAGCCAGTTAACTGCCTTGTGCCGATCATCTTTGTAGTTCAGGCCGACCACACGAATGCCCTGCTCCGCCAGCGTATTCAGATACTGATGTTCGGCGCGGCAGGTCGGACACCAGGTTGCCCAGACGTTCAGCAATATCGGTTTGCCATCTGTCAGCACACGCTGGTCGTAGGTTTTACCAGGCTGATCAAGTGCTTCCAGCCGAAACAGCGGCACCGGTTTACCAATCAGGGCCGATTCGAGCCGGGTCGGATCGTCACCATCGGCATTGCGTGTTAGCTGCCACAGTAGCGCCGCCGCCAGCAACAGAAACATCATCAGGGGAATAAACAGAATTCTCTTGTTCATGCCCGCTCCTCCCGTTCGGCTTTTTTGCGTGAACGGTAACGGGGATCAAGCAGGCAGAACAGCCCGCCGAGGGCCATCAGTGCGCCACCAAACCAGATCCAGCGGACAAACGGTTTGTAGTAAATGCGCACGGCCCAGCCGCCATCCTCCAGGTGTTCGCCCAGCGCCGCATAGAGATCGCGGC
The DNA here is from genome assembly GCF_037152305.1 of Pantoea sp. AS142. Lineage (NCBI taxonomy): Bacteria > Pseudomonadati > Pseudomonadota > Gammaproteobacteria > Enterobacterales > Erwiniaceae > Pantoea > Pantoea sp. AS142. Next base: position 222,468 of record NZ_JBBCMO010000002.1, on the reverse strand, counting down.
TGAAACCGCCATCAATCGCCGCTTCGGTCATCATGGTACGGGCGGCAGTATAAAAGCGTTTTTCCGCCTGCAGTGTCGCCTCGTGTTTGCCGTTGCGTGTGACATCAATGATGCCCATGCCACCGCTGTAATTTGGTCCCTGCAGATTCTGCACGCCGCGGAAGATAAAGTGATAGTGGTGAATATCGACGCTATCGCCCGCCTTCATGCGCACATCGCGCTCCACGCTGTACTGCGTGCTGAATGCAATGCCAATTACGGTAACACCCACACCAAGATGGCCCAGCACCATGCCCCAGTGGCTGCGTGACAGGTGACGTAAACCCGCCAATAAAGAATGACGATGAGTCGCGCGGTCATGCAGTTCCAGCAGCGTCAGCACCATAATCCAGAGCGACATCAGCAGGCCAACCACGGTCATGGCCTCAATACGATCCTGCAGGCACCAGGGGATAATCACGGAACAGGCCAGAGTCACTATCAGCGCCAGCGCCAACCGTTTAGCCAGCTTCTGCGGTTCATCTCGACGCCAGCGCACCAGCGGTCCAATCCCCATCAGTAGCGCAAATGGCGCCATCAACCAGCTGAACATCGTATTGAAGAACGGCTCACCGACTGAAATGCTGCCCAGTCCCAGCTGCTTGTGCACCAGCGGCAGCAGCGTGCCGAGCAGAACCACCAGCATCGCGGCAATCAGCAGCACGTTATTACCCAGCAAAAACGATTCTCGCGACCAGGTTTCATTCTCTACCCGGCCACGCACCTGTCCGCCTTTGATGGCGTAGAGCAGCAGCGAACTGCCGATGACAATCACCAGAAACGCGAGGATAAACATGCCGCGCGCCGGATCGGAGGCGAACGAATGCACCGACACCAGCACGCCGGATCGCACCAGGAACGTCCCTAGCAGGCTCAGTGAAAACGCAGTAATCGCCAGCAGCACGGTCCAGGCCTTAAAAGTGCCACGCTTTTCAGTGACCGCCAGCGAGTGCATCAGGGCAGTGCCCGCCAGCCACGGCATAAACGATGCATTTTCAACCGGATCCCAGAACCACCAGCCGCCCCAGCCCAGCTCGTAATAGGCCCAGGCAGAGCCGAGGACAATACCTATGGTCAGAAAAACCCAGGCAGCGGTAGTCCAGGGACGCGACCAGCGCGCCCAGGCGGTATCGAGCTGTCCGGCCATCAGCGAGGCAATGGCAAACGCAAACGCCACCGAAAAGCCGACATAGCCCATATAGAGCAGCGGCGGATGGAAGATCAGACCGATATCCTGCAGCATCGGATTCAGATCGTGGCCGTCTATCGGGAAATCCGGCAGCGTGCGGCCAAACGGATTTGAAGTCAGCAGGATAAATAACAGAAAACCAAGATTGATCATCCCCATAACCGCCAGCACACGCGCCAGCGCATCCTGCGGCATACCGCGACTGAATATCGCCACCGCTAATGTCCAGGTGCTGAGCAGCAACACCCACAGCAGCAGGGATCCTTCATGCGCGCCCCAGGTGGCGGCGATGCGATAGTAAACCGGCAGCAGGCTATTGGAATTAGTCACGACATAGACAACGGTGAAATCGTTGCTGATAAAGGCCCAGACCAGCAGCGCGAATGCGGCAGCGATGCAGCTAAACAAACCGCAGGCCAGTGGACGCGCCATCGCCATCAGGCGGGCATCCTGGCGCATCGCGCCCCATAGCGGATAGCTGCTCAGCAGCAGGGATAGCCCCAGCGCCAGACAGAGCAAAAAGGTACCAATCTCGGGCATCATGATGATTTACTTCCCGCCTGATACAGCGACTGCGGGCCGGTGTGATTACTCTTCATCGCGTCTTCGATCTCCGGCGGCGTATATTTCTCATCATGTTTCGCCAGTACTTCTTTGGCAATAATCTGGTTGCCCGCCGCCAGTACGCCCTGCGCCACGACACCCTGCCCTTCACGGAACAGATCTGGCAGGATGCCTTCAAAGCTGACGCTAACCACGCCACGGGCATCATAAAGTTTGAACGACACAGCAAGCGTATTCGGATCGCGTCGGACGCTGCCGGGCATCACCATGCCACCGACACGCAACCGCTGCCCCGCTTCAGGCTTCTCGTGCGCCTCACCTTTGCCGTAGAGGATTTCCCCTGGGGTATAGAACAGGTCGATGTTTGAGCGCAGCGCATACATCACCAGCGCGGTGGCCAGCCCGAGGCCGAGTAGAATCGCCACTGCCGCATAGAGGCGGTTGCGTCGACGGGTATTCACAATGTCTCTCCTGTCTCTTCAGCAGCGATTTTTTTAGATTTCGCTGCCCGGATGCGGCGTTCCCGCGCATCGCGCTGGCGGATCTCAGCCAGCAGCCGGCGGCGGTGCAGCAGGGTATGCAGCGTCAGCCCGACAAGCGGAAGCAGCGTGCAGGCGACCGCCAGCCAGACATAGAAGGCGTAACCCCCCATCGCAAAGAAGGCGTACAAGGAGGAAAAAGCGGGCGTCATACCTGCTCTCCCCGCTTAGCCACATCAATCGCCCAGGGACGATGACGTTCAGTGAACAGAATCAGGTTGCGCAGCCGCATCAGGGTCAGTGTGATAAACACCAGCAGATAACCGACGATTGACCAGCGCAGCGGCGTTCGCATCACTGGCGCAATCGCCTGCTGCAGGATGCCCGATGAGCCCTGATGCAGGGTATTCCACCACTGCACCGAGAAGTGAATGATCGGCAGATTGACCACGCCGACCAGAATCAGAACACCGGCAGCCCGGCCTGCGGTGCGGCGGTCGTCAAATGCGTGATAGAGCGCAATCACGCCCATATAGAGAAACAGAAGTACCAGCTCCGACGTCAGACGCGCATCCCAGATCCACCAGGTCCCCCACATCGGCTTGCCCCATGCAGATCCGGTGACCAGCGCAATAAAGGTAAAGACCGCACCCACCGGTGCCATGGCCGCGGAAACCAGATCGGCCATTTTCATCTGCCACACCAGGCCGACAAAGGCGGCGATGGCCATCGAAGCATAAATACCCATCGACCACATCGCGGCGGGCACATGAATGTACATGATGCGGAAACTGTCGCCCTGCTGATAGTCAGCGGGTGCGAAGCCGAATCCCCAGCCCCAGCCCAGCAGCAACGCCGCCAGCCCTGAGATGGCGAACCACGGAACCAGTTGCCCCGAAAACTGATAGAGCCGTTCGGGCCTGGCCAGCTGATGTAACGCTTTCCACATATCAAATGCTCACATTAACGATAAAAGAGTGTTGCCGCGTCTTTTACGCGCGGTTATTTCAACGGCTGTTAGTGCAAAGTAATGCGTAGCGCCGCCGCCGTAGCAAATGGTGCGAGTGTGGCGCTGCCCAGCAGCATCGCGCCAAGAATCGCCAGATAGCCACCAATCGGCAGTCCCTGACTGGCTGCCTCCATCGCCGCACTGGCGAAGATCAATACAGGAATCGCCAGCGGCAGCACCAGCAGGCTAAGCAGCACGCCGCCACGCCGTAAACCCACCGTCAGCCCTACCCCTATGGCGCCGAGGAAACTCAGGGTCGGCGTGCCAAGCAGCAAAGTTAAGGCCATCGCCCGCCAGCCATTAAAATCCAGCGACAGCAACAGTGCGGCCAGCGGCGACAGAATAATTAGCGGTACGCCTGTGACCAGCCAGTGAGCAACCACTTTGCCGATGACCGTGACCGGTAACGGCGTTGGCATCAGAACCAGTTGCTCCAGCGAACCATCGCTGAAGTCATCGCGAAACAGTCGCTCTAGCGCCAGCAGCGACGCCAGCAGCGCAGCAACCCAGGCAACGCCCGGTGCTATGCGCGCCAGCTGTTGCGGGTCCGGTCCGATGCCCAGTGGAAACAGAGTAATCACAATCAGGAAAAACCAGAGCGGATTGATCACATCCGCCCCGCCGCGAAAGGCGATGCGCAATTCACGCTGGATCAGGCGAAACAGCATCAGCCTGTCCCCCCTTCGCCGAGCCGAATTTTACGCACCTGCGTAGCCTCGGCAGGCAAATCCTGATGGGTTGTCAGGATAACTGCGCCACCGTTATCGGCATGCCGGGCGAATTTCGCCATTAATTTTTTTACACCCGCTTTGTCGATGGCGGTCAGGGGCTCGTCGAGAATCCATATGTGGGCCTGGCTGAGCCACAGACGCGCCAGCGCCACCCGGCGCTGCTGACCCGCCGACAACTGGCTGACCGGCACCTCTTCGTCGCCTGTGAGATCGACACATTCAAGCGCAGCAAAGATCTGCGCATCACTGCAATCGGGATGGTAAAAGCGCAGATTTTCCAGCGGCGTGAGCACGCCTTTGACACCGGGATGGTGGCCCAGATAGAGCATCGCCTGATGCCAGGCTTCGCGCTGCCGCAGGATCGGCTGCTGCTGCCAGCGTATTTCACCCTGTTCAGGATGACTAAGGCCAGCCAGCAGGCGCAGTAACGAGGTTTTACCGGCTCCATTGGGGCCTTCAATATGCACAATGTCACCTGCAGAAACGCGAAATGAGAGCTGCCGGAACAGCGCATTATCGTCATATGCACAAGTGAGCGTAATGATTTCCAACATGAAGGGGGGAATCGCACCAGCTAAAAGTGGCCGGGATATTACCACAATGTTGCTGTGGGCCGAAGTCTGACCCACCGCTCAGGATCAATGCAAGGGGGCTATTCGTGCGGTATCGCAGAGAGTCTCAATAAAAATGCAGTGCCGAAAAACATTGTTACGCTTATTCGCACTGGTCGTTACATTATCGGCAAATAAAAAACAGCTACGCTTATTACGCTACAGCACTATCACCAGGAGAAAATATGAAGCCTTCATCAGGTAATGAACAGGGTCCTAACGACGTAGAGAGCGAAGAGAAGGACAAGGGCACTGACATCGAAGTCGATGAGGAGGCTTTACCCTCTCGCGCTGCGGCGATCCATGAAGAGATTCGCCAGGATGGGGAAAAGGAGCTGGAGCGCGACGGTATGGCGCTGCTCTGGTCAGCTATCGCTGCGGGATTGTCCATGGGCGCCTCACTAATGGCAAAAGGGATATTTCAGGTGCATCTGGATGGCGTACCGGGTGCATTTCTGCTTGAAAACCTCGGTTATACCTTTGGTTTTGTTATCGTTATTATGGCGCGCCAGCAACTGTTTACCGAAAACACCGTTACCGCCGTGTTACCGGTGATGCATAAACCTACCTGGAGCAACGCGGGTCTGCTGTTACGGTTATGGGGCATTGTGTTGTTGGGTAACCTGATCGGTACGGCGCTGGGTGCGCTGGCATTTAATGAGATGCCGATATTTGATGAGGCTACCCGCCAGGCGTTTACCGACATCAGTCTGAAGGTAATGGAAAATTCACCCGGCGAGATGTTTGCCAATGCGGTGATTTCCGGCTGGATTATCGCCACCATGGTCTGGATGTTTCCCTCTGCGGGCGGCGCCAAATTGCTGGTGATTGTGATGATGACCTGGCTGGTTGCGCTGGGTGATCTGGCGCATATCGTGGTGGGTTCGGTGGAAGTGCTCTATCTGGTGTTTAATGGCAGCATCGGCTGGCATGAATTCTTCTGGCCGTTTGCACTGCCGACCCTGCTCGGCAACATTACCGGCGGCACCCTGATTTTTGCCCTGATCAGCCATGCGCAGATCCGCAACGATATGAGTGAAGCGGCCGTTGCCAAAGCGAAGGCGGAAAAGCGGAAGCAGGAGAAACGCCGCCAGCGCGAAGAGCAGGAAAAAGCGGAGTAAACGGCAAGGCAGACAGTGCAGATTTTCCAGCCCTGTCTGCCTTTCAGACATCCCGCCTGAACGGGTAACATTGATATCACACCTGCAGCCTGCGGAAGACTGGCTTTTTCAGCGTGCACTGTTTTCAGAAATCTGAACACAATAGCAATCAGTGTAAAAGCGGGATTGCTGGCGGAATGAGCAAACGCGCGGCGATATAATGAATCTCTTAGGCTGTTTGCGCGATACCGCGCCCCGCTGTTCTTAATTAAATGCACATAACGACATTTAATTTAAAACCATTAAAATACAATCAATTAAACCGATATCTTGCATATTCATTTACGCATCCATGCACATAGATTCAATCGGTTAAACTTACCACTTAGTCTTGTTCCATAACGTCGAACCGCTCTCAGGATCCCCCGCGACTGATTTACGCCGTGTCATCTCGCTAATAGATGACTGTGCATCCATTTAGTCTAAATATGAGGTGCAAAATGTACGGCGAACTCATCAATGACAAACAGAATGCGGATGGCCTGCCGAATGCCTAAATGATGACCCTGACAGAACGGGAGAAACCCATTCATCGTATTTTTTTCCCAATACGAAGTGAGGGTGAAACCGATGATGGGGAACAACAGCATTCAGACAGACGCCTGCAAGAATGACAAGATAAAGCTAGCGACGTAAATTGAAGAACTGTTCGAAGAGACGGATATATGGCTCGTGAACGATGTATAACAAGCGCGCAGGTCTGGCTTTCCCCTACGCACCTCGCAACCGGCTCTAAATGGGCGCGGTACATATATAAGTCCATACTGACTGTTGGTTTTAAGCCCAGGTTATGATCTGGATAGTAGGGCTGCACAGTGTCCAGAATAGACGTTCGATTAAACAGAATGAGGAGGAACGGTTATGGACATTGCTGATTTAGCACAATCACTTATCATCACTTTTGCTCTTGTTAACCCGCTCCCGATGGCATAGGTATCTGTTGCGAAGATCAACGCATTATTGCCAATACTGCTTTTTGCTCAGCAGAATGTGGGGGGATTACTATAAGCACCAGCGTGAAAATACAGCGTATTGCTGATAATTTATGGAGGCAAAGGACTTCAGGAAGTGCTGCTCGAATAGATCCGCTCATTAATCATCTTTGCTATCAGTGTGATTGCTCTTATAGGGTTAATGCGGCCTTATGAAATTAAACTGACAGAAATTTGATGTGAGTCAATTTATACTCCTGTCAATAATTAGCCATTTGATAAATATTTAGAGTAGTTCATGCAGAATAGCTGGAGATAAGATAGCGTTCCACCTCATTGTCATCTTCTACTGCATATCGATTTTAACGCCTTTCGCCGGGCGTTTTTTTTCGGTTATAAGCCTCGTTGTATTTCCGATTCGACCTTATTTTGAGATATCTCCAGCCATCGCGCTAATCCAGGTTTTCTCAATCTCCTTACTCGCATTGCTGTTTCAGAGGGTGGCTTTTTTCCAATGAGTTGAAACATTGTTGATGTAACTACCGCTATGCTTTTCGGGCTGCGGTGATTCCCTTTGGCTGCGTCAGCCAAACAGCCCGTTACTGGCGATTAAGGCGCGGGTCAGGTTCTGGCTTTTCTGACCCACCGGGAGGCACCTGGCATCATAGCATGGGTCGTTAGCTCAGCTGGCAGAGCAGTTGACTCTTAATCAATCGGTCGCAGGTTCGAACCCTGCACGACCCACCATGCCGATTTAGCTCAGATGGCAGAGCAGCTGATTCGTAATCAGCAGGTCACCAGTTCGACTCCGGTAATCGGCACCATCTTTCATGGCGCTCTCACAAAGTGTTAGCAATGCCAGGCTGGTTTGCACTAACCGCATACGGTATATCCTCATTTGATCGGCATTAGACGATTGCATTAACGATGCCTCATCCCTATCCTGATGCTCAACAATTTTCTGCCGATTTGCTGCGCCTATACTAACCATGCCCCCACGACATAAGCAGCACACCCCATTCAACTCAGCATATGACCGGCTTCGTCGATCAACACCCTCTCAGTAACGACACTTACAGGCAAACGATCGTTTAATCCGATCAATGCACCCTTATCGATCGTTAAGAGTGATTAATGTGATATTGATCATTTTTGCAGCTGCGCTTAAGTAGCATCCTTTATTGGTGAATCGTAACAGAATGGATTTCACTGATGGATAAGACACTTCTTACCGCCCGTATACAGAGAGAGATACTCACAGCGCTGGCAATTGCCTATCCGGATCCGCTGACGGGAAGACAATATTTTTCAGCCTTCGGGCAATATAGCGAATCCGTAATGGCGGATAACGTAAATGTTCTGGTCAGGCGGGGTCTTGTAAGAAAGATGGCAGTACGCAGTTGTGGTGGGGTTAATTTTCTAAGGCCCGCTCAGTTGACACTTACTTTTGAGCAATTTCTGGATATGTGAAATAATTTAAGAAAGAGAAATAGCCCAGGCACATGAAAACCTGAATCAAAACACCTTGACGTTGAGAGCAAGCCATACATTCATATAATTTCAAGAGGTAATCATAAGGCTATTAATTAATTAGCCATAGTCTTTGGTGATTGAAATTACGGAGTGACATCTTTAAAGCACGGTCCATCTTTCCGCCTTATGCCATGATGGTACAGTAATATATGAGTTGCTCAAGTGATGTTGATGAGTTTGTCATGTTCGCTATATCAAAGAACGAATACGGCAGACATTGGTTCATCAGGAGGCCATACGGTGCTGCGATGGAGAACAGTTTTTTGGCTTGCAAGATTGCCACTGTAGAATAAATGGTCTGAAAGTTGTTGATTAATGAGTTGATTAAACGTAAGGAAGACGCAAAATGAAAACACATTTTTCTGAAAACTCACAGTGGGGCATACTGAAATACCTTTATCAGATTTATCCTCGTTTTATTACTGATAATGAGATTAGCCAGCAATTCGGAAGCCTCGCTAATGCCGGTCTTATTGCCAACATTCAGCAGCTTATTTCTGAAGGTAGCATTGAACACACTGCCATTACCATTGTCAGGGGCAGAAAAGTTCTCAACCCTGCCGCTTTAAGATTGACAAAGGAAGGTGTCAAGCTCATGAAAAACTCAGTTGTTGAATAACGAAGCCAGATAGCATTAATGCTGAAACTGATCTAATTATCGTTTACAGAGGTAAAGCATCAAATCATCACTATTCATTTTTTCCCTGCCAGGTGTGACAGCCTGCTGCTCTTTGGCGCAGCACAAAAAAGATTCAGCTAAGCAATACTATCACCCGAAGAACGGGCAGCTGACTTTTGACATGAGTAAATTCGGGAAGGTGGTGTACTGTACGTTGCCGAATGGAACCCATATCAAGCGATCTCACAGACCGCTTACTGCCTGATGTACAGGATCATAAGGGTGAGCTGATAATGTGATGATAAAAAATCATCAATAACAAAACATACAGACCCCGTCATCCGGAAACTATTTACACTTTCAGGAATGTCTTTATATCGTCACCTCATGAAATAATTCATCTGACATCAGGGATAAAAAGAGACTAATGCCAACGCATTAGACTGACAATATAGCAATCAGAAAATATAGCCCGGACTTCAAGTCTGAAAATCGGACTATTGAACATCTTTAACATTCAATCACATTGGAATAAAAATTAACCTATAAAAAAATCCGGCACCTCATACCATCATATGCGAATTAATGGCCAAAAATTGATTTTCCTCAAAACCTGAAATCTGCAATCCGCATTTGTTTACTCGGGGTTTATCTATCAGACCGTATATTCTCTCACGCGATAGCGACCTCAATGTAATCCCATTAAATTCTATATTTTTTCGGTTTTCGAAAGCGCCCTTCTATCGGGGCGTTTTTTTCTGGTAGTGCGTAAGTGTTTCGAGATGGTTTCATTCGGTAAGGGTTCCGTCTGTTGCGTCAATGGCCGCCTTTATTATATGGCATATCGTTATATGGCATATCGTCTGGTAGCATTTATTTTCTTATCAGCGCCGGATCCTTTGATTATTTCTGGCTCCCCCTCCCCGGTCTCCGTGTGTCACCCATACTGATAAAGTCCAGACTTCTTCGTTGTTCATTGAGCGTTGCTATACTATCAGACCCGTCCAGCGCGCTATACATGCCCAACTTTTGCGATTCGAGCTCCACATCACCTGAAGCGAACCATGACATATCTTTCACAACAATTATCATTATTATGCATCTGGTCAGCGTTAGCTCATGTCGAATTATTCCATTTGTAATATTTCCGCCCCTATAATACAGGTTTTTTATTTGCATGATTGTTTTTTCCTTTAATGCGCCAGACTCTATGCTTCCCTTACTGCAGTGAATAACCCAATGCTGTACGGCTAAATCCGATCGCTAAAATTTCAGTTTAACCTTATGTTTCACTAACCCACCCTTGCCCCGTCGAAAATACATTACCAATATGGAAACCATTGAGAAAAATACTTTTTATTTTAATTATCCTCACTACTTATTAATAATACTACGCCAACTTGAAGTAGGAAGTGGATTTTAAGCGCATGCTAAAAGCGGGCTAATTATCAATAATTTAAATGTATTTAAAACTCTTCACTCCCGTTTGGTGATTTTTTTTGATTCAACCAAACTTATCTCAATGCTGCCACCTTCTTACCCTTTCCTGGATGGTGGATTTTTTATGGCTTTTCCAACCACTCAATGACCTTATTAACGCTGCGCACCAGCCCTTCAGCCAGTGAAAAGACTTTGACCGGGTTTATCACGTTAAGAAACGTTTTGCTCTTGTCCTGCAGGCATGCGATCGGAATACCAGCAATGATATCGTCGGCCTCTCACTCGGCCTTGTTACCCTTATAAAAGATGGAACATGCTTAAAACTTTATCGCCCGTTACCAGGCTGCAGGGTGACGACCCCAGTATTGGTCAAGGCAGGAACAACAATAATCGGCGTTCTGAAGCTCCAGTTTGAGGCGTTATTCAGAATAAACACACCTGTCCGTTGTATGGCCAGCGCATTTTCTCCGACACACCGGCAACCGCCGCCGTGTACCGGCCCGTCTGTAGCTGTTCAGCCTGCATAAAACCGTTCTCATAACCCCGTCACGAAGTTGGCCATGACGTCGTTAAACGCTCAGCCTCTGGCTGCCAACACCTCCCGATCACGCACAATCCTCAGCACGTTGCTCTTCACCGCCGTTATATGGCAAATGTCCCGGGTAATCTGACCAGATTTAGTCAGCGTAATAATCGCGTACATATTCTGAGGATTTGCGGGATTTTCATAATCATCGGTCAGCAGTTCGGCAAACATTGCGCCCTGATCCGGCATCACTGTGATAATCGTCTGTGTTGAGGTCACGTTTTTGGCCAGGGCCAACACAACTATTTCTAAAACCCGTCATCATTTCTCAGTTGCCTCTGCTTCATACGAGTAAACAAACGGCAAATTCACCAGCTTGGTGTTGATTGCCTTAACCTGAAATTCACCCACGTCATGCCCGTATTCCGGTATTTTAAACGTAAATTTCCCCCGCGCCGTTGATAAGGATCGGCGCCGCCCGTGATGATGACCCATTGCTAAGTATTGGCTTTCCGGTAGGACACCTTCGCGGATATAACGTCATCGACCTTTGCCTGCGGGGGCGGCCAGCAGATCGGGCACGCCCTGCACCGTCACCCTTCCCGACCGCATAATCCGCGACCGGGACTACGATTCACTCTTCGCCGCGAGTCCGGGCGTACCAACATCAACATGTGTAGACAGTTTCTGGGTGGATAGCACCGAACTGATTAGCTGGGTTACCGAGCCTGTCGGCACGGCACATGAACCGCTGCTCACAGCCAGGTAATACACGGCGCCTGTCTGACCGGACGCCGGAATAACCGTATTCGTCTGCACCCTGAACTGGTCATTTCGTCTGACACCACCCACCCCCTTCTGGGTGCAACGAAACCCGGCACTCCGCTAATGCACATAAACAGAGGTGTCTGAGCCAGCGCCTTACTGAACACCAAAAGTATCATCCAGCGGGTTCAGCAGCGGCACGATTGCGCCGTAAAGCGTGACCGAATTAATAACCTCTACCATGGCCTGATCCGAGAGCGCCAGCACACGTGTGGCCCTACTGACCAAATCCGTTATAAGAAACAGCGGTAATCTGGTACAGAAAGACACAAACCGGAATGAAAAGGAGCGTAAGACTTGAAAAAACATGAGGAATTACGATAAGATAGAAGCAGAAACGAACGGTTTAGAACATACCCGCTCAATGTCTCCTTAGTTAAATGGATATAACGAGCCCCTCCTAAGGGCTAGTTGCAGGTTCGATTCCTGCAGGGGACACCAGATACACCTCTCCTGATATCAACCAAATTCAATAAAACTCCTTATAATCAGCGATAAACCCTCAATTCTGGCTATGCGACGTCAACTGATGTCTGCACATTTCAACGTGAATCAATAAACATTTGGGGGCTTACCCTGTTCAATGAAAAATGAGCCCCCCAAAATGCGCTTAAATGCGCGTCAGGTCGAAACTGCAACGACCAGAGACAAAGCCTATATGCTAGCTGACGGCGGAGGGCTCTATCTCATGATTTATATTAATGGTTCAAAGTACTGGCGTATGAAATATCGATTTGCCGGGAAAGAGAAAAATTGTCATTCGGGATCTATCCAGACATATCACTTGCGGAAGCCCGTACTAAACGAGATGAAGCCAGAAAAGTATTAGCGAATGATAAGAATCCCGGTGAAGTCAAAAAAAGCTGAGCAGCCAGCCAAAAGGCTCCCGGTTACCCCTACATTTGAAGCAATCGCTCTCGCATGGTACAACGCAAAAGTATCTGGCTGGTCGAAGAATTATGCTGATTACGTCAAGCGAGCTTTTAAAAATAATGTCCTCCCCTACCCAGGCTCTTATTCAGTGAATGAAATAAAGCCACTGGTACTTTTATCTGTATTGCAACGAATGGAAAAGCGCGGAGCACCTGATCTCGCTAGCAAAGTTCGCCAGCGCTGTAGTGAGGTTTTTCGCTACGCGATTGTGACAGATCGTGCCGAATACAACCCAGCAGCTGATCCTGGTAGCAGCTTTACAAGGCCATAAGAAACAGCACTATCGCTTTCTTACTGCCGCAGATCTGCCGGATTTTTTGCAAAAGCTATTAAGTTACTCTGGATATCTTATTACCCTTTTCGCAACCCGATTGCTCATGCTGACAGGATTGAGAACAGTAGAATTACGTCTGGCTGAATGGAGTGAAATAGATTTTGATAATCGTATCTGGGAAATCCCCAAAACCAGAATGAAAATGAAACGTCATCACGGTGTCCCATTATCAGTTCAATCCTTGAGCGCTCTTCGTCAATTGGGAGAGTTAACAGGAAATTACCAGCTCATTTTTGCGGGACGCAATGATGTGAACAAACCGATGAGTGAGGCTAGCATTAATATGGTTATAAAAAGGGTTGGCTACGATAAGAGAGCGATTGGGCCTGGTTTTCGCCACACCATGAGTACCATTGTGCATGAGCAGGGGTTTAATACAGCCTGGATCGAGATGCAGCTCGGTCATGTGGATAAGAACTGTATTGTGGGACCTATAATTATGCGTAGTATCTCGATAAATGCCGGGAGATGATGCAGTGGTATGCTGATTATATTGACAAGCTTATAGATTCAACAGTGCACAACAATAGGAACAATCAGCATCCATCTTCTTTTTATCTGAAAGTCACCATTTAACGTCTTTCAGAAAATAACTTTTGCCATCATTATTAGCACCAATCAGAAAGGTGGCGTCACCAGATTTTATTTCTGCAGACTGAACTCGTTTAAATCCATTGACTTTAAGGCTGTACAACTTCATTAAAGTCCCCCCTAATGAAATTTCTGTCATCACTCAATAAAAACAGCCAATGTTTTACATCAGTCACGCTGTTTTTCTTCCACCAGCGTATAGACTTGAGCCCGGAGGCGCTGCTCAGCCTGCCGGACCTGCTGCTGACGCTGTAGCGAGTCTTCAGGCAACTGATTCAGCAAACGAAACTGTTCTTCCAGTGGAACTGTCTGCCTGAAGCTTGCCAGCATGCCAAAGACCTGCGATTTAAGTTCACTAACGGTGATGTATTTCCCTCTCTGACCGTCAAGCGCATTCAGTTTATCGGCAAGAGCCTGAAGCTGCGTCATACCTTTATGCCAGCCGTTCATTGCATCAGTTGACAACGCAGAGACATTAATTTGTTGCTGCCGCTGCTGTGTCAGATGTTTAGCCTGTTCCGGCCACAGCGACTGAACCTGTTCTGTAAGTTTTCTTGCGTAAGTGATATTCCAGTCAGGAGGTAATTTATCCAACCAGGCAAGCTGCTGCTGTGTCTGGGCGATAAGGTCCTTCGGTAAAGAAGTCTGCTGACGCAACATATCCAGTTGTTCAGGCGAGAGAGGTGCAGGGAATGGCGCCAGTGAAGCTGCAAGCTGAGTCTGTAGCGGATCAGGTCGGTGAAGATACTGCCAGCTCCACACGGCGACGGTGCTTATCACCAGCATGGTACACATCCCGGCGACGAAGGATTTCCACTTTTTAACCGGAGCGGGCATTGTCGACAGCACTTCCACGTTCGGCTGCTGTTCTGGTTGCGCGACATATACCCACTTAATTGCACTGCCTGGGGTATCATCAGGCGGGCGACCGGCAAGCTCCTTTGTGGCCGCTGTCGCACCGTTCATCACGGTGGCAGGCAACACAATACCCGGCTGAATACTCGGCCCGGAGTTGGTTGTGTCGTCGCTGTTTTCCAGCCGGATAGCACTGTTGTGCATCCGGGTACGCAACATATCAAGCTGGCTGAGATGTTTAAGCTCCAGACGCTGCAACACCTCTCCCAGACCAGTAAGCAACTGCTCTGCCCGATACAACTGGCTGAGGTCGCTGTAATTTAGCGGGAGAGAGCGCATCCGTTGCTGCAGACGCTGGCTCAGGCTGCTGAGGATTTCCATGCGGGCATGAACGGGCTGCGGCCACAGCGCCCCCCACTGATGACTGATCAGGGCCTCGAGTATCGCAAGCCCTTCATTAAGCCCGAATAAGCCAGCCAGTTGCGTACGGACCAGCGTGTACCAGCACAGCGTCTGTAGCTCCACACCATTCAGCTCAAACAGTGAGAGACAGAGTTTTTCGGCATATCGCCAGTTCACATCCGGCCTCGCCGGATGCGTGAGTTTGTTCAGCTCATCGCGCAAGGCGGCATAGTCCGGCAGCGTGCGTGGGTCGCCACCAGTTTTTATTTTACGTGGGGAGATGTCATTCATGACCAGTTGTCCATTTGGCGTATCAGGAACTATTGAAGATTGTCGTTTATGCAGCTTCGCTTTCTGCATATTCAGGGAGACGGGTACTGCAATACCCGCAACTATGGCAGAAGCGCCAGGGACAAACTAAAAAATGTACTTTCATCAAAACACTGCCCTGGGCGGGATAATGTACCAGGCGGAGTAAAGGTCCAGTTGTTCACCGTTCCTGACCGCATGAACAAACGCCCCAGTGAAGTCACATGTCCTCCATCATGAAAGGTCGCCTCCACACACCCGGTCACACCCTGACCGTACAAAAATACCGGCATAAATTTTACGGCCCGGTCGTCGACTCGCAGGACGATACCGGCAATGTCAAAAGCCCGCCCTCCACCAGCAGGTCAGTGACAGATGCCGTGAACGCCTCCACATTCAGTCCGGCATCCACCAGCCACGCGTCCATCTGCTCCTGAAGCTGCGTTATTCTCAAGCGAAATTCTGCGATATCGGCCAGAGTCTTGCTGATAAACAAGACAGGGGCTGGCTGTCTGGCCTGCAATTTTTCGAGGAACTGTGATTTTACTGACAGGGTGTTCTCTGGCCTGACAGACGGGTTGTCGTGTCGAGATACTGCTGCTTAAAATGTCGCAGGAGAACCCGCCCCTCGGGCATAAACTCGGTTCCGTAACGCACCAGACCGACACCGTTTAGCTCAGCATCAATGGCATAGCGCAGTTCTCCCGGGACGTTCTGATCCAGCAGGACAACGGTTATTTTTTTCAGGCGTGGCTCATATTTGAGCAGTACGGCAGACAATGCGCCCATCATCTCATGCGCCGTTCCCGGCATGCCCTGCAGTATTTTTGTCATATCGGGCAAACCATAGTCCGGCAGATGCGTCAGCGCTCCCGCACGACTGTTGAGGATACGCTGCATATTGTCGAGTACGGACAGAATAACCTGGTTCTGCTCGCTGACCTGATGCAGGTCGAGGCCGCCGGTGAAGTTGCCGTAGAGCGTTTCATACAGCGAAGGACGGGATGTCTCACTCATCGTTGAGCGCCTGCAGGATCAACTGGTTATTGCCCGCTGCAATCACCCGGGCCTTATCCGGATTAAGGTCATCGCGACTCAGTACTACGCGCCAGGTATTGTTCAGCTGGTCCGGTGACATAAACATCCCGGCCACCGCCACGTACTGCGCGTCTTCCTCCATCGGCATATCCACCGTCACCGCCCCACCCGGCTGCAGGCGGATATCTTTCTCTGCCACCAGATCCGCCCTGATGGCCTGACTGTCGGCTTTAAACAGTGACGGGTAGTCCGTGCTGTCGAAAGTCTTGCGGTCCTTCAACTGGTAAATTCGCACCACCGTCGAAAGCGCAACCCCACTGGCATTGCTGTTAATGGCTTCCCGGGCGCAAATATCAAGATGCAAGGTTTTTACCTGCTTATAGAAAATCGATTTAGTCATGGCAACCGTGCCGTCCGTGACTTTTTGAGTCAGGCCACAACCCGCCAGTATCAGAGTGATACCTGCGGCAAGTGCAACCAGGGGAAATTTACCAGCGGTAATCGCCATCTTCATCGGTCTCCCTGCGGTGAATATTTTCCTGTACCCGCTCATAGCGGCCAAGATTGATGGTTATGGTTTTGGGGTGAGTAGCAGTATTCGCCGCGTTCAGCGGGCGCATCACGGCTGTGCGGCCCAGTTGCACAGCATCGGCTCCGGGTTTAGTGCTTATTGTCGCGTCCGGCAGCAGGCTACGGTCGACACACAACTGCAGACGCACATCAAGCCGTGACCCAAGATACACATGCAGCAGCGCCATTAAATCCGTGTGAAGCTCCCCACCCGGTAACCAGCCCTGCACCTCAGCCGGGTCTGAGGTTATCAGGCGCATCAGCACCTGGCTGTTCACATCGGTAGCATAGTTACCCATCACCGGTCGGT
This sequence comes from Pantoea sp. AS142, assembly GCF_037152305.1. Lineage (NCBI taxonomy): Bacteria > Pseudomonadati > Pseudomonadota > Gammaproteobacteria > Enterobacterales > Erwiniaceae > Pantoea > Pantoea sp. AS142. The sequence goes on along the minus strand of NZ_JBBCMO010000002.1, from coordinate 205,469 downwards.
TTGTCAGGGTGACGGGCTGGCTGACGCTCAGGGTCAGCGGCTTTTTTAACGGCACACGGCGTTTATCGTGGTGCCAGATCTTCGCCTGGGTGTTGGGTCCCAGCAGACGCACCAGCGAGACCATGCCTTCTGCGGTACGCCCCGGCAACAACATGACCGGCAGCAGTGCCAGAAAGCGCGAAGCCGGGGCCGCGATACTGTCCGTGCAACCGTCAATTCCGAGCCCGGCCAGCCCCAGCAGATACTGTGAGGTTTTGTCCTTACCACCTTCCTCAAAGGTCGCCGGGTAGGAGTATTTCCGCCAGATACGGTAGTACTGGGCAATCAGCCGATGGTTGAAGATATCGAGGAAATCCGCGGTGGCCTCATACCCTTCCCGTCGCTGGGTAATGTCATCGATATAGTGCGTCGGCAGCGGGGACTCCACACCGTAGAGTCCCATAAAGGTGATGCGCACAGTCGGCGGCAGATGCGAATGCTCAGACTGCTCAATCCCTTTGATTTCAGATGCCGGAAAGCCCATGCCCGGATGGGGCCGGAAGCGCACCGGATCATGGCGTACCTGCCAGGTGCTGCCGGTGACCGGTTTGTCAGGCTGGCTCTGTTCCAGTAACTGGCAGAAGCGGTAAAAGTTGATATATGGCAGCCGGTCCCCCAGCCGCTTTATCAGCCTAGCAGACGCGGACTGTGATTCTCTTTCCACCGGATGCATTTTCCTTCTGGCTGAACGATGAGGGTGAGCTGATTGAACTGATTCATATCGGCATACAACGAAAAGAACCGGTTAAGCATTTCACCAAACAAATGGATGTCGCCCTCACCGGTGAAGCCGTTGCTGTCGAGGGTCACTTCGATATCCAGCCCCCGCAGCAGGTATCCCTGCTCAAAACGTTGAAGGCGGTGGTGCGTCACCTGCTGAATCGCCTCCAGACGCCGGGTGTTCAGCGCATCTTCCTGCCAGTTATAGAGCGCAAGCGTCCCGCGTAGCACTTCGGCCGTGCTCATCATGTTCAGGAAGCCGGATCCAAGGTGACTCAAAACCCGCCATTGGAAACGGTCTTCGGAAGGCGGATAGACTGGCAGCGTTGGTTTGCAGAGGTTGCGTACTGAAAGCGGTGTACTGACTACCTGTTCACAGCGGTCAAGCAGCGTGCTTTGTAATGCCCGGCGCGGTAGCTGACCGTTGGTGCCAGTGATTTGCAGCGACACGGCTTCGCGCTCAAACAGGCGGTCATCTTTCCACTGGTGACCGCCGAGGATAAGCCAGGTGTCATACAGCCCGGTGACGCTGCGTTTCACGCGGGTGTGGTAGTAACGGGGTGGTGCATGACGGCGCATCATCCCGCCCTTGTGCCTGAAGCTGCTGAACGGCACATACTCTGCGTCACTGGTCCGGTTTGAGCCAGTGACTGAATCCACCGAATAAATCTCGGTATGTCCGTCCTGCAGACGTTTAGGACGCAGCAGGTACTCGCTTTCAAGACCAGAGATAGTGAGCGGGTCAGCCTCCAGCGTAAACAGGTTAATCACCGGTACGCAGTGGAGGCGAACCGCGTCATCGGTGACCGGCAGGTCTGATGGCCACGGCGTACTGAGCACCACTTCAATATCAAAATACTCGGCCCCTGCTGGCGGCGTGATACCCTCCAGACCGTTAAGGTGGACAAACATAAACTTGTCGCGAAAAGTGAAGTACTCCAGCAGCAACTGGTAGCCACTGAAAGCGGCGTCACCTTTCGGCCACAGTCCGTCCTCCTCTGCAAATCCCCCCGGCGAGAAATACCCGTCAAGACGGATACGGTCAGCCTGCCCGGGCAGGCGCATATAAAAAGCAGCCTGCCGTTTGGTCAGCATCAGGTGCAGCTGGCTGCTGACGGGGGCATCCGCCCCGAGATACAGGCTCAGACGGCTGAGGTCAGCACTGGACCAGTCTGCCTGGCTGCTGCAGGCAAAGCGTATCCGCAACAGCGACCGACCGTCAGGTTCGGTTGTCATGGTAATGCCCGAAACACCCAGGGGATTAAGCCTCACATCCTGGGTGGTACGGTAACGGCAGACGGTGTTCTTTGGCCCTACCGGACGGGAATATATCTCAAGACCCGCTGGCACCACTTCTGCCATTTTCATGGCATGCGGCGCAGGGGTAAATGCCACTACCGAGAGCGACGGAATGGTACGCAGGTAGTGTGGCCAGAGCATACTGACCAGCCCTTCGGTCAGTTCCGGCAGATCGTCGTCAATCTTCTCCCGCAGACGCCCCATTGAGAAAGCAAAGCCTTCAAACAGGCGTTCGACATAGGGATCGGGCGTCCCGGCTTTCTCCAGGTCGAGCATTGCTGCGCGATCGGGATGGGTTTGTGCGAACTCTTTCGCGGCTTCACGCAGGTAGCGCATTTCCGCGTCGTAATAACGCAGGGTCAAATCTTCCATTTATTTCTGTTCCTGTGGATTTAACCGCAAAGCACGGCGGCACGGGCAGGATCGACAGCAATCAGCCCGGCAAGTAGCTGGTCCATTACCGGCGTAAGGCGGGCCTTATCAGCCTCACTGCGACTGGCTTTCAGGCGCAGGAGTTTCAGATGGCGGGCCTGAACTTCGAATAACAGCTCAGGCTCCCAGTCACTGAGGGTCACTTCACGGGCACGCTCACCCAGCTCCGCAAACAGGTGCACCGCCAGCTCATTTTTACCGTACTGCTCAGCAATGCGCCCCATCAGCAGGCGCAACAGCCACTTCTGACGATCGGTGGTCATGCCGGGTCGGGTCTGTAGCCAGCCCAGCGCGGCATCCGGGCCTTCGCTGTCCGCCAGCGCCACGGCTTCCGGCTCCAGTGCCAGAATGTCATCGTTACCGGCGCTTATCGGGGCTGATGGCGTGCCATTGCCCCACCCGCCGCTCGTATCCAGCACACTCTGCTGGATCCAGTTCAGCGTCACCTCGTCTGCAAACGGTGTTCCGTCACTGAACGCCAGCGTTTCGAGACCGGCCAGGCGGGTCAGCAATCCCTTAAGGTCAGCCGCGACAATGTCGGCCAATGCGCCCTGCCCGGATTTCGTCAGGGCCTGGTGGATATACCATTGCAAATCCAGCCACAGGTGATTGGCACCCCGGGAAAAGGTGCTGTCCGCCGTTTCCAGCATTTCAGCCCAGTTTTGTTGCAGGTAGAGGCGTTTAAGCAGCGCCCGCTGGTCCGCCCTTGGGGGTTCGATACGAGTACGCCCCTGCGCATCCGGTGCCGGAATGGCCCGCAGGGTGTCGTGACGCAGGCTCTTCATCAGATGGTGTGCTGACAGCCAGCCATCTGGTTGATCGCGCAGGTATTCGGTGAGCGTGCGGGCCTGGGCCAGCAAATCCTGACCGGAGGTGATCCGCCCGATGGCCGGGACATCACTGTGACTGATGGTCAAAGGGGGTTCGCTGGTACTGGCGTTCTGCGGGACCACCGCATCCACGCCCCCCGCTTTGTGCAGACGACTTTCCAGGGCACCGTACAGCACATTAAGCTCCGGGCGTGTTTCATCCGGCTCATTTTCGGTAAGCCCGGCGATCAGCAGCAGCGCCCCGGTAGTACGCATCGCATCGATCCTGACCACTTCCGGGTACAGGGAAAGCGAGTCAGTCATACGCGATCCTGCCAGCCATTCCAGTGCCGCCTTACGGCTGCGGTCACGCTGCGGGTGCAACTGTGTGCCAAAGCGCGCCAGCAGACCGGCCAGCAGTTCGAGTCCTTCAGCCAGCCCCTGCTCGCCCTCCCGGTGCAGTTTCGCCCAGCAGTAGTAGGTCGCCACGCGAATGTCTTTCGCGGTGGTGGTCAGCAGCTTCTCTGTAAGCCGGCAGATGAGTTCGGTATCCGCGCCGGAAAGTTTGTTGACCTCCTCGCGCATTTGCTGGAAGTCATCATCATAGCCTGGGTCCTCACCAATGGGCGATGAACCGGACAGCGGCTGCAGCCAGCGGTCCCACTGCGCCACGCGTTTACGGGTTGCTACAAGTAATGGTTCCTGTTCTGTCTGGCAGGCATCGAGTAAGGCATTGAGCGTGCTCATCAGTAGACCTCCTCTGCATCACTGTTCGCACTGGCGACCTGGTCTGACGCAGCAACTCCGGTGGTGCTGAAGATGGTTTCCGGCAGACGGAAATTACGCAGTTTCAGCAGCGCCAGCGGACCCTCGCCGGCTTCGGTACGCAGGGTGTAATTGAGCGCGCGACCATCCTGGGCTTTCCAGCTCAGGCTGTAGCTGCTTCCCACGCCCGGATACGCTTTTACGCTGGCTTTATCAAGCAGGCGTATCAGGCCCCAGCGCCCCGGAATATCTGCGTACTGACGGGTCCCGGCCTGCGTGCTAATCCAGCTCAGATTCGCCCCCGGTGCTTCGGTATCCGCAGGCCAGGTGAAGCGCTTCCATGCCGGGAGCTGATTCACATAAGTCAGCTTCTGGCTGTCGATAATCATGTCAGTCTGCATTACGCCTGCGGCCGTTCCTGGTCGCAGTTCGAAGTTCATCCTGGCATTGCCTTCGGTGAAGGCCACATCCGAGATATGGCCCAGGGTGTTGATGGCATTGAGGAACGCCGGGTTAAAGGTCAGCCCCTGCGAGTTAATGCTGTCCGGCACCCAGTGATTACCTTCTTTGTGCAGCACGCCCTTGAGACGGGTCTGCAGGAACTGGGCGATACGCCCGGAATCGGCATTGAGGTATTTAGCCAGCAGTGGCAGGGACACATCGCTGCTGGAGTTGTTGAACGGATAGCGTCCGCCAAAGGCGGAGTTCCATTCACTCACCACTGCCTGCTGCCACTGGGCGTTGAGGCTGTCGGCGGCCGGGGTCAGCACCTGCTGCCAGGCCTGCTCCATCGGGTTCACAAACACCGAACGACCAAAGCCACTCCATTCCTGCCCCAGGCCTGCTGCAATCAGGCTGCCGTAGTCGCGGGTTTCGGTCAGGTCCACGGCTTTTCCCTGGAATACGGTCTGGGCAATGGTCTGGGTCATCACCTGCGGGTCGGCGGCGTTGGTCACCTGCTGCAGGCGCAGACGGACCTGGGTCACGCGGGTCAGGTATGACTGCAAGCTTTGCTCCTGCGCACCGGTACGGTTTTTGTCCATCAGTGCCAGCACCGGGCCAAAGGTTGCATCCAGTGGACCGCGTACACCGGCACTCTGGTCAATGGCATCTTTGTTATCACCCCCGAGCAGATTTTTGGCTGATTTCACCAGGGAGTCTGAAATCGCCTCCCCAGCCTGCCCGGCGCGCCCCTGCACGTTCAGGGTGTTCATCAGCGCCACCAGAGGTGACTGCCGCACGTCGGCCATCAGGGTCAACTGGTCAATGGAATCGGACAGCGTGGCGGCCCGGTTCCAGCGCAGGCTGTTGAGAAACGCCAGCCATGCCCCGCCGAAGTCTGCAAAGTAACGCTCCGTAAGGCGCTTTTTCAGCGCTTCCGGCGAGGTCTCGTCCTGTTTATTTACCTGACGCTTGCTGTCGGTCAGCACCCAGTCGAGCTCGTCCCGGCGTGCCTTCACCACCTTCTCGATAGCGGGCTGCACGGCCTGATCCCAGGCCTGACGGGTAAACATCCCTGATATAATTTCGGTGGTGCTGAACAGGCGGGCAGCATCGGTATCACCCGTCATATCTTCAAGACGCATATCGGCATACAGACGCGCCACCTGTGAAAGCATTTTCTGGTACAGGGTCGATTCACTGTTACGCACGCCCATCAGGCGAACCAGCAGGGAACGTGCCTGGCTGACCATGCTCTCATCCGCACGGAACTTCCATTCCGGGTGCACAGCCAGATGCGCGCCATAGAACGTCAGCAGTGACGGAGCCACACCCTGCCAGACAGCGCCTTTCACACCATCACGTTTTGTCCAGTCGTGCAGCAGCGCAGAACTGAACCAGGCGGCGTCCATGTGTTCCGGGTGCGCCAGCATCAGGTAGAGCTTAAGCTGGTCATAGGTGGTTTTTGCCATCTGTTCACGCAGCGGGCTGCCCGGCGGCAGTGCGTTAAAGGCACTGACCTGCTTCTGCAGGTGGTCTGCGGCCGCATCCCGCAACAGCGGCAGTGCACTGTCCTGGTACCGTGGCCAGAGTGCAGCCAACAGCACGTCATTCTGACTCAGCCCGGCCTGTTCATACCAGGGCACGCCATGCTCAGAACGGTACTGCAGACGGGCCAGCGTTTTCTGAAGTTCAGACAGCGCATGGAGGCGCTGTTCCAGGGGCTGGTTTTGACGGGCGGCAAGTGCGGCCTGGGCATTCGCACCGACAATCTGGCTGCGGTTGGTGACATACGCGATGCCCATCCACGCAGCCCAGCCCACCATCGCCAGGGCGACAACAGATGCATACACTCTGTGCCACGGAATGCCCGGTTTCACGGGGCGCAGCGCGGCAGGAAGCATCCCGACAGATTCAGGCAAGACATCCCAGCGCCTGTCCATGCCCCAGTGATGCGTCACGGCACGTTCAGCACCGGCAGAAAGCTGGCTGAACACGACGCCCGCCAGCGGTAGCGGGCGGTACGGATTGAGCATCACCGACAATGGCGTGGTCACGCTCTCCGGTTCCCGGATAAGCTGGTCGACAAGCGTCAGCAGGAAGTTGTGTTTAACATCATCACAGGTCTGTTGCAGACCCTGCGAGGTCAAATCTGACGTCAGGGCGGAGAGTTGCTCTGCCAGCCCTTCGGTACAACAGCCGGCAGGCAGCAGGCAGCCTGTGGCCTGCACGATACGGCCTTCCGGCTGACCGGCGCGCGGATGCAGGGACCAGACATACAGGGGAAGTTTCCAGCCAAGCGTTTCCATACGGGCGCTGATGGCATGGGACAGGGAGTCCATGGTGCTTTCAGAAGGCGCCGGTAATGGTGGTTCCAGCCCCGGCGCTGACAACTGGTCGAACGCCGAGGTCACCCATACCAGCCCATCTACCGGACGGCGGCGCAGTTTGCGCAGTGCGCTCAGCCAGGCACTGTCTGCTGGCGTGTTGAGATCACCGCCCCACAGCAACAGTGTGCCACGGTCTTCCTGCCAGAGCTGCCCAGTGAGGCCAGGGGTCAGTTGCTCCACCTCAGAGACAGTGCCAGTTATCAGCAGAATGCGCGTTTTACGGCCCCAGCGCCGACCGTAGAGGTTACGCATGGCGTCACGGATGGTATCAACGGTGACATTGCGAGGCGGAGTCCGGGCAACTCTTGATTCATCAGAAGGCAACGCATTGTTCTTCTGTTCTCGCCAGCGATGATAACTTTCCTTCATAAACCGGAACATGAACGGCGTATAGAAAACAATCAGCAAGACTATCCATACGGCAACAAATGCAAGCACTTGCTTCAGTCGGGTATCAAGGCCATGCGAGGGGCCGAAATGAAGGATCAAGGCCACTATAATCGCTGAGATGCAGGCTATTATGCCGGCAAGCCCCCCTCTGCTCCATGTACTACCCGGCATCATTATTTTTACTCCCTGAGGTAACAGTACTGACAAAACGATCAGTACCTGAGGTAAACAACCCTAAAACAGGTTTGTTGCTGACGGACACGATGTCGGCCAGTAATGAGGCTAGAAGCCACGCACTGCCAGCCCCTGGAATACCGTTATATTTTTCCAGTACATCAATCTTTTGGGGCACCCACGGTGTCAGATGTGATTGAGATGCCGTCATTAGATCAGCAAACCCGTCATTCCAGTGCCCATAATCACAAAACACTTTTGATGTCTGACAGGCAATCGTTTGTGTTTCGAGGAACAAACCCATATCAGCCCTGAAATTTGGCATGTCCAACAGCATTGGTCGCAAGATGCGGGCAGCGTGAGGAAGCTGGTATTTTTCAGCAACATCATCGCTGGTAAGTATCAACGCCGCGAGTGCATCGGAATACTGTTTAGCACTCTGCTTCTGCAATATCAGGATCAAATCAATATCGAAAACGGGATTTTTAAGGCGCTCTTCGATCCAGGCAAAAGAAAGGGCTTCGCGACATGAAATCGAACCTGTGAGCGCACGCCCTGGATAAATTTTTCCCCATGATTCACGAAACCGGATCTCGAAGTCTGACGAAATCATGTCGCTCACAATGGTGACGTTGAACGGCACTGTCGCAGGCAACATCGCGACCGCGTTTTGTACACTGGCCAGACCCAGTTCGAGCAAGGAGGTGGACGTCGTCGATTTCGCATCAAAATGGCTGGTCAGTGAAAGAAATTGCGGCGCGTCTGCAGCATCTGATTTAGCAATGGCGTCAGAGGTTACTCCAGAAGGTAGCAGTATGCTGCTTCCAAGCACGGCCAGATAACGTTTTGCCCAAACTTCCCACTGTTGCTGTCCGTATTCATCTTCCTTCTGCAAAAAATGATGTTCATTGACTGTTCTACCCCACAGCCAGCCCCGCAAACAAAACAGGAAAAACCAGCCAAAAACCGGGCTGGATGCCAGCCACCAGATATTAAACAAAGCCAGTGCCTTAACCATGCCTGATGCATGCAGAATAAACAGCAAAATACCCACAACTGCGGCAACACCGCCTGCCAACAGCCATCCCGTAAAAGATGGCTCAGGAGGCAACTCCATTGTTGTTGCTTTCGTCCTTTCCCAGCCCATTGATTATCCTACTGTGCTGTTCTGAGCACTTGAAATTACAGTACAACCGCACTGACATTTGCAGCCATCAACGACAACAGCGCGACCGTTAAATGTCCGGTGCGGTGATCCTTCCACGATAGGATTCGTTCCATGTCCTTCTACAGGGCAGCTAACCATATCGCCAACTAAAGGGGCTTTTTTCCCGTCGACTGTAATATTGGAAGAAGCGGAGATCACTTTTCCGCCGTGAGAAGTTTTATCACCGAGCAAAACGATGCCATTGGACATAATAAACGCCTATATTTATTAGCAGTTACTTTGCATTGATTTTATTAAAATCAGGAGTTTCGGATGGTGGCGATAATGTTCGGTCATCTGCACTGACATAGCTAACAATAAAAAACATTAGAGCATTGAGGAATAGCTTATTAGTAACCCTATACATAAATTAATCCTTTAACTTATTTACATCAGGGTGAGTTGTTCCGTCGGACACAACTGAACCATCTGGGTAGATAATTTTATAGTTTACTCCGACTTTTTGTTCTGTTGGGGCGATCATTCGGACTACTTTAGACTCATCAACTGTCGGTTCAAATTTTATCCGAATGCTTTTAGCAGGAGATACTATTTTTTTCAGTAAAAAATCATCCTGACCAAATAAATTCAAAGTATCATTCACATTTATATCTTTATTACTATCAATTAAAGGGTAGTACACAGGAGATAAAACAAGTTCAGAGCCTTCAAACACCTTAAAGCGACCATTTTTGGTTGCATTGTCATCAGACGCAATTGTTGCGCCAACTGCAGTTCCCGGAACTAAGCCCTTACCGAGGTGACTAGCATCAACATATTCAATTCCTAAATTGAACTCACTCAGTTTCCAGTTGCACTTACCACCGCCATCTTTTGCTATTTTTGCAATCCATATACCTGATGAGATCTATTCCTGAAGAGATATTTTTATTGGATTGAGTCCCACTTTCCCATAATGCTGGCCATCCCGCATGCTCATCAATTCACGCTTGCACGTCGTTGATACGTACAACACTTCAAGAGGAAATGGCTTTGTATACGATGAAGGATTTTTTATCTCAATATTTACCCATTCAGTATTCGATGGTGGTGATAATGTTCTGTCAGTTGCCTGAGCACATCCATTCAGCAAAAAAATCGCCTGAAGAAAGATAAATAAATTAAATGCCTTATATATTTTCCATGTCCTCTTAACAAAAAAACTAACTCATAGAGCATCAACCTTGAGTGGAACAAAAACAACATACCCCGCGGATAGAGTAACATAGCCTTAGACGGCGTCACGTTAAAAAAACAAAAAACAATAATCACTTCGCATTAATTTTATTAAAATCAGGCATAACCGTACCTTTTGGCGCCACACTTCCGTCTGGATAAATTATCTTAGCATGCGCGCCAGGTTCTTTTTTTTTCACACCGATATATCGAGTAACTTTCGTTTCGTCCAGAAAGGGCATAAAATTCACTTTAGTGGTTGCATCCCCTCGTAAGGAAATAAAATCCTGTTTTCCCAATAAAGATAGGCTAGTTTCAGTGGAGTTTAATTTTCGCTCTCTTATATACGGATAATACTTTGGAGACAGAGTAATATCACCATGTACTGTCTTAAACAGGCCATTTTTCGTTGCATTGTCATCAAACGCAATTGTTGCACCAACTGCGGTACCTGGAACTAAACCCTTCCCGAGGTGTGTAGCATCAACATATTCAATACCCAAATTGAACTCACTCAGTTTCCAGCTGCACTTACCGCCGCCATCTTTTGCTATTTTTGCAACCCAAACATCTGAATCATTGTGCTTATGAAGTGGAATTTTTACTGGGTTATATCCCACCTTCTCATAATGTTGACCATCACGCATGCTCATCAACTCACGCTTGCACGTCGTTGATACGTACAACACTTCAAGAGGAAAAGGCTTTGTATACGGTGAAGGATTTTTTATCTCAACATTAATCCAATCGGAGTTCGGTGGTGGTGATAATGTTCTGTCGGTTGCCTGAGCACATCCATTTAGCAAAAAAACAGCTTGAAGCAAGATGAATAAATTAAATGCCTTATACATTTTCCATGTCCTCTTCACCATAATAACCAAATCTTTTAATAGCATCAGATCCAGATGCAGCAGAGAGGGTTGAGTTAAGCGAGTTTTTTAGTAAACCCTCGAGTGAAAGAAATATTTTATTCCTGTCAAGCTCATTCTTGGGAATTTCGCCTGAATAGTGATCCATTTGTAATTCAAAGGAAGCTACTTTATCCGCATGTTCAGTGAAGGGCTTTCCATCGCTCAACTCTTTTTCATAAGCTAACCCTACTAATTTATTATTTATATAGGGCATATATGATGTCAGGAGATGATTTCCAACATTAACTGGAATACCTCTAATTGGATTCATACCTTCAGGGAAAAATTCTTTAAGATCTTCCTTGGTAAGCGTAGCTTTAAAATCCTTTTGAACTTGTCCGGATTGTTTAGCTTCCTGAAGTGCCAGGGAAGGTACAAGATAGAGCTTAACTTTTTCAGGAAGCCTTGCCTGAATGGTCATGCAATTTCTTGGGTAAGGAAGCTCTATGCTACATTGTTGCCATTTTCTACTTTGAGTAGTGGTTAAAAATGCAACTGTGTTTCCATGGTGCCAAAAGCAGTCCCCCCACTCTACGATTTGCCAGGCGGTAAGCTCATAGACAGACCATAAAAAACCGAGAGTTGTCCCCAATGGCCCCCATAATTTATATAACTGGTTATCCAGATCAGCCTCAGGTGGAACTGATGGTACTGGATCTTGATCGTTTACGTGTCGGTAATGGATAATACTTGATAATGCATCTACAGCATTTTTAGTGAACGTTCTTGGCATACCATATGTATAAAGTAGTGGATTGCTATTCTTTAGTTTTGCCGAATGAATTAGAGCCAAAGAGCCACCTAGGCTATGTCCACAAATATACAAGTCTAAATTTTCAGCCAAGTCATTAAGTAATTCCAGTTTTTCATGGAAAAGTTTATCAATGACACGATACCCCTCCCAAAAACCTGTGTGAACTTTACCTGCTGGAACCAGTGAGGTGCATTCAACTTTTTTATTACAACTCTCGGCATCAACTGGTCTAAATGAGGCATCAGTTATACCATCGGTCATACTAGCTGTTCCACGCCAAGCCACTATAACCTTAGTTTTATTGTACACATAGTAAAACTGTGTATCACCTTCAGGTTGTTCTGCTTTGGCTGAATCAAAACCGACAGGGAAAACATATCTATCGCTATAAGGAACATCGACAACTAAAGCATTAATAGTCGATTGACCAATCTTTCTGGATGGTATCGTCGATAGGTCCTGACATTTATTAATAAAATACTTCGTTATAATATTTATATCATCATAAGCTAAATCCGAGGCCAATCCTAAATTAATGGCATTGGCCATTGAGTAATCATTCTGGTGATGGAGGACTAATTCCCAAGCTCTGAACGGGCAAACTTCGATCACATGGCGCTTTTCAAGTTCATTTGTTCTGACCTTAATGCCCTTAAATGAACTACTTATTGGAAAATGAAATAAGGGTAACTCTTCCCCGTCTCTTAATTGCAAATCAGGTTGCTCATGAAATAATTCGCCCACGACGGCGTAGTGCCACACATAACCATTTCCCTCAGCTTTTGGACGAACAATCGAGTCTTTTAGAGGATCTCTACCCACGCGAAGAGAGCGCTTTTCCATTTCCTTTGTCAGTTGGTTACTGTCAAGTGTCAGTTTCAACTCAAGACCATGCGGCATATCAATATGGATAAGTCCATTAGCATCGCTTTGGCCTGAATGCGTAAACTCTTCGACTGGACCAGAAACTGGATGAGAACTTTCAACAGTCCATGGCATATTCGCCACGGGATCGCCCTGCTCATCAACCAGTTGAAATTCGACCCAGTAGGGCATTTGCTCTTCACATGGAGCATGGGGGTTTTTACGGCAGAGTGAGGATACAGCGGTAGTCATGTTATTCGCCCTCCTGGCTATCAGCAATATTTCGCGGATATTCGATTTTTAACTGCGATGGCATAGACGTAAATATTGGAGATGTCTTTCCATCTGCACCAGAAATGCCCTCATAAACCTCCCCTTCAGCCGTTGTAATTTTATATGTGGTGAAAGGCTTTACTGCTCCGCTGGCGGATGATGTTGTGATAAACCCTTCGCTGTACCCTTTCGGGAAAGTCACCGGCGGTGTATCTAAGCTGGCAGGACCTGTCTGATTAACATTGGTCGCTTTTAGCAAAATATTCCCCGGACATCCCAGTTCAATATTCCCACCGCTAAGTTTTATATAAGCACCACCGCAACTTAAAATCAGTTCCTTGCTGGCATTTACCTTCACGCTCCCCTGACCACTGGCGACAGTGATGTCCTGTAATGCTGAGACATTCATGGCGTCAGCTTGTGCCTGAATATCAATCTTCCCTGCCCCTGCATACATTTTCATTCCTGCAGACTGTGCAAATAAACTTACAGCCTCACTTGCCGCTACAGTGAACGATTGCCCGGTGCTGATATCCGTGTTTTTACCTGACATCAGGCCAATACTTGCTCCGCCTGAAGCAAGCCGGACAGCCTCAGGACTAAGAATGCCTATTCCAGCCGGTGCACTGGCCAGCATTCCCGGCATTTTCAGATACTTCAGTGAGCTGTTTAGCATTTTTTGGCTGTCGATGTCAGATACTGTTGCCTGTGCCCCTTTCGCAGCAGCCTGGAGGCTTCTTGCCAGCGTGAGTGCCTGTTCCAGTTGTTCTACAGCCCTGTCCATTTCAAGCATTTTACTGCCGACGTCAGGCTGAGCATCTGCAGTAAGCAGAACGCCCTTACCACCACGAACGCTGACCCAGTCGTTAGTGCGCAGCTCCGCCCCTTCACCACGAAGTACCCTTGAAGCATTGACATTGTGGCCTAAATTAAGTTGGGTCTTACCCCCGTATTCGGTACTCAGCTTAACGTGCTCTTCGCCGCGTTTATCCTCCATCCGCAGCTTGTTCAGGCCAGCTGTGCGGATAACGTTACGCGTGCTGTTCAGTTCAGTGACATGGTCAACGTGGCGGGAGTCGTGGAGGGCATGGGCGATATACGGGCGATCCGGATCACCTTCGTGGAAGGCAATGGCGACTTCAGTACCCTGTATCAGCGGGAAGTGGAAGCCGTATTTATCACCACCGTAAGGCCTGGCAAAGCGCACCGGCATGCTTTCCATGCCCTGGCGTTTATCGTCGCGATCAGCATCAAATTTCACCCGGTACATGCCTGATGCATCCTGCCAGGCGTAGATGTCGTTATCTTTGGCGCTGGTCACGCGCGCCGTCAGGGTGCCGCTGACCACCGGGCGCTTTTTAGCAGCAGGACGCCAGCAGCGGTTCTCGTAGTAAGGCATGGCCGCCCATTCCACCTTCAGCGCGCTCTGACGGCTGGCAGAATAACCGGCGCTGATGATGACGAGCCCGTTTTCGGTTTCACGCGGCAGCGTCGGCGGGATAGCTGTTTCGGTGATAGTCAACACCTGAGCCGGGCCCAGGGTATGATCGGTACTGCTGCCAGTTACAGTGGTCTGGGTGGAAAGGTAGCGTTCATGCTCCAGGCGTGCCCAGAAGTTACCTGTTTCCGCTGCCGGGTTAATTTTGTCGCCACGTTCAAGGTGACGCGGGCGATAATGGTACACATCGCCATAGGTGTTCCCTTCCCCGTCGCCGCGGGTCATGTCAGCCGGTATGGACATCAGGATGTTCTGGGCTTCACGGTGATTGTAGTCACTGGTCGTGACAGAACGTTCCACCACGTTGTGCCAGACATGCACGCCCCATACTGAATCAATGCCGTTGTCATTCGTCCCTGACGGGCTGTTCAGCGGGAGCTTTTTCCCAAACGTCCAGGCGCTCTGCTTGTCCGCAAAGTGCACCACTTCGGTCTGGGTGTCAGGCTGCAGGGTGAAGAAGTAAAAAATCCCCACCTCCGCCAGCAGACGTTCAATGAAGGCGAGGTCGTTTTCCTGATACTGGTTAATCTGCTCACGCTTTGGATAGTCGGCTTTGAGAGTAAACTCATACTCCCAGCCTTTGAGCCCATGCTCCGTGAGCACCTCTGACACCACTTCCGGGACCGATTTATTGACGAAAAAGCGGTGAGTACATAACTGATTGCCCAGCAGCGCCAGAAACGGCTCCAGCACAATGCAGTACTGCGCTTCATCTGCTGAACCACCGGTACGTTCGAAACGGGTCACCACCCCGTGAACCACCTTGCGCTCCGCCAGGGAAAGCAAATTGCCCGCGCCCATGGTCAGGGTCGCCGGCTTGCTCAGCATCTGGCGGGCATCAATGTTCTTGTCGCCACTGGTGAAGTTGATGGTGTAGCTGTAAAGCTCGCTCATCGCTTCTGAACCTCTGAAGTCCTCCACGTCGATATCGGCCGTGCAGGAAGGGATATCGAGGCGGTAGCGGTTCAGGGCTTTTCCGGTGACGGTGGCCACCATCGTGTTCAGGGTATCCGTCAGGCTCATGGCATTGACTCCATTGTGTATTCGGTTATTCCGTCAGGGCTGGCGCGGGCCGGTGTCGGTCAGAGAAGAAAACAGGCTATGTATTCGGGCGGTTGTGCAGCCAGAAGAGCAGCTTCATCAGGAGATACGCCCCAATAGCACACAACGTTGTTTTAATCACGATGATATGCATTTCGAAGCTGTCCATCGCTTCCTCCCCGTCACCGCTAATCGGGATATTGGCCTTAACAAAACTCGCAACCCATACATCAGGAATGAAGTGGATCCCGCTCCAGAACAGCACGATAAACAGCAGGATTTTCATTCGGCATTCTCCGCTCGCTTTTTCAGAGCCTGCTGTGTACGACGTTTCTCAGCCTCTTTTCTTTCTTCCGTTTCTTTATCACACAGGCTGTAGTTCGGAGTGCCACGCACATCGAGGGGGGATAGGCCTTCAGACCATTGCCACCAGGAACAGGGAAAGTTCCTCTTTGTAGCAGGAGGCGTCGCAGGTGTTGAATATCACTGGAACGACGCAGGGTAATACAACCCCAGGACTCACCGGAACCATCGCTGTTCAGCGGGTGGAGACGAAATCCCGTACGGTTCAGACCATTCACCCTGATACCGTCTCTTTTGGTTTTATCGCTGAAAAGGGCAAACCATTCAGAATGATGATTTCGGTAACCATGCCAGGCATCAATCGCCTCTGCCCGGACTCGGTTATACAGGCTGCCGACAGGTTGCCGTAATCCATCATGCAAATCTGCATTTCAGCCTCCGTGCGCCTCATTAAACGCCAGTACAATCCCTTCTTCATCATTCCAGCCGAGCGCCAGGGAGTGTGTTTTTTGCTTTGCCGCCATGTGAATCAGCAACTGCTGGCTCAGTACCGGCAGGATTTGTTGGTTGAGCAGGCTATCAACATTACGCGCGCCGGTATCCGGCAACAGACAGGCGGCAGTGAGTGCGTCGTAGAGACTCTCTTCAATAATCGTGGACAAGCCGTAATGACGATGCAGACGCTTGCTCACCTGGGCGAGCTTCATTTCCACGATGGTGCGCATGGCGGCTTCTGCTAATGGACGGTAAATCACGGTCTGGAAGCGCGCCAGCAGCGCCGGCTGGAAGTGGTAACGCAGCATTGGGCGCAGCAGTTCATGCAGGTCGCCTTCAGTTGCTTCCGGCTGCTCATCGAGCAGTTGCATCAGGTGGTCACTGCCAAGGTTAGAGGTCATCAGAATGACCGTATTTCTGAAGTCGATTTCACGCCCTTCGCCGTCACGCATAAAGCCGCGGTCGAAAACCTGATAGAACAGATTCACCACATCGCGGTGCGCTTTTTCCACCTCATCAAGTAGTACAACGCTGTACGGACGTTTGCGTACCGCCTCGGTCAGAATGCCGCCCTGGCCGTAGCCCACGTAGCCCGGAGGCGAGCCTTTAAGCTGTGATACGGTGTGTGGCTCCTGGTATTCAGACAGGTTGATGGTAATCAGCGATTTCTCCCCGCCGTACATTACGTCTGCTAACACCAGCGCCGTCTCGGTTTTCCCCACGCCGCTCGGGCCCACCAGCAGGAAAACGCCCTGCGGACCGTTCTCGGAAGTGAGGCCGGTTTTCGCCGCGCGCAGACGCCGGGCGATAGCTGCAAGCGCCACTTCCTGGCCCACAACCCGTTTGCCGATTTCGTTTTCCAGGTTCAGCAGTTCGGTCTGTTCATCTTTCATCAGGGAAGACAGTGGCACGCCCGTCCAGTCGGCAATGACGGTGGCGACGGTGCGTACATCCACATCGACGGAGAGTAACGGGTTACCGTGCTGCATTCCGTTCAGTTCCTGTTGCAGCGCGTGAGTCTCACCACAACGGAAGATGTCCTGGCGGCTTTCCAGCAACTGTTCGGTGAGTTTCAGTTCCTGCCCGTACTGAGTTTCAAGCGCGTCGAGTGCAACGATGAGATCGTTCTCTTCCTGCTCAATGACGGTCAGGCGTTCACCATGGTTCTGATTGCCGACAGCAATATCTTCCATCAGCGCCTGCTTCTCCATTTCAAGAGAGGTAATCTGCGAGCGAATGCAGGTCAGCGGTTCCGGCACGGTGTCAAGGCTCATTCGGACGCGGGCTGCGGCCGTATCGAGTAAATCGACAGCCTTGTCCGGCAGCTGGCGTCCGGTCAGGTAACGACGGGACAGCGTGACGGCGGCGCGCACCGCATCATCGGTGATATGTACGCCGTGGTGTTCGGCATAGCGGGATTTCAGGCCACGGAGCATCAGGCAGGCCGTATCGTCATCCGGCTCGTCCACTTTCACCATCTGGAAGCGGCGCTCCAGTGCGGCATCACGTTCAAAATACTGTTTGTACTCGCTCCATGTCGTGGCAGCGATAGTGCGCAGTTCACCACGCGCCAGCGCAGGCTTCAGCAGGTTGGCCGCATCGGCGCCACCGGCTGAATTACCTGCCCCAATAATGGTGTGGGCTTCATCGATAAACAGCAAAATCGGGTTGGGTGACTGCTGCACGGCATCGATGATGTTTTTCAGGCGCTGTTCGAACTCACCTTTCACGCCTGCACCTGCCTGCAACAGGCCGAGGTCGAGGGTGCGCAGAATAACCGGTTTAAGGGATTCCGGCACATTACCCTCGGCAATCCGCAGCGCCAGCCCTTCGACCAGTGCCGTTTTGCCGACACCCGGCTCCCCCACCAGAATGGGGTTATTCTTGCGACGACGCGAGAGGATATCCACCATCTGACGAATTTCGTTATCACGGCCAAATACCGGGTCGATTTTGCCCTCTTTGGCTTTGGCGGTGACGTCGAGAGTGAATTTTTCCAGTGCGTTCTGCAGCGCCGGGCTGAGTTCGCCTTCTTTCAGTTCTGCACCGACCGGACGGCCGACAAACTCCACCTCACCGCCGCGGCTCTGCGCCAGCTCTGCTTCCTGCTGCAGTTCCGGACGTTCATCCGACTGTCCATCAAGCAGAGGACGCAGGCGCTCCAGCTGGCTCTGACCGAGCGTCAGGTCAGCAGTGGCCACAGGCCATCGCAGCGCACCAGGTTCTGTTTTTCCACCAGGCCCATCAGCAGATGGACGCTGCGAATTTGCTCTTCGCCATTGAGCGAGGCAATCAACCAGGCCTCCTGCATCAGGGTCTGAAGGGCGTCAGACAGTTGCGGGCGATGGCGTACAGAGCGAGGCTGTTTATCCAGCCAGCCCAGCAAATCCTGCCAGATGGCGTCCATGTCCCACTCGTAGCGGCGTGCCAGTACGGTCAGGTCACCTTCGCCCTGCTCCAGCAGTTTCATCAGCCAGTGCTCCGGCAGAATTTCTGCCTGGGCGCGGGTCTGGCACAGAGAGGCTGCCCCTTCCATTGCGCGGGCGCAGTAAGGGTTGAGACGTCGAAGAAGGATTGCCGGGTTTTCCATGTTTACTTGCTCACTGTTGAGGACCGTTCAGGCACGCTACCGCCCCTGGCCGTTACCGAGGCCCATAAGGTCTGTTTCCGGGATGTGATGTTTTTTGCTCAACGCCCGCACAGGCAAACGTTCAGCAAAAGCAAAAAAGCGGACAGAGAAACTCTGCCCGCTCGTGACTTACGCGGTGGCGCGTTCGTTCCAGGAATCGGAATGAATGATGTTGCCGTCTTTGTAGGTCCAGGTGATTTTTTCGTAACGCAGTTCAATACGCTCCAGGTGGTTGTGCTTCTCTTTAGAAGGATCCTTGATGTCATACATTTCAGGATTCACTTTCACCACTTTCACGTTTTCCAGTTTGGTGTTGAAGTACTCCACTTCCTGGCCCGCGTCGTTGATTTTGTACCACTTGAATTCCGCAGACTTGAGGGTCTGACCGGTGGTCACCGCCTTGTACAGATACGGGCTGGAGGAGTCGATTTCCTTGGTGAACAGGAACGGGGTGTGGATACGGGTACCGGTCAGCTTGCCAGTGTTGTTGTCGGTCGGGATGTACAGGTTATGCTCCTGAGCGACAACTTCGATGCTGCCTTCACGGTCCTGCACGTCAACAGAACCCTTGATGTCCGCGCCGCCGTCGTCTTTCAGCCAAAGATAAACAGGAATTGCCATGAGAGTTACTCTCCATTTGATTGTGATACGTCATCATCCTGCGATGACGTCTGGGTGTGGCCCGGTATCTGGCAGGCATTGGCCTGCGGTACCAGACTGATTTCGACACGGCGGTTTAGCGCACGGCCCTCCGGGGTGTCGTTGGTTGCGATCGGGCGACTTGCGCCATAACCCTGCACCGCAAAACAGCTTTCCGGCACGTCACCGGTGTCACGCATCCAGTCGCGCACCGCTTCGGCACGTTTCTGAGAGAGCGTCTGGTTCAGTTGCGTATTGCCGGTGTTATCGGTGTGGCCAGCGACCACAATCAGCCAGCCCGGCTTCGCCTTAACGCCGACCAGCGAGTTCACCAGCATTTTGGTGGACCCGGCTTTCAGCGCCGATTTGCCCGAATCGAACAGCGACATGCTGTCAAGACGAATGGTTTTCGGACCCTGAATGATTTTCTTAATAACCGGTGGAGGCGGTGGCGGCGGGGCCCAGTCACTGACGGCAGCCTCAACAGGCGGTACCAGGCGCAGCCCCTGATACAAACCCAGGCGATAACGCAGTGGCTCCCCGCGACGCGCCCAGTCGTCCAGCAATGCGCCATCAACTCTGAGGCGCTGCTGCGCCCGCAGTTTCGGGGCAACAGGCTTCCCCGTCAGCTGGTGATACAATGCAAGGTGATCGCCAACATTACGGATGAGGCGCTGGTTGTTCATCCAGGACGCCAGCATGGCAAGCGCCAGGAAAATCCCGCCCAGTAATCCGGCATAACGCCAGAACACCATTCTGCGACTCACACCACGCCAGCGTGGTAACGCCGGCAGCAGCAGTTCAGGCAGCGGCAGTGGCTCTGTTGTGCCGGTGGCATCCGGTGGCAACGCCGTCACAGCGATGATGTGCTGTTGCCAGAGATTGCCCGTGATACCGCTTACCGGCACCATGCACATCCCCTGCACGCAGGGTTTCATCACCGGCAGCTCGCCCTGGCGTACCGACAGCAGGTCATTCACCGCGCTGTTCTGCCAGGCAAGCAGGCTGTCCAGCCACAGACCCTGACTCAGACGATAAAGTCGCCCGTCAGATCCACTCTCCCGGGTCCACGCCGTCAGTGACACATTGCCCTGACCGGGCTGATACACCTGAATACCGCTTCGCTGGCTTACTGTGGTAAACCAGACGGGTTCGGCCTCCGCGCAGGCCACAGGGGGCGATACCCAGGTCACGGTCCACAGCGGGGGGAGAGTGCCAAATGCCGCACGGCACTGGACGACAGCCCGCTGCCAGCCCCGCAGAGACTGGGTGAAGTCATCCCCGGAGGTGTGCTGTTCAGGTACCACCGCCAGCATGACGGAAATTTGCGACACCAGGGCCGGGCGCACCAGGCTCAGGTGCTGTGCCAGGATTGGCAGCTGTTCTGCATCCTTCACCCACAGATACCAGCCCTGCCGGGTTTCCCGGTGACGGAAACCGGACACAAACAGCGGGGTGTTGTCGCCGCAGACGAGGATCACCGCCCCCTGAAAATCTTCCGGCGGCAGGTTTTCATCCACACTCTCCCGGACAGCGCTCGCCCGCGCCCGGGAGGCCCGACGCTGACGCCAGAACATCACCCCGGTGACCAGAACAACCAGCAGGCTGAGCGCCACGCGGCTGCCCGTGGACAGTGGCCAGAATCCCAGAATGAGCCACAGCGCCAGCACGGCACCCAGGGCAGTTAACAGATTTCGGTACGCATCCCGCATCGCTTATCCTGGCCTGACGGTCTGGCTTACCAGCTCGGTAAGCGAAGACGAAAGGAAGAACCAGAGCGCCACCAGGGCGACTGTGGCCACAACCCAGTTCAGCCAGTACCAGCGACGACTGCTGCGCAGGCGTAATGCCCGGGCAACGATGGGGGCGTCCTGTGCCAGCGAGAAGGCCGGCACCCGTTCTGCGAGTGCGCGAAAAATATCTTCCCGGCGTTCATCATCCTGGGCGCGATACTGACCGACGAACCCCAGTTGCAGGGTCCGGTACATGCAGGTCAGGACGGCGGCGTCAGGGGCGGTTTCTTTCAGCAGGTTGCGGATCCGTTCCCACAGCTCCTCACCGGCATTAAGGGTGCCAAAGAAGTGTGCCTGCAGCGGGTCACGACGCCAGGTCAGGTAACCATCATCGGTGGTTCCCCTGTTCATCACGCTCTCATCAAGCAGGGCACACAGGGCATACACCATATGGTCACGACTGATGTCACTGTAACCTGCCTCCGTGAGTGCCGCTTTTGCCTCCTGCACCAGACGGCAGGCCCGGCGATAGAGCCCTTCCCCGTCCCGGACTTCCTGGCCGCCACGTAGCTGGCTGGCCATCAGCCAGCCTGGATAGAAGATGCGTTCGATTTGACTCTGTTCGGATTTATTCATGAGCGCAGCACCGCAAAGAGTTCAAGTTTCACCTCTCCCAGAGAACGCGGGGTGTAGAAGGTACAACTGCCCATCTCTAGCATTGCGCGAGCCGCCTCAGTACTTAGATCCAGCCAGAAATACTGGTTCTCGAGGCGTAACGGGATAGCTGCCGGCACATGGTTCAGCGGCTTGATAACCATCCCGCTCAGGGCCACATTCACCACATCGGACACATCTTCAAAACTGCCCGCTTTACACAACTGCGGGAATTTCGTCTGAAGTTCATGATTCGGCATGGAGGCGCGCACGGAAAGGTAGAAGTCTGCTCCTTCGCGCAGGCGCGCATCGTGCAGGGCACCTTTCCAGATCTGGTCCTGGTGCTCCAGGTGGATACTCACCACCCGTGACGGCAGGCTCGCTTCCAGCAGCTTATCGAGCAGTGCCAGCAGCGGCGGGAATACCCGTTCCGGTGCATCGTGATGGTAAGAAGGAATATCGCCGGCGTCGTGCTCAAGTGAGAAAGTCAGCAGGCTGCCGGCCAGACGGGTCAGTTCGCGGTACAGCAGTTCCGGGTGACGCTCAGGCGTCTGAAGCAGTTCCGTCAGCACCGGCTCGGCGCTGTTCAGGGCATTGAGCAGCCAGAACAGGGAGACATCCGCAACCGCAAAGTCGGCCATACGCTCATTGCTTTCACGGCGCATGGCCATCAGGCGACGGCGACGGGCCTGCAGACGGACCAGCAGGTCACCCAGTTCGGTGGCAAGCCACGGACTGGCAGCAACAGACAGCATCGGCGGGATAAAGGACGGGTCCCGGCTCCACTGCCCCTGCGCATTACGCACCAGACGGGCTACCGGACAGGTCAGGTATGCCGTGTTTTCCTGGCTGGACAGACGCAGGGTCAGCGCATGACGCAGGATAGCGATTTCCCCGCTTTCATGGCCGGCCAGTTCCTGCACGACGACACGCTCCGCTTTCCAGCGACGCGGCCGCTCACTGTCCTGACAGTTATCGAGGTTGCCGCCACTGGCGCTCAGCAGCGGCAGTGCGACAACCACGTCAACAGCTTCACTGCCGGCGGCAACAGACAAATCACAGACCGGAGGAAGCGTGTCAGCCAGATCGGTATCAACAAGGGTACCGTCCTGAAAGCGCACCACCAGACGGGTGGCGTTCAGGCGCGCGAGCGCCAGTGCAGCATCATCAAATTCTGCCGCAACCACGCCCCAGGGATGAGAAAACCCCATCCGGGCGACCGTGTCGGCAACGTATTCACTCCAGCGGGCCTGCTGCTGGAATTGTTGCGGGGCCAGAGCGGCCCCATCCTCCCAAAGCGGGCGGTAAATTTTCATCCCTGATTTCCCCTCGCCTTAGGATTTGGCTTTCGGCATCTGAGAAACCAGTGACAGGTTGACGTCCATCCCTTCCACCTGAAAGTGCGGAATAGCGAACAGTCGGACGCGAAAGAAGCCCGGGTTGTCTTCGATGTCTTCCACAATCACTTTGGCATCGCGCAGCGGGTGAGAAGCCTGCAGCTCGTCGCCCGGGTCGGTCATTTCGGTAACCAGACTGCGCACCCAGGTATTGAGTTCTAACTCCAGCAGACGACGGTCTTTGGTGGTGCCAATATTTTCACGCTGAATCAGCTTCAGGTAGTGCGCAATACGCGACAGCAGGAAGATGTACGGCAGACGGGCATTGATGCGGCTGTTCGCCGTTGCATCCGCGGTGTCATACAGGGCAGGCTTCTGTGTGGAGTTCGCCGAGAAGAAACAGGAGTAATCGCGGTTCTTATAGTAGGAGAGCGGAACGAAGCCAAGATTCGCGAACTCAAATTCGCGGGTTTCCGGGATCATCACTTCTGACGGGATTTTCACCTGATTGCCGGTACCCAGATCGTACAGATGGATAGGCAGGTCCTGCACGGCGCCACCGGCCTGCGGGCCACGGATTTGCACACACCAGCCGTTGTTGATGAAGCTGCGAATCATGTTAGACGCAAAGGCAAACGAGGCGTTGGTCCACAGGTATTTGTCATGATCCGGGCCCTTCACTTCTTCCACATAGTTGAAGCTGCGCACCGGCACGGTGTCCGGGCCATACGGCAGGCGACCCAGCACGCGCGGCATCACCAGACCGATATAGCGGGAATCGTCCGTATCGCGGAAGGATTTCCACTTAATGTATTCAGCGCGGTCAAAATAGTTACCGATATCCTTGATGGCCGCCACTTCCTCCATCGAATCCTTGAGGAAGAATTTCGGGCCGGCAGAGCCGATAAACGGCATATGCGCTGCAGCAGAGACTTTAGAAATATTGCGCAGCAGGGCAACATCCTGCGCAGACGCATCAAACTCGTAGGCGGAAATCAGCGCGGCAATCGGCTCACCGCCCGGGGTGTCATACTCATCAATATAGGTATGTTTATACAGTCCACTCTGGATAATTTCCGGGCTGTCTTCGAAGTCCTGACGCAGGTCTTCTTTGGACATATCCAGCAGTTCAACCTTCACGTTCTGGCGGAAATCAGTTTTGTCGATCAGGGATTTCACGCCGCGCCACAGACTTTCTACCGCCTGAAATTCGTCGCTGTGCATAACCGCATCCAGCTGACGGCTAATCTGGTAGTCCAGCTCAGCGATATGATGGTCAATCAGGTTTTTATCGAGTTTTTCAACTTTTGAGCCCGCTTTCGTCAGGCATTCCAGAAATACCTGCATCCCGGCCGTTAAACGTTCATCCGCGGTTGCATCCGACATCGCCTGCGCGTCCTGCCAGATGTCCAGCGCACTCAGCTCGGAGACCGGGTTCAGGTTGATTTTTTCAAACAGGGACGCATAAACCCCACCTGCTGCAGGACGTTCAAGCACCACACTCTCGCCACCCACGGCATTCTCATTCTTTACAGACATCAGCATCTTCCTTATTAATCCGTTAAAACATCGTGAACGTTATGGCTGTTTAGGTGCCAGGGATGAAAGTTCGGCTCTGAGTTCTGCACTTAACGCCGGGTCGAGCAGAATTTTTTCCAGCTCTTTCCGGAAAGTTTGGTTGTCCAGCAGGTTAGCTTTTAAATCGCGCAGCAGATTGCGCATCGAAAGCATCGCCTTCAACTGAGGGATCTGACGGGAAACCTGCTCCGGGGTGAAATCCTTCATACTCTGGAAGGTCAGACTGATGTTGTCTTCGCTACCGTCATCAGCAAGCGTGTTTTTAACGGTAAGATTGACTTTTGGGGAATATTCGGAAAGCACTGAGTCGAAGTTATTTTTATTCAAATTAACTTTTTTGCGCTCAGACAATGGTGCAGACTCCTGACCATTACTGAAGTCGCCCGCCACCAGCAATTTAAGGGGGAGCTCCGTTTTCTTGCTCGCTCCCCCCGTATGCAGATCAAGTTTTAAATTAATACGTGCCTTGGGTATTTCGGACTGAAAGGAAGAGTTAGACATGGCTTTCCCTGTTTTATGGAATGATAGAAATGGTCAATGCCAGTGAGAAATTAATAAGAAAGGCAAACCCAGCCAGAACAACGTCCCCATTCACGTCATCCGACGGAAATAGAAATCCCGGAAAGAAAAGCGAGCGCATTCCATTCACCAGCATATCGACACGGTATTTTTTGGGTATTAATCTGAAATAAAAAATTCGGATAAAACCCAATGACTGGAGTGTAGGGACGCTTGCCACCCGATCGGAAATAAAAAAATGTAACAATATCTTACATTTTCATCTCGTAACAATTACAGATCATCTTTATGATTTATAAGAATTTTCTTGCATAACCCCTTTAGTCCTTATGGAATAAAGGTGTGCAGCGAAGGCGCAATTTAACTCAGGATACTGTTTCGCACAAAAATACATCAACAACATGAAATAGCTGATTTTTACTTTTATTAAAAAATAAGAATCAGGGCGTGACTGAGCATGTGAAAAACTGAAGACAGTTTCAGGTCTCCATCATTTCTTATTATTTACTTAAACGGGGCTTATTTATTTTCTTCAGATGAAAGGAATTACAACAACTGGACTTTACGCATATCTCATACCCGTGCCAGCGATATGAATATTTCAGCCGCCGGTGAATGAGTGCGTCCAGGAAAAACAACCGTGCGGGTTGCAAAAAAAACGGGAATGGAGAGTGATGTGCTTTGTAGCGGTTGAGAACGGTTGTTTTATTGCTCAGGTTATAATGCAATTCGGTTCGACGCCATCATGACTGACGGGAGGGCATGGGTTTAAGTGCCCTGGGCACGCCTGGATTTTCATTCGGCAATATGATCAGTCAGCGGCATCAGCGTCTGCAACGCGACGTGCTGACAACTAACAGCTACGGCATGTTATACGGTGCGCTAATCATGGCACTGGTCTCACTGCTACAGGGTGTTTCGCTACAGCCGACCGGAATACGCAGGGGATTGGGGCGTTGACCTATCTGGCTATCGTGGGATCGGTGATAGGGTTCGGTGCCTACTTTACGCTGGTGGGACGTATCGGAGCCCGTCGGGCTGCCTATACAACGGTTCTGTTTCCGCTGGCACTTTCTACCCATTATGAAGGGTCTGGGCGGCATGCCAGCGCCATCCCTGGCCTTGTCATGATTCTGCTGGGCAATATCGTAATGTTTGCCCGCTGGCCGGCAAGCCGTCGCCGGGTAATTCGCTGACGCGGAGGCGGCCTAATTTGCCCGCGTCCGGCTGGGCGTTACGCCCACTGCTGCTGAAGGAGTTTCTGTGGTTGATTGATCGCTTTACGTGCAATCCAGTAGAGCAGAACACGCTCATCGTCACTATCACGATCGGCCATTGAGAGCAGTTTCAATGCCAGCGTCGATTTGGTCACAGGCTGTTGTTCTGTACTGAGTTCAATCACCGCCTGACCGATGATGCAGCAAACTTCATCCTCACTGGTGCTGGATTCATATGTCCGGTCTTTCATATTTCCTCCTGTTAAGTGAACTAACAGCCTGGCAAATAATCTGGAAACTTGCTCACAGAAATAGCTGACTGAAACATTATCTTACGGCTAATTACGCTTACACATTAAGCTGCCGGTTTGATTACTTTTGCCGCAACGTCGCTAACGCCTATGCGGCGCCATTCATACCGTCTGAATGGCATTTCATTCCCTGATCTGTTCCGTTCATGCCTTTACTGCTCACACGCGCGAATCACGGCTTTATTCTGACTGCAGTTTCCAGATTCCCGGATGGGAGAGATAAATCATGAACCAGACTCAACAGGCTTCTTACCAGCGTTCCCGCTGGCTTACATTGTTCGGAACGGTAATTACTCAGTTCGCGCTGGGGTCAGTCTACACATGGAGTTTGTTCAATGGCCAGCTGTCACAAAAGCTGGATGCACCTGTCAGTCAGGTTGCTTTTTCCTTTGGCCTGCTGAGTTTAGGTCTGGCTATCGCCTCTTCACTGGCCGGGAAATTACAGGAACGTTTTGGTGTACGCCGCGTCACTATCGGCGCTGGTGTGTTGATGGCGCTGGGTTTCTGGCTCACCGCACATGCGAATAACCTGATGATGCTCTATTTCAGTGCCGGACTGCTGGTCGGTCTGGCCGATGGTGCCGGTTACCTGATGACGCTCTCAAACTGCGTGAAGTGGTTCCCGGAGCGCAAAGGAATGATCTCTGCCTGTGCGATAGGCGCTTACGGTCTTGGCAGTCTGGGATTCAAATTTATCTGCGGAACACTGCTGGCGACGGTCGGTCTGGAGCAGACCTTTATGATCTGGGGGGTGCTGGCCATGTCGATGATTATTTCTGGTGCGCTGCTAATGCGTGAAGCGCCACTGCAGCAGAACGGGACCACCAGCACAGGCCAGCAACATGCGCGGGATTACACGCTGGCACAGTCGGTGCGACTGCCGCAGTACTGGATGCTGGCGCTGATGTTCCTGACAGCCTGCATGAGCGGCCTGTATGTGATAGGCGTTGCCAAAGATATCGGCGAAGGACTGGTGCATCTGACCACGCAGACCGCAGCCAGTGCGGTAACGGTGATAGCCATTGCCAACCTGAGTGGTCGCCTGGTGCTGGGTGTGCTGTCTGACAGGATGATGCGCATCAGAGTCATTTCGCTGGCGCAAATTGTGTCGCTTATCGGTATGAGCGTACTGCTATTCACCCTGATGAATGAGATCACTTTCTTCCTGTCACTCGCCTGTGTCGCTTTCAGCTTTGGCGGTACCATTACGGTATTCCCGTCGCTGGTCAGTGACTTCTTCGGCCTCAACAACCTGACTAAAAACTATGGCCTGCTCTATCTCGGCTTTGGTATCGGTAGCGTGCTGGGCTCACTTGTCGCCTCCCTGTTTGGTGGTTTCATCGTCACCTTCAGCCTGATTATGACGCTGCTGGTCATTTCCCTGTTCCTGTCACTCACCATCCGCTTACCACAGAGTCCCGTCACAGCAGAACCGGTGTTGCAGCGTCATTAACTATCACGGGCCGCGGTGAAGCGGCCCCTTAACATTTAGCCGCGGAATCGCGGCTCTGCCATTCCCGCAACGGCGACGTCCACTGCAAAGATATCGCCGGACTGCGGATAGCGTGCCAGCTCTTCTTCCGTGCGATCTTCCCGCGAACTGGTGATAAACAGTGTTTTAAGATCGGCACCGCCAAAGGCCACCATGGTTGGCCACTTCACCGGCAGCAGGATCTCATCGACAATGTCGCAGCTCTGCGGATCGATACGCACCACACGTCCGCCATCAAACTGTGCTGACCAGTAAAATCCTTCACTATCCACAGCGGCACCATCCGGTAACCCGCCCTTCGCATCGAAATGCCGGAACAGTGTGCGCTGACCCGGCTCGCCCTGCTCATTTAACGGATAGCGATAGAGCGTCTCATTCGGCGTATCGCTGTGATACATCCAGCGCCGGTCAGGAGAGAATGCCAGCCCGTTGGAAATTTTAATGTCACGCGCTTTCACCTCCAGCTTCAGGTCAGGCGTCACGCGGCAAAGCAGGGCTCCGTTTTTGTCTTGCGGTTCCCACAGGGTGCCACACCAGAAATTACCCCAGGGATCCACGCGGCCATCATTAAAGCGACTTTGCGCTGCTATACCGGGATTCTCTGCAACCTTTTTCTCAGGCTTACCCTGTGCATCCAGCAGCCAGACACCGCTGCGCAATGCGGCTATCAGCCCACCCGGCTCACGCAGACCGATGCATCCCACCTCTTCCGCCTGCGGGAAAGTCTGCAATTCGCCGCTGACCGGATCAAAACGGTGAATGGCCGGTGCCAGGATATCGATACAGTAGAGCACCTGTTCTTCAACTGACCAGAGCGGGCATTCGCCCAGTTCAGCCTGTAAAGCCAAAATATTTTTAACGTCATGCGCCATGTTTCTCTCCCAATGAACTGACATGCTAATAATGTAGTGGTAAAAACTTTCAAATGAGAATTATTTTCTCTTGATTTTGAGAATATTCTCTCTGATAGTATTTATTATTCAGTTCATTCTGATTTCTTTATTTCCTGTCGCTGCAAAATGCAGCATCCTGAAATATTCCGTTATATCTTCTTAAATAACTCTACAAAGCCTGCATCTTCACTCCACTTTTACAGCGTAGTGTCGTAGTTATTGGAAAAGAGGAGAAACTTCCGATGAAGAGATTAATTAAAGTCGCTTCGGTGGTTGTGCTGATGACGTTATTAAGCGGTTGTATCATCAGCCCCAGACACGACAATGGCTGGCACCGCGGAGGTGGTGGCGGATATCATGGAGGCTACTATGGAGGTTATCACGATGGGTATCATGGCGGTCACCATCGCCGCTAACGGGCAAAGATCTCACACAGCATAAAATAAAAGCGTTAAACTTTAAGGGCGGGATAATTATCCCGCCCGTTTTATTTAGCTTTTGAGTGCGTAATTACACTGGAACCATGCTTTCTTTAGTCCTGGAATATGACTCTCCTGCGCAGGCAATGCCTCGACTTTATCAAATCCTTTACGGGTGCAGTAGTTTGCGAGATCGATATCCATTGCGTCACGATTGACCTTTACCGGATCAAATCGATACTGCACGGTATTTGAGCTTGGGTCTTCATCAACACGTTCAAATGCCCCGGGTTTACTGGCAGTACATCCACTCAGCAAAATCAGCGCCAGTACGCCGGTAATTAGTTTTTTCATTTAGTTGTCCTCATGTTGCCCGCGCAGTTTATGACGCAACATGCCACGTATCCATAGGATTAATGCGCGAAAAATCAAAACCTAAAAAGCTTTTACCGATTGATGCAATATGATTAAACGGCTATCGCTATCGTGCAAGAAGTGACAGGATGTATTCAGACAAAACGAAGACTGCACCACACCAGGAAATGCCAAAAATAAAAATCTGTTCCTCTCTTCTCTGCCCGCGCTTAGCGGGCATTTTTTCGGCCACTATTCCGCTGCCGCTTACTGGCCAGTCAGTGCAATCATTCTACGTAACAGGTTAGCGGCGCGCTTGTCAGGTAATGTCAGAATCGCACTGTAGAGATCAATTGACATGGCACATAGCGATGAGCGATCTACTGCCGTGTCGGCGGGCATATTCAGCTGCTGCAGCTTGTCGCCCCACTGCAGATAGAGCCGGGCTACAATCTTTTGCAAATCATCCTGCGCCAGCGTCTTATCCAGTGGCTGCTCGGGCGGAGGACTGTTCAGCAGCAACTCCTCCATGGCATCCGTCTCTTTGCGATTCAGCGACGGCGGCAGCGTGGTCTGCAAATTGATGCCACCACTTACCTGCGGATAGAGATAACGGAAGCAGAGGCCGGGATCGATTTGGTTCAGCGCCCGCATCTCTTCAACCGAGACGCTGATGTAGTTGACGACCGCGGCATCTGTTCCACGCATCAGCCGCTGATTAATCACTTCAATCAGCCAGCCACGTAGCTCGCCCATTGCCTGCTCAGCTGGCTCCCCCGCGCGGATCCGACGGGTCAGCTCCTGAGTCAACAACAGCCATAGCGCCGGTTCCTGAGTTTGCAGCACCCGATAGCCTGGCATCTTTGCCAGTTGATTCACCGCCTGCTCACGCTGGCTGGCCTGCAACTGATGCGGCGCTACCCAGCTGAACCACAGCAGATTAGCCATTATCAGTGGCAGCAGAAAAATTATCAGCCCCTGCCACAAACGCAGCCGGGTGGTTTTGATTAGCACGATGACGATCAGCGCCAGCAGCGCAAATGCGGCCAGCGTAATAAAAAGCAGAGAATTCATGCTGCGGAATTAATCCTTACGCACATCGATCAGCACAGGACAATGAGCACGCTCGATAACCGATGCGCTGACCGAGCCTTTTAACAGCCGATTAAAAGAGGAAAGATGGCGACGACCCATGATAATCATACTGGTCTTCAGTTGTTGCGACTGGGCAACGATGGTATCTGCCGCCTCACCCGCCAGGATCATGCCACGCGCATTAATGCCCGCGCGCAGTAACGGTGCCAGTGCATGACGCACCACCATTTCCGCCGTATTCTGCTCATCCTGCGCCGCCACAAAATCAGCCGGGTCTTCACCCGCATCAATTTCCATCGGCTGATTACAGGAGGAGTAGGCAGGATCCACGCAGCACAGCACCACCACATCGGCACGATGTGCCAGCGCTTCTTCAATTGTCAAGGCAATCACTTTCTCTGCTACCGGAGAGTGATCAATGGCCATCAGCAGGGTTTTCATCAGATGCTTATCCTTCAATCGCGGCGACTTTGCCAATTTCACGCACCAGAGCCTCTTTACACTTCAGCATCTCGTCACGAAAGCGGGCTTCGTGTCGAAGAAAACGTGCAGAGGGCACCAGCAAAGAGACAGAAAAGCGACCAAACAGCGTATCCAGCGCAAACGCCATGGTAGAGATACCTTCCAGCGTTTCACCGCGATCCACGGCGATACCGGTTTCGCGCACTTCCCTGATAAGTTGCAGCAACTGCGGCAGCGTTTTCACCGTCATGTCGGTTAACTCCTGCCAGGCGTCGCCAACGATCATCCGCACATCTTTTTCACATTCCAGCGCCAGCAATGCCCGTCCCCCGGACGTGCTATAGAGCGGCAGGTTGAGTCCCATATGCGGGACGACCCGAAGCTCACGCGATGCGACTACGTGGTGAATAATCGCCAGCTGGCTGCCGCTGGCACGGGCCAGCGAAACTGTTTCATTCGTGTCGGATGAGAGTTTTTCCAGCAGCGGACTGACCAGATCAACCACGTCGGTATGGACGCTGGAGATCAGTTTTAACAGTGCCGGCCCCAGACGCAGTCCGCCCGCCCCGCTGCTGCGCACCAGCTCTGCACTGTCGAGTGCGCCAACAATACGCTGTACCGTTGAACGTGGCAGTTCAACAGCCTGAGCGATCTCGCCGAGGCTCATGCCGCCCGGCTGTTCGCCAAGCGCATTAAGAATTTTTGCCGCACGGGCGATGACCTGTATACCGCCCGTTTTTTCATCCTCACGGCTGGAGGGTTGATGTGCCATAGCGTCGTCCTGTTTGAGCTGCCTTACTGTAGCGCGAATGCCGCACTTTTTACAGCCTGTACCACATTGCAATACAGTATACCGGGATGTAATATTACGGCCTGTATCACATCGCAATACACTGCATCATAATAATGAGATTGCCTGCAATGAACGCCAAGCCAGCCTCCGTGCTGGCCCCTCATCCTTTTACACTGCGACTGGCACTCGGCTTAGTTGGTGTGCTCATCGCTGCGCTGACCGCCGGGCTGAATGATCGCGTCAGTGATATCGCGCTGGCCGATATCCGTGCCGCCATCGGCATCGGTTACGATCAGGGTAGCTGGATTATCTCCGGTTATCAGGCGGCAGAAGTCGCCGCCATGATGATCGCGCCCTGGTTCGCCGTTACCCTGTCGCTGCGGCGTTTTACCCTCGGCGTGTCGGCGGGATTTATGCTGACCGGCATTCTACTGCCGCTGGTCCCGGACCCGACGCTGTTTATCAGCCTGCGCGTGCTTCAGGGCCTGTTTGGCGGCGCACTCCCGCCGATGCTGATGACCGTCGCCCTGCGCTTTCTGCCGCCCCCGTTTAAACTGTTTGGCCTGGCGGGTTATGCGCTGACCGCGACGTTTGGCCCCAACATGGCGGCCTCGCTGGCCTCGCTGTGGACCGACAATGTCAGTTGGATGATGGTGTTCTGGCAGGTGGTGCCGGGGATGTTAATCGCTATGCTGCTGATCAGCTGGGGATTGCCCCAGGATCCGTTGCGTCCGGAACGCTTTCAACAGATCGATCTGTTTGGCATGGTGACCGGCTGCAGTGGTGTCGCGCTGCTGGTTCTGGCGCTGACCCAGGGTGAGCGCCTCGACTGGCTAAACTCCCCACTGATTGCCGGTATGTTGTTGACCGCATTGCCGCTGCTGATGGTTTTCCTGATTAATGAGTGGTTTCACCCACTGCCGCTGTTTAAGTTGCAGATGCTCCGGCGGCCCAATCTGGCGCACGGCTTGCTGGGGCTGGCCTGCGTGCTCATTCTTGGCCTTTCAGGTTCCGCGTTGCCTTCGGCCTATTTTGGTCAGGTTAGCGGCTTTCGCCCCCTTGAGTTTGCCCCGCTGGCGCTAACGGTGGGTCTGCCGCAATTGCTGATCGCGCCGCTGATTGCAGCCCTGCTGAATATCCGCTGGATCGACTGCCGCTGGATCCTTACGGCGGGCGTCGGCCTGCTTGTGGCCTCCTGTCTGCTGGGCTCGCAGATCACCAGTGACTGGGCGCGACAGAATTTCTGGCTGCTGCAGATTCTGCAGGCGTTCGGACAGCCGATGATCATTTTGCCGATACTGATGAGCGCCACCAGCGTTGTGGCTCCACCAGAAGGCCCATTTGCCTCGGCGATGTTTAATACGGTGCGCGGCTTTTCCAGCATTGCGGCCTCCACGCTGGTTGAGGTTTTCGTCTCCCATCGTGAGCAGTTTCACTCCAGTGTTCTGATTAATCAGGCGGCCAGTCGCAGCTGGCTGATGATAGCTCCAACGGCCGATCAGGCCAGCAGCAGTTTGCCGCTGTTGCCGGATGGCAGCATCAGTGCCAGCGATAATCTCAGCGGATTCGCCACCCTGGTCAGGCATCAGGCCACGGTGCTGAGCCTGAGCGACTGCTGGCTGATGCTGACCGGCTTTGCCGCCTGCCTGTTATTGCTTACCGCCATCCTGCCAAAACGGGTGTGGCCGCCTCAAACTTTGATTCAAAACCCTTCCCGGAATAACTGAATATGCGTGCTTTCGAAATGAGAAGAACCCTGCTGCTGAGTCTGTTGCTGCTGGTGTTACTGGCCATCGCTTTTGTGATCTGGTCACTGATGACCGGCAACGATCACCGCACCAACGATGCTTACGTTAATGCGGATTACACCCTGGTGGCGCCGAAAGTGTCGGGCTACGTCAGCCGCGTGCAGGTACAGGATAATCAGCAGGTCAAAGCTGGCCAGCTGCTGGCAACGCTGGACGACCGTGACTATCGTGTCGCGCTGGAAAGTGCCGAGGCTGACCTGCAGGTGAGTCGGGCAAAACTGCTGAGCAGCCAGGCCCAGCTGGAACAGCAGCAGTCGGTGATTGATCAGCAGAAAGCCAGCCTCGCAGCCAGCGAAGCCTCTGCGCAGTATGCCGGTCAGAGCGCCGATCGTTACAATCGCCTTTATAAAAGCGGTACCGTGGCAGCCGACGATCAGCAGAAAGCCACTTCAAATCAGCGCTCGGCGCTGGCAGCCGTGCATCAGAGTCAGGCTGCGCTGACGTCAGCAGTGAAACAGATAGGGGTGTTACAGGCCGCGGTGCGTTCAGCAGAAGCGGACGTTGCAGTGGCTAAGGCAAGCGTCGATCAGGCCAGACTGAATCTCTCCTACACGCGTATTATGGCTCCCGTTGACGGCATGGTGGGTCAGCGCTCGGTGCGGACCGGCGCATACGTTTCAGCCGGAACCCGTCTGCTGGCAGTGGTGCCACTGCAGCAAACCTACATTACCGCTAACTATCTTGAGACGCAGTTAAGTGATGTGCGCCCAGGCCAGCGGGTGCAAATACGAGTAGACGCCCTGCCGGGTAAGATCTTTACCGGCCATGTGGACAGCATCGCACCGGCCACCGGCGCAACTTTTTCGGCGATCTCACCCGATAACGCCACTGGCAACTACACTAAAGTCGTTCAACGTCTGCCGGTGAAGATTGTGCTGGATAGCGACCAACAGCATCTGGCCCAGTTACGTGTCGGCATGTCGGCGATCCCCCAAATCGAAGCGGAGTAAAAATGTGAGCAATATCTCAGAACGGACCTATTTCATTTGGCCGGGATTACGCGTAAATTAGCGCCTGATCCTGTTCTGAGTTATTCAGATCGACCGGGAAAAGAGCAGACCACTATTGTAAATGGCGATCTCTTTTCCACATCTGTTCGCGTTGCACTGGTTTGGGATCGCCATCATCGTAACCGCTCAGAGGAGTTGCTTTGTGAAATATGCCTTGATGGGAATATCTTTTTTCGCGTTACTTTGGTTCGGCACCTTTGTTCTGCTGCTGAAGTAATGGCGTGACAGTGCCGCCACGGGGCGACTCTTAAGTCGCCCCTGCTGGCTGTCAGCTCTCTTCTTCTGTTTTCATGCTGCCTGGCAATACGCCATCGGCACGAAACATCGCTTTAATTCCCCGTACCGCCTGACGAATGCGATCGCTGTTTTCAATCAGCGCAAAGCGCACATGCGTGTCGCCATAATCGCCAAACCCGATGCCTGGTGAGACGCACACTTTCGCCTCCTGCAGCATATGCTTGGCAAACTCCAGCGAACCCAGATGCGCGTAATGGTCAGGGATTTTTGCCCAGACGTACATCGAGGCTTTTGGGTTATCCACCATCCATCCCGCTTCATGTAGCCCTTTTACCAGCACATCACGGCGGCGTTTGTACTGCTCTGCGATGTCGCGCACGCACTGTTGATCCCCTTCCAGCGCCGCAATCGCCGCCACCTGAAGTGGCGTAAAGGTGCCGTAGTCATGGTAACTTTTAATCCGCGCCAGCGCGGCGACCAGCTCTTTGTTACCCACCATAAAACCGATGCGCCAGCCCGCCATGTTGTAGCTTTTTGACAGGGTGAAGAATTCGACGGCGACATCACGCGCGCCCGGCACCTGCATAATCGACGGCGCTTTCCAGCCATCGTAGACGATGTCGGCATAGGCCAGATCGTGGATGACCAGCACGTTGTACTGCTTCGCCAACGCAATCACCCGCTCGAAAAAG
The DNA here is from genome assembly GCF_037152305.1 of Pantoea sp. AS142. Classification (NCBI taxonomy): domain Bacteria; kingdom Pseudomonadati; phylum Pseudomonadota; class Gammaproteobacteria; order Enterobacterales; family Erwiniaceae; genus Pantoea; species Pantoea sp. AS142. The sequence continues at coordinate 169,616 of NZ_JBBCMO010000002.1, read as the reverse complement.
TCGAGTTCAACGCACTGTGCAGTAGGATTGGATGGGAAGCCAAGGATCATCATTTTTGGCTTGGGGTAGCTCTCACGAATAGCGCGTTCCAGCTCATTGAAGAAGTCGACACCCGCCACCAGCGGCACCGAGCGCACCTGCGCCCCGGCAATCACCGCACCGTAGATATGAATCGGATAGCTGGGATTAGGCACCAATACGGTATCGCCATGATCCAGCGTGGCCAGCATCAGGTGCGCAAGCCCCTCTTTGGAACCGATGGTGACAATCGCTTCTGATTCGGGATCGATCTCAACCTGGTAGCGCTCGGCATACCAGCGCGAGATCGCCCGGCGCAGTCGCGGAATGCCGCGAGAGGTGGAATAACCGTGCGTATCGTCACGCTGCGCCACCTGACATAACTTTTCGACAATGTGTGGCGGGGTCGGGCCATCAGGGTTGCCCATTGAAAAATCGATGATATCTTCGCCGCGCCGACGCGCAGCCATCTTCAGTTCAGCGGTGATATTGAAAACGTAAGGAGGTAAACGTTCAATACGCGAGAAACGACGGGGTATGCTGTTATCAGCCATGATGTCCTCTGGATTACGTAAGCGCCCGGACCGTCCGAGCGACGCGTGTCACTGTAGTGACCCGCTATGAACATAACGTGGCCAGGATCATTTTGTCGAGGGTGGCGGAAAATATTTTTATTGATGAGGGTTCAGCCGCCCCAGCAGCCAATCGTTCACCCAGCAGCCGTTCAGCAGATAATTATCCCGTAGCGTGCCCTCCAGCTGGAAGCCATTTTTCTCCAGGATACGGCGTGACGCCCAATTACCTTCAATCACCATCGCTTTGAGTTTGTGAAAATCGGCTTCAAGCAAAAACTGACACAGCGCCGCCAGTGCTTCGCTGCCATAACCCTGACCGCAATGGCGATGCAGCAGCATATAGCCCACTTCCGCCTGACGGTATGGCTCCCATTCGGGGCTGCAGCCGAACAGGCCAATCGGCTCACCGCTGTCACGCTGTCGAGCCACCAGGCAGAGCATATGAAAACTGCTTGCCTGCCAGGGTGCCAGGCGCTCGGTGAAGCGTTGGCGGATATCCGCTTCATCGGGAATCTCGCTCACCCAGTTCATGGTGTCGCGATCTTCATGGACGGCACGAAACAGTTGCCAGTCTTCTGGCTGTAATTTACTCAGGGTTAATCTGTCGGTGACAAGTTGCATGTGCTGCTCCCGATGGTCACGCTATTCCAGCGATCGCTGCGCGTGTCATGGCGCAACATAGCAAAACGGCACATCAGCGACCAGCGCGAACAGGCTGAAAAACTGTTCCCCTTTAAACCACTCAACCTTTCCTCTTTTAGCACATATGCCGCAAAAATTGATCTAAAACACGAACTCCCGGAGTGATTGATCGGGACGCTAGCGGTTCGTGATCACATTTTTTATCATAGAGGCACTTTTCATTGCCGACGAGTCGCCTGTGTCTTCCCACTTCACGATGTTACTGGCAGTATTTGACCGCGCCGCCCTGATGTTGATCTGCCTGTTTTTCCTGACGCGCACCCGCCCGTTTCGTCAGCTGCTGCAAAAAGATGAACACACCCGCGCGGAGAAAGTGGCGGTTACGGCGATCTTTTCCCTGTTTGCGCTGTTCAGTACCTGGTCGGGTGTTAATGTCGACGGTTCGCTGCTGAATGTGCGAGTCATCGCTGTTATGGCCGGCGGCATTCTGTTTGGTCCCTGGGTAGGCATCGCCACCGGCATCATTGCGGGTCTGCACCGCTTTCTGATCGATATTCACGGTGTGACTTCCGTGCCCTGTCTGATTACCAGCATTATTGCCGGTATCGTCGCGGGCGGCATTAACCGCCGGGTGCTGAAAGAGCATCGCTGGCGTGCCGGTATCGTCGGCGGCATGATGTGTGAAGCTCTGACGATGTTGCTGATCGTTCTGTGGGCGCGCCCCACCTCACTCGGGCTGGCAATTGTGTCGGAGATTGCCTTACCGATGATCCTCGGTGCTTCCAGCATTGGCATTATTGTATTACTGGTGCAGAGCGTCGAGGGAGAGAAAGAGGCTATTGCCGCCCGTCAGGCCAAGCTGGCGCTGGAGATCGCCAACAAAACCCTGCCGCTGTTTCGTCAGGTGAATAGCGACTCGCTGCGCAACATCTGTGACATTATCCGGCGGGAGATTAAAGCCGATGCGGTGGCGATGACCGATAAAAAACAGATTCTGGCCTACGTCGGCTATGGTGAACACAATTATCAGCATGGGGATGATGGCATCAGCCCCACCACGGCGCAGTCAATCGCCAGCGGTAAAATTATTATTAAGAACAACGATGAAGCGCACCGTACCAAAGATATCCATTCGATGATTGTGATCCCGCTGTGGGAAAAAGGCAAAGTCACCGGCACGCTGAAAATCTATTACCGTCGCGCACACCGTATTACCGGCTCGCTGAAGGAGATGGCGATCGGCCTGTCACAAATCATCTCAACGCAGCTTGAAGTGTCACGCGCCGAGCAGCTGCGTGAGATGGCCAATAAAGCGGAACTACGCGCGCTGCAAAGTAAAATAAATCCCCATTTCCTGTTCAACGCACTGAATGCTATTTCCTCTTCTATCCGGCTTAATCCCGATACCGCCCGCCAGCTGGTGATAAACCTGTCACGCTATCTGCGCTATAACCTGGAACTGAATGACGACGAGCTGATCGACATCCGTAAAGAGCTGTGGCAGGTGAAAGATTACATTGCCATCGAACAGGCGCGGTTTGGCGATAAGCTGACGATGATTTATGACGTCAATGAGGACCTGCATTTTCTGCTGCCGAGCCTGCTGATTCAGCCGCTGGTGGAGAACGCCATTGTGCATGGCATCCAGCCCTGTAAAGGCAAAGGCGTGGTAACGCTAAGCGTCCGGGATTTGGGCGATCGGGTGCGGGTCTCAGTGCGGGATACCGGCCAGGGCATCAGCGACGACGTGATGGGACGGGTGGCGCGCAACGAGATGCCCGGTAATAAAATCGGGCTGCTCAATGTTCACCATCGGGTAAAACTTCTGTCGGGTCAGGGACTGAACATCGTGCGGCATCAGCCGGGCACCGAAATTTCCTTTACGCTGAGTAAGAACGGCCAGCGCCTGGCGGAGAATCTGGTATGAAAGCCCTAATTGTGGAAGATGAATTTTTGGCGCAGCAGGAGCTGAGCTGGATGATTCAGCATCACAGCAAAATCGAGATTGAAGCCTGCTTTGACGATGGTCTCGACGTGCTGAAGTATCTGCAACAGCATCGGGTTGATGTGATTTTTCTCGACATCAACATTCCCTCGCTGGATGGCATGCTGCTGGCACAGAATATCCATCAGTTTGCCCACAAGCCGCTGATCGTTTTTATTACCGCGTGGAAAGAGCATGCGGTAGAGGCGTTTGAGCTGGAGGCGTTTGACTATATTCTCAAGCCCTATCAGGAGTCGCGAATTGTTACCATGCTGAACAAGCTGGAAGCCACGGCCCAGGCGCAGCAATCGGTCAGCCATCTCAGCGCTACGCCCGCGCCGCAGACGGTCAACCTGATCAAAGATGAGCGCATTATCGTCACGGACGTGAATGATATTTATTACGTTGAGGCGCATGAGAAGCTGACATTTGTTTATACCCGGCGCGAGTCATACGTGATGTCGATGAATATTACCGAATTCTGTTCACGCCTGCCGGAGCAGCAGTTTTTCCGCTGCCACCGATCTTACTGCGTCAGCCTCAGCAAAATCCGCGAAATCGAGCCGTGGTTTAACAATACCTATCTGCTGAAGCTGCGCGATCTGGAATTTCAGGTGCCGGTCAGCCGCAGTAAGGTGAAGCTGTTTCGACAACTCATGCGCCTGTAGTGCAGCATGAATACGGAACTGTTCAGGAAAGGGAAAGCGAGGCAGGAATAAAGCAGGGGGTGAGTTCCCGATCCTGACCCGGCAAAGCGGGCGGACCGGAAAACTCCATCGCATGCAGCACGTCAGCGCGCGAGGTTGAGCCGAATCAGATTTCGCGACCCAGCGTCTGGCGCAGATGTGCGCCTGCGCCCAGCAGACCAGGCTGATCGTGCGTAATCATATAAACCGGAATGCTGGCAACATAGTCACGGAAACGGCCTTTATCTTCAAAAGCGGCACGGAAACCCGACGATTTAAAGAACTCCAGGAAGCGTGGCACGATGCCGCCCGCAATGTAGACGCCACCAAAGGTGCCGAGATTCAGCGCCAGATTGCCGCCGAAACGGCCCATGATGACGCAAAACATCGACAGTGCGCGACGGCAGTCGGTACAACTGTCGTCCAGCGCACGTTGGCTGACATCTTTGGGTTTCAGGTTTTCCGGTACGCGATTATCCACTTTAACAATCGCACGATAGAGGTTAACCAGACCGGCACCCGACAGCACACGTTCCGCTGAAACATGGCCCAGCTCTTCGCGCAGCACTTCCAGAATCTGATCTTCTTCTTCGCTGTTGGCGGCGAAATCGACATGACCGCCCTCGCCTGGCAGGCTGACCCAGCGCTTGTCCACATGCACCAGATGGCTGACGCCTAATCCTGTACCGGCACCATAAATCGCGATAGGTTTATCTTTGACCGGCTCTGTCCCGCCAAACTGAATCACGTTGTCGGCGGTCAGCATTGGGATCGCCATGGATACCGCGGTGAAGTCGTTAATGATTTCCAGGTGTTCAAAACCGATGTTCTCTTTGAGCTTGCGCGTAGAAAACGCCCAGTCATGGTTGGTCATTTCAACCCAGTCATCGGTAATCGGGCAGGCGATAGCGATACAGCCATCTTTAACGTTCTGCTGTTGTTCATCAAGATAGTGGCGGATGACAGCTTCGAGGCTGTCATATTCTGATGTTGAGAATGTTTTGGCCTGGGTGATGCTGCCGCTTTCCACCTCACACAGGGCGAGGCGTGCGTTAGTACCGCCGACATCGCCGACCAAGGCATAGGTTGTCATTCTTCTGTTGCTCCGCTTGGGGTCTTAAGAGTTGGAGGACACTATAAAATTCTGCCCATAAAACAACAACGCTCACCGGTGCGATTGGTGAGCGTCTTACTCAGGTGTGCTACAGCCTAACCGCGATAGTCCACCCTGCACAGCGGCAACTATCTGAAACTTAGCCGCCGTTGCGTTGATTCAGGCAGGCGGTGACTTTTCGTAGCAGTGGCGGCAAATCCTCTTTCTGCATTATCACCTCAACCAGGGAGAGCCATTGAGGTGCGGAGAGTCGCGCCATGACTTCCTTTAACTGCACAGTTTCACTGATGCGCCAGCTCTGCGCCTGGCTTTGCAGGCTCAGGGCGCGCGGTAAGGCTGTCCAGTTCCATTGGGCGATATCATTGTAACGTTGTGTTGCGCCATGAATCGCCCGTTCGACGGTATAACCTTCATTATTCAACAAAAAGATAATCAGCCGCTGCTGATCGCGCAGCATCGAACCCAGTTCCTGAATCGTCAGCTGCGCCGAACCGTCTCCGATAATCAGGATAACCCGGCGACCAGGGTCGGCGGTCTGCGCACCAAACGCTGCCGGGAGAGTATAGCCGATTGAGCCCCATAATGGCTGAACCACCAGCTGCGCCTGCGAGGGCAGTCGCAACGCGGCGGCCCCAAACGCAGCCGTCCCCTGCTCCGCCAGAACCAGGTCGCCGGGTTGCAGGAATGCCTGCATCGTGTGCCAGAAGGCGTGCTGACTGATTGCGCCGGCCGGTTCTAACGGCTGCGCGGCCGAGGGTGTGACGGCGGACTGCCACTGCCGGCCATAGCGTTCAAACAGCGGTTGCAGTTCGCTGAGCGCATCAGCCATTGACAACGGCGCAAAGTGTTCACCGCCTACGCTGGCGCTGAAGGGTTGCACATCAATCAGTCGCTCAGGGGCAAACTGCTGCGTGAACCCGGCGGTAAGGGTGTCGGTGAAACGCACCCCGACGCAGATCGCCACATCCACCTGCTCGATCTGTTCGCACACCTGACCCGCGCTGGCCTCACCCGCGTAGGTACCGACGTAACCCGGCTGCTGTTCATCCAGTACCCCTTTGCCCATCAGCAAGCTGGCGCAGGGAATCGCACGCTGTTTGCGCAGCGCGGCCAGCGCAGACTGCTGCTGCCAGCGTAGCGCAAGAAAATCTGCCAACAGTGAGATGCGCTCTGCCGGTGCCAGCAAACGTTCCGCCGCGGCGCTGAAAGCGCGGCGCGCTGCGGGCGTAGAGAGTTGATGACTGCCCAGGGGCTGCGCAGGTGGCTGTACCTCCATGGCCGCCACGTCGACGGCCAGCGAAAGATAGCCGGGACGGCGGGCCTGCAGCGCAGCGACAATCACCCGATCAATCTCAGCCGGAGCGTTGTCGCTTGTAAGTTGTGCCGTTGCCGCACTGACTTCTGCGGCCATGCGAATAAAATGCTGGAAATCGCCATCGCCCAGCGAATGATGAACACAATCCCCCTGCAATTGAGCCTGAGTCGCAGGCGCGCCAACGATATGGATTACCGGCAGATGTTCAGCATAACTGCCTGCAATGCCATTAATCGCGCTGAGTTCACCAACGCCGAACGTAGTCAATAGCGCCCCTGCGCCATTGCAGCGTGCATAACCATCCGCCGCATAAGCTGCGTTGAGCTCATTAGCGCAGCCCACCCAGCTGATTGCCGGATGGGCAATTACGCGGTCAAGAAATTGCAGGTTGTAGTCACCAGGCACGCCAAACAGATGCTTTACACCCATCTCCTGCAGACGGGTCAGCAGGTAATCTCCAACAGTAAATATGGACATTGCGCATTCCTTTCAGGGAAGAGTCGGGTTAAGTATCTGACAGAGGATGAAATTAGCGAGGAATGCCACTATTATCGCCTGCCGCAATGGCTGGAAAGGCGACGTTACGCTGGCGGAATATTCTGTAAAAATGCGAATTGCAGCGCGCTGTCACTGAGTGTAACCGTATACACTGATAGACTTTTGGCACATATCCCCGTTTTTACCCAGGAGCGCTGAATGTCCTCATTTCCCCATCCCGATCGCTATCAACAGATGGAATACCGCCGCAGCGGTCGCACTGGCATTAAACTGCCCGCTGTTTCGCTGGGACTGTGGCATAACTTTGGTGACAGTACTCGCGTTGATAACAGCCGTGAACTGCTGCGCCATGCGTTTGACCTTGGCATCACTCACTTCGATTTAGCGAACAATTACGGCCCGCCACCAGGCTCAGCGGAAGAGAACTTTGGTCGCATTCTGCGGGAAGATTTTCGAGCACATCGTGATGAGCTGATTATCTCCACTAAAGCGGGCTATACCATGTGGCAGGGACCTTATGGGGATTGGGGGTCGCGTAAATATCTGGTCGCCAGCCTGGATCAGAGTCTAAAGCGAATGGGGCTTGAGTATGTGGATATCTTCTATCATCACCGTCCTGATCCCGAAACGCCGCTGGAAGAGACGATGCGCGCACTGGATCATGTTGTGCGCCAGGGCAAAGCGCTTTACGCTGCCCTGTCTAACTATCCGGCCGATCTTGCTGCCGAAGCAATAGCTATCCTGCGCGATCTCGGCACCCCTTGTCTGATTCACCAGCCGCGCTATTCGATGTTTGAACGTTCGCCAGAGCAGGGATTGATTCAGACATTGGGCGATGCGGGTGTCGGGTGTATCGCCTTCTCTCCACTGGCGGGCGGCGTACTCACCGATCGTTATCTGCAGGGCATCCCGGAAGATTCGCGCGCGGCCAGCGGCAGTAAATTCCTGAATGAGGATCAGCTGACCAAAGAGAAGATGGAAAAGGTTCGCAAGCTGAATGTTATTGCACAGCAGCGCGATCAGAAGCTGGCGCAGATGGCGCTGGCCTGGGTGCTGCGCGATGAGCGTGTCACTTCCGTGCTGATCGGTGCCAGCAAAACGGCCCAGATCGATGATGCGGTGGCGATGCTCACCCATCGTCAGTTCAGCGACACCGAGTTAGCTGCGATTGAACTGGCACTGATGTAAGCGTTTCCTCGCCCGCCTCAGGTCGGGCGTTTTCTGCGCCAGAATAGTCTCAATCCCTTTTCCCTCCCCAATTTCCTCACAATTTTCCGACACAATGATGCGGTAACAATCGCAATACGCAGGCATAATCGCTGCGCCACAACAGCATCAGACTGTTGATGAGGAGAAGAAAATGAAAAGAGTCCTTATTTTTGCTGCCCTGCTGGCCCTGTTGTCGCCGCTGGCACACCACACAGCCCAGGCCTCTGGTGCCTCTATTACTCTGGCCCCTGGCGTCACTCTGAATCTTGGCGATCGCGATCGCCGTGGCTATTACTGGGATGGCGGTCGCTGGCGTGAACCGCACTGGTGGAATGACCGCTATTCTTATAACGAACGCCGCTGGTGGCGACACGAAGAGTGGCGTCGTCAACAACAGTGGGAGCGTGAACGTCGCTGGCACGAGCGCGGCCGTGAGCGTCGCTGGGAACATCAGTATCGCCGCGATCGCGATCGTGGCTGGGATCATCATGACCGCCACGGCTCCGACCATCGTGGCCCCGATCATCACGGACACGATCGCCACTAATAAAAACGTCCGGCAGAGCCGGGCGTTTTTATTTGTTGATTAGGTCAGGCCTGATTGCTGCCAGACAGAGCCAGCACAGGAAACCCGGTCAGATCGGAAAGACGCAAAAGACCTCATCCATGACATGCTCGGCCCGCGCTGTCCCTGGCGAGGGACGCTTTCCTCCTCTGACCGGGTTCCTGTGCTTTAAGCGAATTCACGACTGAAAGATATCTGACTTGAGTTTGTCAGTTGTCTGCAATGCCCGGCAGAACCGGGCGTTTCAGGTTTCACAGATCGCTACAGCCCCAGCGCTTCACCCACCAGCAGGTAAAGATTTAGCGCAATCACCAGCAGCACGATCAGTCGTCCGGTGTTCTGCATCAGACGCGAATTAACCATATCATCGCCCATAAGCTCGCGGTTACCGGTAAAAGAGAGCAGCGGAATCAACGCCAGCGCAATGCCGAAACTCAGCAGTACCTGACTCATCACCAATACCCGGGTCGGATCCCAGCCTGCCCATATGACAATAAAGGAGGGCACCATGGTGACGGTACGACGCACCCACAGCGGAATATGGAAACGGATAAAGCCCTGCATCACCACCTGCCCTGCCAGCGTGCCAACCACCGTTGAGGATAATCCGGCGGCCACCAGGCTCAGACCAAATACCGTTGCCGCAGCCTGGCCTAACAGCGGTTGGAGCGTCTGATAGGCCTGGTCGAGTTCAGCGATTTTGCTGTGGCCGCTGAAGTGAAAGGCCGCCGCGGCGGTCGCCATCATCGCCAGGTTAACGAATCCGGCGATCGTCATAGCAATTGCCACATCCAGTTTGGTTGAGGAGTAACGCTGACCTTTGCTGTCCTGACTTTTCCCCTGCGTCAATGCGGAGTGCAGATAAATCACGTGCGGCATAATGGTTGCACCCAGCACACCGGCCGCCAGGAATACAGCATCTGACGTCGGTAACGCAGGCAGCGCCATGCCGATCACCAGCTCTTTGACGTTGGGCTGAGAAAAGAAGAGTTCGACGATATAGGCAGCGGCCACAAACAGCAGCAGTCCTCCAATCACCAGCTCCAGCGGCTTCTGTCCACGGCTCTGTAACATCAATATCAGGAATGTGGCGATGCCGGTCAGCACCGCGCCCTGCATTAATGAAATGCCGAGCAGCAGTTTAAACCCCAGCGCGGCACCGATAAATTCCGCCAGGTCGGTAGCCATTGCGATAATTTCCGCCTGCACCCAGTAAAACCAGACGACGGGCCGCGGAAAACGATCGCGAATGTGCTCGGCGAGGTTTTTACCGGTGGCGATACCCAACTTGGCTGACATCAACTGGATCAGCATTGCCATGATATTGGCCCAGACCACCACCCACAGCAATTTGTAGCCGTAAGCAGCGCCCGCCTGAATATTGGTCGCAAAGTTGCCCGGATCGATATAGCCGATTGCGGCAATAAAAGCGGGTCCCAGCAGTGCGAGTTTGACTTTTCTGACTCCGCGAGCGGCGCGCTCTGCGGTACGACTTTCAAACATATACGCTACCCTGTCTGAACATTTGCCTGCCCCGGCAGCTTAGGGGTTGGCATGTGCAAGTGAAATTCGTTTATTGTTATCGGTGTAATAGATACTGCTATAAAGTATAGCCATTGCTATACATTATAGTAAAGGGGATGATTGCTAAAAATATGAGCAACGGTGTCACTTTACGCCCGATGTAAAATTCAGACAATAATTATGTGGTTATCTGGGGTGGATGATTTGTTAACAGGGCGTGATCTCTGGAACTTTTCTGGAAAATATACTGATAGCGAATACTTATATTGTGGTTTAGCTCTCGTTTTTAAGAAACGCGTTACATAGAATACGCAACAAAATACAACCCTCCTCAAATTTGGAGCAACCATGTCCCATATTTTGCAATTTCTTTTAGCACTGGTGGTGGTCGGGATACTCTCCTTGCTGGTCAGTCACGATCGTAAAAGCATTCGCATTCGCTACATTATACAGCTACTGGTGATTGAAATTGTGCTCGCCTGGTTCTTCCTGAACTCAGAAGCGGGACTGGGTTTCGTCAAAGGATTCGCGGGCTTTTTTGACCATCTGCTGAAGTATGCCGCCGAAGGAACCAACTTTGTTTTTGGCAACATGAGCGATAAAGGCCTCGCCTTCTTCTTCCTTAATGTGTTGTGCCCAATCGTCTTTATCTCTGCGCTGATTGGTATCCTTCAGCATTTCCGTATCCTGCCGTGGGTGATCCGCGGTATCGGTACAGTGCTGTCGAAAGTGAATGGCATGGGTAAACTGGAATCTTTCAACGCCGTGAGTTCTCTGATACTGGGACAGTCAGAAAACTTCATTGCCTATAAAGATATTCTGGGCAAGATGTCACAGCGTCGCATGTACACCATGGCCGCGACCGCCATGTCGACCGTCTCGATGTCTATCGTCGGTGCCTACATGACGATGCTGCAGCCGAAGTATGTGGTGGCGGCGCTGGTGCTCAACATGTTCAGCACCTTTATCGTGCTGTCGCTGATCAACCCTTATCGCGTAGAGAACGAAGAAGATCTGCAGTTGCAGGACCTGCATAAAGGCCAGAGCTTCTTTGAGATGCTTGGCGAATATATCCTGGCCGGCTTCCGCGTCGCGATTATTGTTGCCGCCATGCTGATTGGTTTTATCGCGCTGATTTCAGGTCTGAATGCGCTGTTTGATTTGATCTTCGGCATCAGCTTCCAGGGCGTTCTCGGCTTTGTCTTCTATCCGTTTGCCTGGATGATGGGTGTGCCTTCTGGCGAAGCGTTGCAGGTGGGGAGTATTATGGCGACCAAGCTGGTATCGAATGAGTTTGTCGCCATGATGGAGCTGCAGAAAATCGCGGGGCAATTGTCGCCACATTCAGAGGGTATTCTGTCCGTGTTCCTGGTCTCGTTCGCCAACTTCTCTTCTATCGGCATCGTGGCCGGTGCGATCAAAGGGTTGAACGAAGAGCAGGGCAACGTGGTTTCCCGCTTTGGTCTGAAGCTGCTGTACGGCTCAACACTGGTCAGCGTGCTCTCCGCCGCTATCGCCGGTCTGGTGCTGGCGTTCTAAGCATTCAAGGGCGAGCGGGTCTCGCCCTTCTCCTTTGTGCTCCATTCTTACTCCGCTTCCCGCTGATTGCCTTTTCCTGCTTTACCACTTCCATGACACACCTGCATAACGTCTCATTCAAGCCGTGCGAAATAAGCAGCACAGCGTCCCGCAAATAGCGTCGGATGTCATGGCGTTGCCGGTTAATAACGCCTTTAAGCGTGCAGCAGGATAGATGGCGAAGCAAAAGCGTTAAAATCTGTAGCAACCGGTGAATGGCAGGTCAAGTGAGAAAGGATTTTGACAACGTCGGTGTCAGAACATGGTCGTTGTCAGAAATGGTGGAGATAAGCGGGATCGAACCGCTGACCTCTTGCATGCCATGCAAGCGCTCTCCCAGCTGAGCTATACCCCCACATCTGGAATCGTTTTTCAGTGCCAAACATTTGGGAAGACGTTTGGTGGAGCTAAGCGGGATCGAACCGCTGACCTCCTGCATGCCATGCAGGCGCTCTCCCAGCTGAGCTATAGCCCCGAACCGAAAAACTGTCACGTGAAGCGACGGACGGCATAATATGAAACCGCCTCCAGGGTGTCAACGGCAAAATGACATTCTCAGTTTGATCGCTGAAAAAGGCGGCAACCTGAGAAGGTTAAGCAGCATGCCGCAGGTGAAAATCGAGTCTGTTCAGGCAGAAGCTTTTTTGAATGTTATTCGATTTGGCATAAGGTTAATCAGCGGTTAAATATGTTATAGGAATTTTCTTGTCTTCGCCTTTTTAGCATGCAAAACTTAGTCCGCTAATTTAGTGGTCGCCGGGACCCCCTCCCGCGCGCCGCGCGTCCACCAGGCGTTTTTTGTTCCCATTAATCATAAAAAAACTATTGAGATACTATGTCGCTGCATACACCCAAAGAAATCGCACAACTGGCGATCCAGGCAGGCGTGGCTAAAAGCCGTGCGCCTGTTAGCATCCTTCTGATTCTCGGCTTTATGGCGGGCGCATTTATCGCGACCGGTTTCCTGCTGGACCTTCACGTTATTAACACCCTGCCCGCAGACTGGGGCTCATTTGGTGGCCTATTAGGTGCCGCGGTGTTCCCGGTGGGTATCATAATGACCGTTCTGGCCGGTGGTGAACTGTTGACCGGCAATATGATGACGTTACCGGTGGCCTGGTTCGCCCGTCGCATCAGCTTTATGAGTCTGGCGCGTAACTGGTTCTGGGTGACCCTGGCAAACTTCATCGGCAGCATAGCTGTGGCCTGGTTCTTTGGCCACATGCTCGGCATGACCGAGGGGGATTACCTGAAGAAAACTGTCGCTATCGCCTCTGCAAAAGTTCACGCCGATTTCCTGCACGCCTTTATTTCTGGCATTGGCTGTAACTGGCTGGTTTGTCTGGCAGTATGGCTGGCATTTGCCAGTAAAGATGTGGTTGGTAAGATCTTCGGCATGTGGTTCCCGGTTATGGCATTTGTTGCCATTGGCTTCCAGCACGTCGTCGCCAACATGTTTATTATTCCGGCCGCCATTTTTGCCGGTCAGATGAGCTGGGCAGAGTACTTCCCCAATTTTGCCGCGGTCTTCTTAGGTAATGCCGTTGGTGGTGCCGTCTTCGTCGGTCTGGCCTATTTCCTTGCATTCCGTCCTGCCGCTGAACCCGCCAGTAATCCGCAGTAACCTTGTTTTGCCTTATGTCGAGAGACATAAGGCAATTTCAGCTTCAGTTACTTTCCCCTGTTACGTTTTGCTGTAATATATATGGCTAATGTATTTAACAGGGATAGCATCGTGAAAAAGGAATGGCTTACTCCCGAAGAGCTGGCTGCAGAAACGGGTTACAGTCGGCAAACGGTGAATAAATGGATCAAGCGGGAGAACTGGACAACTACGCCAAAGCCCGGTGTACAAGGCGGAAAAGCGCGTCTGATCCATATTGATGAGCGTGTAAAAAGTTTTATTCAGTCGACGCGTAATCTCAATGAGCCAGCGGCAACTTATGGTGCAGTAGCTAATTCATTACCTGCGTTATTGATAAGTTCTATCCAGCAAATGAGTCAGGATGAACAGGATCAGTTCTCTGCGTTAATCTTACGCGAAGGGATTAAAGGCGTATTACAGCGGCTGGGAATTGGTGAAGAGTAAAGAAACCGGAAGCGTGAAGCTTCCGGTTGTGTTTATTAAGCCTGCGCTTCCCGCTCACTGATAAAGGTCAGTGCCTGCTCAATACGTGCAATGCTGCGGCTGCGGCCAATCGCTTCCACGGTGACATCCAGACCGGGTGACTGACCAGCACCGGTCACGGCCACACGCAGCGGCATGCCAACTTTCCCCATTCCGACTTCCAGCTCATCTGCGGTGCTCTGAATAGCCTGATGCACGTTTTCAACTGTCCACTCATCGAGTGCGGCCAGCTTATCGCGAACCACTTCCAGCGGCTGACGCGCCACCGGACGAAGATGTTTCTTCGCGGCATCGGCATCAAATCCGGCAAAGTCTTCATAGAAATAGCGGCAGGATTCAGCCATCTCCTTCAATGTCTTACAGCGCTCACCCAGCAGGCCAACCAGCTTCGCCAATTCCGGGCCAGTGCGGGTATCAATTTTCTGCTCTTCGATATGCCATTGCAGATGTGTCGCCACATATTCTGGTGGCAGCGTATTGATATAGTGATGGTTCAGCCACTGCAGTTTCTCAGTATTGAATGCACTGGCAGACTTACTGACGGCATCCAGGGTAAACAGTTCAGCCATTTCAGCCACGCTGAAAATTTCCTGATCGCCATGTGACCAACCAAGACGAACAAGGTAGTTCAGCAGCGCTTCCGGCAGGTAGCCATCATCACGATACTGCATCACCCCTACCGCGCCATGACGCTTGGAGAGTTTTTTACCATCATCGCCCAGGATCATCGAAACGTGGGCATAGACCGGAACCTGGGCACCAATTGCTTTGAGGATGTTGATCTGACGTGGTGTGTTGTTGATGTGGTCTTCACCGCGAATAACATGTGTGATGCCCATATCCCAGTCATCCACGACGACACAGAAGTTGTAGGTTGGTGAACCATCGGTACGGCGTATAATCAGGTCATCCAGTTCCTGGTTGCTGAACTCAATCGGGCCACGGATCTGGTCGTCAAAGATAACCGAACCGTCCTGCGGATTGCGGAAACGCACTACGCATGGCTCATCGTCTGCACGATGTTCATGGTTGTCACGACAGCGGCCGTCATAACGCGGCTTTTCGTTATTGGCCATCTGCTCTTCACGCAGGGCTTCAAGACGCTCTTTAGAGCAATAGCATTTATAGGCAGTGCCCGCTGCCAGCATTTCATCAATGACCACGTTGTAGCGGTCAAAACGTTTAGTCTGGTAGTAAGGGCCTTCATTCCAGTCGAGGCTTAGCCAGTTCATACCATCCATAATGGCTTCGATAGCTTCCGGCGTGGAGCGCTCCAGATCGGTATCTTCAATGCGCAGCACGAATTCACCCTGGTTATGACGGGCAAAGAGCCAGGAGTAAAGTGCGGTACGGGCGCCGCCGACATGCAGATAGCCAGTCGGGCTGGGCGCGAAGCGTGTTTTGATTTTCATTGAGTATTGCCTTAGATGCGCGGGTTCTCTGTCTGGATGACAAAAAACAGGTTAGACGCGAAAAACAGTGGACACATTCTAGCATCTGACGGTGAATCCTCAATGGATGCCCGCCGGTTGCCATTCGGTAAAAGAGGCTTTTCTGCCAGTAAAACCAGCACATTGGCCAAAAGCGCGACAGGATGTTTAAAAATAAACCGAACGCACATTTATGTTTTAAAAAGCGTTGACTCAAAATCAACTATCCCTATAATGCGACTCCACACAGCGGGGGTGATTAGCTCAGTTGGTAGAGCATCTCCCTTACAAGGAGGGGGTCGGCGGTTCGAACCCGTCATCACCCACCACTCTTAGTTGCGTGGCCCGCAGTGAACAGGTATGAAGATATGGGTGATTAGCTCAGTTGGTAGAGCATCTCCCTTACAAGGAGGGGGTCGGCGGTTCGAACCCGTCATCACCCACCATATCTTGCCTGTTAGAGATGTACCGAAAAAAAGAAGTACGAAGTGGGTGATTAGCTCAGTTGGTAGAGCATCTCCCTTACAAGGAGGGGGTCGGCGGTTCGAACCCGTCATCACCCACCACTTCGGGTCGTTAGCTCAGTTGGTAGAGCAGTTGACTTTTAATCAATTGGTCGCAGGTTCGAATCCTGCACGACCCACCAATTCAGAAAAAAGCGCCTTTTAGGCGCTTTTTTCGTTTCTGCTATACCGATATCCCGAATTTCAGGACTGCCCTCTTTTACAGCAACTTCAGACGTTAACAGCGTGCTGGCTCAGGGAGCCTGGGCTCTTCGCAAAAACCCAAAATCGCCATCCATGGCAGATTCAGCACGGGCCATCCCCAGGCCGCGATACTTGCTACTGGCCTATACTCCCATCGCTTTAAATTTATTTGCTGTCTGTAAGCCTTTTTGGGTGTCTGTTTTATTTCTGCTGCACTGACATTAACCTATCCCGCCTTTTCACAACCTTAACGCTTTGGACTCTCAAGTCGTTTTATGACGTGCCGATAACGTTATTGACCACCTACAGGGAGAAAACGATGTCTTCAATTTCCGGCATTTTAAGCAGTATGATCAGTAGCGGTGACAGCGGCGGCGGCAGTGTTGCCTCGCAGGTCGCGGCGCTGAATAAACAAATTCAGAATGTCTCAACGCAAATTAAGGAACTGTCCGACAACAAAGAACTGACTGAGGATCAGAAGTCCGAAATGCAGCAGATGTACCAGTCACAAATCACTATGCTGCAGGCACAGCTTGCTCAGCTCATACAGAAGCAGGCAGAGCAGGATCAGCCAAAAAGTGACAGCACTCAGCCGATCACTGAGAACAAAGCGGACGGCATTAACCGTCCTACCGATAGCAATAAAGTCGACGTCTATATCTAAAACGCCGGTTTGGCCGTGCGTTGTTGCGCCAGCAGCGTCGCCTGCTGGCGCACCTCCTGCCAGATTGCTTCGGCAGCTGGAGTCAGCGAACGGTTCTTGCGTTTTATTAGCGTCAGGCTGCGATTGATTTCCGGGTAAAGACGCCGCACCGTCAATGCCCGATCCGCCGGTAACGGTAATGCCAGCGCGGGCAAAATACTGATGCCGATCCCCACCTGTACCATAGGAAATAGCGTAGCGGGATGACCAATCTCCTGCACCACTTCAGCCTTGATATTCTGCTGCTGCATCGCCGCATCAATGAGTACCCGACTGCCGGAAGCATAATCCTGTAATACCATCGTGCGGCCATCCAGCATCGACCATTCTGCCCTTTCCACCTGCGCCAACGGATCATCATCGCGACATAACAGCAGGAAAGGCTCATCCAGAATCGCGATACTGTCGAAATCGCTGTCACTCAGCGGCCCAATAACAATTCCGAAGTCGACTTCAGCGTTACGCACACTTTGCAGCACCCACTGCTGGGCGCGATCGTGCAGTATTACTTTGATATCGGGAAAATGGTGCTGGCTGGCGGCCAGGCATTGCGGCATCAGATGAGCAGAGATGGTCTGGCTGGCTGCGACTCGGACAGTACCACTGCGCTGTTCGCCAAAGCTGCGGATATCGAGCAGCGTGGTATGAATCTCCTCAAGCAGCCGCTCCATGCGTGACGCCAGCTGTTTTCCCGCCTCGGTCAGCATCACCTCCCGGGTAGTTCGATCCATTAATCGCACGCCTGTTTCCGCTTCCAGTTCTTTAATACTGTGGCTGACCGCCGACTGACTCAGACCTATCGCCTGCCCCGCCTGACTGAAACCACCGTAGTGTGCCACTGCAATAAAAGTACGTAGCTGACGCAGGGTATAATTCATCGATTTTACTCATAGATTAATTCAATAAATCAATTTTATTTCTAAACACGTTTCGCGCACAATCGCGCTATTGAAAAATTTACCGGATTTTAACAATGGGATTTTTAAAGCTCGATCCGATGATGGTTAAACTCATTATCACCGTGCTGCTGGCCTCCTTCCTGCCAGCGAAAGGGATCTATGTTGATATCTTTAGCTATCTCGCGACGGCAGCCATAGCCCTGCTGTTTTTTATGCACGGTGCCAAACTTTCGCGTGAAAAGATCATCTCCGGCAGCAGCCACTGGCAACTGCATCTGTGGATTATGTTCAGCACCTTTGTGCTGTTTCCGGCGCTGGGTCTGCTGTTAGTCTGGTGGCATCCGGTTGATGTCGGTCCGGAAATTTATACCGGCTTTATCTATCTTTGTATCCTGCCTGCTACCGTGCAGTCCGCCATCGCCTTTACCTCAATGGCAGGAGGTAACGTTGCGGCAGCGGTATGCAGCGCCTCAGCATCAAGTCTTCTGGGTGTGTTCATTTCGCCGTTGCTGGTGAACCTGGTGATGAATGTTCACAGCAGCGCGCCCAGCGATGGTCTGGAGCAGATCGGTAAGATTATGCTGCAACTGATGGTGCCTTTCATTCTGGGTCACCTCTCACGTCGCTGGATTGGGGGCTGGATTGAGAAACACCGCAGCCTGATTGGTAAAACTGATCAGACCTCGATTCTGCTGGTGGTCTATTCAGCCTTCAGTGAGGCGGTGGTTAACGGTATCTGGCATCGCGTTGGGTTGACTACGCTGTTATGGATTGTGGCAGGATCTATCCTGCTGCTCACAGCGGTGCTGATTATCAACCTGCTGGCCTCGCGCCTGTTCCGCTTTAAACGCGCCGATGAAATTGTGGTGCTATTTTGTGGCTCGAAGAAGAGTCTGGCAAATGGCGTGCCGATGGCGAATATCCTGTTCCCGGCCAGTACCGTGGGGATCATTGTACTGCCGCTGATGATTTTTCATCAGGTTCAGCTGATGGTCTGCTCGTTTATTGCCGGACGCTATAAGAAGACCAATGAGAAACAGCAGGCGCTACAGGTTAAAGATTCGATAATGGAGTCACAGAAGTAACTCAGCGGCCCGCCTGATCGGGCACGGTTACCTTCGGGTCTGGAGCGGTTTAACTAATCCCTCCAGACCCTCTGTTTTTATTGTCAGAGTCAGCTGCATCAGGTCACCCAACTGGCCGGACGGGAAGCCGCCACTGCGGGCAAACCACAGCAAATAAGGCTCAGGCAGATCAATCAGCATCCGCCCTTTATATTTTCCAAACGGCATCGCCGTATTGGCTATCGCCACCAGCTGATGTTCCTCCATCTCAGGCACCCAGCAGGCGGATCATTTCCGCTTCATCAATCACTTCTATACCCAGCTCCTGGGCTTTCGCCAGTTTTGAACCGGCAGCTTCACCCGCAATCAGCAGATCGGTTCTCTTCGACACGCTTCCGCTGACTTTTGCCCCCAGCGCGATCAGCTGCGCTTTGGCATCATCGCGGTTCATCTGTGACAGCGAGCCAGTCAGCACCACCGTTTTACCGGCGAACGGACTGTCAATCTCTTCGGCTCTCACCACCACCACCTGCGGCCAGTGAATACCGATATCGTCCGTCAGCTGGCGAATAACCTCACGATTGCTCTCCTCTTCCATGAAGTTCCGTACGTGTGCGGCAACGACTTTGCCAACATCAGGCACAGCAATCAGCGCCTCAAGATCGGCATCCATGACCTTTTGCAGCTCGCCAAAATGGTTGGCCAGATTGGCGGCAGTGGCTTCACCCACTTCGCGAATGCCCAGCGCATAGAGGAAACGTGCCAGCGTGGTCGACTTTGCTTTCTCCAGCGCGTCGACGACATTTTGTGCTGATTTCGGCCCCATGCGCTCCAGGCCGGTCAGCTTGCCCGCCGTGAGACGGAACAGATCGGCGGGGGTATAGACGTACTCTTTCTCCACGAGCTGATCGATAATCTTATCGCCCATTCCGTCAACATCCAGCGCCCGACGCGAGACAAAATGCTTAAGTGCCTCTTTGCGCTGTGCACCGCAGATCAGACCGCCCGTGCAACGTGTGACCGATTCCCCTTCGACCCGTTCAACCTCGGAACCGCAGACCGGACAATGTGCAGGAAAGACCACTTCCCGCGTCTGTTCAGGACGCTCAGTGGTCACCACATTGACCACCTGCGGGATCACATCACCCGCGCGGCGAATTACCACCCGATCTCCGATGCGTAATCCCAGCCGCTCGACTTCATCCGCATTATGCAGTGTGGCATTGCTGACGATTACACCCGCCACCTGCACTGGCTCAAGACGAGCCACCGGGGTGATAGCTCCCGTGCGGCCAACCTGGAATTCAACATCCCGCACCCAGGTCAGCTGTTCCTGTGCCGGGAATTTAAAGGCAATCGCCCAGCGCGGCGCGCGCGCCACAAAGCCCAGTTGCTCCTGTAGTGCCTGTGAGTCGACCTTAATGACTACGCCATCAATATCAAAACCAAGATTTGGACGCTGTTGCTCAATGTCACGATAAAAGGCCAGTGCCTCTTCGGCGTTATGCACCAGCTTAATGCGGTCGCTGACCGGCAGGCCCCAGGCTTTGAACTGTTGCAGGCGCCCCATGTGACTGTGCGGCATCTCACCGCCTTCCAGCAGGCCAAAACCGTAACAGAAGAAGGTCAGTGGACGTTTGGCGGTAATGCGCGGATCAAGTTGACGCAGCGATCCTGCCGCTGCGTTGCGTGGGTTAGCAAACACTTTGCCGTCGCTGCGTCGCGCTTCCTCATTCAACGTTTCGAAGCCGTGCTGCGTCATAAAAATTTCGCCACGCACTTCCAGTCGTGCCGGAATGTTGTCGCCTCTAAGCCGCAGCGGGATAGCACGAATGGTGCGGACATTGGCGGTAATGTTCTCGCCGGTTGTACCATCACCCCGCGTCGCGGCCTGAACCAGCAGCCCATTTTCATACATCAGGCTGACTGCAACGCCATCAAGCTTGAGTTCACAGCAGTAGGTGATGTCGTCACTGTTTTTCAGCCGATCCTGCACCCGCTTGTTGAAGGCCATAAACGTGGCTTCATCAAAGGCGTTATCCAGCGACAGCATCGGCACTTCATGGCGTACCTGCTCAAATACGGCTAGCGGCGCAGCACCCACGCGTTGTGTCGGCGAATCAGGGGTAATGAGATCGGGATGTTCCTCTTCTATCTGACGCAGTTCACGCATCAGACGATCGTATTCAGCATCCGGTACTTCGGGCGCATCCATAACGTGATAGAGATATTCATGATGGCGCAACGAGGTGCGCAGTTCGGTGATGTGATCCTGGACGGATTTCATAAAGCCCCATCAGATAAAAAACCCCCGACAGGCGGGGGTTTGTTTTAACAATTCAGTTAACAGTTAACGCAGGTCTCAGACGCCAACCACATCGCGGATACGCGCTTTGTAAGTTTCCAGCTTTTGTGGCGTCATCATGCGACGCTCATCATCCAGCACCACGCCGCCCACATCATCAGCGATACGCTGGGCCGACTGCAGCATCAGCTTGAAGTTCTGATTCGCATCGCCATAAGAAGGCACCATCATAAAGATAGAGATGCCGGGCGTGCTGAAATCGGTCATCAGGTCTGGGTTAAACGAGCCCGGCTTAACCATATTGGCCAGACTGAATAAGACCGGCCCACTGCCCGCCGGGCTAAGATGACGATGGAAAATGTTCATTTCACCAAATTGGAAGCCCGCCTGCAAAATCCCCTGCAGTAATGCTTCACCGTTCAGTTCGCCGCCAGAGTGAGCGGCAACATGCAACACCAGTACCGCTTCTTTAGGTTTTTCCGCTGGCGCTTTAGGTGCAGACGTCGGAGCCGATGTTACTTCAGGCTGAGGCTGTGTCTCAGGTTCTGCCTGATACTGCGGTGCTGGCTGTACAGATTCCAGCGGATCGAGATCCAGCAGCGGGTCAGCCTGAACTGGCGGCGCGACAAAAGTGGGGGCTGGCTGCTGACGAACCGGTTCAGAGCGCGACTGCTGTGCAGGCTGCGGTGCCGGGTTAAAAAGCGGATCGCTTTCAGGTTCGGGTGGCGGTGCAGGTCGTGGCGCAGGCTGGCGCACAGGCTCAACGGGCACTTGCTTACGCGGCGCTTCTGGCTGTGGCTCACGAATCTCATCGAAACGCGGTTCCTGATGGGCATTGCGCTCAGAACGAATGCGAACCTCTCCAACGCCATCGTCGTCGTCTGTCAGGTCGTGCTCATCATGTTGTTTTAGACGTTTGTGCGGGCGATCGCGGAACACTGACGAACGCTCTTTACGGCTGGTCCACAGCCCGTGAAGAAGGAGCGCTATAATGGCGATCGCGCCAACAACGATTAATATCAGACGCAAATCCTGCATCATTGTATTCTCTGTTGTTCCAATACCTTGCCACCGCGGCAAACTTTATCCTCTAACTGTATTTGCCCTGCTACACAAGTGCAAGTCTGTGCAGTATTTTCTGACAAATAAGATAGGCAACCCACGCTTTTTCGCTGTTTTTTTACCCAAATAGCACCTGGCCGGGAGAAAAAGCCAGGTTATAGTGAGCGCGCCTTAACACCTTCAGGAGAATTGGCTTTATGGCCCTTGAGAATTCCGTCTCAAATTTTAACGGCATGCACTATTTTAGCCAGGGCTGGAAACTAGTACGTCTGCCTGGCATTCGCCGTTTTGTGGTGATGCCGCTGCTGATCAACATTGTGATGCTGGGGGGCGCATTCGTCTGGCTTTTCTATCGTCTCGGTGACTGGATCCCGCGTCTCATGGCCCATATTCCGGACTGGCTGCAGTGGCTGAGCTATCTGTTGTGGCCGCTGTCGGTGATTGCGATTGTGCTGGTGTTTAGCTACTTCTTCTCGACGCTGGCGAACCTGATTGCCGCCCCTTTTTGCGGCCTGCTGGCAGAACAGCTTGAAGGCCGCCTGACAGGCAAACCGCTGCCCGACAGTGGCTGGGCTGGAATGATTAAAGATGTGCCGCGCATCATGAAGCGCGAGCTGCAAAAACTGGGTTATTACCTGCCCCGCGCGCTTGGACTGCTGCTGCTCTACTTTATTCCTGGTTTTGGTCAGACTGTAGCACCGGTGCTGTGGTTCCTGTTCAGCGCCTGGATGTTATCGATCCAGTATTGCGACTACCCATTCGACAACCATAAAGTCCCGTTTCAGCAAATGCGCAACGCCTTGCGCCAGCACAAAACGGCTAATATGCAGTTTGGCGCACTAACCAGTCTGTTCACAATGATTCCTATTCTGAACCTTGTCATTATGCCGGTTGCCGTCTGCGGTGCCACTGCCATGTGGGTCGATCGCTACCGGCAGCAACTGGCACGCAACGCGGTGCACTAAACTCATCAGCGCGCCTTATGCTCTTTTTAGCGGGGCTTATTGCCGGGCGACATATAGATATGCGATTTCTTTCCTTCCGCCCCCAGGCAGAACAGGTATGCTCATAGCGTTCCCAATAATTCATACAGTTAAGGACAGGCCATGAGTAAGATCTATGAAGACAACTCTTTGACAATTGGTCATACGCCATTGGTTCGACTGAACCGCATCGGTAACGGCCGCATCCTTGCGAAAGTTGAATCCCGTAACCCGAGCTTCAGCATAAAATGCCGTATCGGTGCCAATATGATTTGGGACGCAGAAAAACGCGGTATTCTGAAACCGGGTGTTGAACTGGTTGAACCCACCAGCGGCAACACGGGTATTGCTCTGGCTTATGTGGCCGCCGCACGCGGTTATAAATTGACACTGACTATGCCGGAAACGATGTCAGTGGAACGTCGTAAATTACTGAAAGCCCTTGGCGCGAAGCTGGTGCTGACCGAAGGCGCTAAAGGCATGAAAGGCGCCATTAGTAAAGCCGAAGAGATTGTTGCGAGTGATCCTGACAGATATGTGCTGCTGCAGCAGTTCAGCAACCCGGCTAACCCGGAAATCCATGAAAAGACCACCGGCCCGGAAATCTGGGAAGACACCGATGGTGAAGTGGATGTCTTTATTGCGGGTGTCGGCACCGGCGGTACGCTTACCGGCGTCAGCCGCTACATCAAAAACACCAAAGGTAAGAAAGATCTGATTACTGTCGCGGTTGAGCCGACTGATTCGCCGGTGATTGCTCAGGCGCTGGCGGGCGATGAGATTAAACCCGGCCCACACAAAATCCAGGGTATCGGCGCAGGCTTTATTCCAGGGAACCTGGAGCTAAACCTGGTTGATCGCGTTGTGGCAATTACCAATGAAGAAGCGATCAGCACGGCGCGTCAGCTAATGGAAGAAGAAGGTATTCTGGCCGGTATCTCTTCCGGTGCAGCCGTTGCAGCTGCGTTGAAGCTGCAGGAAGATGAGGCCTTCGCTAACAAAAACATCGTGGTGATTCTCCCCTCTTCCGGTGAACGCTATCTGAGTACCGCGCTATTTGCCGATCTCTTCACTGAAAAAGAGCTGCAATAGCAGAGGCTGATAGTCTGAAAATGGAGAAAAAAGCACCCGAACGGGTGCTTTTTTGTGGCACAGATCTCACTTTCATTACCCGGCAGATTGATTTCAGTGACGACGCTCTGGTATTTAGACTGCCAATTATTTCGATGCCTGAAATTAATCCACGTTTGAAGTGGATCAAGCTGAATCGATTTACGGATTTAGTAAAACGGCGAATCACGACATAATTAACCGTTGACGTGTAGAATCGTTTTTGAGACGCAACGGACTGTAGATTTGACGCATGCGCGTCTTTGGTCAGCATGATGCTATACCCGCGCACCTACACAGGCTAAAGTGAAGGCTCCAGGCTAGACTTTAGATCCATAACACTCATCCTGATAACGTTGGGGAAATAGAATGTTCCAGCAAGAAGTAACCATTACTGCACCAAACGGTCTGCATACTCGCCCAGCTGCGCAATTTGTTAAAGAAGCCAAAGCTTTCCAGTCAGAAATTACCGTAACCTCTAACGGTAAATCCGCGAGCGCGAAAAGCCTGTTCAAGCTGCAGACATTAGGTTTAACCCAGGGAACGGTTGTGACCCTTTCCGCGGAAGGTGAAGACGAGCAAAAAGCAGTTGAGCATCTGGTCAAACTGATGGCTGAACTGGAGTAATCTCCGCTCAGCTCTCCAGCAAATCGACTCCTCTGCGCCATTGAGTGCAAACATCTTGATCGCGGACAACCTGTCCGCGTTATTGCTTTCGTAGAGTACGTGTCCCTCGACAATGGCACCGCATAGAGTCCCATAAGCCATCGTGATTAAAAGGTAGCGTTATGATTTCAGGCATTTTAGCATCACCAGGTATCGCTTTCGGCAAAGCACTGCTGCTGAAAGAAGACGAGATCGTCATCAACCGCAAGAAAATTTCTGATGACCAGGTTGAGCAGGAAGTACAGCGCTTCCTTGATGGCCGTAGCAAAGCGGCATTACAACTGGAAGCTATTCGCGTCAAAGCGGGTGAAACCCTCGGTGAAGAGAAAGCAGCGATCTTCGAAGGCCACATTATGTTGCTGGAAGATGAAGAGCTGGAGCAGGAAATCATCGACCTGATCAAAAAAGATCACGCTTCTGCCGATGCTGCTGCCTACTCGGTCATCGATGGCCAGGCGAAAGCACTGGAAGAGTTAGATGACGAATACCTGAAAGAGCGTGCGGCTGACGTACGTGACATCGGTAAACGTCTGCTGCAAAACATTCTCGGTCTGCACATCGTTGACCTTAGCGCTATTCAGGATGAATCGATTTTGGTGGCAAAAGATTTAACGCCATCAGAAACCGCGCAGCTGAACCTGAAAAAGGTACTGGGCTTTATCACCGATCTGGGTGGCCGTACCTCACATACCTCAATCATGGCGCGCTCGCTGGAGATCCCAGCCATTGTGGGCACCGGCAATGTGACCGTCACGGTTAAAAATGGCGATTTCCTGATCCTTGATGGCGTCAACAATGCGATTCACGTCAACCCTTCAGAAGCGATTCAGGAAGAGCTTAAAGCCGTACAGAACCAGTATCTGTCGGAAAAACATGAATTAGCCAAGCTGAAAGATCTGCCAGCCGTTACGCTGGATGGTCATCAGGTTGAAGTCTGCGCCAACATCGGTACCGTGCGTGATATCGCTGGTGCTGAGCGTAATGGCGCTGAAGGTGTGGGTCTCTACCGTACCGAATTCCTTTTCATGGATCGTGACTCACTGCCAAGCGAAGAAGAGCAGTTTCAGGCATATAAAGCCGTTGCGGAGGCCATGGGTTCACAGGCTGTTATCGTGCGTACCATGGACATCGGCGGTGATAAAGATCTGCCGTACATGAACCTGCCAAAAGAAGAGAATCCATTCCTCGGCTGGCGTGCTATCCGTATCGCTATGGATCGTAAAGAGATTTTGCATGCCCAGCTGCGTGCCATCCTGCGCGCCTCCTCGTTCGGTAAACTGCGCATCATGTTCCCGATGATTATTTCGGTTGAAGAAGTGCGCACTCTGAAAACGGAACTGGAACTGCTGAAAGCCCAGTTGCGTGAAGAAGGCAAAGCCTTTGATGAGAGCATTGAAGTCGGCATCATGGTGGAAACGCCTGCTTCAGCCGTGATTGCGCATCATCTGGCAAAAGAAGTCGACTTCTTCAGTATTGGGACAAACGATCTGACGCAGTATACTCTGGCTGTCGATCGTGGTAATGATTTGATCTCGCACCTGTACAACCCAATGACCCCATCTGTGCTTAACTTAATCAAGCAAGTCATTGATGCATCTCACGCTGAAGGCAAATGGACCGGTATGTGTGGTGAGCTGGCAGGTGATGAACGTGCTACACTACTGTTACTGGGAATGGGGCTGGACGAGTTCAGCATGAGTGCCATTTCTATCCCTGGCATTAAGAAAATCATTCGTAATACTAATTTTGAAGATGCGAAGGCATTGGCAGAGCAGGCACTGGCTCAACCAACAGCGGAAGACTTAATGAACCTGGTAAACAAGTTCATTAAGGAAAAAACGCTCTGCTAATCTGCATGATGCTGGCCCCAAATTACTGCTTAGGAGAAGATCATGGGTTTGTTTTCTAAACTTTTTGGCGAAAAAACGGATAGCGCTGGGACAATTGATATCGTAGCGCCTCTGTCAGGCGAAATCGTGAACATTGAAGACGTACCAGATGTGGTGTTTGCAGAAAAAATCGTGGGCGACGGTATTGCGATCAAGCCCAGCGGCAACAAAATGGTTGCGCCTGTTGATGGCACTATCGGTAAGATTTTTGAAACCAATCACGCTTTTTCGATCGAATCAGACAATGGCATCGAGCTGTTCGTCCATTTCGGTATCGACACAGTTGAATTGAAAGGTGAAGGCTTTAAACGTATTGCTGAAGAAGGTCAGAAGGTCAAAAAAGGCGACGTAGTTATCGAGTTTGACCTGCCGTTGCTGGAAGAGAAAGCGAAATCAACCCTGACACCTGTTGTTATCTCCAACATGGATGAAATCAAGGAATTGATTAAGCTGTCTGGCCAGGTCATCGTTGGCGAAACGCCGGTGATTCGCATCAGGAAGTAAGCATTCGTTTATAACATAACGGCACCCGCGGGTGCCGTTATCGTTTCTGCCGTATGAGGTTTTTTAGGGCTGCCAATGTGGCAGACGGAGCGTCAGTTCAAGTCCGCCTTCTGGCCTGTTGCGAGCTTCGACCTCACCATGATGCGCCAACACCACCTTACGCACGATAGCCAGCCCCAGACCATAGCCTTTGCCCATCAGCGGCGAGTTAACCCGCACAAAGGGATCAAAGATGCTGGAGAGTTTCTCCTCATCGACACCAGGCCCTTGATCGCGCACCTGAATCGCCAGCCACTGCTGTTCTGCGCGCAAATCAACCTCAATCCGCTGTCCTGGCAGAGAAAAGCGCAGCGCGTTCCGTAATACATTCTCAATTCCGCGCCGTATCAGCTCTGCGTTGCCACGCACTGTATAATCGGCCTGATCGTCGACCTGCAATTCTACCTGGACGCCAGGGATTTGCGCTTCATAACGGACATCGGTGATGACCGCCTGTAGCAAACCGGTCAGGTCAAAATATTGTTCATCAGGAATACTTTCATGCTCAGCCCGCGACAGCGTCAGCAGTTCGCCGATCATCTTATCCAGCCGACGCGCCTCTTCATCAATGCGATCAAGCGAACTGTTCACGCTTTCTGGCGTCTGTCTGGCCAGACCGGTCGCCAATTGCAGTCGTGCCAGGGGTGAACGAAGTTCATGTGAGATATCGTGTAGCAATTCTTCACGAGCGCGCACCAGAGTATCGAGCCGTTCGACCATGGCATCAAATGCTTCTGCAACGTTTGAGATTTCGTCGTGGCGCTTACGCAGGATCGGAAACAGCCGCACGCTTAAATCCCCCTCCGCCACGCGGGAAAATCCTTCGCGCAACTGTCGCATGGGGCGCGTCAGATTCCAGGCCAGAAGCAAACTGAACAACAATCCCACTGAACCGGCGAAGATAAACATTGGCTCGGGAATATTCAGAAATTTTCGCGGCATCATGTTATGCGTGCTGTCTTTACGCATGCCATCGAGGTCGTAGCGCAGCTGATACTCTTTGCCATCCGCACCCTGCACCCAGCGCACCACCTCTTCCGGAAGAGGCCCCACATAGTTCAGATTGCCGCTGTTTTGTGATTGTGGCGATTTTATCTGCTGCGTCACATGGAAAAACTGTCGGTCGGTGTTATCCCAGTCCGACAACATCGCATTGAGAGCATCAGGCCCGCCCCGCTCCAGCACCGACGCGGCAGAAGTCATCTGAAGATCAACAATGCGACGGATTGCCATGATTTCAGGCGGTTCATGCCGTTTACCGGAGAGCGTAAAGCCAAGCCAGATAAGCTGGCTCATGATGACAAAAACGATCCAGAAGCCGATAAAGATCTTCCAGAACATGCGTCCACGATAACTCTGTCTCATCGAATGCGGTAACCGATGCTGCGAACGGTTTCGATGTTGATGCTGTCAGCGGTTAACGCACTGAGCTTCTGACGGATGTTGCTGATATGCACATCAACACTGCGATCATAGGCTTCACGTGGACGCCCCAGTCCCTTTTCAGATAGCTCATCTTTCGATACCACTCTGTCCGGCGCACGCAGTAGCAGATCCAGCAGGTTAAATTCCGATGCAGTCAGATCAAAAGTTTTACCCTGCCATTCGCTCATGCGGGTGGCGGGATTAAGCGTCAGCTCCCCCCAGCGCAGCGGTTCTTTGGCGTCAGGCTGCGGCACCTGCTCTTCGAAACGACGCAATACCGCGCGCAGGCGAGCCACCAGCTCACGTGGATAGCAGGGCTTGGGCATATAGTCATCCGCGCCCATCTCCAGACCGATCACGCGATCAATATTATCGCCTTTGGCAGTCAGCATGATCACCGGTATTCGGCTGTTCTGCCGCACTTGACGCAATACATCGATCCCACTCATGTCGGGCAGCATAATGTCCAGAATCATGGCGGTGAACTCTCCCGATAGCGCGCCCTGAATCCCGGCGCTGCCGGTCAAAACCAGCTGGGCATCAAACCCTTCGGCGATCAGGTATTGGCTTAACATCGTGCCTAATTCGACATCATCATCAACAAGCAAAATTTTCATGGTTATCTCTCGACAGAATTGGCGCTATTTTGTCCTGTGCCGGGTATGAACGCAGCCTGATTTTCGTGATCCTTACAGATTCAGTCTATCTGACACAGGAAATCCTGGCTAAAAAAAGGCCTGTGGGCGGTAAATGCGCGCACTGGCCTGTTTCCGCATCAGCAGAGGTTACTGATGATAGAGTCCGGTAGAGAGATAACGATCGCCGCGATCGCAGGCAATCACCACCACCACGCTGCCCGGATTGGCCTGCGCAATGCGCAGCGCTCCCGCCACCGCGCCACCTGAACTGACGCCACAGAAAATGCCTTCACGGCGCGCCAGCGCCCGCGTCGTCTCTTCTGCTTCCTTTTGCGTCATATCCATCACATCATCCACCAGATCGGGCCGGTAGATCCCCGGCAGATAGGCCAACGGCCAGCGACGAATGCCCGGAATACTGCTGCCTTCACTGGGTTGCAAGCCAATGACCTGCACGCCCGTGTTGTGCTCTTTCAGGTAACGTCCCACGCCGGTGATCGTACCGGTGGTACCCATGCTGGAGACAAAATGGGTCATGCGCTGGTTCGACTGCTGCCACAGTTCCGGCCCGGTGGTCTGATAGTGGCCCAACGGGTTATCGGGATTATTGAACTGGTCCAGCACCCGGCCTTCACCACGCGCCGCCATCGCCTGCGCCAGATCGCGTGCGCCCTCCATGCCCTGCTCACGTGGCACGGGAATCAGCTCAGCGCCGTAGGCACGCATCGCGTCCTGCCGTTCCTGACTCATGTTGTCCGGCATCAGCAGGCGCAGACGATAGCCTTTCAATGCCGCGATCATTGCCAGCGCAATACCCGTGTTGCCGCTGGTGGCTTCAATCAGCTGATCGCCAGGTGAAATATCACCGCGCAGCTCCGCCTGATTGATCATCGACCAGGCCGCACGATCTTTTACCGAGCCCGCTGGATTATTGCCTTCAAGCTTGAGCCAGACCTCACTGTTGTTGGCTGGCGTCAGGCGCTGCAACTTAATCAGCGGTGTATTGCCAATGGTATTTTCGAGAGTCGTCACGGTGCGGTTCCTGGCATGTTACAAACTGAAGGCAAAAAAAAGCGGGAGTGACACTCCCGCCCGGTGTTGATGAGAAAATATCAGGCGCTTTGTGCAAAGGCAACTGCGCGCAGCGGCGTATCGCCCTTATACAGACGTGCCTGCTGCAAGCCAACAAACAGACGCTCACCGCGAATCGGTGCAGTCTGCTCACCTTCAAACACCAGCGAGAACGGCTCGCTCTGCCAGCCGGTGGGCTGGACTACCAGCTGCCAAAAGTGTCCACGTGGACTCACTTCCAGCACCTGCACCGGCAGCGGCGTTTCCAGGCTGCTGCTGCGTGACACGTCGATTTCCCACGGACGCAGGAACAGCTCAACCGCACCCTGATGCGCTGTGGTATAACCTAGCGGCCAGTGATGCGCGCCGACGTGGAACTGCGATCCCTGTATCTCGCCATCAAAGCGATTGACTTCACCCAGAAACTCCAGCACAAAGCGGGTAGCCGGATCGCGCCAAACATCATCTGGCGTGCCGACCTGTTCAATGTTGCCCTGACTCATCACCACCACGCGATCCGCGACTTCCATCGCCTCTTCCTGGTCGTGGGTCACAAACACGCTGGTAAATTTCAGCTCTTCATGCAGCTGACGCAGCCAGCGGCGCAACTCTTTTCTTACCTGGGCATCCAGCGCACCAAACGGCTCATCCAGCAGCAGAATTTGCGGTTCAACCGCTAGCGCACGCGCCAGTGCCACACGCTGTTTCTGGCCGCCCGACAGCTGTGCCGGAAAGCGATTCGCCAGATGGGCCAGCTGCACCATCTCCAGCAGACGCGTAACACGCTGGTTGATCTCCGACCTGGAAGGACGTCCACGTCGCGGCAGCACGGTCAGGCCAAAGGCGATGTTGTCAAACACTGTCATATGGCGGAACAGCGCATAATGCTGAAAAACAAAACCAACCTGACGATCGCGCGCATGGAGTCGGCTGACATCGTTGCCGTGAAAACGGATTTGACCGCTGTTCTGATGCTCCAGCCCGGCAATAATGCGCAGCAGCGTGGTTTTACCCGAGCCTGATGGACCAAGCAACGCCACCATTTCACCCGAGGCAATATCCAGAGAGATATCGTTCAGCACCGAGGTGCGACCAAAGGATTTGTTGATCTTGTTAATCTCAATGCTCATGATTTCCTTCCTGTTGCAGGCGTTTGTGCTGTTGCTCTAAACGCCACTGCACAATGCTTTTCAGAAACAGCGTCATAATTGCCATCAGGGTTAACAGGGCGGCGGCGGTGAACGCGCCGACCGTGTTGTAATCCTGGTGCAACAATTCAACCTGAAGCGGTAATGTGTAGGTTTCACCGCGAATCGATCCTGATACCACCGAGACCGCACCAAATTCACCAATCGCACGGGCGTTGGTCAGCACGATGCCATACAGCAGCGCCCAGCGAATGTTCGGCAGCGTCACACGACGGAACATCTGCCAGCCAGAGGCCCCCAACAGCACCGCCGCTTCATCTTCGTGACTGCCCTGACTCAGCATCACCGGGACCAGTTCGCGCACGACAAACGGACAGGTCACAAACACCGTCGCCAGCACCATGCCCGGCCAGGCAAACATAACCTGGATGTTATGCGCATCCAGCCAGCCGCCTGCCGGGCCATTTACGCCCCAGAACAGCAGATACATCAGACCGGCCACAACCGGCGACACGGCAAAAGGAATATCAAACAGGGTCAGCAGCAGCTGACGACCCGGAAAGGTAAAGCGTGTCACCAGCCAGGCAAGCAATGTGCCGAACACCAGGTTAACCGGTACGGTGATCAACGCCACCATCACCGTCAGCCAGATGGCGTGCAGCATGTCCGGATCGGCCAGATTGTTGAGGGCGACAATCACTCCCTGATTCAGCGCTTCCCAGAAGATGGAGGCCATCGGCACCACCAGCAGCAGAATCGAGATCAACGCGCCGATACCAATCAGCAGCCATTTGCCCCAATTCACTGGCTGACGAGCCACGTGATTAAGTTGAGAAACTTCAGCCATTAGTGACCTCCCAGACGACGGCCAAAGCGGCTCTGTAATGTATTAATTGCGAATAACAGAATCAGCGATGCCGCCAGGATCACCGAGGCGATAGCGCTGGCCGCCGGATAGTCGAACTCCTGTAGCCGGACAAAAATCATCAGCGAGGTGACTTCCGTTTTCCAGGCGATATTACCGGCAATAAAGATCACCGCACCAAATTCACCCAGGCTGCGGGTAAAAGATAGCGCAGTACCGGCCAGCAGCGCAGGAGCCACTTCCGGCAGCACAACGCGGCGGAAGCTCTGCCACGGCGTGGCACCCAACGTTTCGGCTGCCTCTTCATACTCCGGGCCTAACTCTTCCAGTACCGGCTGCACGGTACGCACCACAAACGGAATGCTGGTAAAAGCCATAGCAATGGCGATACCAATCCAGGTGTAAGAAATTTTGATGTCAAACTGGGCGAACCACTGCCCATACCAGCCGTTAACCGAAAAGAGTCCGGCCAGGGTCAGACCCGCCACCGCCGTAGGCAGTGCAAACGGCAGATCCATCAAGCCATCCAGCAGTGTCCGGCCTGGAAAGCGATAACGGGTCAGGATCCATGCCATCAGCATGCCGAACACCGCATTAAACAGTGATGCGACGCCAGCAGAGAGCAGCGTCACTTTATAGGCGGCAATCAGCTGCGGATTGGTCACCACATCCCAGTACTGTGTCAGCGTCATCTGAGATAGCTGCATGATCACCGCGCTGATCGGCAGTAGCAGGATCAGGCAGGTAAAGAGCAGGCTGGTGCCTAGGCTAAGACCAAAACCGGGCAACACGCGTTTCTGGCTGGCTGTAAACATTATCCACGCCCCGCCGCTAACAATTTATCGAGCTCACCGCCGCTGACAAAATGCGTCTTCATCACATTGTCCCAACCGCCAAACGCCTCTTCCACCCGGAACAAGCTGGTCTGCGGGAAGCGATCTTTCTGCTCTGCCATCAGCTGTGGGTTATTCACGCGATAGTAGTAGTGAGTAATAATATTTTGCGCTTCAGGGGTATAAAGATAATGCAGGTAAGCGCTGGCCGCAGCAGCGGTGTTATTGGTGGCGACATTCTTATCCACCCATGCCACCGGAAACTCCGCCAGAATGTTGGTTTTCGGCACCACCACTTCATACTCATCTTTGCCGTACTGGTTGCGGATGTTATTCACTTCCGACTCGAAGCTAATCAGTACATCGCCCAGACCGCGCTCAGCAAAGGTCGTGGTCGCGCCACGCCCCCCCGTATCGAACACTTCAACGTTTTTCAGGAACTGCGTCATAAAGGCTCGGGTTTTGGCCTGATCCTTCTCGTCCGCTTTATCCGCTGCGCCCCAGGCGGCCAGATAGGTATATCGGCCATTACCGGAGGTTTTCGGATTAGGGAAAATCAGCTTCACATCGGTGCGGGTTAAATCTGACCAGTCGTGAATCTGTTTAGGATTCCCTTTGCGCACCAGAAAAGCCATGGTGGAGTAGAAAGGCGAACTGTTGTTCGGCAAACGGCGTTTCCAGTCTGCGGCAATCAGGTTGCCTTTATCGTGCAGCACCTGTACATCGGTAACCTGATTGTAGGTGACGACATCCGCGCGCAGTCCCTGCAGGATAGCCAGCGCCTGCTTTGATGAACCGGCGTGCGACATCTTGATGGTCAGTGGATCACCCGGATGGCTGGCATCCCACTGTTTAACAAACGGAGCATTCAGGGCAACAAACAGCTCCCGCGATACATCGTAAGAACTATTAAGAAGTTCAGTGGCATTGGCTGCGCTGGCCAGGCTCAGCGACAGTGCGATACCGCTCACGATTTTTTTTATCGCTTGAAATGTCATTTAGCACCCTGAAAAAGTTTGATGCGGATCTCACCCGCTGAGGCATCAGTTTATTTATAACTCAGTGAAAACCAGTAACGGTTTTATATATCGTTTGATGATTTCAAAGTCGAAAAAAGCATAAGACGGCGGCAGAGTTAATGCAGAAATCAGCAAAAGCTGAAGGGGGGAGGAACCCCGTGCAGCAGGCGCTGGCAAGGGGTTTCGAGAACGTCAGCAGCCGCCTGACGGGCGGCGCGCAGAAAAAACAGGATTAACGCTGCCAGACAATCTTGCTGATTTTCCAGTTTTTCAGGGTATCGTCAGAGGGCATCAATCCCTCCGGCCCATGCCAGTCGCCATGATAAACATAGGTCAGATGCTGGCGACCGGGTGCGCGGCACGCCACGTCACGCGCATCTGTGCCGCTGGTTAATGTGCAGTTGTTAAAGGCTTTGGTGAACTTATTGCTGAAGGCATCACCCACTTTGCTGCCGTCGTTGCTGGCAATCGCGCTGTCCATGACTTCAACACGCTCAACCTGCGACTGCCCGTAAATCACCAGTTTCACTTTGCCATCATCCAGCGCCTGCCAGAAAGAGATCACCTGACCGTTCTGGCTGCGCATGCCCTGTCGCAGGGTATAGTCACCGTTCAGTCCGGCTTTAATCGCGTCCTCTTTCATGGCGGTTGAGGCGGTTAACCCACCCACACCTTGTTCAGTCGCCGTCAACGAGGAACCAAACCAGTTCCACGGCAGTGCCGACGACCAGTGATAAGTCAGCGGATTCCACCAGCTTGCCTGCTGGCTGCTGTCAGCGCCGGGACCCGAACTGGCACAGCCGCTCAGTACAACGGCGGCGATCAGTAGCGTGGAACGAACAGCTTTCATGAGAACTCCTGTAAATGCGATGCCGGAAGGCGGAACTGATTGGAGTCGCAAAGCGACAAAAAGTTTAGTTGAGATGATGTTTGGGCAGAAAGCAGTCACGGCAACGATGGCTGACCTGCAGCCAGATCAGCGCCAGCAGGTCGAACAGGGTTAGCGTTAAAGGCAGCGGTGAGCTAAAGAGATCGCCCTGTAAAAATTGTATTCCCTGCCAGAGCAGATTAACCAGCAATGACAGCGCCAGCACGCTGCGCCAGTGCTGCCAGAGTCGCGGCAGGCGCGCGCGATAACCGGTCAGCAGCAGGCCCGCCAGCGCCGGTAAACCCAGCGCAAGACCGCTCCAGAATGCCTGACGATCCGGATAGAACAGCGCCAGCAAATCGTTGCCCTGCTGCCGTGACGCCCCGGCCATCACCAGCATCAGCCAGGTTCGCGCCTGGAGTAACAGGATCAGCCAAAAAAGAAACGGCAGCCGCAGCTGCCCTTTAGCGTCATAGTCGTCCGGCAGATAGTCAGGCAACGGCTTAGTATTCACGGTCTTCGATCAGACGTTTACCAAACAGCAGCACATCGACCGGCTCATAATCGAGCTTCTCATAGAATGCCACTACCTGATCATTCTCTTCACGGATCATCAGATGCAGTTTCGGACAGCCGCGTGCGATCAGCTTTTTCTCCAGACGATTCATCAGCGCATTGGCAAAGCCGCGTCCCTGATAGTCAGGATGCACCGCCAGATAGTAAGCCGCGCCGCGATGACCATCGTAGCCACCCATTAGCGTGCCGACGACCACGCCGCCCACTTCAGCAACCAGAAAAAGATCAGGGTCGTGATGCATTTTGCGTTCGATATCCAGCTCCGGATCGTTCCATGGCCGTAACAAATCGCAACGTTCCCATAAGGTGATCACTTCTTCAAAATCTTCCTGGCGGAAGGCGCGGATTTCCATCTTCTTTACCTGCAAATAAGCACAATTTGCTGATTATCACGCATTCTCTGCTGCACGCAACCCTCCATGACTGACGGGAAATAAAAAAGCGCAAACTTTCTGTTTGCGACCTGCAATACAAAGTAATGCCCTGAAATGGTTCTGTGATCGCAGGCAAGAGAGCCTTAGGCTATAACACCGGCAACATTCCTGTTACCGGACCCTTACATGCGCCTGCTTAAACGTTTGATCCATCGTCGCCAGTTACTGCTTTCCGGGTTGGCTCTGGCCATTTTATCGCCGCGCGCGGTTCAGGCTAAAGAGCCGTCTGCCCTTACCGGTGCAAACCGTCATACGCGCCC
Organism: Pantoea sp. AS142; assembly: GCF_037152305.1. Classification (NCBI taxonomy): domain Bacteria; kingdom Pseudomonadati; phylum Pseudomonadota; class Gammaproteobacteria; order Enterobacterales; family Erwiniaceae; genus Pantoea; species Pantoea sp. AS142. The sequence continues at coordinate 133,282 of NZ_JBBCMO010000002.1, read as the reverse complement.
TGCCCCGCCCGCGAAAAACGGTAAACGCATCGTGATGATCGATCCCGGCCACGGTGGCATTGACTCTGGCGCCGTAGGCGAAGAAGGTTCGGAAGAAAAGCACATCGTGTTGGAGATTGCCGGTAACGTGCAGCGCCAGCTACAGAGCCATCCGCGCATAGAAGTTCGTCTGACACGCGACAGCGACCACTTTATTCCGCTTTATCAGCGGGTAGAGATTGCCCACCAGCACGGCGCCGATCTCTTTATGTCGATTCATGCCGACGGCTTTACCAGCCCTGATGCCAGCGGCGCCTCGGTGTTTGCGCTTTCTAACCGCGGTGCCAGCAGCTCCATGGCGCGTTACCTGTCGCAGCGGGAGAACGATGCCGATAAATTGGGCGGCGAGAAAGCACAGCAGCAGGATCACTATCTGCAGCAGATCCTGTTCGACCTGGTGCAGACCGACACCATTAAGAACAGCCTGACGCTGGGCAAGCACGTGCTGGACCAGATCCGCCCGGTGCATCATCTTCACAGCCAGCACACCGAGCAGGCCGCCTTCGCGGTACTCAAGTCACCGTCGATTCCCTCGGTATTGGTCGAGACCTCCTTTATTACAAATCCGCGTGAAGAGCAGCTGCTCGGCACCACCGCGTTTCGCCAGAAAATAGCCGCCGCCATTGCCAGCGGTATCGTCAATTACTTTGATGAATTTGACCGCCGCAACGTCTGATGCGAATAGCGGGTTTACACCGTGCGACGCGCCGCACTCATGCAAGCGGCGCTGTTTTGCGTATAATCGCCTCAGACTAAAACCTACGATAAGCGAAAAGATGGCTGATATTTCCCGCGTTAAAGCGTTCCTGCTCGCCTTGCAGGATGAGATTTGTAACCAGCTGGCGGCTGAAGATGGCGGCGCAGTGTTTGCTGAAGATAGCTGGCAGCGTCCCGGCGGCGGCGGCGGTCAGAGCCGCGTACTGCGCAACGGCACGGTGTTTGAGCAGGCGGGCGTAAACTTTTCGCATGTGCATGGCGATCAGATGCCGGCATCCGCCACTGCTCACCGGCCAGAACTGGCGGGTCGCAGCTTTGAAGCAATGGGCGTGTCGCTGGTGATTCATCCGAACAACCCCTATGTGCCCACCAGCCACGCCAACGTGCGCTTTTTTATCGCAGAGAAACCGGGTGCCGATCCGGTCTGGTGGTTTGGCGGCGGGTTTGACCTGACCCCTTTTTATGGCTTCGAAGAAGATGCGTTGCACTGGCATCAGACGGCCGCGAACCTGTGTCAGCCTTTTGGCGATGATTTTTATCCGCGCTATAAAAAGTGGTGTGACGACTATTTCTATCTGAAGCATCGTGATGAGCAGCGCGGCATTGGCGGCCTCTTTTTTGACGATCTCAACATGCCCGACTTTGAGCAGAGCTTCAGCTTTATGCAGGCAGTGGGCCGTGGCTTTATTGATGCCTATCGGCCGATCGTGGCGCGCCGTAAAGATCACCCGTGGGGCGATCGTGAACGCCAGTTCCAGCTCTACCGCCGTGGGCGCTATGTAGAGTTCAATCTGGTGTGGGACCGTGGCACGCTGTTTGGCCTGCAGACCGGGGGACGTACGGAATCGATCCTGATGTCGATGCCACCGCTGGTGCGCTGGGAATATGATTATCAGCCCGACGCCGACTCTCCTGAAGCTGCCCTTTACCGCGATTTTCTGCCGGTGAAAAACTGGCTGAACCTGCCAGTCTGATCGCTTCTGCCGCCGCAGCGTGGTTCCCGACCCGCGCTGCGCTTACCCCTCTCCCGATCGACGCGCTCTGTTTCACAGGGCACGGATTGCTACAGTGTTGCCTGCGTCATTCCGACTGACTGCTATGCTTAGGGGTGGAATATGGCGCACCCACGGTAATACCGCATGACGGCTCCTTCGCACCGCCTCGCAGCGCAACAATCAGAGAAACCGCATTTTCATCAGAAAGTGTCTGTTGCAATGTTATGGGTTCGCGTTTCCGGTAGCAGAACATGCCACAGACCGCCTGCGAGGCCTGAGGTGCTCCCTGTTCGCTTTCATTTTTCTTTTCAAGGAGTTTAGAAATGAACCAGCTAGAAGCCCTAAAACAGTTCACCACCGTGGTGGCGGACAGTGGTGATATTGAATCGATTCGTAATTACCACCCGGAAGACGCCACCACCAATCCCTCACTCATTCTGAAAGCATCTGGTCTCGAAGGGTATAAACATCTGATTGACGATGCGATTGAATACGCGAAAAAACAGGGCGGCAGCAAAGAGACGCAGATCATCAATGCCAGCGACAAAGTGGCGATCAACCTCGGTATGGAAATCCTGAAAAGCATACCCGGCCGTGTTTCGACCGAAGTGGATGCGCGCCTCTCCTTCGATCGTGGCATGTGTGTGACCAAAGCAGAAAAACTGATTCGGATGTATGAAGAGCACGGTATTGATCGCTCACGCGTGCTGATCAAACTGGCCTCGACCTGGGAAGGTATCCGTGCAGCGGAAGAGCTGGAGAAGAACGGCATCCACTGCAACCTGACGCTGCTGTTCTCCTTTGCGCAGGCGCGTGCCTGTGCCGAAGCGGGCGTGTTCCTCATCTCTCCTTTCGTTGGCCGCATATACGACTGGTATAACTCGCGCAAGCCAATGGAACCCTATGTGGCGGATGAAGATCCGGGCGTGAAGTCCGTGCGTCGCATCTACGATTACTACAAAAAGCACCGTTACAGCACCATCATCATGGGCGCCAGCTTCCGTAAAGTGGAGCAGATTGTGGCGCTGGCAGGCTGCGATCGCCTGACGCTGTCGCCTAACCTGCTGGAAGAATTGCAGAACAGTGATGCGCCGCTGGAGCGCAAACTGGAGCCATCAACCGAAGGCTTCCACCAGCCATCGCCACTTTCCGAGGCTGAGTTCCGCTGGGAACATAATCAGGATCCGATGGCAGTAGAAAAACTCTCTGACGGTATCCGCCAGTTCGCGGTTGACCAGCAAAAGCTGGAAGATGTGCTCTCCGCACGCCTGTAGTCTTCATTTTAGTCGGGCGGGACTTTCCTGCCCTGATGCATAACAAGGGAGAACTTTATGTCCTCACGCAGAGAGTTGGCAAACGCGATTCGTGCACTGAGCATGGATGCGGTACAGAAGGCAAATTCAGGCCACCCCGGTGCGCCCATGGGTATGGCCGATATCGCCGAAGTGTTATGGCGCGACTTCCTCCAGCACAATCCGACCAATCCCGCCTGGCTTGATCGCGACCGCTTTATCCTCTCTAACGGCCACGGCTCGATGCTGCTCTATAGCCTGCTGCACCTGAGCGGTTATGACCTGCCGATTGAAGAACTGAAAAATTTCCGTCAGCTGCACTCAAAAACGCCGGGTCACCCGGAGATCGGCTACACCCCAGGCGTTGAAACCACTACCGGCCCGCTGGGTCAGGGACTGGCTAACGCCGTTGGCTTAGCGATTGCAGAACGCACGCTGGCCGCGCAGTTTAACCGTCCGGATCATGAGATCGTTGATCACCACACTTATGTGTTTATGGGCGATGGCTGTCTGATGGAAGGGATCTCGCACGAAGTCTGTTCCCTGGCGGGTACCCTGGGTCTCGGCAAACTGATCGGCTTCTACGACCATAACGGTATCTCGATCGATGGCGAGACCGAAGGCTGGTTTACTGACGACACCCATAAACGCTTCGAGTCCTACAACTGGCATGTGATTGGCGACATCGACGGACATGACGCTGATGCCATTCGCGAGGCGATCAAAGAAGCACAGAGCGTCACCGATAAGCCTTCACTGATTATCTGCCGCACCATCATCGGTTTCGGTTCACCGAATAAAGCCGGTAAAGAGGAGTCGCACGGTGCGGCGCTGGGTGAGGCAGAGGTTGCCCTGACCCGCAAGCAGCTCGGCTGGAATTATCCGGCGTTTGAGATCCCGCCTGAAATCTACCAGCAGTGGGATGCCAAAGCGGCGGGTGCTGAACGCGAAAAAGCGTGGGACGCGAAGTTTGCTGCTTATAAAGAGTCCCATCCTGAGCTGGCGAAAGAGTATGAACGCCGGATGAATGGCGGAATGCCCGCCACATGGGAAACCGAAGCGACCCGTTTCATTCAGGAGTTGCAGGCTAACCCGCAGAAAATCGCCAGCCGTAAAGCGTCACAAAACTCGCTGGAAGCGTACGGCAAATTGCTGCCGGAATTCCTCGGCGGTTCTGCTGACCTGGCACCGAGTAACCTCACCATCTGGTCAGGCTCCAAATCGATCAAAGAGGATCCCGCTGGAAACTATATTCACTATGGCGTTCGTGAATTCGGTATGACAGCCATTGGTAACGGCATCGCGCACCATGGCGGTTTCGTCCCCTACACCGCGACCTTCCTGATGTTTGTCGAATATGCGCGTAACGCCGCGCGTATGGCAGCGCTGATGAAGGCGCGTCAGATTCTGGTCTACACCCATGACTCCATCGGTCTGGGCGAAGATGGCCCGACGCACCAGCCGGTTGAGCAAATCGCCAGCCTGCGTCTGACGCCAAACATGAGCGTATGGCGCCCATGCGATCAGGTTGAAACCGCTGTGGCGTGGAAAGCCGCTGTCGAACGCCATCACGGCCCGACTGCGCTGATCCTCTCCCGTCAGAATCTGCTGCAGCCGGAACGTACCCCGGAGCAGATCGAAAACATCAAACGCGGCGGCTACGTGCTGAAAGATTGCGACGGCACGCCAGAAGTGATTCTGATTGCGACTGGTTCAGAGATTGAGATCACCTTGGGTGCAGCGAATAAGCTTACCTCGGGCGGTCACAAAGTGCGGGTGGTTTCACTGCCTTCTACTGACCTGTTTGATGCGCAGGATGCCGCTTACCGTGAATCCGTCCTGCCGAGCGGGGTGAAAGCACGCGTTGCCGTAGAAGCGGGTATCGCTGACTACTGGTTTAAGTATGTCGGTCTGGACGGTGCGATCGTCGGTATGACCACCTTTGGTGAATCCGCGCCAGCCAGTCAACTGTTCCCGGAGTTTGGCTTCACCGTCGAGAACATCGTCAGCCACGCTGAAGCATTACTCAAGCCAGTTTAATGCTTTTGCCCTTCCCGGATCATCGGGAAGGGCCATTTCATCCCTTAGCCTGAAACAGAAAAAAATCTCCGCTCCCCTCTTCACGCCCTGCGCAAACTGATTACTATAGAGCCGTCATACTTAATGCTGCCTGTGCACTGACTCTCCGTCTGTTCCTGCTGTTGTTCTGCCGGGATAATGCGGTTCACTGACCGAGTGCATCCCGATGAGTTAAGGCAGATTTCCTCCGATTTTTATAGCGAAGCCACTTCCGTTGAACATGCGCACACCCTATTTACTGGCCCTGATGGTTTCACTGCTTCCCTTAAAAAGCATGGCGCAGGTCGCGCCCGATCCATTACTGGCTTCTCAGATTGTTGATCGCTATGCGGAACATATCTTTTACGGCAGCGGCGCAACCGGCATGGCGCTGGTAGCAATTGATGGCAATCAGCGAGTGTTCGCCAGCTTTGGTGAAACCCGTCCCGGCAACAATGTCCGTCCGCAGAAAGACTCGCTGATTCGCATCGCCTCGCTGAGTAAGCTGATGACCAGTGAAGTGATGGTGAAACTGGCTGAGCGCGGACAAATTCGTCTCGACGATCCCCTGAGTAAATATGCACCACCGGGTACACGCGTGCCCACTTACAATGGTCAGCCCATTCGCCTGATTAATCTCTCGACCCACACCAGCGGACTGCCGCGCGAACAGCCAGGCGGCAAAGCGCAGCGTCCGGTGTTTGTCTGGCCAACCCGTGGTGAGCGCTGGGCATGGCTGCCACGCGCTAACCTCAAAACAGCGCCGGGCAGCAGTGCCGCTTACTCCAACCTGGGCTACGATCTGCTGGGCGATGCGCTGTCGCGCGCCACCGGCACTCCCTATCCGGCGCTGTTTCAGCAGCTGATTACCCGACCGCTCGGCATGAAAGACACGACGTTTACGCCGTCGCCTGAACAGTGCGGACGCCTGATGGTGGCGGAAAAAGGGGCCAGTCCCTGCAATAATACCCTGGCGGCAATTGGCAGCGGCGGTGTCTACTCGACGCCGGATGATATGGGTCGCTGGATGCAACAGTTCCTTAACTCTTCGGTTAACCATCGGACGCCGCAGATCGACAGGCTGCAAACACTGATCTATCGTCGCGATCAGCTAAACAAAGTAGAAGGCATGGATGTGCCAGGTAAAGCGGATGCGCTGGGCATGGGCTGGGTCTTTATGGGGCCGAAAAATGGTCGTCCCGGCATCATTCAGAAAACCGGCGGCGGCGGCGGATTCATCACTTATATGGCGATGGTGCCGCAGCATAACGTTGGGGTATTTGTGGTGGTAACGCGCTCGCCGCTGACCCGCTTCACGCCAATGAGCGACGGCGTAAATAATATGCTGGCCGAACTGGTCGGCAATCAGTCTGGTTCACCAATGATGGTACAGGCGATTCGTTAACGCTGCTGTACACCACCGTCAGACTGGCTGACCCACAGGGTTGGCCAGTCATCACTGCTGTGCCAGGCATCACAGGTTGACTCTTCTGCATACTCCGCTAACACAAAACGCGTGCCATCAAACTGCCAGCGCGTGGCCCTGCCGCAGTCACCCAATCCACGTCCCTTCACAAAGGTGTAAAGCAGGCCCCTTGACGCATCATATTCGGCGTTAATCAGCTCAAGCTGTCGATCACTGGCTCCTGGCGGGGTAAACGGCAGGGTTAAGGTGATGCCACGTGCCACGTAGGGCTGGCTGCGCGTCACTTCAAACGCCAAATCGATCACGTTATACGCCCCCATCTCACAGCTCACCAGCAGCAGTGCGCGCTGATCGGTGAGCGGCGCCACGCTGACTTGACGGCGCAGCGGATCAAGTGAGCAGGCGTCGGTATTGACTCGCCAGGTGGCGTAATCAATTAATCCACTGGTCTCGTCGCGCGTCAACGCCGCGGGCGGCACGACAGCAGGCGGCAGTGGCGGCAGCGCAGGCGGTGGCGGAACATCCCAGCTGGCTCTCTCGCCACGTTTAATCCACGCGCTCATGCTGTTGACCCGTCCCTGCGTGTCATCCATCAGCAACAGCGCGGCCTTCATGCCGCGCAGAGAGATTTGCGCATTAGGATCGTAGGTAAGCTGTAAGGCTTTCGCCTCCATGATCAGATCAAGGAACTCATCAATGGCGATAGCATTGCTGGTGGCGAGATGATGCGGCTCTACCGTCCAGTGTTTGAGGTCGGGTTTCAGGCGGCGCTGATCGAGCAGCAGGTTATCCTGAAGCGGGCCGCCCGGCAGAGTGCCACTGTAGGCACTGCCGTAGTCGATTCGCAGCAAGGGGCGATCGTTGACGCCCGCATGGCGCGAAATCGTCATCACTAACCCTTTGTCTCCCGGAATATTGCGCGCCACGCAAAAGGCTTCATTGTTGCAGGTGATTTGCCAGTCGTTGAATGACTTTTGCAACGGTTCCGCCTGAACACAGGCAACCCACAGAGACGGCAACAGCCACAGCGACTTCATCCAATACGACATTAAGAAAATCGATCCCCGAATACCCAGAGTGGAGAGGATAGCGCATCCACGGCCCTGACAGGGTTCGTATTCTGTGAACCTGTGCAAAAAGCGCAGTTAACCGCTTAAAAAGCGTGCATACAGTGGACTCCGTCTTACCCCTCCACTCTCAACGCTGTCACGCGGCAACAGGTTAACTGCACGGTTTTTTATGGCGTCAGCCAGCCCGCAATTTGGGCATGCTGTAACAGCATAATAGTTTTTCCGTCACGGATGCGGCCATCGGCGACCATCGCCAGCGCATCCGGGAAGCTCAGTTCCAGCACATCGATCGACTCATCTTCGACGCCACCGCCCGCGTTGTCACGCAGCGATTCATTATATTCGGCCGCGAAGAAATGGATCAGTTCGGTTACGCCGCCCGGCGACATATAGCAGGCATAGAGTTTCTCCACCTCGCCTACCGCATAACCGGTCTCTTCAATCGCCTCTTTGCGAATACAATCTTCCGGGGAGTCGTCGTCCAGCAAGCCGGCGCAGGCTTCGATTAGCATGCCGCCATCATTACCATTGACGTAAGTAGCAATACGGAACTGGCGCGTCAGAACCACACTGTTCTTTTCACGGTTATAGAGCAGGATGGTTGCCCCGTTTCCGCGATCGTAGACTTCGCGTTTATGGCGGATAACCTCGCCACGGCGATCGGTGATGTCGTAGGTGTAGTTACGCAGCACAAACCAGTTTTCAGACAGGAGCTTATCTTTGATGATGTTGATCTTAAACGACATGATGACTCCGTTACCGCATAAAGGGAGCCTTTCATCATAGGGGGTTGCTTAGGGGAAAACTATCCTAATTCTCGTCGTAACGTGTCGATTGACGGCCAAAAAAAGCCAGCCCGGAGGCTGGCCTGATTGCTGCAGCGCTTATCAGCGTGAGGTGTCGTCAGCCAGTCGGGTCGGCTGAGGCTCTTCTTCGTGATGATCCTGTTCGGTCTGCGCGACAGCGCTAACACGCTTACGCACGCCAAACCATCCCAGCACCAGCACCACAGCAATCAGCGGAATAGAGGCAATGGTGTAGGTGCCGTTCGGGTAGTCGAATGCCATCAGCACCAGCACACTGAACAGGAACAGCAGCGTCAGCCACGAGGTAAATGGCGCGCCGGGCAGCTTGAAGCTGACATCATCCGCCTTGCCCTCTTTAATCGCTTTGCGCAGACGCAGCTGGCAAACCACGATAAAGGCCCAGGAGGAGATAATGCCCAGCGAGGCGATGTTCAGCACGATCTCAAACACCTGAGAAGGCACGTAGTAGTTAAGCACCACTCCAATCACGTAAACGCAGATGGTGACCAGAATACCGGCATAAGGCACCTGCTGACCGTTCATCTTTGACATGAATTTCGGTGCCGAACCGCCCATCGACATGGAACGCAGGATACGCCCGGTCGAGTAGAGGCCGGAGTTCAGGCTGGAGAGCGCCGCGCTCAGCACCACGATGTTCATGATGCTGCCAATATAAGGCACACCCAGCTTCGAGAAGAAGGTCACGAACGGACTCTGACCCGCCTGATAGGCGTTCCACGGCAGCAGCAGCACCAGCAGGACGACAGAGCCGACGTAAAACAGGCCGATACGCCAGATCACGCTGTTGATCGCTTTAGGCAGCATGGTTTTCGGGTCTTTACATTCGCCTGCCGCCGTACCCACTAATTCGATAGAAGCAAAGGCGAATACCACGCCCTGAATCAGTACCAGTGCGGGCAGTAAGCCGTGCGGGAAAATGCCACCGTTATCGGTGATAAGATGGAAGCCAGTGCTGTTGCCATCCAGCGGTTTGCCGGTGCCGAGGAACACCACACCCACCACCAGGAACACCACAATCGCCAGCACTTTTACCAGCGCGAACCAGAACTCCATCTCGGCAAACCACTTAACGCCGATCATGTTCATGGTGCCAACAATCGCCAGCGCACCCAGGGCAAAGACCCACTGTGGCACATCACCAAACGCGCCCCAGTAGTGCATGTAAAGCGCGACGGCGGTGATATCGACGATACCGGTCATCGCCCAGTTGACGAAGTACATCCAGCCCGCCACGTAGGAGGCTTTCTCGCCAAGAAACTCACGGGCATAGGAGACGAAGCTGCCGCTGCTGGGACGGTGTAATACCAGTTCGCCCAGCGCACGCAGAATAAAGAAGGAGAAGATGCCACACACCAGATAGATGATGGCTAACGCGGGGCCAGCAGCCTGCAAACGGCCACCTGCGCCCAGGAACAAACCGGTACCGATGGCACCGCCGATCGCAATCATCTGTACGTGACGGTTACCCATCGCCTTCTGGTAACCAGCATCGTGAGAATTCAGCCAGCGGCGCTTCGCAGCGCGCATCTCACTTGGGGTTTTCTTTTTAGATTTCATAGCATTCCTGTTTGTCCTGACCATCAGTCGTCGTTTCCCCACTTCAGGCGTAGTGCCCTGTGAAATGGGGTATTTTCCTCTGTGCGCTTGTCTGTGAGTGAGTGCCAGACAACGCGGGAATTTACGGCGATGAATCCTACCCGTTCTGCAAGAACGAAGCAAAATATACCGGGCAGATGCACAGGCTGATTTGTAAGAATCCATCCTGATGCACAAAAACAAAAAAACCGGCCATTTCAGGCCGGTAAAAGCTACAGGGATGGAAACAGGAGGGCTGGGTTAGCGATAAATCTCTGCGGTGCCGCTCCACAGGCTGGAGTCGCCTGGGTTATCGACACCGATAACGCGGTAATGGCTGGCGCCCATTTCTTCCGCTTTTTGCGACAGCTGACGATTAGCATCGTCCAGTGAGCCACGAACGCCGGAGACCGACACGCTGCCGATGCTCTGCATACTCTGCGCCTGCGACCGATCCACTGGCGCGGCGGCGAAAGTGGCAAATGAGGCGGTAGCCAGTAATGCACCCGCCAGTACTGCATTCAGTTTTTTCATTGGATGCTCCTTAATCTGTAATCGGGGTTGAGCTAATGACTGAACGAATTATTAGCGCTGCAATGAAAAGCAACATCGGGGCGGTGTAAAGCTGTTCCTTTTTTAACCGTTCAACAGTAGCGTGTCCTGGGAACTGTCAATTGCGGTCATTTTGTGTGCGATAGGTAACCTCCTGTGAAATAAACAGGGGATTGATCATTTGCGTTACGTTACTGGGCTCCTATAATTCCCACATTCTTATCAGGGCCATTAATGTGATTGTTAAACGTTCCGTTACTCAAAGCATCGCTCAGGCGCTCAGCGCTATTGTCCTGCTGTCGCTGATCACCACCGGGCTGGCATTAGTCACGCTACTCAGCAGTCATCGCGACGCGGAGGCGATCAATCTGGCGGGTTCACTGCGCATGCAAAGCTATCGCATGGCCTGGGATGCCAGCCGTCAGCAGCAAAACCTGCCTCATCATCTGGTGCTCTTTCAGCAAACACTGGATGCCCCAGCGCTGCAAAAACTGAATCGGCCCTGGGTACCGCTTGAAGTGAGCGTTCGCTATCAACGACTGCGATCCGCCTGGCCTTCGCTACAGCAGCAGCTGCAACAGGTTGATACCGTGGCATACCAACAGCAGGTTCCCATTTACGTCGGTGAAATCGATCGCTTTGTGCTGGGTCTGCAACGCTATACCGAGTTGAAAATGCATCTGGTAGCCATCAGCAGCCTGGTCGGTGTCATTGCGATTGTAGCGCTGGCACTGATGACGATTCGCTTTACCCGACAGCAGGTAGTGCGGCCACTCAATGCGCTGGTCACTGCCAGTCGCTACGTCGAGAGCGGCAACTTTGCTTTTCCGCCGCTTCATGTTGAGCAGCAGAATGAACTGCGGGTGCTGTCTCATGCCTTTAGCGGCATGGCGGCACGTCTGCATTCGCACTATCAGCTGTTGGAAAGCACGGTACGCGCCAAAACGGAAGATTTAACCCAGGCTAATCGTACGCTGTCACTGCTGTATCACAGCTCACAGATGCTGACCGCCAGCCCGCTGCATCCGGACCTGTTTGAAGCGGTGTTAACCAATGTGCTGACACGCGAGAAACTGACGGCGATCTGGCTCGACAGCGACCAGTTTCAGTTCCGCGCCGGTGATGATCAGGCAATGGGTCAGTGGCAACGCCTGCCGTTACAGCAGGATGAGCAACAGATTGGTGAACTGCGCTGGCAGACGCCGGGTGCCTCTCCGCCGGATGAGCTGATGCGCAGCCTGGCGGCAATGCTGGGGCGCTCTCTCTGGATCTGGCAGGCACAGCAGCAGTATCAACAGATGCTGCTGATTGAAGAGCGCGCCACCATTGCCCGCGAATTACATGACTCGCTGGCGCAGTCGCTTTCCTTTTTACGCATTCAGCTGACCCTGCTGCGCCGCACCGTGGATAAGGAGGACAGGGCTGCCCATACCATTATCGCTGACTTCGATCAGGCGCTGGCCGATGCCTATCGCCAGCTGCGCGAACTGCTGACCACCTTCCGTCTGACCATCGATCAGGCAGATCTGGTGGCGGCGATGCAGGCGATGATCGCCTCGCTGCAGGAAAAGAGCGGCGCAGAGATACACTTTAACTATCAGAACGGCCTGCTGAGTCTGGAGGCACAACAGCAGGTGCATGTGTTGCAGATTGCCCGGGAGGCGCTGCTGAATGCGATTCGTCACGCCAGTGCCCAGGTAATTCTCGTGGATTATCAGCACAGTGAAAAAGGTGACCACTTACTGACGATTACGGATGATGGGGTGGGGATTAACAGCACGGATGAACCGCCGGGCCATTACGGCCTGACCATTATGGCGGAACGCGCCCAGCGTCTGAGCGGCAATCTGACCATCCACGCCGGGCAGGGTGGTACTCGGGTTGAGCTGCGCTTTCCAGCGCAACCGGCGCGCCCGCTGGAGTAATGGGCCAGACCAGATCTTAACTTATTAAAATAATCCCTCGGCCTCAGATTGCAGAATGGTCGGTTCAGCATCTGGTGATGCCGGTAAGCCAACCCCTCAGATCTGCCTTAGTCTGAAACCGATCAAACGGAGAAAATATGCAACAGCCCGCGTTAACATTGATGATTGTGGATGACCACCCGCTGATGCGCCGCGGTGTGCGTCAACTGCTGGCACTGCATCCCCGACTGGAGGTGATTGCCGAAGCCAACAACGGTACTGAAGCACTGGCAGAGGCCCGCCGACAGGAACCCGACATCATTCTGCTCGATCTGAATATGAAAGGCATGTCCGGGCTGAATACGCTCAAGGCGCTGCGCCACGAAGGGATCAGTTCGCGCATCCTGGTGCTGACCGTCTCAGATGCCCGCAGTGATATTTTCGCCATGGTGGATGCGGGTGCCGATGGCTATCTGCTCAAGGATAGCGAGCCGGAGATCCTGCTGGGACATATCCTGCAGGCATCGCGTGGCGAAAAGGTCTTCAGCGAAGGGGTTGCCAGCTACCTGGTTAATCGCCAGCACAGCGCCGATCCCCTGCGTCAGCTCACCGAGCGCGAGCGCGATGTGCTACAGGAGGTGGCGCGCGGCCTGTCGAATAAAGAGATCGCCGCCATTCTGCATATCTCTGAAGAGACGGTAAAAGTGCATATCCGTAACCTGCTGCGCAAGCTGGATGTCCGCTCACGCGTCGCCGCGACAGTAATGTGGCTTGAAAGCCGCAAATAGCCAACGAATTTACATTTTCTCCTCAATTTCTCCACGATTTCCTCCGCTGCCACACGTAGAGTAAATGGCGGCGGAAAATCGTGGCAAAGCCCCTCCGATTTTTCTGCCAGTGCGCCCGTTGCCGGTCGGCCCGACCGATTATAAAAGTACTGAGGAGTGTCGATGTAATGTCGAATTTCTTTATCGACCGCCCCATCTTTGCCTGGGTTCTGGCGATTCTGCTCTGCCTGTGTGGCACGCTTTCGATTATTTCGCTGCCTATAGAACAGTATCCCGATCTGGCCCCGCCCAATGTGCGTATCACCGCTAACTATCCGGGTGCATCAGCCGAGACACTGGAAAACACCGTCACCCAGGTGATCGAGCAGAACATGACTGGCATCGATAATCTGATGTATATGTCCTCCAACAGCAGCAATACCGGCCAGGCGCAAATCACCCTCACCTTTACTGCCGGGACCAATCCTGATGAAGCCCGCCAGCAGGTACAAAACCAGTTGCAATCCGCCCTGCGAAAATTGCCGCAGGCGGTACAATCGCAGGGCGTGACGGTCAACAAAACCGGTGACAGTAATATTTTGATGGTGGCCTTCGTCTCTACCGATGGCAGCATGGATAAACAGGATATTTCAGACTATGTCGCCAGTAATATTCAGGATCCGCTAAGCCGTATTGATGGTGTTGGCCAGGTTGATGCTTACGGCTCGCAATATGCGATGCGCATCTGGCTCGATCCCAACAAGCTGATCGCCTACTCACTGACCACCGACGATGTGGTCAGTGCGATCCAGTCGCAGAACACCCAGGTTGCCGTGGGTCAGGTCGGTGGCCTGCCGTCGGTGGAGAAACAGGCGCTTAACGCGACGGTTAACGCCCAGTCGATGCTGCAGACCCCTGAGCAGTTCCGGGCCATAACTCTGAAGAACAATCCTGATGGTTCCGTGGTGACACTGGGCGATGTGGCTAGCGTGGCGCTGGGCGCGGAGAAATATGATTATCTGAGCCGCTACAACGGCCAGCCCGCCTCAGGTCTGGGCGTGAAACTCGCGTCCGGGGCCAACGAAATGAACACCGACAAGCTGGTGCGGGCGCGCATTGAGGAGCTGTCTCACTACTTTCCGCACGGTCTGGAAGCGAAAATCGCCTATGAAACCTCCCCTTTCGTTAAAGCGTCGATTACGGATGTGGTGAAAACGCTGCTGGAGGCGATTGTGCTGGTATTTGGCGTGATGTACCTGTTTATGCAGAACTTCCGCGCCACCTTAATTCCTACCATTGCCGTGCCGGTGGTTCTGTTCGGCACCTTCAGCGTGCTCTATGTCTGCGGATTCAGCATCAATACCCTGACCATGTTTGCCATGGTGCTGGCAATCGGGCTGCTGGTGGATGATGCCATCGTGGTGGTAGAAAACGTTGAACGTATCATGCATGAAGAGGCGCTCTCGCCGCGTGCCGCCACGCGAAAATCGATGGGCCAGATTCAGGGTGCACTGGTCGGTATCGCACTGGTGCTTTCTGCTGTGTTTGTGCCAATGGCGTTTTTCGGCGGTACCGTTGGTGCTATCTATCGTCAGTTCTCTATTACTATTGTCTCGGCGATGGTGCTGTCGGTACTGGTGGCGATGATCCTGACGCCGGCGCTGTGTGCCACGCTGCTAAAACCCGCGGCTCCGGGCGAGCAGCATGAACGGCGCGGCTTCTTCGGCTGGTTCAATCGTCACTTTAATCGTAATGCTGACCGCTATGAGCGCGGGGTAGCGGGCATCCTGCGCAAGGGGGGGCGCTGGCTGCTGCTCTATCTCGGCATTATCGGCCTGATGGCCTTTCTGTTTCTGCGTCTGCCGACCTCGTTTCTGCCGCTGGAAGATCGCGGCGTCTTCCTGACTCAGGTTCAGCTTCCGGCAGGCGCAACGCTTGCGCAAACCGCCAGCGTGGTAGCGAAAGTCGAACACTATTATCTCACTGAGGAGAAAGCCAACGTGCTGTCGGTCTTCTCCACCATCGGCGCAGGCCCAGGCGGAAATGGACAGAACGTGGCGCGTCTGTTTGTGCGGCTTAAAGATTGGGAATCGCGACCCGGGGCCGATCGCACCTCGTTCGCGATTATTGATCGCGCGACAAAAGCATTTCAGAAGATTAAAGAAGGTCGGGTGATTGCCAGCAGTCCACCCGCGATCACCGGCATGGGCAGCAGCTCCGGCTTTGACCTGCAACTGCAGGATCACGCTGGTATCGGTCATACCCAACTGATGGCAATGCGCGACAAACTGCTGGAGATGGCGGGCAACGACAAGGCGCTGTCGCGGGTACGACACAATGGACTGGATGACAGCCCGCAGTTACAGATCGATGTGGATGCACGTAAAGCGCAGGCGCTGGGCGTGTCACTTGATACCATCAACGACACTCTGACCACCGCGTGGGGCTCCAACTATGTAAATGATTTCCTGGATCGTGGCCGGGTGAAAAAGGTCTATGTTCAGGCCGCCGCCGAATTCCGCATGCTGCCAGATGACATCAACAAATGGTATGTGCGCAACAGCAGCGGCAAAATGGTGCCCTTCTCCGCTTTTGCGACCAGCCGCTGGGAGACCGGTTCGCCCCGTCTTGAACGCTACAACGGCTATTCGTCGCTGGAGATTGTCGGTGAAGCAGCCAACGGCGTCAGCAGTGGCTCGGCGATGGATGAGATGGAAAAACTGGTGAATGCTCTGCCGCTGGGCGTCGGGTTCCAGTGGACCGGTGCTTCTTATCAGGAGCGGCTCTCCGGTTCGCAGGCACCGGCGCTCTATGCGATTTCGCTGCTGGTGGTGTTCCTCTGCCTGGCCGCGCTGTATGAGAGCTGGTCAATCCCATTCTCGGTGATACTGGTGGTGCCGCTGGGCGTGTTGGGAGCGCTTATCGCCACCTGGGTACGTGGGCTGGAGAATGATGTCTACTTCCAGGTTGGCCTGCTGACGGTGGTGGGGTTATCCGCCAAAAACGCCATCCTGATTGTGGAATTTGCTAATGAGATCAACAGCAAAGGACGTGAACTGGTGGAATCCACGCTTGAGGCCTCGCGTCAGCGTCTGCGGCCGATTCTGATGACCTCACTGGCCTTTATCTTTGGGGTACTGCCGATGGCAATCAGCAGCGGTGCAGGTTCTGGCAGCCAGCACGCCGTGGGAACCGGCGTGATGGGCGGGATGATCTCCGCCACGCTGCTGGCCATCTTTTTTGTGCCGCTATTCTTTGTGCTGGTGCGTCGTCGTTTCCCGCTCAAAGAGAAACCGCACGATTAAAGCCAAATAAAAAGCGGCCACTGGTAACAGTGACCGCCTTATTTCTGTGTGTGGTAAGAATTCCAGCAAGCGGGATTGTCCTGCTTTTCTCTTAGCGTATTACTTGTTGCGTAACATCGCTTCGATAAATTCTTTCCAGGTTCCCATTTCAGTGTCAATCATAATGCCCTCTCTTATTGTGCTGGCAATACTACGTCTTTTTTTTGGTCAGGTGAATACGTTTACACCTGTTATATCTATCGGCGTGCGCAATAAAAACATGAATCTTGCTGTTTATGCAAGCTGACGCACATTTCAGCAACCCCTTAAGCTGATTGAAAATAATTTTTTTAAGCCCAGCGGTAGACTCTTTTATCAGCATGGCGAAATTCTTAATAACTCAATGATGAGCAAGGTAATGATTGCCTGCGAAATTGATAGCGGTTACCCGATGAGAAATGATTGTCATTACGACATGATATTTGGTCTGATTCCCGCGCCCGGGCAGATGCCGCAATGGATCACACTATGCTAAACTCGCGCCTTGGCTGCTTTTTCAGCTTTTACTTCTTACAGGACAATAAGGATCGGTCAATGAGCACGCAGTGGGTGATGTTCGGCATTAAAAATTGCGACACCATAAAAAAAGCCCGGCGCTTTTTAACAGACGCAGGCGTTGTTTATCACTTTCACGACTACCGTGCCGATGGCCTGACCGATGCCCTGCTGCAGGAATTTATCGATGCGCTGGGTTATCAGGCCCTGCTTAACACCCGCGGCACCACCTGGCGTAAGCTGCCCGAGACTGATCGCGAAGCGGTTACCGATGCCAGCAGTGCCAAAGCGCTGATGCTGGGGCATCCCGCCATGATTAAGCGTCCGCTATTGCGCGCCCCGGATGGCTCCCTGCTCGCCGGTTTCAGCGAAGCCACCTATCAGAATGCTATCCAGGAGAAGTCATAATATGTTTTGCCCGGTCATTGAGCTGACGCAGCAGCTTATTCGTCGCCCCTCTCTCAGCCCCGATGATGCCGGATGTCAGGCTCTGCTGATCGCCCGTCTGGAAGCCATTGGCTTTAAGATTGAAACGATGAACATCGACGACACCCTGAATTTCTGGGCCACCCGTGGCGAAGGTGAAACGCTGGCGTTTGCCGGTCATACTGATGTGGTGCCACCTGGCGATGCCAGCCGCTGGATTAACCCGCCTTTTGAACCCACTATTCGCGACGGGATGCTGTTTGGCCGCGGCGCTGCCGATATGAAAGGATCGCTGGCAGCCATGGTCGTGGCTGCCGAACGTTTCGTTGCCGTGCGTCCCAATCACAAAGGGCGACTCGCCTTTATGATTACCTCCGATGAAGAGGCCAGCGGTACCAACGGCACGGTTAAAGTCGTTGAACGGCTGATGGCGCGCCGGGAAAGACTCGACTATTGCCTGGTTGGCGAACCTTCCAGCACTGAAGTGGTGGGTGATGTGGTGAAAAATGGCCGACGCGGCTCGATCACCGCCAACCTGACGGTACACGGTGTGCAGGGCCACGTCGCCTATCCGCACCTGGCGGATAATCCGGTCCACCGGGCGATGCCCGCCCTGAACGACCTGGTCGCGACAGAGTGGGATCAGGGGAATGAGTTCTTCCCGGCTACCAGCATGCAGATAGCGAACGTCCAGGCTGGCACCGGCAGCAACAACGTGATCCCCGGCGAGCTGTTCGTGCAGTTTAACTTCCGCTTCAGCACCGAACTCACCGATGAGATGATTCGTCAGCGGGTCACAGAGCTGCTGGATCGTCACCAGTTGCGTTACACCATTGAGTGGAAACTCTCTGGTCAGCCCTTCCTGACCACGCGCGGTAAGCTGGTTGATGCCGTCGTGAAAGCTGTAACGCACTATAATGAAATTAAGCCGCAACTGCTGACCACTGGCGGAACCTCCGATGGCCGGTTTATTGCCCGGATGGGGGCGCAGGTGGTGGAACTGGGGCCAGTGAATGCCACCATTCATAAAATCAATGAGTGTGTAAAAGCCTCCGACCTGCAGATGCTGAGCCGGATGTACCAACGCATCATGGAACAACTGATCGCCTGACGGCGTTGTTAAGGAGCAGCAAATGGAATTTATTAAAGATTACTGGTGGATCCTGGTGATCCTGCTGATGGTTGGCGTGCTGATGAACGTGTATAAAGATCTGAAACGCATCGATCACAAAAAATTTATGGATAATAAACCTGACCTGCCGCCGCATCGTGATTTCAATGATAAATGGGATGACGACGACAACTGGCCGAAGAAGAAGTAAACGAAAATGCCCCTGTCATGCAGGGGCATTTTTACATCATCACGATAACATCATCATCGCCGGGTTTTGCCCCGTTAAACGCCTCATCAAAGTAGCGTTTGGGCACCGTGTAGCGCAGATGATTCAGCGCCAGTTCCATACTGCGATGATCGATGGCATGCGCCAGATCGTCAACAATATCCAATGTGACATCGCCACCGCTGGCCGTCAGCCGCTGCTCCGCCTGCTGCGCATGGTGCAACGGGATGTGTTCATCATAATCACCGTGGATCAGATGAATCGTGGTGCGGGTACTGGCTTTTTCCGGCAGGGTAATAAACCGGCCGTTAAACACCACGGCACGGCTCGCCAGATCAGCATGGGCTTTAACCCCTTCCAGCACCATACTGCCGCCCTGCGAAAAGCCGATCAAGGCTGTGGCTTCCGGCCGTACACCGCTCTTTTTTTGCCAGTGGCGTACAGACTCAACAAATTGCGGCATCGCCGCATCAACCCGCTGCTGGATGGTCTGATCATGCAGGTCGGTTTCGCCGAACCACTGACGACCCGCACCAGGTGAGCCAACGGACACCACCAGCGCATCGGGAAACGTTCTGGCAAACCAGCTGCCAATCTCACCCATTGAATCCGGGTTATCGCCAACGCCATGGTAGAGCAGAAACAGCAGTGCTGTGGTAGCAGGCTGTTGAACGATTACATATTTCAGTGTCATGTTGACCTCCTGTGTTCACTCTACGCCGCCTGGTACAAGATGATATTAGGATTATTTGAACCAGCTGATCGAATTATTTCAACGGCAGATGCAGCAAGTCCGCCTCAACGCCCAGGGTGTGAAGGGCTGTCGCCGCCTGCTGACGCAGCGCCGCGATCAGCCCTTTGCGTCCGCTCACTCCCGCCTGCTGTGCCAGTGCGTTTAGCGAGTTGGGTGAGGCAACTGCCGCCGCCAGCAGCGTTACGGGCGCGTCACTGGCCTCCATCAGACGCTGCAACACCGGCAGGCTCGCCTCCAGTGGCCGCTGCGCCCAGGCAAAGCCCGTCGCCAGATGGATATCCTGCGCAGTCAATCCGTCATCAGCAACCTCATCAAACTGCAGTTCCAGCGCAATAGTGTGGCGCAATAGCGGCCAGTCACGCGCCAGCTGTTGTACCGCCCGGCGCTGCAATGCTTCGCCCGCAGCAGAACAGGGCAACATGGCCATCGCCGCATAACAGCCACTGCTGGCTTCACGCTGACTGCCAATACGCACCAGGCTAAAGCCACAGGCGCGCCAGAACGCCCACAGAGACTCAGTGTAGCCGAAGCTGACCGAGAGATAGTCGTGTCCGGCCGCCGCACTGAACGCCGCTGCAACAAGCTGCTTTCCGGTTCCCAGTCGACGGCTCTCCGCCGCTACGGCAATCCGGCTGACACGCAGCGACCGCAATGTTGCCGCCTCAGCCAGACCCGCGTGCGCCGCTAGCGACTGCGCCACCAGATTCCCGCGGGGACGCCGGGTACCCGCCCAGACCGCCTGTGCCAGTGCAGGTTCAAGCCCCCCCTCTTCCACCAGCCAGAGCGCGCCCTGTAACGCCGGCGCATCGCCCGCCCGCCACAGATGCATACCGGGTGCATCCAGCAGGCGGCGTAGATCAAGCGGCGAAGTACGGTAGTGAGCGCTGGTCAGCAGACGATACGCGGCCTCCAGCGCGCTGAAATCATGGCGCGCAACAGGATGCAGCGTGGCCGGGGAGTTGGGTACGGTCGTTACGGTATCGTAAAACAGCAGCGCCTGATTCAGCCACTGCTCCAGCGGATCGAGACGCGACCAGCGTAGAGGCTCATCCAGCGTGAAATAGTGTGGATCGGCAAGCCCGTCACAGAATTTAAGGATAAATCCGCGCCCGCTTCCTTCGTAGCCCTGCACGGTGGTGGTGAGCAACACGCGGGGATATCGGCTGACCAGCGCCTGCAGCAGCGGTGCCGGGATCGCCGCCGCCTCATCCACAATCAGCCATGCCACCGCAGGCGGCGTCTCCAGCGCCAGCAGCGCATCCGGTGCCATAAAATGAAAATGATCAGCAGCAAAGGCGGCCAGCACGTCCGTTGAGGCTTTGGCCGGAGCCGTCACCAGACACTCTCTATTCTGCCGGGCCAGCATGCCCGCCAGCGCCGATTTGCCGCGTCCGCGGGCGGCGGTCAGCACCGCGACACCCGATGGCAGCGTCATCAGCTGATCGAGTGTCGCCTGCTGCTGCTGCGATGCCTGACAGTGCCACGCTGGCCAGTCCGGCTGCGCAGGAATACGGCATGGCTGATGCTGCCGCTCCAGCAGCACCTGGTCATCCGCCAGGATCAACTTTTGCAGATGGTGAACAAAATGAGGCGTTGCGATGGGTTCCGCGACATCCGCCCAGCGCAAGCTGTCGGCATCAGGCTGCTGCGACCACGTTTCCCAGGGCGGCACCAGCAGTAACAACCAGCTACCCGCAGTAAGCGTGCCAGCCAGCGCAGCGAAAGCGTCGGCATGAAAGCCCTGTCGGGCGTCGAAAATGGCATGATGAAATTCACGGCCCAGCAGCGTGCGTACCGCACCAGGCTGCCTGTGCAGGCCAGGCGCTTTATGCTGCCCCGGAAACAACGGCTCCGGGCTTAGCTCCAGCCAGTCACCAGTGAGCATTTCACGCCACTCCGCAGCCCGTACTAAGCACCAGGCCGGGTCGCCGCTGATCACCGCCAGACGACGCACACCGGCCTCCTGCATAAGTTGTGTAGAGTGCTGCAGGTTCATCAGTTGCTGGCGAAGGTGTTGCACTGCCCTGGATCGCCACCCTCAAATCCGCGTTTGAACCAGGTGTAGCGCTGCTCAGAGGTGCCGTGGGTAAAGCTGTCTGGCACTACGCGGCCCTGACCTTTCTGTTGCAGACGGTCGTCACCAATCGCTTCAGCGGCATTCAGCGCTTCCTGCAGGTCGCCAGCTTCAAGGATGTTTTCCTGCTGCATATAGTGCCCCCACACACCGGCAAAACAGTCCGCCTGGAGTTCCATTTTGACGGAAAGCTGGTTGACCTGTGTCTGGCTGGCGCCCTGCTGCATTTCACGCACTTTCGGTTCAATACCCAGCAGTTTTTGTACGTGGTGGCCAACCTCATGCGCTACAACGTAGCCCTGGGCGAAGTCACCGCCCGCGCCGAGTTTGGTTTTCATCTCGTCATAGAAAGAGAGGTCGATGTAGACGGTCTGGTCGGCAGGACAGTAAAACGGCCCCATCACAGACTGTCCGGTTCCGCAGCCGGTGCGGGTCGCGCCGCGATACATCACCAGCTTCGGCGCCACATACTCTTTGTGCATCTGCTGGAACAATTTGCCCCAGGTATCCTCCGTGGTGGCCAGGATCACCTTAGTAAATTTCGCAGCCTCATCATCATTGGCGCTGACGCTGCGCTGTTGCTGCTGGCTGGTCGGCGCCACGTCACCCCCCGTCAACAGTGCGGTCAGGTCGTAACCATAATAGCCAGCAACCGCCACTATAATCAGCAGCACGATACCGCCTTTGCCACGTGGCAGACGAATCTGGCGGCCTCCTCCTCCAAAACCGGACGATTGATCGCGACGGTCCTCTACATTGTCGCTTTCGCGACGCCCTTGCCAGCGCATGCTGTACTCCCTCAGACGTTTTCAGATGGCATGATTTTAGTTGTGTGACGGAGCAATCACCAGCTTTACACCAAAATGAAAAAGGAGAGCCTCGGCTCTCCTTTTTCTTCTTTCTGTGCTGCAGGTATACTCAGTCGAGTTTTACGCCCAGCCGCTGTGCCACCGCTTCATAGGCTTCGACGACACCGCCAAGGCTCTGGCGGAAACGGTCCTTATCCATTTTATCCAGCGTCTCTTTGTCCCACAGGCGCGCACCATCTGGCGAAAACTCATCGCCTAGCGTCACTTCGCCGTTAAACAGACCAAACTCCAGTTTGAAGTCGACCAGAATCAGACCCGCGTCGTCGAACAGTTTGCTCAGCACCTCGTTGGCTTTAAAGGTCAGCTCCTGCATCCGCGCCAGGTTTTGCTTGCTGACCCAGCCGAAGGTTTCGCAATAGGATTCGTTGACCATCGGGTCATGCTTTGCATCATCTTTCAGGAAAAGATCAAACAGCGGCGGATTGAGCACAATACCCTCTTCCACACCCAGACGTTTTACCAGTGAGCCTGCGGCGCGGTTGCGTACCACGCACTCTACCGGCACCATCTCCAGCTTTTTCACCAGCGCTTCGTTATCTGACAGCAGTGCTTCCATCTGGGTCGGGATACCCGCTTCCTGCAATTTGGTCATAATGAAGTGGTTAAACTTGTTGTTAACCATTCCTTTGCGATCAAACTGCTCGATTCGGGCGCCATCACCTGCTGACGTATCGTTGCGGAATTCGAGTATCAGCAGATCCGGGTTATCGGTGCTGTATACGGTTTTCGCTTTACCGCGATACAACTCAGCTCGCTTTTGCATCTTATTCACTCCAGACTTGAAATAACGGGTGTTCAGCAGCCAGTGCCACTGCGGCGATTGCTTTGACGCAATCGTTTACTTCGCCGCGCGCTATTATGCCAAAAACAAAATAAAAAGGCCGGAGAATCTCCGGCCTGAGGCAACTTTATTTGTTCAGCGCCGCCTGGAACACGGCTACCAGCGCATCGTTCTGTGATTGGGTCAGCACATGCCCTTTCGGGTCGATGAATTGCAGACTGGTGCGGTTGTCGAGATCACCCACCTGCACTTTGTAATCACCGTTTGGCAACTCCGGATCTTTTGCGCCGATCTCATCCCAGTCGCCGCTGCTCAGTGACTTGTAGGTCACCTTCATGCTGCCGGTCGAGCGGGTGGTGTCGGTCACTTCCATCCCGATGCGTTTCATCGCATCTGGCAAACGCTGCCATGCCACATTGAATGAGGTTCGCAGGATCAACAACGGCAGGCCGGTGTCATCTGCGCCGCTCTGCACATCAACAGCGCCATTCACCCGACCGGACGCCGCGTTTTCACTGGCCGTATCAATCTTGTCCATACCGGTGCTGATGTCATTCAGCATCTGCGCGGTATAACGCTGAATCTGCGCAGGGGAAGTAATGGTTTTACCATCCTGCTGCAGCTCCAGCAGGCGGACCGTTAACAGCTGCTGGTAGCTCTGCGCCTGCACGCTGATCTGGTAGCGGCCACGATACTGCTGATCTTCATCAGCACGGTTCCACTGTACCCAGTCGGTGGTCAGCTGCTGTCCGGCGTCATTGCGTGAGGCAATCGGAAACTTGTAGGACTGCACCACGTTAACGACCTGCGACCAGACCGAGCCACGGCTGTTATCAATCAGCAGTGCGCCGGTATTGTTGCTGTACTGCGCGCGGGTGCCATTCATTAGTGCCAGCGGCTGGGCTGGCGGACGAATGTCAAGCTGCTTACCGGTCGGTGCCTGACTGACGGTGCGCGGCACATCGAAATCACCACGCTGTATCGGCAGAATCATTCCGGCAGGCGCTTTCAGTTCATGTAATTCACTGGCTTCAAGATAAGATTCGTCACCGCTGACCTGGCGCTTATAACGCTGATCGCTCGAACAGGCCGACAACAGCATCAGAGTGGACAGTCCCACCACTGTGGCTACGGCTGACCGCTTTACTGAGTAATTCATTTAAACTCCCTAAATTATCGCAAACCCGCTTTCACCAGCGCCTGCTCCACTTTCGGCTGGCCGGCTGCAGTCAGTGGCGTCATTGGCAGACGCAGCGTGTCGTTAGCGATTAATCCTAGCTGTTTCGCAGCCCATTTCACCGGGATAGGATTGGGTTCACAGAAAAGCGTCTGGTGCAGGTGCATCAGACGCTGATTCAGGCGGCGTGCCTCAACGAAATTGCCCTGCTGTGCGAGTTGACACAGTTCGGCCATCTCACGCGCAGCCACGTTCGCCGTCACCGAAATGACGCCCTTGCCGCCCAGTTGCATAAAGTCCAGTGCAGTAGCGTCATCGCCACTCACCAGAATGAAATCTTCATTAACCAGCTCTTGGATCTGGCTAACCCGCGATAAGTTCCCGGTCGCCTCTTTGATTCCGATAATATTTTTTATTTCGGCCAGACGGGCAACGGTTTCCGGCAGCATGTCGCAACCGGTACGTGAGGGAACGTTATACAGCATCTGTGGCAGGCTGGTGCTATTAGCAATCGCTTTAAAGTGCTGGAACAGCCCTTCCTGCGTCGGACGGTTGTAATAGGGCGTCACGGTCAGGCAACCGACAACCCCGGAATTTTCAAAACGCTTAGTCAGAGAGATGCCTTCAGCAGTGGCGTTGGCACCGGTTCCGGCAATCACCGGAATACGACCATCGGCCAGTTCCAGGGTCAGCATCACCACATGGCCGTGTTCTTCATGGCTCAGGGTGGCAGATTCGCCTGTAGTACCGACGGAAACGATCGCCGCGGTGCCGCTGGCGACGTGATAATCAATCAGTTTTTTCAGACTCGACCGGCAGACATTGCCGCTGTCATCCATTGGCGTAACGAGTGCAACAATACTTCCCGTAAACATTGGCGATCCCCTCGACAAACAAGTGCTTCATGGTACGTTTTACACTTAGGGAAAAGCAAGCAAGCCACGCCATTCCCGCGCTTGTCAGCAGTTTTTTTTATGTTTACCTTATGGTTATTAGCGAAAGCAGAGGAAAAGCCATTTTGCCGCAATCTCAGCCCCATCATCTGGTGATCACCGCACTCGGTGTTGACCGTCCGGGTATCGTCAACACCATCACCCGACACGTCAGCAGCTGCGGTTGCAATATTGAAGATAGCCGTCTTGCCATGCTTGGGGATGAGTTCACCTTTATCATGCTGCTGTCGGGCAGCTGGAACGCGATCACGCTGATTGAATCGACCCTGCCGTTGAAAGGGGCAGAGCTGGAACTGCTGATCGTCATGAAGCGCACCAACGCCCGGCTCCGTCCGCCAATGCCCGACACCGCATTTATCCAGGTTGAGGTAGCCGATTCGCCACATATTATTGAGCGCTTTACCGACCTTATCGATAAGCATCAGATGAATGTGGCCGAACTGGTGTCGCGCATCACACCTGGGCAGCACGATTTGCCCCCCACACTCTATATTCAAATGACGGCCCATAGTCCCACGCGGACCAGTGGCACTACGTTCGAACAGGCTTTTAATGCCCTGTGTCAGGAGCTGAATGCCCGGGGGACGCTGCGTCTCTACAGTGTGTCAGACGCTGACAGCAGCGAATCTGTCAGCGCAGTGCGCTAAGCTATGTTCAATAAACCGGAGTTATTTCTCCACATTACTGGCACCTGAGTGATCGGCTATGTGGTGAAATACCCCCTGATGGTAATTTTCCCTCTGGCTGTTTCTGTCCGGATGGTGTATTACCCACAGCCTGAATAAGAAAATGGAGAGATGTGATGAATCCACTGAAAGCCGGTGATACCGCACCCGCATTTAGCCTGCCCGATCAGGATGGCGAACAAGTGAATCTGACCGACTTCCAGGGACAGCGCGTTCTGGTTTACTTCTACCCGAAAGCGATGACGCCAGGCTGCACCGTCCAGGCGTGCGGTCTGCGTGACAATATGGATGAGTTAAAAAAAGCGGGCGTGGAAGTGCTGGGCATCAGCACCGACAAACCGGAAAAACTGTCGAAGTTTGTCGAAAAAGAGCTGCTGAACTTTACGCTGCTCTCGGATGAAAACCATGAAGTCTGCCAGGCGTTTGGCGTCTGGGGTGAAAAAACGTTTATGGGAAAAACCTACGACGGTATTCATCGCATCAGTTTTCTGGTAGATGCAGAGGGCAAGGTCGAAAAAGTGTTTGATAACTTTAAGACGTCGAACCATCACGACATGGTGCTGGATTACGTCAAGTCAGCCTGATGTTGAGGGGCACGGCAGCCTACCGCCGCGCCCTGCTTATCTCTCCCTTCCCTGGACGTTTCCCGTTATAAACACCCTGGCTATGCGCGATTAAGGTGTGGCAACGAAAACGCAGTCACGCCCGCCCTTCTTCGCTTGATAAAGCGCTGCATCCGCCTGTTTTAAACTGCCTTCCAGGCCTGCATCCTGCGAACCGTTCCATGTTGCTACGCCGATAGACAAGGTAATTCGCCCCACGTCGGTGAGCCAGGCTTCTGCAATGCCCAGCCGCACGCGCTCCGCAATGATCTGCGCCTCATCCAGTGCCGTTGCCGGCAACAGCATCAGAAACTCCTCTCCGCCGTTGCGACACACCACATCAGACTGACGGGCGCTGGCGCGCAGGGTGCTCGCGACCTGCTGAATCACCCGGTCGCCCACGTCATGGCCCCAGTTATCGTTGACGTTTTTGAAATGATCGATATCAAGCGCAAGCACCGAGAAAGGCTGACGCAGCGTGCGGTAGTACTCAAGCACAGCGTTAAGACCACGGCGATTCAGCAACTGGGTCAGCGGATCGGTCTGCGCTTCCGAGTTAAGACGACCAATTTTGTCCTGCACCAGCCCAATGCCGGTGAGCAACGCGCGCTTGACCTGCGCCGCCTCAAAATACCAGGCACTGATGCCGCCAATCTCTTTTGAGACGCCCTGCGCATCCATCCGGCTGGCTTTACGGGCCAGCTGGAATAATGGCCGGGCAATCAGCCGCGCCAGCACCAGCGCTACCAGCAGGGTCAGCAGCGCGAACGGCACCGAGTTTTTCAGGACTTTCATTAACAGACCCGAAAGCGGATTCAGCGTGACGTTAATCGGCTTCAACGCGACCACCGTCCAGCCGGTGGTCGGCACAATGGCAAAGCCCGCCAGCTGAGTTGACTCACCTGGACCCGCAAGCATCAGCGATCCGTTGGTCTGCTCATCACGCGGACTGACGATGGCGGGCAGCACTTTACCAATCAGGTGACGATTCTGGTGGTACAACACTTCATTATTACTGTCGAGTACATAAACCGTGGTGCCATCCCGGTGGAATTGTTCCCCCAGCAGTGCATTCAGAATGCTTTTTTTCTTCAGATAGATAGTGCCACCAATGTAGCCCAGGTAGTCGCCCTCGGGACTCCAGACTGGCCAGGAGACAAACACCAGCAGATTATTGGCTGCAGAAAGCGTCGGTTTACTGATGATCGGCTGCCGCAGGGTCAGCGCTTCACGTGAGGCATCGCTGGTAAGGTGCATTCCCTGAAACGTCAGTGACTCGGGTGAAATCGCTTTAATCGTGCCCTGCTCATCCACCACGGCGACCGAGTTGAAACTGGTGGTCTGCTCGCGCAGGCGATTGACTTCACGCCTGAGCAGCCCCGCATTATTAAAGTCATGGCTTAGCTGATTGGCGCTGTAGTGCAATTGTGACTGCGCCAACTGGAAGAAAATTTCACTGGTTGAGGCCAGTTTGGCGGCATAAGCCCGGTTAGCCTCAAGCGTAGTGTCAATCAGCAACTGGCGCTGCACCCGCCAGGTGGCGTAAAGCGTATTCGCGAGCGTAATAACAATGCTGACAATCACCAGCAGGGCGATCAGATTGCGCAAATCGGCCTTTGGCCGAAAGAGCTTTAGCAATGGCGTCGCCGTCCTGAAGAAGAATGTCATGTCATAAATGCCTGATTATTTATCTTAATGTGTGCCAGAAGCCTTGATATCCGGGCCTAAGTCTACACTGTGTCGGCATTTTTGAGCAGCATTAAGACAAATTTCACCCCGCTGCATGTAGATTTGGCTGGCACTAATCGATTAAACCCTGACTAGTATAAAATGGCCATGGGCCCGAAAAGTGGCCAATCGCGCACTGATGCGTGAGCATACCCTGCAGGGGTTGCCAGCAATGGAGTAAAAAGCCGGACGGCTCCAGAATAAAGTGAGCCGGCCCCTCGGGATGCAGATCCAGTGCCACCTGATGCGATCGCCCAGTGCCATCGCCTGCCAGACGAGCCTGTTGCTCCATCGTCTGTAATTGCAGGGCAAAAACCGGATTGAGTAAGGAAGGCAACCGTACACCCAGCGTGGTGGAGTGTCGGGTGCGGAGCTGATGGGCAATATGATTCGGCCGGAAAGCCATCTGTTCCGAGGCGCTAAGCACCTTTTGCCGCGTGGCAGGTTTTAGCAAATGAGGATCAGAAAAGGGCACGCGCAGCGGTTGCGCGGGAGGCCGCTGCCAGTCTGGCTACGCTGATTAAATCGGTCATAACTGCCCCGATTATCGTCAATGAAATCGATCTCATTGCGACCAAAACGAGCGGCGTTATATGACAGGCCTATCACGGGACCATGACTGCAGGTGACAGCGGCAGTGACGCCGCTGACGGGGAATTAAAGCATCAGGAAGGCGTAACCACTGTTTTCCAGGGTGGCAACGGTGGTGCCACTGGAGATGGTGTGTGTCACCATTGGGTCAATCCAGTTGCGCTCAAGCTGATGAAACGCCACTGACTGGTCGCAGATAGTGACCTGAACGCCCGCTTTTTTCAGCTCACTGATCAGCTTCAGGTTGGGGTTATCGACGCCGTAGGCTTTGCTGAACTGGTCATTATTCAGGGCTGATGAAACCGCGTCGCCGTTAATCGATACCACAAATTTAAGCTGGTCGAGTGGCACACCCGCTGCATAATAGAGATTGGTGACGCGTGCCACGCGCTCCAGACCGAGATTCGGCTTACGAATATCCCCTTCACTACGGTTAATCTGGAAAACGATTTTATTACTCAGACCCGCTGTTGTGCCGGGTTTAAATGCGGGCGTATCGACATAATGTATTTTGCCGTAGCCATCAATTGCTGGCGTACTCCAGAAATCAGCAGGCTCGGCTTTATTATCCGCCATTTTACCGCTGACCTTATCGAATAATTCTGGCAACTGTAAAACATTGCCTCCTATAAACCCCGCTACGGCTGCCATCACAACTAAAGCTGCTGGACGCATTCACTCTTCTCCTGATCGTTTAAAATGTAATTTACATTGCCAGCCACGCGTACCCCTGATTTTGCAGCGTTGATACGGTGGTCGGACTGGAAAGCGCATGTACCACTGATTTATCAATCCAGTTATTGGGATAGTGATGAAATGCCACAGACTGATCGCAGACTGAGACTTTCACTCCCGCCTGATTTAGCGCATTAATCAGCTTCAGGTTTGGATTTTCGATGCCATAAAAGTTTTTAAAATGGGCATTGTCCAGCATGGCCGGCGTCGCCTCGCCGGTGACCGAGACTACAAATTTCAGTTGATTGGCCGGGATGCCGGAAGCGATATATAAATTCACCACGCGCGCCACACGTTCCAGTCCCAGATTGGGTGCGGTCATCGCACCGTCGCTTCGGGTAATCTGGAAAACAATTTTATTGCTCAGGCCCGCCACCGGTTTAAAAGCGGCGTCGGGCTCATAATGAATTTTGCCGTAGCCTTGAATCGCGGGTGTACTCCAGAATCCGGCGGCTTCTTGTGGCTCGGTGGCAAAATGGCGTGTCACTTTGTCATAAATATCGCCACTCTGTGTGACAGCCGCGCCAACAACTCCGCCAATAATGGCGATTAACGCGTATGAAACAGCTGAACGCATAACACTTCTCTCCGGAATATAATGTCTGGCAGATTCAGGACTGAATCAGGTCGGCTATCTATATCACAGCGCAGACGTAATTCTCGCCTGTGTAAATTCAGGTCAGCGCGCCGCTGATAACCGCTGAAATTATCCACCGAAAAAATTAATCGAAAAATTTCATCATGTGGGGAAAACAGTCTTGTCGTGAATGGACCTGACTATTTCGCCTTTTATCTTGTTTGCTGCACATAGTCGGAAAAAATAACCTCCAGGCTTTACTGGAATCAGTGAAATAAATGCGGCAATCACGATTTAATTTATCAATGAGGGAGAAGTATTAAACCGCGCAGGTAGGAGAGTTTTTTCAGAGTAAGCCTGGAAAAATGCGTGCCACATTCAATTTTTTTGAGTGAATTTACATAACTTTAAAAAAAGAAGCTCACCCCCTTCAGAAGCCCGCCAGCAGATTCTGCTTTATTCCACCGATGCGCATCAGGAATAAAGGAATAAGCAGCAACTTTACCGCTGACGACCCCGGCGATACTCTGCCGGATTTTATTCGTTTAACTGCGGTTTAAGTTGGCAAAATAGTCAATTTTTTTCGCCATAATTGAGGATGTTACACAAATCACCACCGGGCGTTTGCCAGAAAACGACATTTCTTTCTTTTGAGGCTCTGGTTAAGATAGTCACGAACCGTCGTTATCCGCGAAAAAGGGAACATTCCCGCTGCGCACCTGTCCATTTCAGGGCCTCTCTACAGGATTAAGGCATGTTGAACCGGTTAAAGAAAACGCTGATCGCCGCGCTCCTTCCGACGCTCATTTTCACCACTCTGTCACCGGCTAATGCCGATGTCAGTGATTCGCTTCCTGATATTGGCACCACGGCCGGTTCGACATTGTCGATTAACCAGGAACTGCAGATGGGCGACTTTTATGTGCGCCAGCTGCGTGCCAGTACGCCGCTGATCAACGATCCACTGCTCAATCAGTACATTAATCAGCTGGGGCAGCGACTGGTTTCGCACGCCGACTCAGTGAAAACTCCTTTCCACTTCTTTCTGATCCAGAATGACGAACTTAACGCCTTTGCCTTTTTTGGTGGCAACGTGGTGCTGCACTCGGCGCTGTTCCGCTTTACCGAAAATGAGAGCCAGCTGGCATCAGTGATGGCGCATGAGATCTCACATGTTACCCAGCGCCATCTGGCACGCGCCATGGAAGATCAGAAACGCAATGCACCACTGACCTGGGTCGGGGCGCTGGGCTCCATTCTGCTGGCGATGGCCAGTCCGCAGGCGGGCATGGCTGCACTCACCGGCACACTGGCGGGTTCGCAACAGGGAATTATCAGCTTTACCCAGGGCAATGAGCAGGAAGCCGACCGCATCGGGATTCAGGTGCTGCAACGCGCCGGGTTTGATCCCCAGGCGATGCCGAACTTTCTGCAAAAGCTGGCCGATCAGAGCCGCTTCTCCTCGAAGCCCCCTGAAATTTTGCTGACGCATCCCCTGCCCGACAGCCGTCTGGCGGATGCCCGTAACCGCGCCAATCAGATGCGGCCAGTGGTGGTGCAGTCTACTGAAGATTTCTATCTGGCAAAGGTGCGTTCTCTGGGGATGTATTCAACCGGCCGTAATCAGCTCACCGATGAACTGCTGAGTCAGTATGCCAGCGGCAATGCCCGTGAGCAGCTGGCGTCACAATATGGCAAAGCCGTGCAGTTTTTGCAGGCGAAAAGTTTTGCCGATGCGAAGCGGATTATGACGCCGCTGTTGGCGAAACAGCCCAATAACGTCTGGTTCCTCGATATCATGTCAGACATCGATATTGGCCTGAATCAGCCTCAGCAGGCTATCGCCCTGCTCACCACCGCCACCGGTGCAAAAAACAGTCCGGTAGTGCAGCTCAACCTGGCCAATGCCTACGTTGAAGCGAAACAGTATGCCAACGCCAGCCGTATTCTGAACCGCTACACCTGGGCCAATAAAGATGACCCCAACGGCTGGGATTTGCTGGCACAGGCGTCTGCGCAGCAGGGCCTGAATGATGAAGAGTTATCGGCACGGGCAGAGAGTCTGGCGCTGAATGGCCAGCTTGATCAGGCGATCACCGCGCTTGGCAGCGCCAGCGCACAGGTGCCACTCGGCAGCCTCAAACAGGCGCGCTACGATGCCCGAATCGATCAGCTGCGCCAGTTACAACAGCGCTTTAAGCAATATCAGAAAGGCTGAGCATTTATGCCGGGAATAAAAGGAGAGTCTGAGAGGGTGACGATTTACCATAACCCGCGCTGCAGCAAGAGCCGCGAGACGCTGACGCTGCTCACCGCCCGCGGAATTAAGCCGGCAGTGGTGCTCTATCTGCACACGCCGCCCGAACGCGAAACGCTGCAACTCCTGCTGCAGACACTGGGGATGCAAAGCGCACGTCCGTTGATGCGAACTCATAAGGCAATCTATAGCGAACTGGCACTCAGCGACAAAAATGAAAGTGCATTGCTGGATGCACGGGTGGAAAATCCGGTACTGATTGAAAGGCCGATAGTGATCAATGGCGACAAGGCGCGGATCGGACGTCCGCCAGAAGCGGTGCTCGACATTCTTTAAAGGCCGAGCGTCTCTTTAACAAAGGGAATAGTGAGCTTCCGCTGGGCGCTGATCGATGCACGGTCAAGCCGATCCAGCGTATCAAACAGGGTACGCATTTCACGATCCAGTCGCTTCAGCAGGAAGCGCCCCACATCTTCCGGCAGTTCAAATCCGCGTAACCCGGCGCGCAGTTGCAACGCCTGTAATTTGTCTTCGTCGGAGAGGGGCTGCAGGCGATAAATTTGCCCCCAGTCCAGGCGCGAGGCGAGATCGGGTAGCTGGAGGTTTAGCTGGCGTGGCGGACGATCGCCGGTAATTAACAGGCGCGTGTTGCCGGTTTCCAGAATTCGGTTATAGAGATCGAAGATCGCCATTTCCCACTCCGGCTCACCTGCAATGCACTCAATGTTATCGATGCAGACCAGAGACAACTGCTCCATCCCTTCCAGTACTTCCGGGACAAACCAGGTGCGTTTATCCAGCGGAACGTAACCGACCGCTTCGCTGCGCGCTGACATCTCGGCGCACGCGGCGTGCAGCAAATGGCTCCGACCACCGCCTTCACGTGACCAGAAGTAGAGATAGCTGCCATGTTGTTGGTTGAGAGCGCCTTTCAGTGCGGCAATCAGCGACGGGTTTTCCCCCGGCCAGAAGCTGGAGAAGGTTTCATCGTCAGGTAAATAGAGTGGCAATGACAATTGTGCCGGCGTGTTCAGAAGCACCTCAGCAAGAGAACAAGCAAAAAATCGGGGGAAGTCTAACACAGTTTTCAGAAAGAGATGAATGGGGCGTCCCTGCCCCGATCCTGCCAGGCTCATTGCGATCACGGCTCGCGCGTTTCTTCCGCCTCCAGCACTACTTCTTCCGGGCGCAACAACGAGATCACACGGAAAATCAACGCCAGTCCGACACCCACGATAGTCGCCAGCGCCATGCCTTTCAGCTCCGCCGCGCCGATATGCACCTTCGCACCGCTGACGCCGATGATCAGGATCACCGAGGTAAGGATCAGGTTTTGTGCTTTGCTGTAATCGACTTTGGATTCGATCAACACCCGGATACCGGATGCGCCAATCACGCCATACAGCAGCAGCGACACGCCGCCCATGACCGGTACCGGGATCGCCTGGATCACCGCCGCCAGTTTACCGACGCAAGAAAGCAGGATCGCCAGGATCGCTGCGCCGCCAATCACCCAGGTACTGTAGACGCGGGTAATCGCCATCACACCGATGTTTTCGCCGTAGGTGGTGTTGGGCGTCGAACCAAAGAAGCCGGAGATTACGGTTGATAAGCCGTTGGCAAACATCGAACGATGCAGGCCAGGGTCGCGAATCAAATCTTTCTTTACGATGTTGGCGGTGACCACCAGATGACCGATATGCTCGGCAATCACCACCAGCGCCGCAGGGAGAATCGTCAGCATTGCCACCCACTCAAAGCGCGGTGTATAGAAGGTTGGCAGTGCAAACCACGGGGCTTTGGCTACGCCGCTCCAGTCAACGATGCCCATAAACGCGGAGAGCAGATAACCCGCCACGACCCCAACCAGAATCGGGATGATCGCCAGGAAGCCACGAAACAGCACGGAACCGAAGACCGTCACTGCCAGCGTGACCAGCGAAATCAGCACGGTTTTACTGTCGGGCGCACTGCCTTCCGCGGGCAGCAGGCCCGCCATATTAGCGGCCACACCCGCCAGCTCCAGACCGATGACGGCGACAATCGCGCCCATCGCTGCCGGGGGAAACATCACATCGAGCCAGCCGGTGCCCGCGCGTTTGACAATCAGCGCCACGAGACAGAACAGCACGCCGCACAGGATAAATCCGCCCAGTGCGACCTCATAACCCAGCGGCAGCAACAGCAGCACCGGCGAGATAAAGGCAAAACTGGAACCGAGATAAGCGGGAATTTTGCCTTTACAGATAAAGAGGTAGATCAGCGTCCCCACGCCGTTGAATAACAGCACCGTCGCCGGGTTAATGTGGAACAGAATCGGTACCAGTACTGTGGCACCAAACATGGCGAACAGGTGTTGCAGGCTGAGTGGAATGGTTTGCAGTAACGGCGGTCGTTCACTGACGCCAATGGCGCGACGAGTCATCATTTATCCCCTTATGTATTTATCCCCGCAGGTTCGCGCCCTTGGCACAGCAGCAGGCACGCCGGTTAGCCTTGCAGCAAACCGAAACCGGTCAGAGAGTTTTTTTGCCAAAAAAAAGCCGACTCTCTGGTCGGCTGTGCGATTTATTTGGTTCCGAAAATCTTGTCCCCGGCATCGCCGAGCCCGGGAATGATGTAACCCTTCTCATTCAATCCCTGATCCACTGACGCGGTGTAGAGTTCGACGTCAGGATGCGCTTTCTCCAGCGCGGCAATCCCTTCTGGCGCAGCAACCAGTACCAACACTTTGATGCTGGTGCAGCCCGCTTTCTTTAGCAGGTCGATGGTGGCAATCATGGAACCGCCGGTCGCCAGCATCGGATCGACCACCAGCGCCAGACGCTCTTCGATGTTAGAAACCAGCTTCTGGAAATAGGGAACCGGCTCCAGTGTCTCTTCATCACGGTAGACACCCACCACGCTGATACGGGCGCTGGGAACGTGCTCCAGCACCCCTTCCATCATGCCAAGGCCAGCACGCAAAATCGGGACCACCGTGATTTTTTTGCCTTTGATCTGGTCAATTTCTACCGGGCCATTCCAGCCCTCAATGGTTACGCGCTCTGTTTCCAGATCGGCGGTCGCTTCGTAGGTCAGCAGGCTGCCCACTTCAGAGGCCAGCTCACGAAAACGCTTTGTACTGATATCATGCTCACGCATCAGGCCCAGTTTATGTTTGACCAGCGGGTGTCTGACTTCCACGATCTTCATTGGTGTTCTCCCGGAATGAGTTGAGCTAAAAAAAATCGCGGGATTATACCGCCTTTTGCACTCTGCGCCACCTGCTCTTGCGCAAAGCCGCGGGTTTTACCGGGACGAATTAAGGATTAATGAAAATCATCCGATGCGCAATCCCGGACTCGCAAACGTTTGCCTGCACTGATAGAATTGCCGCGCTTTATTTTAACCACCAACCGCAACTCGCGTGGGGACCTCGCAGTGACCGACAAAACCTCTCTCAGTTACAAAGACGCCGGTGTTGATATTGATGCTGGTAACGCTCTGGTTGACCGTATTAAAGGCGTGGTGAAAAAGACGCGTCGCCCGGAAGTGATGGGTGGACTGGGCGGTTTTGGTGCGCTTTGCGCGCTGCCGCAAAAATACCGTGAACCGGTGCTGGTCTCCGGCACCGATGGCGTTGGCACCAAGCTGCGTCTGGCGATGGATCTCAAACGCCACGATGCCATTGGTGTGGACCTGGTCGCGATGTGCGTCAACGACCTGGTGGTACAGGGCGCCGAGCCGCTCTTCTTCCTCGACTATTACGCCACCGGCAAACTGGATGTGGATACCGCCTCTGCGGTGATCACCGGCATCGCCGAAGGGTGTCTGCAGTCGGGTTGTGCGCTGGTGGGCGGTGAAACCGCTGAGATGCCAGGCATGTATCACGGCGAAGATTACGACGTGGCCGGTTTCTGTGTCGGCGTGGTGGAGAAGTCTGAGATCATTGATGGCAGCAAGGTGCAGGATGGCGATGTGCTAATAGCACTCGGCTCCAGCGGCCCGCACTCCAACGGCTATTCGCTGGTGCGCAAAATTCTGGAAGTCAGCAACACCGATCCGCTGGCTGAACAGCTGGAAGGCAAACCGCTGGCTGATCATTTGCTGGAACCCACCCGTATCTACGTGAAAAATATCCTGAGCCTGATTGAGCAGGTCGACGTGCACGCTATCGCCCACCTGACCGGCGGCGGTTTCTGGGAAAATATCCCGCGCGTGCTGCCCGACAACACTCAGGCAGTGATTGACGAGACAAGCTGGCAGTGGCCGGCCGTCTTCAGCTGGTTACAGCAAGCGGGCAACGTCAGCCGTTTCGAGATGTACCGCACCTTTAACTGCGGCGTCGGCATGATCATTGCCCTGAGCCCGGCAGACGCGGACAAAGCCATTGCGCTGATGCAGGCTGCGGGCGAGAAAGCCTGGAATCTCGGCGTGATTAAAGCCTCTGATGCCGAAGAGCGTGTGGTCATCAACGGATGAAAAAACTGGTTGTACTGATTTCCGGCAACGGAAGTAACCTTCAGTCCATCCTTGACGCCTGTGCAAGCGAGCGAATTCACGGCAGCGTGGCTGCCGTGTTCAGCAACCGTGCCGCCGCTTATGGCCTGACGCGGGCGCAGGAGGCAGGTATTCCCGCTCACGCGCTTGCCGCCAGCGACTTCGCTGACCGTGAAGCCTTTGATCGCCAACTCATCGCTGAAATCGAAGCATACAGTCCAGATTTGATTGTGCTGGCAGGTTATATGCGCATTCTCAGCAGCGCGTTCGTGGCCCATTTTCACGATCGCCTGCTGAATATCCACCCTTCCCTGCTGCCAAAATATCCAGGTCTGCATACTCACCGTCAGGCACTGGAAAATGGTGACAGCGAACATGGCACCTCAGTGCATTTCGTGACTGACGAGCTGGATGGGGGGCCGGTGATCCTCCAGGCGAAAGTTCCGGTTTTTCCCGGCGATAGCGAAGCGGAGATCACCGAACGGGTGCAGCACCAGGAGCACGCCATCTATCCGCTGGTGATTAACTGGTTTGCTGAGGGACGCCTGGCGATGCATGACGGTAAAGCCTGGCTGGATGGCGAACTACTGCCGCCGCAGGGTTATGCTAACGACTGACGAGTTTGAAGCCGTCACGGGTTTTCACCCTCAACGGCTGAAAACTCAAAGCGATGGGAGCCTGTACCCGTAATAAAGCCGCGCGTGCCATGAATGGCGATTTTGCGTCTTTACGAAGGGTACAGGCTACCTGAGCCGGTGCTTCATTCGCACCGCATGAAACCGGCCTTCTCCCCTTCCTTAACCGTAGCGCCCCGTAATGTAATCTTCGGTCCGTCGCTGCTTCGGCGCGGTGAAAATCCGGTCGGTCTCATCAAACTCCACTAACGCGCCCTGATGCATAAACGCGGTGAAATCGGACACGCGCGAGGCCTGCTGCATGTTGTGCGTCACCAGCACCAGCGTGAAATGCTGCTTCAGCGTGGTCATCAGCTCTTCAATCACCAGCGTGGAGATCGGATCCAGCGCGGAGGTCGGCTCATCCAGCAGCAGCACTTCAGGTTCAATCGCAATGGCGCGGGCAATCACCAGCCGCTGCTGCTGTCCGGTCGAGAGCGTCAGCGCATTCTGAGACAGCTGATCTTTAACCTCACTCCATAGCGCAGCCGCGCGCAGCGCACGTTCACAGGCTTCATTCAGTACCCGCCGGTCGCGCACACCCTGTAAACGCAACCCGTAAACGACATTTTCATAAATCGACTTCGGGAAGGGATTGGGCCGCTGAAACACCATGCCGACCCGACGGCGCAACGCCGAGAGATCCTGCTCAGGTCGCAGGACCGGCTGCGATCCCAGCAGCACCTCGCCCTCTACCCGGCAGTGATCAATCACGTCATTCATGCGATTAAAGCAGCGCAGCAGCGTCGATTTGCCACAGCCGGAAGGGCCAATCAGCGCGGTAATCTCGTTTTTCGGTACACGCAGCGAAATATTCTGCAGCGCCTGGCGCTCGCCATACCATAGCGACAGATGGTTAACGGTCAGCGCGATATCCGTGTCGGACGTCATAGTCATAGCCTGTTATTGAGTCATAAGGCGATAGCGTTCACGCAGACGGTGACGCAGGCCCATCGCCAGCAGATTAAGCGACAGAATAATCAGCACCAGCAGCAGCGCGGTGGCGAACACCAGCGGCCGGTCAGCTTCAATATTCGGACTCTGAAACGCCAGATCGTAAATCTGGAAGCCCAGATGCATGAACTTGCGATCCAGATGCAGATAAGGAAACACCGCGTCGACCGGCAGTTCCGGCACCATTTTTACCACGCCAACCAGCATTAGCGGCGCAGTCTCTCCGGCCGCACGCGCCACCGCCAGAATAAGACCGGTCAGCATGGCAGGCACCGCCATAGGCAACACCACGTGCCACAGCGTTTCCGCCTGGGTCGCGCCCAGCGCCAGCGAGCCCTGCCGCAGACTGTTGGGAATACGGGATAACCCCTCTTCGGTCGCCACAATCACCACGGGCAGCGTTAGCAAGGCCAGGGTCAGCGACGCCCACAGCAGACCTGGCGTTCCAAAGGTGGGGTTGGGCAGTGCGCTGGCGAAGAAGAGCTGGTCAATCGTGCCGCCCACCAGCCAGACGAAGAAGCCCAGACCAAATACGCCATAGACAATGGAGGGAACGCCAGCCAGATTGACCACCGCGATACGCACCAGTCTTGTTAGCGCATTGCGTCCGGCATATTCATGCAGCCAGATGGCGGCAATGACGCCCAGCGGCATCACCACCACCGACATTAGTAGCACCATCAGCACGGTGCCAAAGATCGCCGGGAACGCCCCGGATTCACTTTCGCCCTCGGCGGGTGAGTCACTGATGAAACGCCATAACTGATGCAGAAAATGCAGCGTTTTGCCGGTCAGCGTCATCGCGTTCGGCTTCCAGCTGTCAACGATTTCGGTCAGCGGGATCGCCTGTTCGCTGCCATGCACATCACGCAGGATTAGCAGATCGCGCTGACTCTGCAGTTGCAGAGAGGCCAGTGTCTCACTCAGCTGAGTAAAGCGACGCTGCAATGCGGCCTGATTTGCCTGATATTCTGACTCTGCCTGTAGATCAAAGTGCCCGGCAGCACGGTTTGTGGCCGCCTGCTCATCAAGCTGCTCACGCTGGCTGTTGAGGCGCGCCATATCGACCCGGCGA
Organism: Pantoea sp. AS142; assembly: GCF_037152305.1. Taxonomy (NCBI): domain Bacteria; kingdom Pseudomonadati; phylum Pseudomonadota; class Gammaproteobacteria; order Enterobacterales; family Erwiniaceae; genus Pantoea; species Pantoea sp. AS142. Next base: position 93,486 of record NZ_JBBCMO010000002.1, on the reverse strand, counting down.
ATCTGGTTAGCCTGCCGCACCAGCATTTGCACCTGTCCGAGCCGCTGTTGCAACAGCGCAGCGGGATCCTGCGCGGTTAGCTCTTCGTTATCTTCACGCAGGCCGACAAACCAGCCGTATGCCTGACCGTGGCTGCGCCGCTGCAGCACCATGATATCCGCTGGCTGGCTGGCCTGCGCCGCCGCGCGGCTGTAGACCACGCGAAAATCGGGTGCATCCCAGTCACGGTTACCGGTTTTAATCAGATAGCGATTAACCTGACCGCCGCTGTTGCCCTGCTCATCTGCCGGGGCTGGAAAGCGCCGCTGATGTTCCAGGGTTTCGCCCAACAGGCGCGTCTCGCCCCCTTCAGGCTGACTGAACGTGTAGAGGTCAACGTGCTGCGGCCAGAAAGCGCGAACGCCCTGCCAGGCCAGTAACCCAATCAGCAGCGTAAAGGCCAGCAGGCAGACGGCGACCGCACCGGCGGTTAACCAGCGCCAGCGATCGTTCTGTCGCATCGCCTTCATGCCTGCTCCTCGTGCTGGCTGTAGCGCTGACGCAGCCGCTGGCGGATCAGCTCGGCAACAGTGTTAATCACCAGCGTAAACAGCAACAGCATCAGGGCGCTAAGAAACAGTACGCGGTAGTGCGCACTGCCCGCCGCCGCTTCCGGCATCTCAATGGCGATATTCGCGGACAAGGCACGCAGGCCGCTGAACGGGCCACCTTCACTTTGTGGTGTATTGCCGGTTGCCATCAGCAAAATCATGGTTTCTCCCACGGCACGTCCCAGACCAATCATCAGAGCGGCAAAAATACCGGCGGAGGCATCCGGCAGCACGACGCGGGTCAGGGTTTGCCATGGCGTCGCACCCAGTGCCAGCGAGCCCTGCCCCAGCGCAGCAGGCACGCTGAACAGCGCATCTTCAGAGAGGGTAAATATCAGCGGCACCAGCGCAAAACCCATCGCCAGCGCGGCCACCAGCAAATTGCGCTGCTCATAATGCGGCAGCCAGTCGCCGGCATCCGGTATAAACAGCGTGGGCAGCCACAGCGTCAGCAGCGTCATCAGCAGCAACAGTGGCAGCAGCATCAGCATCTCACGGCCCGGCTGACGCCAGCGCGGCGGTAAACGTGCGTTGAATACCCCGCACAGCAGCAGCGTGCCCGCCAGCGTCAGCGGCAGCAGCAGCACACCGACCAGCGCCTGACCAATATGCGGAGCCAGCCAGATCCCGGCAATCAGCCCCACCACCACGCTCGGCAGCGCCCCCATCATCTCAATTGCCGGTTTAACCCAGCGTCGCAGGCCTGGTGCCATGAACCACGCGGTGTACATCGCCGCGGCCAGCGCCAGCGGTGTGGCAAACAGCAGCGCTAAACTGGCCGCTTTCAGCGTTCCCATAACCATCGGCACCAGACTGAACTTGGCCTGATAGCTGTCGCCCGCCGCCGTTGATTGCCAGATCCAATCCGCTTCGGGGTAGTTTTCATACCAGATTTTTTGCCAGAAATTGCGCCAGGTGACGTCCGGCCATGGATTATCGAGCCGCAGGGTCTGCCAGCTTCCCGGCCGCTCAATCAGCAGGCTGTCACCATGGGGTGAAAATTGAGCCTGCACAATGCCAGGTTCCAGCTGACGCTGCAGAATCGGGCCAGCCTGCTTGCTGGCGAAGAGCCGCAACAGCCCCTGTTTACTGAGCGTCGCAAACACGCGACGTTGTGATTCCGTCACCAGAATCGTCTCGCCGTCGCTGTCGGCAAAGGTACGAATACGCTGCAGTCGTGGCCCCTGGTCGCTGGCGATAGCAAACCACTGCGTGACACCGCTGTGATCCTGGATCAGTAGGCTTTTGCCACCCACCAGCAGATTCAGACTGGTCGGACGCTTTGGCAAGGTATGCGTTTCACGCAATAGTGCACGGTCATCGTCGAGTTGCCAGACCCGCAGCAGATTACCTTCGGTGGTGTAGAGCAGATCGCCGGCCGGAGAGAGCGCCAGCAGATCCAGCTGGCGTTGCGGTAGCGAGATGATCGAGGCATGTCGATCGGTGTCGAGCGTCAGCACCCGGAGTCCGGCCTCAGTGAGTGCGGCAATGCGCCACTGACCCACATGGCGCGTCGCCAGCGCCATCTTTGTCACCGCGCCATCGGGGAGATGAAAGGGTTTATCGCCCAGCGGAAAACGCCACTGCTGATCGGCCGTGGGCTGCATCAGTGTCATCGCGCCCTGCATAGTCAGCAGCAGCGTCTGGCCATCGGCGCTCCTCACTATCTCGTCGGGTGCTGGGGTCAGCGCCAGCGCCGGTTCCGCAGGCTGACCATCCAGCGGAATAAAACGGGCCGCACCGCGTTCGCTAATACGCCAGCCGACATGACCCTGATTGCCAATCGCTAATGCTGGCGCACGATCCCAGAGTTGCTGGCTGGCCGCGATTTGCAGGCCCGGCGCATTAAACAGCGGTAATACCACGCCAATCAGCCAGCAGAACAGCAGCAGCATCAACAGCAGGATCGCCACGCCACAGCAGGTCACCAGCCGCCGCGTCAGACGGTCAACGGCGCGACGTTTACGATCGCTGAATTGGACAGGAATGTGGTTTGCGCTCATGCGGTTCCGGTAGCAGGCCAAAATAAGCCGCTATGTTGCCCGTAGCCGATTAATAAGACAACTCCTGGCGTTGGACAACGCTGCCATACTCTCGCCATAATGTTCGTGGATACTGGATCTTCAGTCCTGCAACCGCTAAATGGAGTGAGAATGGGTCAGGTAAAGCTTTATATAGAAAAAGAATTAAGCTGGTTATCCTTTAATGAACGGGTTTTGCAGGAAGCGGCAGATAAAAGCAATCCACTGATTGAGCGGATGCGCTTTCTGGGTATCTACTCCAACAATCTCGACGAATTCTATAAAGTCCGCTTCGCCGACCTCAAACGCCGCATTCTGATTGGTGAAGAGCAGGGTTCCGCCAGTACGCCACGCCATCTGTTTAAGAAAATTCAACAACGGGTGATGAAGTCCGATCAGGAGTTTGATGCACTCTATAACGATCTGCTGCTGGAAATGGCACGTAACCAGATCTTTCTGATCAACGAACGCCAGCTCTCATCCAATCAGCAGGCGTGGCTGCGCCACTACTTTAAACATGAGCTGCGTCAGCATATCTCTCCGATTCTCATCACCCATGAAACTGACCTGACCGAATTTCTTAAAGATGACTACACCTACCTGGCGGTAGAAATTATCCGCGGTGACGATATTCGTTATGCGCTGCTGGAGATCCCCTCCGACAAAGTGCCGCGTTTCATTAATTTACCGGCAGAGCCTCCGCGTCGCCGTAAACCAATGATCCTGCTGGATAACATTTTACGTTATTGCCTGGATGATATTTTCAAAGGCTTCTACGATTACGATGCGCTCAACGCCTATTCAATGAAAATGACGCGTGACGCCGAGTACGATCTGGTAACGGAGATGGAATCGAGCCTGCTGGAGCTGATGTCCTCCAGCCTGAAGCAGCGACTGACGGCTGAACCGGTGCGTTTCGTCTATCAGCGCGATATGCCCGATTCGATGGTGGAGCTGCTGTGCCATAAGCTTTCAATTTCTAACCTGGACTCCATATTGCCGGGCGGCCGCTATCACAACTTTAAAGACTTTATCGGCTTCCCGAGTGTCGGCAAAAATAACCTGGTCAACCGCCCGCTGTCTCAGATTCGCCATATCGGTTTTGATGGCTTTCGTAACGGCTTTGATGCGATTCGCGATCGCGACGTGCTGCTCTATTATCCGTACCACACCTTTGAGCATGTATTGGAACTGCTGCGTCAGGCGTCTTTTGACCCCAGCGTGCTGGCGATAAAAATCAATATCTACCGCGTCGCCAAACATTCCCGCATCATGGATGCGATGATCCATGCCGCCTATAACGGTAAAAAGGTCACGGTGGTGGTGGAGCTGCAGGCGCGCTTTGATGAAGAAGCCAACATCTACTGGGCGAAACGCCTGACCGAAGCGGGTGTCCATGTGATTTTCTCCGCACCGGGACTGAAGATCCACGCCAAACTGTTCCTGATCTCACGCCGCGAAGGCGAAGAGATTGTGCGCTACGCACATATCGGCACCGGCAACTTTAACGAGAAAACTGCGCGACTCTATACGGATTACTCGTTACTGACCGCGGATGCGCGCATCACTAATGAAGTGCGTCGGGTGTTCAACTTCATTGAGAATCCCTATCGGCCCGTGACGTTTGATCATCTGATGGTGTCGCCACAGAATTCGCGCCGGATGTTGTATGAACTGATCGACACTGAAATTGCCAATGCCCAGCAAAATAAGCCCTGCGGCATTACTCTGAAAATAAACAATCTGGTGGACAAAGGTCTGGTTGATCGGCTTTATACAGCCTCCAGCGTAGGGGTGAAGGTCAATCTTCTGGTGCGTGGAATGTGCTCATTAATCCCCGATTTGCCCGGGATCAGTGAAAATATTCGCGTCATCAGTATTGTTGACCGTTATCTGGAACACGACCGCGTCTATATTTTTGAGAATGGCGGCGATAAGAAGGTGTTCCTCTCCTCCGCTGACTGGATGACACGTAACATTGATTACCGCATCGAAGTGGCCGTGGCGATTCTCGATCCCCACATCCGGCAGCGCATCGTCGACATTATTGCTATTCAGTTGAGCGATACGGTGAAAGCGCGCATCGTCGATAAAGAGCTGAGTAACCATTACGTCCAGCGTGGCAATCGTCGTAAAGTGCGCTCACAGCTGGCCATCTATGATTACATCAAGAAACTGGAACAACCTGAATAAATCCTATGCCAATTTCTCATAAAAGTACGCCTAAACCCCAGGAGTTTGCGGCGATTGACCTGGGCTCGAACAGTTTCCATATGGTGATTGCGCGGGTTGTCGATGGTGCAATGCAGGTGTTAGGCCGCCTTAAGCAGCGCGTCCATCTGGCTGACGGACTGGATTCCCAGCACAACCTCAGCGAAGAAGCGATGGAACGTGGGTTAGCTTGCCTGGCCCTGTTCGCCGAGCGCTTGCAGGGATTCAGTCCCAGCAACGTGACGATTGTCGGTACCCATACGCTGCGCGAGGCGGTCAATGCCGAAACCTTCCTGCAACGTGCTGCTGAGGTGATCCCCTATCCGATAGAGGTGATTTCGGGGCATGAAGAGGCTCGCCTGATTTTTATGGGGGTTGAACACACCCAGCCGGAGAAAGGCCGCAAGCTGGTGATTGATATCGGCGGCGGCTCAACCGAACTGGTGATTGGCGAGGATTTTGAACCGCAACTGGTTGAAAGTCGCCGTATGGGGTGCGTCAGTTTTGCCCAGCTCTATTTCCCAAAAGGTGAAATCAGCCGTGAAAATTTCCGTCGCGCCCGTTTAGCGGCCGCGCAGAAGCTGGAAACACTGGCGTGGCAATATCGTCTGCATGGCTGGCAATATGCGCTGGGTGCTTCCGGAACGATCAAAGCAGCCTGCGAAGTGCTGCAGGCGATGGATGAGAAAGAGAAGCTGATTACGCCAGATCGCCTCGACAAGCTCTATGACGAGGTGATGAAACACAAATCCTTTGCGGCACTGAGCCTGCCGGGCCTGTCAGAAGAGCGTAAAGGCGTTTTTGTACCCGGGCTGGCAATTCTGTGTGGCGTATTTGATGCGCTGGCGATTCGCGAACTGCGCCTCTCTGATGGTGCGCTGCGTGAAGGTGTGCTCTATGAGATGGAGGGCCGTTTCCGCCATCAGGATATTCGCAGCCGTACGGCACAAAGCCTGGCTAATCATTACGCCATCGACAGCGATCAGGCGCGACGTGTACTTGAAACCACCGAGCAGCTTTATCTGCAATGGAGCGAACAGAATCCGAAACTGGCGAATCCGCAGCTGGCCGCACTGTTGAAATGGGCGGCGATGCTGCACGAAGTGGGCCTGACCATCAATCACAGTGCGCTGCAACGCCATTCAGCCTATATCCTGCAAAACACCAACCTGCCGGGATTCAATCAGGATCAGCAGATGCTGCTGGCAGCCCTGGTCAGATTCCATCGTAAAGCGGTGAAGCTCGATGAGTTGCCTCGCGTCACGCTGTTCAAGAAAAAGCAGTTTGTGCCGCTGATTTTCCTGCTTCGTCTGGGTACCCTGCTGAATAATCAGCGCCAGGCCACCACGCGTCCGGATGCGTTAACTCTGAAATGCGATGATGGCCACTGGACGCTGATTTTCCCGGCGGGCTACTTCACTCAGAACAACCTGGTTCAGCTTGATCTTGAACGTGAGCAGGTTTACTGGAACGACGTCACAGGATGGAAATTGATCCTCGAAGAAGAAATCTGACAACCTGGGCGCCCCTGCGCCCTTTTAACTGAATTGACGAATATGACACAACCAACTGCACCGCTTTCAGGCGAACACTATTTTGCTGAATCCTATGGTTTGACGCCGCCCCACTCCGAAGTGGTTGCGGCTCTGCCCCAGCTCACCGTCGGCAAGGCGCTTGACCTTGGCTGTGGCGTGGGACGCAATACGCTGTTTCTGAACCAGCAGGGTTTTGACGTCACGGCATGGGATCACAATCCGCAAAGTCTGGCGCGCCTGCAGGCGATTATTGCGCAGGAAAATCTCAGCGGTATTCACACCGAGCAGCGCGACCTGAATAATACGCGCTTTAATGGCGGCTTCGATTTTGTGCTGTCGACGGTGGTGATGATGTTCCTGCGGCCTCAGACCATTCCGCAGCTGATTGCCGACATGCAGGCTTGCACGGTCAGGGAGGGTTTTAACCTGATTGTGGCAGCGATGAACACGGAGGATATGCCCTGCCCGGCTGACTTTTCGTTTGCTTTTAAGTCAGGCGAGTTGAGCCACTACTACCGCAACTGGCACATCGTGAAGTACAACGAGCACCCCGGTCAGCTGCATCGTACAGATGAAAATGGCAACCGCATCACCTGCCGCTTTGCTACGCTGCTGGCGCAAAAAGCGAGTTACTGATCTTCATCTGCTGTTTTTTTCAGCAACGATTGATTTCATCAGGCGACTGTGACTAAATATTGCAGTCGCCCTTAACGGGTCATTACAGGAACCACCCCGCGTGAACAGCGCTATTTCTCCCCGAAGACGTCAAAAAACCGGCACCATGACCCGCATTGTGCTGCTGATTAGTTTTATCATTCTTTTTAGTCGCTTGATTTTTATCCTGCCTGCTGCCTTCGAGCATCATCAGCAAAAGAAAGCTATTCCTGAACCGGTTGCGGCCACATCAGGTGATACGCGCTAACGAATACTGACTTTTCGCCTGAAACGCACCTGAAACGTAACTGTTATCCAGATAACTGGACTCTTTTTTGCATCGCTTTTTCAGGCGAAACGCTACACTTCGTGCTGGTGCTTTCAGACTAAGGGATTCAATGTGTCTGTTTCTCATTCTCAACGTTTAAGTGAAATACGTCATCGCATTCTGACGCTGCTGCTCAACGAGCACGATCTGGTTGATTCCCTGCTGGAGAAAGCTGGCGATCTCAATCCTGAACAGCAACGTGAAAATGCGACCCAGCGTGACGCGCTGGAACAGGACATTTTGCAGCTTCATGCCGCTGACCTCGCCGATATTCTTGAAGCCCTGCCCGAAGAGGAACGTCAGGCGCTGTGGCGACTGGTGCCAAACGAGCGGCGTGGCCATGTGCTGGTTGAAGCGTCCGAAACGGTCTGGGCAAGTCTCACCGAAGAGATGAGCGACCGCGATATCCTGCGCGCTATTCAGCCGCTGGACATCGACGATCAGGTCTGGCTGGCACGTTATCTGCCACGTGACCTGACCGGACGCCTGCTGGCGACCGTGGAGCCGGCTCTGCGCGCCCGTATGCTCGATATGGTGCAGCTCGACCGTGACCGCGTAGGCCGGGTGATGGATTTCAATATCCTGACGGTGCGCGAAGATGTCACGCTGGCGACGGTGCAGCGTTTTCTGCGCAAGCGCAAAAGCATGCCGGGCGGTACCGATAAACTCTTTATCACCAACAAAGATAATCAGCTACTGGGCGAGTTGCTGCTGACAGATATCCTGCTTAACAAACCCAAAACGCTGGTGAGCGACGTCATGAATGCACGTCCTACCACCTTCCAGCTCAACGATAAGGCCGAAGACGCCGCCAGCGCCTTTGAGCGCTACAACCTGATTTCTGCCGCCGTCACCGACGCTAAGGGCAAACTGATTGGCCGCGTGACCATTGAAGACATCATCGACCTGGTGAATGCCGAAAACGAAAGCAACATTCGTAAAATGGGCGGTATCAGTCAGGAAGAGGATGTTTTCGCGCCGGTGCGTAAATCGGTGCGAAAACGCTGGGCCTGGCTAGCCATTAATCTTTGCACCGCCTTTGTCGCCTCCCGGGTCATCGGGCTGTTTGAAGGGACGATTTCGCAAATCGTTGCCCTGGCCACCCTGATGCCAATTGTTGCGGGTATCGGCGGCAACACCGGTAACCAGACCATCACCATGATTGTGCGGGCGCTGGCCTTACATCAGGTTGAACCGGGTAACTTCTCGTTTCTGATTGTCCGGGAACTGGGCGTGGCGCTGATTAACGGCCTCTTTTGGGGCGGCATCATGGGCGGCATCACCTGGCTGATGTATGACAATATGGCGCTGGGCGGCGTGATGATGCTCGCAATGGCGCTCAATCTGCTGCTGGCCGCATTGATGGGCGTACTGGTGCCGCTGGTAATGACTAAAATGAAGCGCGATCCCGCCGTCGGCTCCAGCGTATTGATCACCGCCCTTACCGATACCGGCGGTTTCTTTATCTTCCTGGGGCTGGCGACGATCTTTCTGCTGCCGCACTGATCGTCAGGCTTGCAGGCCGTAACGTTGCAGCGACCCGTTAAAATTACGCTGGCGCGTCACCTGTGCCAGCTCACGGGTCGCCGCAGGCAGCGTATAGTTGCTGCGCTGGCTTAGCCACTCGAGCACATCCGACAGGTGCCAGATGGCCGTTTTACCGTCATGCACCGGCGGTGGAAATGGCGGACGGTGGCTGAGCATCAGCTTGCGCATATTCTGCCGCGTCATACCCATGATCTCCGCCACATCCGTCAATCCCACAAAATCGGGTGCGGCTTCCACCAGCGTAGCTCCCGGTATTGCACGCAGTACATCCTGTTCCGCCTGCATCAATACATCTGTAGCGGTGTCAGACTCGCGGGTGAACTCCAGCGCAATGCGCCCCGGCATGCCCAGGCCAATCAACGCATCGTCGCAACCTGCTGCCGCCAGCGTTTCCAGCATTTCATCCTCCGGAGCATGACCTTCCGGCAAGCTGAACCGTAATGTAAAACAATATTCCATATGCCTCTCCTTGTGCTGTATCAGGACTTCATATCGTAACAGTTATCAACCACGCGCCGCCGCGCACGGGCATGCTGATAGGTGTTTTTCGGTGTGCGCCAGATACAAGTGAGACAAAATTCCCCACATCGGCACATCATCAGATTTTTCGGGCAGTACATTTTTCCCCAGGCGTGATGGCCTCCTGTAACAACCAGCCAGCCATGGGATTCGGCGTAGCGTAACGCCGTCTCGATCTCTTTATTGGGATACCGCTTCCTTGCCATATCTGTCCCTATCCTGACGGCGAATTTATGCGTTGTCAACTGACAACCTGAGGGTTATTTCTTAATGCGGATCAGCATGCGGAGACTTTTTCTCGCAGTAAAACAGTCAGGGTATAAACTGGAAAGCGTTACGTAAAAACGATCAGCGCCAGCGATAATCTGGCAGCAGCAACGATAAACAACGGAGGAAATATGTTTAAAGCAGAGGATTTTGTTCAGTCGAAAACCGGTGGTCCTAAGATGCAGGTATTGCGCGTTGAAGGCGACACCTTGTGGTGCGCACGCGTTGATGATGCAGCAAAGAAAGAGATTGAAGTGAAGGCGGAGAACGTCAATCTCTATCACGAAGAGGGTGACTTTGGCGTGTGTTAAGGCGAAATGGCCCCGCTAGCGGGGCCAGACTGTCAGAGCTTGTCCTGCTGAAGGTTGTCATTGCCCAGCCCGCCAATAAACGGCAGACGCAGTCGGAACGGCGTAAAATCGAGTCCCATGTTCAGACCCAGCAGGTTCACTTCAAACCCCTCTTCCGCACCCAATGTCACACCTGCCACGCCCAGAATCGATACCTGCAGACCGCGCCCGGATGGTGGCAGCCCGACCGGACGCCACAGTGGCCGGTAATCTTTACCCAGCGCATTGGCTGGCAGATCCAGCCTTAAGGCCGGGACTTCGCGGCCAATATGCGCCATAAAAGTGTTGCTGTTCGGTCCGGGCCAGGCACGATACGTTGTCGGCCAGGGATAGGATTTAATGGCGGCTTCAATCTGCGGGATCATCGCTTCCGCTTCTGGACCGCGATGTTCCACCAGCAGTCTGGGTTTAGCACCATACCAGTAGCCATCAGGCAGGTTCGTGTTGCGCCGGACTTTATCGCCACTGCCCCAGCTAATCACTTCATAGCGAGTGAATCGCGTTTCACCGGCGCGCTTGAAGATGATCCACGGATGCACCGCTACTGCTCCTTTCCAGCCATAGGTCGGCGCGGCATAGACCTGCACGATAGCCAGGTCAGATAAAGCGCGCGGATCGGGCGCTATTCCGGCCGAATCGCGCCGGGCGGTCATCCAGCCACCCCGCTCAGCGGTTTCGCTGTGACGCGTCGCCTGGGCGATGCTGGCCCCGAGCGACAGCAACAGTACGGCAACAAAAAACAGGCTGAACACTTTGAGTGAGAGCATGACAACATTCCTGGTGACATAAGAATCACGAAACGCCTTATCAACAGGCGGTTTCAGTACGCGGCGGCTTTGGGATACGGATGATAGGTGAAAGCAACGGATAAAAGCGGGACACGACTGACATTAAGTGCGGGCTTCTACTCCATGGAGAATAGCGTAATTCTCAGTAAAATGAACAGAAAACCGTCAGTAGTGGTTGTGGATGCGCTGAAAGGTTAAACCACGGGGTCAGATGAGGCTTAAACATTAAAAAGCCCGCCAGGAAAGCGGGCTTTAGCGTCAGGGATTAATTGACTGTGGCTGGGTTATTCCCACTCAATCGTTGCCGGTGGCTTACCGCTGATGTCATAAACGACGCGGGAGATACCGTCGACCTCATTGATGATGCGGTTAGAGACGCGGCCAAGGAACTCATACGGCAGATGCGCCCAGTGTGCGGTCATAAAGTCGATGGTTTCAACCGCACGCAGCGAGACAACCCAGTCATATTTACGGCCATCCCCCATCACACCGACCGAACGAACCGGCAGGAAGACAGTGAATGCCTGGCTGACTTTGTTGTAGAGATCCGCTTTATGCAGCTCTTCGATGAAGATAGCATCGGCACGGCGCAACAGGTCGCAATACTCTTTCTTCACTTCACCCAGCACGCGTACCCCCAGACCTGGACCCGGGAACGGATGGCGGTAGAGCATATCGTAAGGCAGGCCCAGCTCCAGACCAATCTTACGCACTTCATCTTTGAACAGCTCACGCAGCGGCTCAACGAGACCCATCTTCATCTCTTTCGGCAGGCCGCCGACGTTGTGATGCGATTTGATGACGTGCGCCTTACCGGTTGCGGAGGCTGCAGACTCAATCACATCCGGATAGATGGTGCCCTGCGCCAGCCACTTAACGTCCTGCAGTTTCAGCGCTTCTTCATCAAACACTTCCACAAAGACGCGACCGATAATTTTACGTTTCGCTTCCGGCTCATTCTCACCGGCCAGGGCTTCAAGGAAACGCGCTTCGCCTTCAACATGAATAATGTTGAGGCCGAAGTGGTCGCCAAACATATCCATCACCTGTTGGGCTTCGTTCAGGCGCAGCAGGCCGTTATCCACAAACACACAGGTCAGGCGATCGCCAATAGCGCGGTGCAGCAGCATCGCTGTTACGGAGGAGTCAACACCGCCTGACAGGCCGAGGATCACTTTGTCATTACCGACCTGCGCACGCAGACGTTCAACCGCATCTTCAATGATTTTGGCTGGTGTCCACAGGGCTTCACATTCACAAATGTCGATAACAAAGCGCTCAAGCATCCGCAGGCCCTGGCGGGTATGAGTCACTTCCGGGTGGAACTGCACACCGTAGAAACGCTTTTCTTCGTTGGCCATGATGGCGAACGGACAGGTCTCTGTGCTGGCAACAGTGACGAAGTCAGCCGGGATCGCTGTGACTTTGTCGCCGTGACTCATCCAGACATCCAGCAACGGTTTACCGGCTGCGCTGATCGCATCTTCAATATCGCGAACCAGCGCGCTTGGAGTCGTCACTTCAACCTGCGCATAACCAAACTCGCGCTCGGTTGAGCCAGCAACGGTACCGCCCAACTGCATGGCCATGGTCTGCATACCGTAGCAGACACCCAGCACCGGAACACCCGCGCTGAAGACATATTCAGGCGCACGTGGGCTGTTCAATTCGGTGGTGCTTTCCGGGCCACCAGAAAGAATGATACCGCTTGGGTTGAACTGGCGAATCTGCTCTTCGGTAACATCCCATGCCCAGAGTTCACAGTAAACGCCCAGCTCACGCACGCGGCGTGCGACCAGCTGAGTATATTGCGAACCGAAATCGAGAATAAGAATGCGATGCTTATGGATATTTTCCGTCGTCATTGAGGGGTTTCCAGAACGGTGACTAGATCAATAAAAGCGCCCGGCTGAAGCCGGGCGGGAAATCGGAATTATGAACCCATGCGGTAGTTCGGTGACTCTTTGGTGATGGTCACATCATGCACATGGCTCTCATTGATGCCTGCGCCGCTGATGCGGACAAATTCCGCTTTGGTGCGCAGGTCGTCAATGGTCGGGCAACCGGTCAGGCCCATACACGAGCGCAGTCCGCCCATCTGCTGATGCACGATCTCTTTCAGACGGCCTTTGTAGGCCACACGACCTTCGATCCCTTCCGGTACCAGTTTGTCCGCGGCATTATCGGTCTGGAAATAACGGTCAGATGAGCCTTTGGACATCGCGCCCAGTGAACCCATACCGCGATAGGATTTAAATGAACGGCCCTGATAGAGTTCGATCTCGCCCGGTGACTCTTCGGTCCCCGCCAGCATCGAACCGACCATCACACAAGACGCACCAGCGGCGATTGCTTTGGCAATGTCTCCCGAGAAACGGATCCCGCCATCGGCAATGACCGGAATACCGGTGCCTTCCAGCGCGGTCACTGCGTCAGACACGGCAGTGATCTGCGGAACGCCCACGCCGGTGACGATACGGGTGGTACAGATAGAACCCGGGCCGATACCCACTTTAACGGCGCTGACACCAGCAGCAACCAGCGCCAGTGCGCCTGCACCGGTGGCGACGTTACCGCCGACAATCTCCAGATCGGGGTATTTAGCACGGGTTTCGCGGATACGTGACAACACACCTTCAGAATGACCATGAGAAGAATCGATTAGCAACACGTCAACGCCTGCTGCAACCAGCGCATCAATACGCTCTTCGTTACCCGCACCGGCACCCACAGCCGCACCGACACGCAGACGACCCTGCGCATCTTTACAGGCGTTTGGTTTACGTTCGGCTTTCTGGAAGTCTTTAACAGTGATCATGCCCAGCAGATGAAAGCTGTCATCCACCACTAACGCTTTCTCAACACGCTTTTCATGCATCTTGTGCAGCACCACATCGCGCGCTTCACCCTCTTTCACCGTCACCAGGCGATCTTTCGGGGTCATTACCGCCGAGACCGGCTGAGAAAGGTCGGTCACAAAGCGCACGTCACGACCGGTAATGATTCCCACCAGTTCGTTGTCACGGTTAACAACCGGGTAACCCGCAAAGCCGTTGCGCTCGGTCAACGCTTTAACGTCAGCCAGTGGCGTGGTTGGCAGCACGGTCTGCGGTTCAGTGACCACGCCGCTCTCATGTTTCTTCACCTTGCGCACTTCGTCCGCCTGGCGTTCAATTGACATGTTTTTATGGATGAAGCCAAGGCCGCCTTCCTGTGCCAGCGCAATCGCCAGACCCGCTTCGGTCACGGTGTCCATTGCAGCGGAGAGCATAGGAATGTTTAAACGAATATTTTTGGTCAGCTGAGTGCTGAGATCGGCCGTGTTCGGCAGGACGGTGGAGTGAGCAGGAACGAGCAGAACGTCGTCAAAAGTGAGTGCTTCTTTAGCGATTCTTAACATGGCAATACTCCACCTCGGGTGATTGAGATTAGATAAAATATTGCCGCGGCATTATACAGGCCGTAATTGATTGCCTCCAGCATTATTTACGAAAAACTCTTGATCCGCACCGACAGCCCTGTAGTATCGATGAATTAACCTGCTGATTTGGAATTTGATCTTCGTCACATGTCGCTGCCTCCTATCGCCAATATTTTTACCGTCAGCCGTCTCAATACGACAGTGCGTCAGTTGCTGGAGAAAGAGATGGGCCTGGTCTGGATCAGCGCCGAGATCTCCAACTTCACGCAACCAGCTTCCGGTCACTGGTACTTCACGCTGAAAGATGATGGCGCTCAGGTTCGCTGCGCCATGTTCCGCAACAGCAATCGACGCGTCACCTTTCGCCCGCAGCATGGTCAGCAAGTGCTGGTGCGCGCCAACATCACCCTCTATGAGCCACGCGGTGACTATCAGCTGATTGCAGAAAGCATGCATCCGGCGGGTGAGGGCTTGCTGCAGCAGCAGTTTGAACTGCTGAAAGCAAAGCTGGCAACCGAAGGCTTGTTTGAGCCGCAGCATAAGCAACCGCTGCCGGCGCCGGCGCGTCAGGTCGGGGTGATCACCTCTTCCACCGGCGCGGCGCTGCACGATGTGTTACGCGTGCTGCATCGCCGTGATCCCTCCCTGCCCGTGATCATTTACCCGACCGTAGTCCAGGGCGTCGATGCGCCAGCGGCTATCGTGCGGGCGATTGAAATCGCCAACCTGCGCAACGAGTGCGACGTATTAATCGTCGGACGCGGCGGCGGTTCGCTGGAAGATTTATGGAGCTTTAACGACGAACGCGTGGCGCGCGCCATTTTTGCCAGTCGCATTCCCATTGTCAGCGCGGTGGGTCATGAAACCGACATCACCATTGCTGACTTCGTCGCCGATTTACGCGCGCCCACCCCTTCCGCCGCGGCTGAAATTGTCAGCCGTAACCAGGTGGAGCTGCTGCGCCAGTTGCAGTCACAGCAACAGCGGCTGGAGATGGCGATGGATTACTATCTGGCGCGCCAGCAGCGGCTCTTCACCCGCCTTGAGCATCGCCTGCAACAGCAGCATCCACAGCTGCGTCTGGCCCGCCAGCAGACAGCCCTGTTTCGCCTGCAGCAGCGTCTGGGTGAAGCGATGGAAGCCCGCCTGCGTCAGGCCACACGTCAGCAGGATCGCCTGTCGCATCGGCTCAATGCCCAGCAGCCGCAACAGCGCTTGTTCGAGGCACAAAAGCAGTTGCAAAGCTGGCACTACCGCCTGCAGCAGAGCATGGCAAAACAGCTGAGCACCAGTAAACAGCACTTTGGTCGGCTGGTTGCGCAGCTGGAAGGCGTCAGCCCGCTGGCAACGCTGGCGCGGGGTTTTAGCGTTACCACCGACACCGCCGGACAGGTGGTGAAAAAAACCGGGCAGCTCCAGAGCGGCGACCTGCTGCGCACCCGTCTTGATGACGGCTGGGTTGAAAGCCAGGTGACGCAGTTGTTGCCTGAGAAAAAGCGCCGCCGCAAAACTGCCTCCTGACTCTGCCCGTCGGCTCACACTTTTCCATTTACCGCTGGCCTCAATAACCAGGTCTATCCAGACTGACGGGTCTATACTTTTTGACACATCCCTGTTGTCAAGGAGTTTAAGATGGCTTACTGCGTTATTCCCCCCTATATTCTTCGCAAAATCATTGCGCACAGTTCCGGCCACCAGCAGGAGCAGGCGCGTCGCACCCTGACACACGTTCAGCACCTGATGGCGGAACACTGGCAAAAGACGACCGGCGTTAAAACGGCGGCGGGTGGCCATGTAGATCGTGAAATTTATGATGCGCAAAGCCAGCAAAACCTGCCGGGTAAGCTGATTCGTCAGGAGGGCCAGCCCAGCAATAGCGACGTCGCAGCTGACGAAGCCTGGGACTACCTTGGCGTGACCTATGATTTTTTCTGGCAGGCTTATCAGCGTAATTCGCTGGATAATCAGGGGCTGAAATTGCTGGGTACCGTACACTACGGTGAGAAATACCAGAACGCCTTCTGGAACGGTCAGCAGATGGTCTTTGGTGATGGTGACGGCGAAATCTTTAATCGCTTCACCATTGCGATTGACGTTGTGGCGCACGAACTGACACATGGCGTCACAGAAAACGAAGCCGGGTTGATCTACTTCGAGCAGGCTGGCGCGCTGAATGAGTCACTGTCGGATGTCTTTGGCTCGCTGGTGAAACAGTTCAGTAAAAAACAGCGCGCCGATGAGGCAGACTGGATCATCGGTGAAGGCCTGCTGGCAAGCGGCATCCACGGGCGTGGACTGCGATCGATGTCTGAACCGGGCACCGCCTACGATGATCCGATGCTGGGCAAAGACCCACAACCCGCTCACATGGATCACTATGTGAAAACCCGCGAAGATAATGGCGGAGTCCATATTAACTCCGGTATTCCAAACCGGGCTTTTTATCTGGCGGCAACCGCACTGGGCGGTTATGCATGGGAACAGGCGGGATATGCCTGGTATGACACACTGTGTGACGACGAACTGCCTCAGGATGCGGATTTTAAGACCTTTGCCAGCTTCACCATTAAGCATGGTAAAACGCGGTTTAATCAGTCGGTCAGCAGTGCCATTGAACAGGCGTGGAAGGAGGTTGGCGTGCTATGAGTGAACTGCCTGAACTCACCGATGATGCCACCATCATCGTCGCGCGTGAAGGCGGCATGGCCTTTATTCCGGGGCTGCGCGCCGAACGTCGCTTTATGCTGGGCGACCTGGCGCCGCCTGAAAGACAACGCGTCTGCCATGCGCTGGAACAGGCGATGCCGCTGGGCGAACCGGAAGAGAAAGCCGCGCAGGTGGGCAGTGGCGATCAGCGCTATTTTCGCATCCAGATTCAGTATGCTACCCGCCGCGAGGTCGGCACCCTTGTGTTGTTGATTCCGGAACAGGTGGCGCCCCCTGAATTACAGGCGCTGTGGCGCGACGGTAAATAAGCAAAAAAAGGGCCGACAATGTCGGCCCTTTTCCTTAAGCGTTGTTACTTGCTGTCTGGCAGCGCGTAAGCAATCACGTAATCACCGCGATCCGGTGACTGACGTGCGCCACCGGCGGAGATCAGGATGTATTGCTTACCATCTTTCGGTGAGACGTAACTCATCGGGCCACCCTGACTGCCAACCGGCAGACGTGCTTTCCACACTTCTTTACCGGTTGAGGAATCAAAGGCGCGCAGATAGTAATCCTGCGTACCGGCGATGAACACCAGGCCACCCTGTGTTGCCAGCGTACCGCCCAGGGTTGGCATGCCAACCGGCATTTTCACGCGCATTTTAATGCCAAACGGACCGGTATCCTGCACAGTGCCGACCGGCACCTGCCAGACGATTTTTTGCGTTTTCATGTCAATCGCCGACAGCGTACCAAATGGCGGTTTCTGACAAGGGATGCCCAGCGGTGACATAAAGCGGTTTTTATTCACAGCATAGGGCGTGCCTTTCAGCGGAACGGCGCCCATACCGGTATTAATCGCTTCGCCGCCGTTGCTGCCACGCGAAATGCTGCTGGTATCAGCCGGGATCATCTGTACCCACAGGCCCAGGCGCATGTCATTGACGAACAGCAGGTGGTTGTTCGGATCGGTCGACATGCTGCCCCAGTTCATACCACCCAGCGACCCCGGGAAGCTCAGAGACTTGTCCGTGTCCGGCACGGTGAACAGGCCGTCATAGCGCATTGATTTGAAGCCAATACGGCAGGCAAGCTGATCAAAGGGCGTCGCACCCCACATGTCAGACTCCTTCAGCGTCTGATTGCCAATCTGCGGCATACCGGTCGAGTGTGGCTGCGTTTTGGTGTACTGCTCGTTCGGGATATGGCCCTGCGGCATCGGCAGTTCTTCGACTTTGGTCAGCGGCTTGCCAGTCATACGGTCAAGCACGAAGATCATCCCGGTTTTACCGCCAATCACCACCGCTGGCGTCGTGCTGCCATCTTTTTGCGGGAAGTCGATTAGGCTTGGCTGCATCGGCAGGTCAAAGTCCCACAGATCGTTATGCACGGTCTGATAGACCCATTTCTCTTTACCGGTGGTGGCATCCAGCGCCAGCACCGATGCGCCATATTTGTGATCCAATTCGGTACGGTTCGCGCCCCAAAGGTCAACCGACGAACTACCCATTGGAATGAACACGGTGTTCATCGCCGGATCGTAAGACATCGGGGCCCAGGAGTTCGGCGTACTGCGGGTGTACTCTTTACCGGGCATCAGTATCGCATTCGGGTCAACATTACCAGGGTCAAACGCCCAGCGCATCTGACCGGTGATAACGTCAAAGCCACGCAGCACGCCACCCGGCATATCCGTCTGCACGTTGTCCGCGACGCGACCACCCACGACAACGGTCGTGCCTGCCAGCGTTGGCGCTGAGGTCAGCTGATATTGCGGATCCGGCGCCTTGCCCATGCCCGCTTTGAGATCAACGATGCCGTGATCGCCGAAGTTTTCACAGAATTCACCGTTATCGGCGTTGATCGCAATCAGACGCGCGTCAATGGTGTTCATCAGAATACGACGCTGACAGCTATCACCAACTGGCAGCACAGCGGCTGTCACCGGGGTAGAACCCGGTTTATCCGGCTGTTGCAGCGGTTTAGTAGCGTCAAAGTAAGCCAGACCACGGCAGCGCGGCCAGACTTCCGCTTTGGCATTGATTTCACGTTTCCAGATCTGCTTACCGCTGTTGGCTTCAACGGCAATAACGTTGTTGTGCGGCGTACAAAGATAGAGGGTATTGCCAATCTGTAATGGCGTCTGCTGATCTTCTGCGCCGTTACCCGTCGGGCTGGCAGGCGTATCACCAGTGCGGAAGGTCCAGGCGACCTGCAGATCTTTGACGTTATCGCGGGTGATTTGATCCAGCGCCACAAAGCGACTGCCCTGCGGGGTATTACCGTAGTTATCCCAGTCTTTCTGCTGTTTCGCTTTATCTACCGGGATCAGCGGAAGCTCTTCGCCCGTGCCTGCAACGGTAGGATGTGGCTGGAACATCTGCACCAGCGTAACAACCATGCCTGCCGCCAGCAGCGCAGAGAGCAGATAAGATGGTTTCGCCAGTGAGTGCTTACCTTCATTCTTACGCAGTGAAGGCCAGATCAGGAAGGCAAGCAGCATCAGCCCGGCAGGCACCATCAGGCGTGATACCAACGGCCAGAACTCCAGCCCTGCTTCGAATAACGACCAGATCAGGGTGCCGACAAAGACCAGCAGGAACAGAACCACTGCTGATGATTTACGACGGAAGAACTGGATTGCGGAAAGTACAGTGACAATACCCGCAATTAAAAAGTACCCGCTGCCACCAAGGGCAACCAGTTTACCGCCGCCAATTGCAAAAAACAGACCAGTGGCAAGCAGTACCAATCCGAGCAGAACGGATGTTATTCCCAGCCCCTTTCCGGAACGGGAGGATGTTTCAGCCATAACACTTACTCTCCTGAATAAAACAGAACGCCCGGACAGGTGCCATCCGGACTCCGGCACTTTGAATAGGTCCGCATAGGGCATCGCTCGGTTTCAAATCGAATATAAACAGACCCGCGTCCGTAAGAATCTGTGGGCCGGAAAAGCACGGATGTGGCTGCCTCCTCCCACGACGCGGCAGGATTGTACCACCTGGTACATTACAGAGTGAACATATACAACCCATTTGTTACGACGTAATAGCATTTTTGCTACAAAATCGGGCAGGGAGAAAAGTGTTCACCTGACAGTTTAAGCGTAGCCGAAAGCTATCAGTGTGCTGGCGGCTGGAAAAGCACCCGTTTTCGGGAGATCAGGCCATGTCCGTTCCGACAAAAATAGTCTTCCGCGCCGCAGGCTTTGAGCACTTCAAGAGGCTGATGACACTCGGGACAACAGGGTTCCGCAGGATAATGCGTACCACAGGCAGGACAGATAAATTCACCGTCGCTGAGCGACAGCGGTTGCTGACATGTTTCGCAAATTACACTCATCATTTTCTCCCTGCCCTGAGGTAATCAGAGCAAAAAAAGAGGGCCAGATGGCCCCCATTTTCCTAACGCTTATTCTTTTTCATATGCGCCAGCAGACGCTTACGTTTACGCTGCTGAGTCGGCGTCAACAGGTTGCGTTTGCCTTCATAAGGGTTATCACCCTCTTTGAACTGAATACGAATTGGCGTTCCCATCACGTTGAGTGATTTCCGGAAATAGTTCATCAGGTAGCGTTTGTAAGAATCGGGCAGTTCCTTAACCTGATTACCGTGGATCACAACGATAGGCGGGTTATAACCACCGGCATGCGCATATTTAAGCTTAACGCGACGACTGCGCACCAGCGGTGGCTGGTGATCGTCAGCCGCCATATTCATGATGCGGGTCAGCAACGAGGTGTTTACGCGCTTCGTCGAACAGTCATAAGCTTCGGTGATCGATTCAAACAGATTACCGACGCCGCTGCCGTGCAGTGCAGAGATAAAGTGGATGCGGGCAAAATCGATAAAGCCCAGACGGTAGTCCAGCGTCTCTTTCACTTCGTCACGCACTTCCTGCGTCAGGCCATCCCATTTGTTGACCACAATCACCAGCGAACGACCACTGTTAAGAATGAAGCCAAGCAGCGAAAGATCCTGGTCGGAAATACCGGCGTGGGCATCAATCACCAGCATCACCACGTTGGCATCTTCTATCGCTTGCAACGTCTTGATCACCGAAAATTTCTCTACAGTGTCAGAGATTTTGGCACGCTTACGCACGCCTGCGGTGTCGATCAGAACGTATTCACGCCCGTCACGCTCCATCGGAATATAGATACTGTCGCGGGTGGTGCCCGGCATATCGTAGACCACTACGCGGTCCTCGCCGAGAATACGGTTAGTAAGCGTTGACTTACCTACATTAGGACGGCCTACAATCGCCAGTTTGATCGGCAAGCCAGTCGGGTCGAAGTTTTCTTCTTCCTCTGCGGCTTCCAGCTCTGCAGTTTCCCCGGCCTCCAGTGCTGCCCAGTAAGCCTGGTTCTCTTCTTCTTCAGTGAGTTCGACCGGCTCAACCTTGTCCATCCATGGCAGCAGTGCCGTTTCGATCAGGCTGGTCACACCACGACCATGCGAGGCCGCAATGGCATGGATCTCGCCCAGACCCAATGAATAGAAGTCGACAACCGCCTGATCAGGATCGAGCCCATCAGTTTTGTTGGCCACCAAAAAAGTCGCTTTCTGGCGGGAACGGAGATGCTTAGCGATTTGCTGATCGGCGGCCATCATGCCGGCACGCGCGTCGACCATAAACAGTACGACATCCGCTTCTTCAATCGCCAGCAGTGACTGCTCGGCCATCCGCGTTTCAACACCTTCTTCGGTGCCGTCGATACCACCGGTATCAATAACAATAAATTCGCGCCCTTCCACTTCGGCGCGACCATATTTGCGATCGCGAGTCAGTCCAGGAAAATCCGCTACCAGCGCATCACGTGTGCGAGTTAAACGGTTGAATAGCGTAGATTTTCCCACATTGGGACGCCCAACCAGCGCGACCACAGGTACCATAACAAAATGCCTCAATAAATAATGAATCGCCCGAATGGCGTGATTATAACGGCTATGGCCGTTAAGTTCAGGCTTAAGGCGCAAAGAATACCATGCCTGACTAAAAACGAAACGGCCCCTGATTAAATCAGGAGCCGTCGGAGCGGAGGATTTCACCTGCCAGAGGTTTACCCGTTAACGGGTAATCGCATAAACCTCACCCTCTTTCGACTGAATCAGCAGCTTGTCGCTGGCGACCACCGGCTCGGTCTGGAAGCCTGAGCTATCCAGTTTCTGCTGCGCGACAAAACGACCATCAGTGGTGTTCAGCCAATGCAGATAACCTTCGCTGTCGCCGACGACCAGATAGCCATTGTAAAGCACCGGTGACGTCAGGTTGCGATGCAGCAGATCGCTTTGACGCCAGATAGCAACGCCGCCGTCCGCGTTAAGCGCAATCACACGATCGTCCTGATCGACCAGATAGATGCGGCCGGCATCAACAATAAGATCTTTGACACCGCCAATTTCGCGTTTCCATAAAATCTGGCCGGAACGCAGATCCAGTGCGGTCAGATTACCGTTGTACGCCAGCGCGTAGACCACGCCGTTGACGATAACCGGGGTAGTATCGACATCGTTAAGACGATCAATCTCAGTGGCACCGCTGACCTGAGAAATGCGCTGCTGCCAGATCAGTTGTCCCTGGTTCAGCACCACGGCACTGACACGACCGTTATCACCACCGACAATTGCGCCGCCAAAAGCGACAGCGGGAGCAGATTCACCGCGCAGTGACAATGCAGGCATATCCAGGTTGACACTCCACTTCACGGCACCGCTGCTCTGATCCAGTCCCTGCAACATGCCGTTGCTGGTATGAATCAGCACCAGACCATCGCTGACCACCGGGCGAGACAGTGCTTCACCGGCGACTTTGGTCTGCCAGGCCAGGCTACCATCACTGCTGTTCAGGGCATAAACCTGGCCACGTTCGCTGCCAACATAAACTCGATCGCCATCAGCGGTCAGGCCGCCCGATAACAAGGCTGAGCGATTTTTAGAGAAGAATCCGGTTTTCTCAGAGAGATCGGCTTTCCACTTTTCTTTACCGTCTGCCGCATCCAGCGCTTTGACGATACCAAAGCGGTCAGCAGCGTAAACCCTATTATCCTGCCAGGCAGGATGCAGATTTGAGTAGAAATCACCGACGCCGTCACCTACCGAGGTGTTCCACACTTTCTGTGGCGTGAACTGATTTTCCACCTTCGGTAATGGGGCCATTTTTACTACATCTTCTTCGCCGCTAAACAGCGAACAACCGCTGAGCAAAGTGACTGAAATCAGTCCCGGCAGCAGGTATTTACGTAATTCCATGCGCTCTCTCTTGACTGGCTTAGCTTAAGTTATTCATCTTCATCTGCATCATTTGCTTCAATGCCGGAGAGGCGTCAGACTCAACCCCTTTACTCCAGGCATCGCGCGCCCCCTGCTTGTCGCCTTTGGTCAGCAGCGCTTCGCCACGAATATCGGCCACAATGGCTGTCCAGCCATCACCCTTCACACCGTCAAGGGTTTTAAGTGCCGCATCGGCTTGATTCTGTTGCAGTTGAATGCGTGCCAGCCGCAGGTTGATTACCGCCTGCAGATTGGCATCTTTGGTATCTTTCAGTCCGTTTTGCAGCAGCGTCGCGGCTTTATCAAACTGACCGGCGTCAACATACTGCTTCGCCAGATCCATCGCAGCCAGCGCACCATACGTGTTGCTGTTTTCACTGGCAAAACGGTTTACCGCTTCCAGCGTCTCCGGCTTACCTGCCTGCATGGCAGTGGTGAGCTGCTGATACTGCGCAGATACTGACTTCGCCGTATCATCCTGATGACTGCTCCAGTAACGCCAGCCACCCAGCGCAGCAATGCCGATTACCACGCCAATGGCTAACGCCTTGCCGTTGTTGGCAAAAAAGTTGCGCAGCGCGTCGGTCTGCTCGTTCTCATTGCTATACACTTCCACGCAATCCTTCTCCTTTCTATGGTTGGTGCTGTGTCACGCTTACTGTAACAGCGTGCGCAATACAGCAGCAGCCTCTGCCTGATCCAGCGTTTGCTGCTCGCCACGGCGCAGATCTTTAATCACGACCTGACCGGCTTTGACTTCATCTTCGCCTAACACCAGGGCAACACGCGCGCCCCACTTGTCGGCACGGGCAAATTGCTTCTTGAAGTTACCGCCGCCAAAGTTGGTCATCAGCCTCAATTCTGGCGCTTCATCACGCAATTTCTCAGCCAGTTGCATTGCAGCAGACTGCACGCCCTGACCTGAAGCGATAACATAGACATCCACATTGCTCGTCGGTTCAAATTCAGGATTAACTGCCTGAACCAGCAGCACCAGACGCTCCATGCCCATGGCAAAACCAACGGCAGGTGTTGCGCGGCCACCGAGCTGCTCCACCAGGCCATCATAGCGACCACCGCCGCATACCGTGCCCTGTGAACCCAGGCTATCGGTGACCCATTCAATTACGGTGCGATTATAGTAATCCAGACCGCGCACCAGACGCTGATTGACGGTGTAGCTGATTCCGGCATCATCCAGCAAGGCACACAGCCCACTAAAGTGTTCGCGTGATTCGTCATCCAGATAGTCGCCAAGCTGTGGCGCATCATTCAGCAACTGCTGAATATCGGGATTCTTACTGTCGAGAACGCGCATCGGATTGCTGTACATGCGGCGTTTGCAATCCTCATCCAGCACCTCTTTGTGCTGTTCGAGAAAGGCAACCAGCGCATCACGGTAATGCGCACGCGCCTCCAGCGAACCGATAGAATTGAGTTCCAGACGAACGTGATTGGCGATACCCAGGGCTTTCCACCAGCGGGCGTTCAGCATGATCAGTTCAGCATCGATGTCCGGTCCCTGCAGACCAAATACTTCTACGCCAATCTGGTAGAACTGACGATAGCGGCCTTTCTGCGGACGCTCATAGCGGAACATCGGCCCCATATACCACAGGCGCTGTTCCTGGTTGTAGAGTAAACCGTGTTCGATACCGGCACGCACGCAGCCCGCCGTTCCTTCGGGACGCAGCGTCAGGCTTTCACCGTTGCGGTCTTCGAAGGTATACATCTCTTTTTCAACCACGTCGGTGACTTCACCGATGGCGCGTTTAAACAGTGGGGTTTGCTCCACCAGCGGTAAGCGAATTTCGCTATAACCGTAGCTCGCCAGCGTCTGCTTGAGAACGCCTTCAATCCGTTGCCAGAGGGCAGTATCCGCAGGCAGGTAGTCGTTCATCCCGCGAATCGCCTGAATATTCTTCGCCACGTTAAAATCTCTTAATGCAAAAAACCTGTCCGGCATCATACCTTATGAGGATGAAACCGCACAGGTTCAGTCAAAAAAGTCACGCACGCAGGCCGCGCACGCCATTATTTTTCCAGATGCTGCACATCAATACGTCGACTGGCATCCAGCATCGACGCTTTGGCTCGAATACGCGCTTCCAGCTGGTCGATCATGTCATTGTTGTCGAGACGATCGCGCTGACGTACACCATCCTCGTAGAAACCACTTTTCTTGCTGCCGCCGGTCACGCCCAGCGTAGAGAGGGTCGCTTCGCCTGGTCCGTTGACCACACAGCCGATAATGGAGACATCCATCGGAGTGATCAGATCTTCCAGACGCTGCTCCAGGGCATTAACCGTGCCGATAACGTCAAATTCCTGACGTGAGCAGGTTGGACAGGCGATGAAGTTAATACCACGAGAGCGAATGCGCAGTGATTTCAGGATATCGAAACCGACTTTAACTTCTTCTACCGGATCGGCCGCCAGTGAGATACGCAGCGTATCGCCGATCCCTTCTGACAGCAGCAGACCGAGTCCAATCGCCGATTTCACTGCGCCTGCCCGCGCACCGCCCGCTTCGGTAATGCCGAGATGAAGTGGCTGTTCAATCTGTTTCGCCAGCAGACGATAAGATTCAACCGCGAGGAAAACGTCAGAGGCTTTTACGCTGACTTTGAATTGATCGAAGTTGAGACGGTCAAGATGATCGACATGGCGCATGGCGGATTCCAGCAACGCTTGCGGCGTCGGCTCGCCATACTTTTCCTGCAGATCTTTTTCCAGCGAACCGGCGTTCACGCCAATTCGAATCGGAATATTGTTGTCGCGCGCGCAGTCGACCACCATACGAATACGCTCATTATTCCCGATATTACCAGGATTGATGCGCAGGCAGTCAACGCCATATTCGGCGACCTTCAGGGCGATGCGGTAGTCAAAATGAATATCGGCAACCAGCGGAACATTCACCTGCTGCTTGATCAGCCTGAATGCTTCTGCGGCATCCATGGTAGGCACCGAGATACGAACGATGTCGACACCGACTCGCTCAAGGGCTTTGATCTGATTTACCGTCGCCGCCACGTCAGTGGTGCGGGTGTTGGTCATCGACTGAACAGCGATTGGCGCGCCGTCGCCGACCGGCACCTTGCCGACGTAAATGCGTTTGGATTTACGACGGATAATGGGTGCTTCGTTATGCATATTTCTTCTCCACAATTGCCCGGTACGCGATACGCTGTTATTGCGCACCCAACGTCAGGCGAGCAACCTGGTTATTACGGATAAAACGACTCAAATCAACGGGCTGATTCTGATATTGCACCTGAACCGCGGAAGGCGCGCCAATTTTCAGACGATACGGAGGCGTTCCTGCGAGGCTGAGTTTACCACCACTGCGCTGAATGCCGCTGAACAGTTTTTTGCCAGTCGCATCGCTCACTTCCAGCCAGCAGTCGGCGTTGAAGGTCATCACCACCGCGTTAGGGTCAGCCGCCGGTTCACTGACCGCCGCTGCCCCCACTGGCATCTGAGGTGATGTGCTGGTACCGGACTGGGTGGCTGCAGGTGCAGCCGCTGAGTTTTCTACGGGCGCCTGGCTCGGCGAAACCACGGCATTGCTGGTGGTATCCGGCTTGGCGGCGGTCGCGCTATTGTTGGCACTGGTGGCCGGAGCCGCACTTGCTGGCGTGCTGGCCGCGTTATTGTCGCGGGTGGGGATATTGCTCTCGTCCGGCGCAGCAGGCGCTGCGCTGTCACCGCTGGTTTCACCCAGCGGAATCGACTGACCGTTATCACCGCCGCTGCTGTTCTGATCGGTCATCGGCACCAGATCATCCTGCGACGCTTTATGATTCTGCCACCACCAGGCACCGGTCAGCCCCACCACTACAAACACCACTAGCCAGGTGAAAATCATCAACCAGCCGTCGCGTTTCTTGCGGCGCTTGCCCAGTGAGAAACTTTGCATCGGCTCGATCTTTGTAGCCCGAACAGGTGTCTGTTTCGCCATCATCGGTAGCAGTTCCTCTTCAGGAATGTGCACCAGACGCGCGTAGGAGCGAATGTATCCGCGCAGGAACGTGGAGGCCAGATCGGCAGGCGATTTATCTTCCTCAATGTCACGCACGGTAGAAAGTTTCAGGCACAGGCGTTCAGCGACGTTCTGCTGCGTCAGCCCCATCTGCTCACGGGCCAGACGCAGGCGTTCGCCTGTTGAGTGTAATGCAGAGTTTTCTTGAGTGGCTTCAGTATTCATTAGCTAAATAACGCTGGTACTGTATCGATTGCGGAAAACGTCGCGCTAACTGGTCGCCATAACGTAAAACGTCAGCGGCATTTCCCTGTAGCGCGGCGAAACGTAAGTGTAACGCCAGACTGCGTGCCGTTTCGGGCAACTGTTGCTGGTAAACGTCGAGCAAAATCTGCACCTTCGCCAGTTGGTTGTCTGTCATCTGCTTTTCAGCTTCCGATAGCAGCGAGTCCGCTTTGCGCCTGTCAGCCTCAATGGTCTGGCGTAATGTCCTGCGTGCTGCGGCAACATTGCCAGCCTGCAGGTAACAAAATCCCGCCAGTTCAAGCGCATCATTGCGTGCATCAAACTGCTGTGCTTCTCTTGCCCAACTAAACTGTTGATGCGCTTCGTCATACTGCCTTAAAGCGCAGAGAAACGCACCGTAATTGTTAGCAACAAAACCATTATCCGGGGCCTGCTGCTGTGCCCGTATAAACTGCGCCTGGGCGGCTGTCTGATTACCCTGCTTCTGCGCCAGTCGTGCCAGCGCAAGCGAGACCCGGTAATCCTCTGGCGCGGCGGCCTGTGCCCGCAGAAAGTTCCGCTCAGCCGCAGCATAGTCTCCCCCCGCCAGATAGTGCATTCCTAATTGCAGACGCACCTCTTCAGCGCCGGGTTGATGCGGCTCGCTGACACACCCGCTTACAACAAACAGCGCCAGTAAAACTGCAGGTAATCCGTTACGCATAATCGTTCCCATCCGGTTGACGTTGACAGCCTGCAGCCTGCCATGCGTCATCACTTCAGGAAACGCACTCTGTCACCCTTCTAGAGAGCCTTCACAGATATGGCTTCACCTGCCATTTTTTTACGCATTGTTCGCTTGGTACGGTCAATCACCTCTCCGGCTAACTGACCACAGGCGGCATCAATGTCGTCGCCACGGGTTTTACGCACAATGGTGGTAAAACCATAGTCCATCAGGACCTTGGAAAAACGATCGATGCGGCTGTTTGAGCTACGACCATACGGCGCACCCGGGAAGGGGTTCCAGGGAATCAGGTTGATTTTACACGGTGTTTCTTTCAGTAATGCGGCAAGCTCATGCGCATCATCTGTGCTGTCATTAACATGATCCAGCAATACGTACTCAATGGTCACGCGTCCCTGATTGGCGTTAGATTTACCAATGTAGCGTTTTACTGCCGCCAGGAAGGTTTCGATATTGTACTTTTTGTTGATTGGGACAATATCATCACGCAGCTTATCATTCGGCGCATGCAGTGAAATCGCCAGCGCGACGTCGATCATATCGCCCAGTTTATCCAGCGCAGGCACCACACCCGAGGTAGAGAGCGTCACGCGACGCTTCGACAGACCAAAACCGAAGTCATCCAGCATGATCTCCATCGCCGGAACCACGTTATTAAGGTTGAGCAGCGGCTCGCCCATGCCCATCATCACCACGTTGGTGATAGGACGCTGGCCGGTGATTTTCGCTGCGCCGACAATTTTCGCCGCACGCCATACCTGACCAATAATTTCTGACACCCGCAGGTTACGGTTAAAGCCCTGCTGTGCGGTCGAACAGAATTTACACTCCAGCGCACAACCCACCTGTGAAGAGACACAGAGCGTGGCGCGATCGCCTTCCGGGATATAGACCGTTTCCACCAGTTGATCGCCCACGCGAATGGCCCATTTAATGGTGCCATCGGTAGAGCGCATCTCTTCCGCCACTTCTGGCGCACGGATCTCTGTCAATTCCATCAGTCGGTTACGCAGCTTTTTGTTGATGTCGGTCATCTGCTCGAAGTCATCGCAGCAGTAGTGGTAAATCCACTTCATGACCTGATCGGCGCGGAACGGTTTTTCGCCCAGTGACAGGAAGAATTCGCGCATCTGCTGACGATTGAGATCCAGCAGGTTTATTTTCTGGTTTTTAGGGGAGACGACAATGGGGGATGCGGACGCGGACGTCACAATCTGTTCGGACATAATATTCTCTGGCCTCGTTGTTACACGTTATGGCGTTGTTCAGTGATAGGTAAAAAATTGCGCCTTCATTAAGCGGAGTCAATGAAGGCGCAATATTGTACAACATCTGCAGCCTGATAACAGGCGGGAGTGGCCTCCCTCAGGCAGATTTTTGTAAAGCCGACGTAACGTTTATCGCCAGGCGATTAACGGGTACGTGGGCAGATTTCGTTTTCGCCAAAGAAGTAGGCGATTTCGCGGGCAGCGGATTCAGCTGAATCTGAACCGTGCGTGGCGTTTTCGGTGAAGCTGTCAGCGTAGTCAGCACGCAGTGTGCCAGCCAGAGCGTTTGCCGGGTTAGTGGCACCCATCAGGTCACGGTGACGCTGAACAGCATTTTCACCTTCCAGCACGGAAACAACGACCGGGCCAGAGGTCATGAATTCAACCAGACCCTCGAAGAATGGCTTGCCCTGGTGCTCAGCGTAAAAACCTTCAGCCTGCTCTTTGCTCAGCTGCAGCATTTTTGCGCCAACGATTTTGAAGCCTGCGCTTTCAAAACGGTTGTAGATAGCACCAATCACATTTTTAGCGACGGCGTTTGGCTTGATGATAGAAAAAGTACGTTCGATTGCCATGATGACCTCTGTCTTGACGTTCTGAAGAAACCGGTGGCGTCCGCCCCGGTTAGAAACGGCGCCGATTATAGGGGCTGAGTCTGGCATTGCCTATCAGAGATCCCTAATTTGTTGAAAATTCTTGATCTGAGTCGAAGCAGGCGCGCCACAACTATGATTTAGCGCAAAAAATCATCAGCCCCGACTGAAGGTGACCGAGACAAGTTGCCCCTCTTCATCCATCACCACCAACTGGTACTCGCCCGGATTATTGAGATACAGTGACAGGCTGTCCGCGGCGTTTTGCGTCATCAAAGGCTCACCATTCAGGAACCACCAGCGCTGTGCGCCCTGCCCCCCCTGCACCGCTACCGGGATCGTCAGCGTACTATTGCCCGGCAGCGGCCTGACGATTTGCCCCTCAATCACGCCGGTGACGATCAGCGGTGCGCGACTGCCCTGCTGTAACGGCGGACAATGGGTATCCACAGGCGGCAGGCGTTGCGCCCGCCGCTCCTGAGGCGGCAGCCAGGCTTCCAGCGGCAGTGGCCAGACCCGCCGTTCGTGACGGGTGGCGCCGGGGCAATCCGCTGCCACGCGCATTCCCTGCGCATTCTGCCAGTAGCCTATGTGTAATCCGCTGTGGCTCTCCTGACCGGGGGCAAGCAGGGTTGGCGGCAACGTGTCCGAGGCGACCCAGCTTTGTCGTCGCTGGCGGCAATTTTCGTCTCCGGCGGGCAGCGGCTGACCGCCAGGCCAGCAAATGGTCGCCACCGTCACCGAGGCCGGTCGCGGATCGCCCGGCACGTCCCGCCTGCCGAGGCGGCTCATCAGCATGCTATTAATCTGATTCATGATCGGCACGGCAGAGGCAAAACCAAACTGCCCGGCAACCGGGGTGGCATCCGGTCGTCCGACCCAGACACCAATCAGATAACGGGGATTAATGCCGACCGACCAGGCGTCGCGATAGCCGTAACTGGTGCCGGTTTTCCATGCCAGTGGCACCACGTCGGGTACGCTACCATTACCCGCAGGCTGGGCTTCGCCGGCCAGGATACGCCGGATGATCCACGCCGACTCAGGCGAAAGCAGCGGCCGCTGCTGCAAGGGTTGATCGGGCATCCAGCGCAGCTGACCGGCGTTGCCGTGGCGGGCAAAGGCGCTGTAGGCCGCCACGATCTCATCCATCCGCGCCCCGGTGCCGCCGAGAATCAGGGAAAGATTAGGTTCAGCGCCGGGCGGGAAACGTAAGTTGAGACCGACATTGCGCAGACGCGCTGCGACGTTTTTCGGTCCCAGCGCTTCCAGCAGCTGCACGGCGGGCAGATTCAGGGATCGCACCAGCGCTTCACTGGCACTGACCGGCCCGTGAAACCCAGTGTCGAAATTGCCTGGCCGGTAATCACCAAAGCGACGTGGTACATCCTGCAGCAGTGATTCGGCATGAATCAGCCCCTCGTCCAGCGCCATACCGTAAATCAAGGGTTTTAACACCGAGCCTGGCGAGCGCACGCTGGCGATCATATCCACATGACCAAAACGGCTGTCATCGGTAAAGTCAGCCGAGCCGACGTAGCCGCGCACCGCCATGGTGGTGTGATCCACCACCAGCATCGCCAGCGAAGTGCGCGGCGGAAGCTGGTTTTTAACGTTCAGCGCCAGACTTTCCAGTTCGCGCTGCAGTGAGGGGTCGAGCGTAGAGACAATTTTATCGTTGCGGCTGATCGACAGTAGCCGCCGGGCCAGCAGCGGCGCCATCTGCGGCATCTGTCGCGGTGGCAGCCACACCGGTTCCTGACGAATTTCCGCCACCTGTTCAGGTGTCCAGATACGGTATTGCGCCAGCCGATCCAGCACTTTATTGCGTGCGGCTTCCGCCCGTTCAGGCCAGCGATCGGGGCGCAGACGGCTGGGTGCCTGCGGCAAAACGGCCAGCAGCGCTGCCTCACCCGGCGTCAGCTGTAACGGGGCTTTTCCCAGCCAGCTCCAGCTTGCCGCCCCCACCCCTTCCAGCGTGCCGCCAAAGGGCGCACGGTTAAGGTAGATCATCAGAATGTCACGTTTAGAAAGATGCCACTCAAGCTGCAGCGCGCGCCAGGCCTGAACCAGCTTACCGCGCAGCGTACGGGGTTGCGGGTCGATAAGGCGTGCAACCTGCATGGTCAGGGTGCTGCCCCCGGAAATCACGCTCTGATGGCGGAGATCCTGCCAGGCGGCGCGTAGCAGCGCCAGGGGATTGATGCCGGGGTGATACCAGAACCAACGATCTTCATAGGTGAGCAGCGCCTGCAGATAGGCCGGAGCAACGTCCTCTGGCGTAACCGGATAGCGCCAGATCCCCTTGCTGTCAGCAAAACGCCACAGGGGCGTGCCGTCGCTGGCAACAATCATTCGCGAAGGCTGCACCTGTTTAAGCGGTAACGGGAATAGCCGATCCAGCCCCCACGTCAACAGCCACAGCGCCAGAAAAAAAAGCGGCAGCACGAACCACCGCTTTTTGATAGTGCTGATTTTTACCACGCGTCGCGTCACTTACTGAATATGCAACTGCGACGGCGTACTGCCGGTGGCGCGCCACTCCGGCACATACATTGACT
Organism: Pantoea sp. AS142; assembly: GCF_037152305.1. Taxonomy (NCBI): domain Bacteria; kingdom Pseudomonadati; phylum Pseudomonadota; class Gammaproteobacteria; order Enterobacterales; family Erwiniaceae; genus Pantoea; species Pantoea sp. AS142. The sequence goes on along the minus strand of NZ_JBBCMO010000002.1, from coordinate 60,950 downwards.
CGACCTGCGATGGCGGCATCAGATAGCGACCTGGTGTGACTGCCCGTGCCAGATAGATCAGCGTCGCGGGACGATAGGTATCAACCGCCAGTGCTGCGACAAAGCGATCGTCGCGGAACTCAATGTGCTTAATGTCAGCCTGCTGCATATCGCCCATGCTCTCTTTCAGCGCATCCGCACTGTCGCCGAGGCTGGCGCTGCTGTCGGCCAGGTTCTGGTTTTCCAGCTCCAGACCGGCAGGCAGCAGATCCACCACCAGCGCATCGCTGATGCTGCGTTTCGACGAAACGGTCAGACGCACCACCAGCAACTCGCCGCTGCGCAGATTACTGAGATCGGCGGCTTTGCCATCCAGGGTAAAGTATTCACGTTTTATCCCGAGCACATTGCTCTCCGGCTGCGGGGCGGTCAGCGGATAGCCTGTCACATCCAGACGACCATACAGCGGCGCACTGCCCGGATTACGGATGGCTAAGCCCTGCAACAGGCGTTCAGCCGCAACCCCTTTATTCAGTGGCGCCTCGCCCTGCAGGGGCTGTGCATTGCCCGACAGCTGCGCCTGCCAGCTTCCGCCCTGCGCACGCTGCAGAGTATGCGCTGCTGAATAGAGCGCGTTATTCTCCTGGGTCGAGAACCAGCGCTTGCCGTTGACCTCTTTTGACAGCGACAGCAGCAGACTATTTTGCAGATCAGGCTGAAGCTTATTCTCTGCTAACAGGGCAATCATCATCCCCTGATCGCGCACCGTGCTGCCATAGTCGCCATACCACTCTTTATCTGAGCGCGTCAGCGTGGCACCCTGCATGATCGCCTGCTGCGACCGCTGCCCGTCACCCATCAGCTTCAGCGCTACGCCGAGTTGCATCAGCGCCAGGCCGGAGCGGGACTTCTCTCGCTGCTGGTACACTGCGCGCAGCGCGCCCAGTGGTGCGCGCTGCTGACGCGCCAGCACCAGTCCGGCGTAAGCCTGAACGCTAAACTGCAGCGCGGCGTTGTTTTCACTGCCGCCGCCGCTGATCTGCGATGGGTCCTGCAGATAGCGCAACAGCCGTGCGTTAGCGCGATCAACCACATTATCCGGTAGCGCATAGCCTGCCTCACTGGCGCGCAGCAGAAAGTCCGTGACATAAGGCGTTAGCCAGAACTCCTCTTCACTCTGTTTATCCCACAGCCCGAAGCTGCCGTTAGCCCGTTGCATCCCGGCCAGACGGGCAATACCGGTGTCGACTGCGGCCCGACGCGCCTCATCGCTGCTGGTTTTAATGCCCATGGCGGTCAGCTCAGCATGGCTGGTGTAGAGCGAAGGCCAGAGGCCGCTACTGGTCTGTTCCAGACAGCCGTAGGGATAGGCGTAAAGTGCACTGATATAGCGGGCGATGTTCAGCGGCGGTCGATTGCTCAGCGTCAGCTGTCCACTCAGAGTCTGAGCATCCAGCCCTGCGAATGCCGCAGCCGCAACCTGCCAGGGCTGATCGGGATTGATAACGGCATCAAAGTTCAGCGTCTGCGCCGGATAAGGTGGTCTGACGCCAATTTTCCACTGCTGTTTGCCAGATTTCACCTGCTCACCCGGCAGATTCAGACCGGAAATCTGCACGGCAACCTCGCCTTCACCAAAACCGGTTTTCGCCGTAACCGGAATCTGCAATGTGGTGCGTGCACCTTTAGCCAGCGTCACACTCTGACTGGCAGCACCGGCCAGATCCACCAGGCCACTGCTGGACAGTTCCACCTTCAGGGTTTGCGGCAGGTCGGTCAGGTTAGTGAGATCCAGCGCCAGGGATGCGGTATCGCCGCTGGCAAGGAAACGTGGGGTAGCCAGCTCGCTGATCAGGGGCGCCGCGACCACCAGTTTGCGCTCTGCGGCACCGAAGCTGTCATCGCTCCAGGCCTGGGTCATCAGCCGGAGTTCACCATTAAAGGCCGGGATCGGCAGCGTAATCGATCCGTTGCCCTCTTTATCTAGCGTCACCGCCTGTAACTGTTGTGCGACGATATTGACGTGCGTCACCGGCTTTTTACCGCCGCGCGTCATCGATTCATCTTCGCCATCTCCACCAAACCGCAGCGCCGCCAGCCGGCCACCGCCTTCGATCAGCTGACCAAACACATCGTACTGATCGACGTTGTAGCGCTTGCGGCCAAAGAAAGCCTGCCACGGATCGGGCGTTTTGAAATCCGTCACGCTCAATACGCCGCTGTCCACCGCTGACAGCAGCACATTTACTTTTTCAGGCAGTGGGCCACCGTCACGGCTGGCATGAACCCTGAGCGTCAGGTTTTGATCGGGGCGGATTTTATCCGGTGCAGCCAGCGTCAGGTTTAAGCGGCGCGCCTCCGTCGCCATCGGCAGGTGTAACAGCCCCACTGCGCGTTTTGGCGTGGCACCACTGACCTTATCGCCGTCACGCACCACGATGGCACTGAAGTAAAGATCGTGACGCCGCCAGCTCTCAGCCACCGGCACATCTACCGTTGTGCCGCCCTGCGGTACGGTCAGCGGTTGCCACCAGAGGGTGCCGCTGCTCGACTCCACCATCAGATAACCTTTACCGGCCGCTGGTGACTCAACCTGCAGATGCACGGTATCGCCAGGTTGATAAGCCGCTTTATCCAGCTTCAGTCTGACCTGATCGGGACGCAATGCACCCGTGCCGTGGGTGTTATCCTGCCAGTCATAACCCGCCTGGAACCGCACACTGCTGACGATCTTTTCGCCCGCCTGAACTTCCAGCCGGTAGTGGCCCCACTCGACCGGGAAGCTGACTTTGGTGCTGCCGTCAGCCGGGACAGAGATGGCGCGTTCATCTTCCTGCAGATCCTTGTTGTTATACTGCGACTGCCAGCCTTCACTGTCAGAGAAGCTCCAGAAGTCATCACGGCGTTCACGGATCAGGCGCACATCCAGCTTCTCTGCCGCCAGTTTTTTGCCCTGACTATTGGCATAGACAATGTCGAATTCGGCCAGGCTCTGTTCCGGCACGGTCGGCTCATCGTGATAGCGGTCACTGCGGTAGTCATAAACCGCCTTGTTACCAAACAGCGGCCGGATACCTGGCAGCGCGTCAGCGGGCCAGATGGCCTGGGTGGCCCGACGGGTGACCGGACGTCCGCCGGTCTCCAGCAGGCTGGCCTGCAGGATCAGATTGAGCGGGGAGTGGAGCTGATCCCACTGATTCTCTACCGTCAGTTGTGCTTTACCGCTGGCGTCAAGCTGGAGATCCACCTCATCCAGCGTGCGCTTTAACCCCTCTTCGGTGATGTCACCAAACTGGTAGCCGGGCAGTGCAGTCACCGCCTCGCGTGCCGGTCGCAGATAGAGTTGTCCCTGTAACGTGTTACCCACGGCAGGCGCGCCATAGAGATAGCGTCCCTCAATACCGAATTCAACACTGGCATCATTGGGCTGCGGCTGAGGGTCGTTTTTCAGGGTCAACGTCATACGTTCTGGCAGAAAATCCTCGACGTGGAAATGCCACTGTCGCGTCAGGTTATCGCCGGTATTCAGTCGCAGCATCCAGTCGCCGGTCATCGCCGAGGCGGGCAGGGCCAGCCGTTGCTGGTAGAATCCCGCGTCAGGCTGCCAGACAAAGGTACGCATTACCTGACCGTCGGGTTGCACCAGTTCCGCTTTGATCGGCTGGGCAGGCAAGGGGTGTCCGTCGGCATCGCGAAGCAGCGCATTCACGATAACCGTTTCGCCTGGGCGGTAGATATCGCGCGGGCCAAAGACAAACAGCTGTTTGTCATAGCCCTGAGGCCCGGCAACCGGAAACTCCGCTAAATCCAGCGCCGGACGCGCCAGGTCGATCAGCGAGGTCTGCTCGCCCTGCAATGCCAGCAGGAGCTTACCTTTTTCATCCGCCTTGAGGCGCAGATGACCGGTGTTGTCACTGGTACCGCTTTGCAGAACCTGCCCTTTCGCATCCAGTAACCTGACGCTGACGCCAGAAAGCGGCTGGCCGTTTGCCAGACTCTGGGCGAACAGTTCGAACCGGGTCGGGAAGCGATGCAGTGACAGGCCAATATCGCTGAGGGTAAAAAGCGTAGCGGGCTGGCTGTAGCGATAGGTACCTGCCTGCTTCATTACCGCCAGATAGACGCCCGGCTGTTGAAGGGCGGTAATGTCGCTCATCGGCAGCTGCAGTTTTTCACGGATGTTACGCGCCGGATTAAGCTCAAAGCGTCCGCTATAGACCAGTTGGCTGCTTTTCAGCAGATCCTGCGACTGCCAACTGGAGAGGGTATTACCGTAATTCCACTGGGAGAGGAATTCCGCCAGGCCGGCATTCTTTATCCGGAAGAAATCGACATCGACCTGGTCAACGTTCAGCGCCAGTACCGGCAGCCCCTGAGTAATACGCAGCGGCAGCAGTGAACCGCGACTGGCAAAGCCCACCATAGGCTGGATATCACGGGTGGCGATTTTCTGGCTGTAATTGGCAGTCAGCGTCTCACCGCTGGCCGCGCGCAGTCCGGCATCCACCGTGACGGTGAAGTGACGGGACGGCTCGGGATGGCGGAAGCGCAACGTTTTGCGGTTAGTGGAAAGCTCCCAGCCGCCATCTACCCGGCCCTGTTGATCATCGGTCAGCCTGACGATGTGGGCGATATCCTGTTTTTCATCCAGCGGCTGACTGAAGGTTAAGACCAGCGCAGCGGCACCGTCGATCTGCAGTTCCGAGAGATCGATAATCGTCAGCGGTTTGCTGACCTGAGTCGTTGCGGGTGCTTCTGCCGCCTGGAGAGACAAAACAGGTAATAGGGTCGCTGACAGCAGCGAGCCACCAATCAGCATGCTGAGTAGCAGCCGGGTATTGCGTGTCTTCATGGTAGTTCCTTCACCGGGACGCAGGGAGTGTCATTTGATTACGCAGCGCAATTTCATATCAATGCTCGCATTTAATCAACGCTTCTCTTGAGATGGTGCGCACATTCCCTGACACTGGTAAGACAGATTGCTGAGATGAGGTTGTTATGACGACGCCACTGTTTGTGTCCGCCGACTGGTTACAAGAGCACTACAACGATGAGCGGCTTCAGGTGCTGGATGCCCGCATGCTGCCACCCGGTATGGAAGCGGTTCGCGATATCCAGGCTGAATATCTGTCGGGTCATTTACCCAACGCCCCTTATTTTAATATCGAAGCGCTTTCCGATCACACCAGTCCCTATCCCCATATGCTGCCGCGCGCCGAGAGTTTTGCCGTCGCGATGCGCGAGCTGGGCGTCAGCAGTGATAAGCACGTAGTAGTGTATGACGAGGGCAATCTCTTTTCCGCGCCGCGCGCCTGGTGGATGCTGAACACCTTTGGTGTAGCTCAGGTGTCGATTCTGGCGGGGGGGTTGCAGGGCTGGAAAGAAGCCGGTTTTGCGCTGGCAACCGGCGAAGTCTGTCTGCCTGAAGGTGAATTTGAGGCACACGCTGATGAAAGCCGGGTGAAACGTCTGACGGACGTGCTGCTGATCAGTCATGAAGGGGGCGCACAGATTGTTGATGCGCGTGCCGCCAACCGCTTTAACGCCGAAGTGGACGAGCCGCGTCCCGGCTTACATCGCGGACATATTCCCAACAGCCTGAACGTGCCGTGGAATAGCCTGGTTGAACAGGGACAACTTAAGCCGGATGCGGAACTGCGCAGGCTGTTTGCCGATGCTGGCGTCGATATTACAAAGCCAGTGGTCGCCAGTTGTGGCTCTGGGGTGACAGCGGTGGTGTTGATTCTGGCTCTGACGGCGCTGGCCGCACGGGATGTTACGCTGTATGACGGCTCCTGGGGCGAATGGGGCAGCCGCGACGACTTACCTATCGCGAAATAAAAAACAGGCGGCCCATGAGCCGCCTGTTTTTTTAATAATATCGGATTCGATCCGCTGTAAGAACGAGGCAGCACAGGAAACAGGGTCAGATCGGCAAGTCGCTAAAGCCACTCCCTGGCCGCTCGGCCCGCGCGATTACACACCTCATCCCTGAGGTGTGCCCGTACCGGGCCAACGCTTTGCGTTGTTCAAAAACGCTCCCGGCATTTTTGTCCATGGCGCGGGACGCTTTCCTCCTCTGACCCTGTTCCCTGCGCGTTAAGCTTATTCGTTGCGGCCAGATTCCCCCTGATTCGGGATATCAGCTATATGAGGCGGCTCGTAAGCCGCCTGTTTACTTTGTTGTCTCAGATAATCCGCTCACTGCCCTTGAAGTCGCGCAGGAAACTGCCCCAGCGACGCTCATAGAATGGCGGGATGTGGGCGGTAAAGAAGTGGCTGATGCCGCGATCGTTCAGCGTCACCTCACAGATATCAACCGGCGCATCGTCCGGCAGCGTATCGGTTGCCACGCTGCCCGCCGCCTGAATAATCGCCTCAATGCTGTTATCTGCTTCAATACCAATCAACAGATTGGGCGCTTCATCGGCCTGCTCACGAATGCTGGCGATAAATGCACGACGCACCTGCTTATGCTTACTGAACAGCTGAGTCAGCGAGTCGATCATCTGTGCAGGCGGTTCCGCCACCTCAGACAGCAGCAGTGACTGTCCGCCTTCCAGCACAGTTTGCTGGCTTAGCGCGCTGCCCTGATCTTCCAGCAGATGGGTAATCTCTGCCGCGGTAAACTCTTTGCCAGAAGGCAGTTTGGGATTGAGAAACAGCGTTTCACCGCGCGTGATCTCAAACAGCGTCCGTACCGGCAGACGCAGCCAGGATTGCTCACCGCTGACCGCTTCACTCATCGCCTGTTCTGACGTGAAAAAAGGAATGATGCTGTTACCATCCTCTTTTTCCCAGTGCTGCAGATCAACTGGCGTGTTGGCATCCAGCTGCTGCGTGGTGCTTTTACCTGGCACCCAGACATCAGATTCCAGCAGCAGTTGAAAAAATTCGGGCCGATGGGCAGGCTCAGTGGCCGCCAGCTCCAGCACCTCTTCAAGACGATTCATAGTTACCCTCTGAACAGCGGCAGCATCAACCACCGCTGCGATCGGCTTATTTCAGTAACAGATTGGCGATGGTACGCACGCCAAGACCGGTTGCACCCGCCGCCCACTGGTCAACTGCGCCTTTGCGATAGGTTGCGGAGCAGTCGATGTGCAGCCAGCCTTGCTGATAATTGCTGACGAAGTGTGACAGGAACGCTGCCGCGCTACTGGCACCCGCCGCATGAGACGGGCTGGCGATATTATTGAGATCGGCAAAGTTAGACGGCAGATGGCTGCGATGGAATTCTGCCAGCGGCAGACGCCAGAAAGGTTCATTCTCACTCACTGCGCTGCCCATCAGCGACTGCGCCATCACATCATCAAAGGTAAACAGCGCATGGTAATCATTGCCTAGCGCCGTCTTGGCCGCGCCGGTCAGCGTCGCGGCGTCAATGATCAGCGTCGGATTCTGCTCGCTGGCGTCGATTAAACCGTCGGCCAGTACCAGGCGCCCTTCCGCATCCGTGTTCATCACTTCTACCGATTTGCCGTTGCGATAGCGAATGATGTCGCCCAGTTTAAAGGCGTTGCTGCTCACCATGTTATCGGCGCAGCAAAGGTAGAGTTTGACACGCTTGTTCAGACCGCGCGAAATTGCCATGGCCAGCGCGCCAGTGACGGTCGCTGCGCCGCCCATATCAGACTTCATTGAGTCCATGAAGCTGCTCTGCTTCAGGCTGTAGCCGCCGGTATCAAAGGTAATGCCTTTACCAACCAGACAGGCGTAGACCGGGGCATTCTCATCGCCGCTCGGGTTGTAATCGAGCGCCAGATAGACCGGCGGGCGATTTGAACCGCGTCCCACTGTGTGCAGGCCCGTATAGCCCTGAACCCGCAGATCATCGCCTTTGGTGATGCGATAGCTGACGGCGCTGCCGCCCACCTCACTGATCAGGTCGACTGCATTGTGTGCCAGCTGTTCCGGCCCCAGATCTTCCGCTGGCAGGTTAATAACGTTGCGGACCCAGTCGATAATTTTCAGACGGCGATCGAACTCCGCTTGCTCATGTTCGCCCAGCTCTGGCCACTCAACCTGACGCCGGCCTTTCGGGCCACGGAAACCCTGCCAGAATGCCCAGCACTGCTCAAGGTGCCAGCCTTCGCCCGTCAGCGCCACCTGGCGGATCCCCTGGCTGTCGATTTTGTGCGCTGCACGCTGGATGATATTCAGCGCATCCGCGCCAGTCAGATGCAGTGTCATACCGCTGTCGTTGCTGCTGAGAATCGCTTTTTCGCCCCAGCGCGCATCGGCGGGCTGGCTGCTAAGCGTAATTGTCATCGGTTGTGTGGTCATCGAAAAGCTCCGTAATCGTTATCTGTTTCATCCAGCCTGATTGTTATAACGGCTTTAATAAGATGTTAAATGTAATTCGCAGAGAGACCTGATAACAAATTCCGTCAGGCGTTGCCAGCGAAGTGCAAATATTGGCACAGTTTCCGGACTATGTCCGGGTATCAGGATTTCATTAAGGCCCGCAGACGGGTCACTGATTTCTGCACCAGGGCAATGGCGTAGTCGATCTCTTCCTCCGTGGTGAAGCGTCCCAGTGAGAAGCGCAGCGAACTGTGCGCCAGCTCTTCACTCACGCCTAGCGCCCGTAATACATAGGAAGGCTCCAGACTGGCGGAGGTACAGGCCGAGCCGGAAGAGAGCGCCAGATCTTTCAGCGCCATGATCAGTGATTCCCCCTCAACGTCAGCGAAACTGAGGTTAAGAATGTTCGGTGCACGCCGGTTTAGATCGCCATTCAGGGTCACGTCCGGCAGTGTGCTGATGCCCTGCCACAGACGATCGCGCAGATTCTGCAGACGCGCCATCTCGGTTTCGCGCTCGTCTGCCGCGATACGATAGGCTTCGCCCATGCCGACAATCTGATGTACCGGCAATGTCCCGGATCGCATCCCGCGTTCATGTCCGCCGCCGTGGATCTGCGCAGCGATCTCCACGCGCGGCTTACGCCGAACATAGAGCGCCCCGATGCCTTTTGGTCCGTAAAGTTTGTGGGCAGAGAAGGACATCAAATCGACCGGTAACTGGCTAAGGTCGATGGGCAACTTACCGACGCTCTGGGTGGCATCCACATGAAACAGAATCTCACGTTCACGGCAGAGTTCGCCAAAGGCGGCGATATCCTGAATTACCCCGGTTTCATTATTAACGTGCATCAGGGTGACTAAAAGGGTGTCGTCGCGTAGCGCTGCACGCAGCTGGTCAGGCGAGATAATGCCGTTGGCGGCCGGGGTAAGATAGGTGACAGCAAAGCCTTCACGCTCCAGCTGCTGGCAGCTGTCGAGCACCGCTTTGTGTTCCGTCTGGCTGGTAATGATATGTTTGCCGCGCGCCTGATGGGCGTGGGCTGCGCCTTTGATCGCGAGGTTATCAGATTCAGTGGCACCCGAGGTAAAGACGATTTCGCGCGGGTCGGCGTTGACCAGTTCGGCGATCTGATTACGGGCAACATCGACCGCTTCTTCAGACTGCCAGCCAAAACGGTGCGATCGCGAGGCCGGATTACCGAACGTGCCATCCAGCGTCAGAAACTGCATCATTTTGCTGGCCACACGCGGATCGGCCGGCGTGGTGGCGGCGTAATCCAGGTAAATCGGTAATTTCATTGCGCTACAGCTCCGTATAAAAAATCATACGTCTTTATAGCAGATTCGGCCCTGACCGCGTTAGCAGTAAGGGCCGGAACAGCGGGGATTACGAGGCGCGTTGGTTAACGTTAATTTCCTGGGTGCGCGGACTCTGGAAGCGACGATTATCAATCGCATTCTGTCGATCGGCCACATCCAGGATCTCCTGATTATTCACCAGCTCAGCCAGTGTAATGTTGTTCAGGAAGTCACTGATACGCACACTCAGATCGCGCCACAGCACATGAGTCAGGCAACGCTCACCGCCCTGACACCCTTCTTTGCCCTGACATTTGGTGGCATCAACCGACTCATCAACAGCGGTGATCACTTCACCAACAGAGATGGTATTTGATGCTTTCCCCAACAGATAACCACCGCCGGGACCGCGTACGCTGGAGACCAGGTCATTTTTACGCAGTCGGGAGAATAACTGCTCCAGATAGGAGAGCGAAATGCCCTGACGCTCTGAAATATCAGCCAGCGGGACCGGGCCTTCGTGGGAGTGAAGGGCAACGTCCAGCATTGCAGTAACAGCATAACGTCCTTTGGATGTCAGTCTCATAGCGTACAACCTCAATAGCGTCCGGTTATCGGAGGATTAGCAACAGATGCCGTGAAGTCTGACATTCCCGAGTGAATTGGTCAACTATTTAACCTGGTAAAACACTCAAGTATTTAACCTGGTAATTTACTCAACTATTATCTGCTTCTTTTTTATCGTTTTTCCGCTTTTCAAATGACGAAAGCATGCCACGGAGAATGTTGAGTTCATCACGTTCCGGACGCGCGCGGGTATAAAGACGACGCAGTTTGCTCATCACCTGGCCAGGATTGGCTTCACGGATGAAGCCGCTGTTCAGCATCATCTGTTCCATATGCTGATAGAAGCGCTCAAGGTCATCCACCAGCGGATAAGGTGATTCTTCATACTGCGGCGGCGGGCTGGCCTGCTCCTGCGCCTGTAGCCATGCCATGCGCACTTCATAGGCGATAATCTGCACCGCCATCGCCAGGTTTAGCGAGCTGTATTCTGGATTTGCCTGAATAGCGACATGATAGTGACACTTCTGCAACTCTTCATTGGTCAGGCCGACGCGTTCGCGACCAAACACCAGCGCGACCGGTGCCTGCAGGCCCTCTTCCACGCTTTTCACACCGCATTCACGCGCATCCAGCATCGGCCAGGGCAGCGAACGGGAGCGTGCGCTGGTGCCCACCACCAGGCTGCATCCGGCGATCGCCTCATCCAGCGAGTCGACGATTTTAGCCTCGCCAATAACATCGCTGGCACCGGCCGCGAGTGAGATTGCCTGCGAGTCGGGCTTAACCAGCGGATTAACCAGATAGAGATTAGTTAAGCCCATGGTTTTCATGGCGCGCGCAACGGAGCCCATGTTACCGGTGTGAGAAGTCTCGACCAGCACGATACGAATATTTTGCAACATGATTAGGGATACTCAGAAACGGGTCAGTAAAATCAGTGGAGAGAATCCTAACATAAAGCAGGACATTTACCGAACACACTGCTATACTCCGCGCCGTTTTCCCCGTTCTTTAACATCCAGCGAGAGATACCGATGCATCCAATGCTCAACATTGCCGTGCGCGCAGCGCGCAAGGCCGGAAATTTAATTGCCAAATATTATGAAACCCCGGACGCCGTCGAAGCCAGCCAGAAAGGCAGCAACGACTTTGTGACCAATGTTGACCGCGAAGCAGAACGCCTGATTATCGAAGTGATTCGTAAATCTTACCCGCAACACACCATCATCACCGAAGAAAGCGGTGAACTGGTGGGCGAAGATCAGGATGTTCAATGGGTTATCGATCCCCTGGATGGCACCTCCAACTTCATTAAACGTTTACCCCACTTTGCTGTTTCAATCGCCGTGCGCATCAAAGGCCGCACTGAAGTCGCGGTGGTTTACGATCCTATGCGCAATGAACTGTTCACCTCTTCACGCGGCCAGGGCGCTCAGCTGAATGGCTATCGTCTGCGTGGCAGCATTGCCCGCGACCTGGACGGCACCGTTCTGGCAACCGGCTTCCCATTCAAAATGAAGCAGCACGCGCCTGCTTACATGAATGTTCTGACCAAACTCTTTACCCAGTGTGCTGATTTCCGCCGCACCGGTTCTGCTGCGCTGGATCTGGCCTATGTCGCTGCTGGTCGCGTAGATGGCTATTTTGAGATTGGCCTGAAGCCGTGGGATTTTGCGGCGGGTGAACTGCTGGTGCGTGAAGCGGGTGGGCTGGTCACAGACTTCACCGGTAACCACGGCTATCTGCTGTCTGGTAACCTGGTCGCGGGTAACCCGCGTGTGGTGAAAGCGATGCTGTCGAACATGCGTGATGAGCTGAGCGAAGCCTTAAAACGTTAAGTCTTAATACGGAACAAGGCGGCTTCTCAGCCGCCTTTTCTATTGCCTGCCAATCAGCGATGATTAACGACGTTCGTGTGCAAGCACCTGACGAGGCTGAGTACGACGACCCACCATACCCATCGCACCTGCCAGCACCGCTTCGATAATCAGCAGAATCAGGGCATACCAGCTCGCTTTCGCAGTCGCGGCAGCGGCTTTTTCACCTGCTTCACGCGCTTTCTGTTCAGCCTGCTGTTTCAGTTCCTGATACTTCTGAACGGCCTGCTGATAACTCTGCTCGGTTTTCGCGACGATTTGATCCACTTCCTCATCGCTTTTACCGGTACGCGCTTTGATAATATTTTTCAGCGCATCACGATCAGCTGCCTGCAGTGTGTCTGAATGACGATCCATCACGCCTTTGACCCAGTTAGTCAGATCAGTATCAGCTGTCTGCGGATGGTTGGCGGTGTTGTTGGCCTGGTTTTCAGCATTCTGCGCTTCTTTATTTGCATCCTGCTTTAAGTTCTCAGGCTGTAATTCCGGTTTGCCGGTCTGACGTAAAGTCGTTTCCAGTTCGTTCTGCAGGTTATCTAAATTAATATTACTCTCCTGCAGTTTTTCTTTTGCCATTTGGGTAACCGATGGCGCAGCGGCGGAAATACCACTACCCAGCGCTTGGAAGCCTGAACCCACAATATTCATTGCGCCGCCTAATACGCTGGTTGCTAACGCAATAGCCAGGTAAATAGTGAAAATTGTGCTGAGGCCAAACATCAGTAAACCGTGCAGTGCGCCTTCACGCTGAGCCAGTCGACCTGCAACATAACTACCTGCCGCCATCGCGACCAGCATTTCAATGGCAGTCCAGACCAGCGCACCAGTGCCGAGGCCGTCGAGTGGATTCTGTTCTTTCATCGGATCAATGGTGGTAGCACCAATGGCTGTTCCCAGCAGCGTCAGAATGATGTGAACAATTAAGGCACAAATGACACCGGCAAACACAGCGCTCCAGGAAATACGCTTTAACGGTAATCCAGCGGGTCCGGTCGCCAACGTTTCGGTGTAGCCATTATTAATACGGGTATCAGCCATGAAATATACTCCTCGCAATAAACAGAAAGCTGTCTTGATCTTTTATCATCCTGACGGCGAAATGCCGTTTTGGTAATAACAGCGTAGACAGGGAATAGCTATTTCTCCACTAAAGCAGGCAGAGAAAAATTAAAAAGGTGAATTTAAAGATAATTAGCCAAGAGAAGAGCGCAGCGGCAATTTTATTTTCGCTACGCTTTTATTCAGAAAGGTCGAATTCCGCTGCCCAAAGTCAGCTGCGCTGACTGCCATAATGCGATACCCGCTACAATGAGAATCAGGCTGCCGGTTAAGGCCAGCACCGGGATCAGTAGTCGCGTCATGCCAGCGGTTTCGCGCGGCTGGGCAAGGCGCTGCGCCACCGTACGAGCCTGCTGAACTACCAGGCCAATCGCCGAAATGGTCAGTGCAGTACCCAGCGCCATCACCGCAGCAGAGAGAATGCCCCAGCTATAAACGCCAATCACTTTGGCAAACAGCAGCATCATAATCGCGCCGGAACAGGGACGCAGCCCCATTGACACCACCACCAGTAGCTGGGTTTTTACGCCGACGCTGCCGCTCATCTGCTGCGGAGTTGGAAGGTGCGCATGTCCGCATCCGCACTGATCATGATGCTGAGGCTGAGGCTGGAAAGCGCGAAATACCGGGGCCGTCCGTGGACGCAATGCCAGCCACAGCGAACGCAGCGCCCGATAACCAATCATCATGCCAAGCCCGATTACCAGCAGATAACTGCCCTTCTCTAGCCAGAAACTGCTGAGATGCAGCTGGCGCGACGAGGCTTTCAGCAGCACCAGCATGACCGTCACCAGTGTAATCGCCACCGAACCCTGCAGCAGTGAGGCGAGCAGCGTCAGCCTGATACTGGTTTTGACGCGGCTCGGATGGGTCGCCAGAAAGGTCGCAATCACCACTTTGCCATGGCCCGGTCCCAGTGCGTGCAGCACGCCATACAGCAGGCTGAATATCACCAGCGAAATGCCAGCCTGGTGGGGCTGCTCCGCCACCTGTTGTAGCAGCTGGGTCATTTGCCGATGTAGATCTTTCTGCCACAACACGCTCTGCAGCAGAATCTGCGACCAGTAGAGCCAGACCAGCAACGCGCTGCTCAGCAGCACGCTCGTCAGTAGCCACAGTGGCCAGAGTCGGGAAGCCCGCAGGGATGTAGAGATTACTGACATGTGAGTATTACCGTCTGTGCAAATTGGCGGCCTAAATCCATCTCCTCCGCCGGGGCGTCGGCTTTATCCAGCGACAGCGCATATTGCTTCAGCGAATCATTGGGCTTTGGCGTATTGAGGGTAAATCGGCAACGCGTCTGCAGCGCAGGCGGCAGCGTCAATGCACCAGCGTTGTCGTAAAACATATCAACAAAATAGGTGGGATCAAAGGTCAGGATCTCGACGCGCTGCCCGGTCAGTTTCGGGGGTTCCGCCAGCGGCAGAATAAATTCCAGCACTGCTTTGTGGCCGCTACGCGACAGATTATATTCCGTTGGCAGATTCAAAAACTTTACTCGCTGTTGATTGTGCCAGATTTCAGAAAAGTAGTGCTGACCCAGCACATTCGCCATCACTTCCGCCGCCAGCTTTTTCCATATCACGCTGCCTGGTTTCGCCTCGCCCGCGTCATAAAGCAGATCGGCGGAGGTAATCTCATCCATCGTCCAGGTCATCTTTAATCCGGTCAAGGTGTCACCCTGCACCACCAGTTCAGTTTTCATATCAATGAAGCTGTGAGGATGTGCCAGCAGAGCCGGGCTGAATACCATTAACAAAGCAAAGAGTGCGCGTTTCATAATGAAATAAAATAACGTTCCCGATTAAAAGAATCTATAAGTAAAAGAATTTTGTGACCCGCCTTAAACCTCCGGCAAATAAAGCGCGTAAACCGCGCAAGCGCTGACGGGGTTGACTATTCTTAGCTCAAAATAGCCTGCTGGAAATCTGATTGATGAGTTCTGCTACCCCTATGGCACCACTCTTCACCCGTTCACAGCGTCAGTGCCATGTCTTATTGCTGCTGTTTCTGCCGACACCCGTGCTAACGCTTGAAAAAGTCTGCCGGCTGAATGGCGTCGATCTTGCTGGTGCCCGACAGGATATCGCGGATGTGGGTCTTGAGATACAGCGATATCACCGGCTGGAATTGCATCAGATGGTGGATGGCAGCTTTCGCCTTCATGGTACTGAGTTGGATCGGCGTCTCTGTCTGCTGCACAACCTGCGACGCAGTTTGCGTTTATCGCAGGATTTCGTCTGCGAACATTTTGCTGCTCCCCTGCGTCAACGCCTGAAGGTGATGAAGATTGAGAAAGCGCTTTGGGATGAGACCAATTTACAGGCATTAATTCAGCACTGCAGCCTGCGTCTGAAGCGCGATTTCGGCGAACGCGACCGGCTTTTTCTGCAGATATTCATGAAGTATGGGTTATGCCAGCGCCAGCCGGTGCTGTTCAGTGAAGCGCAGTGTCACTGGCTCCAGCAGAAGGCTGAGCGGCAGGCGGCCGAGGATGTGATTCACCACTGGCGCAAACGCTGCCACCTTGCCCCCCCTGCCAGTGAAGCCGACTTCTGGACGCTGTTGTTCAGCCAGATCCATACGCCTGTCGTGGACGCGATTGCGCATCCTGCTGAGCAACAGTTAATGAACGCGACCCAGCAGTTGATCAATGACTTTGAAGCGTGTGCCGGGACCAGCGTTGCTGACCGCGAAGAGCTGCTCTATCAGCTCTATCCGCATCTGGCGCAGGCGTTGGATCGCACCCACTTTAATATCGGTATCGACAATAGCGTGGCACTGGACGTCAGCCGACTCTATCCTCGCCTGCTGCGTACCACTCAGCAGGCACTGCAGGCATTTGAAAAGCACTATCAGGTCGCCTTTACACCGGAAGAGGTGAGTTTGATTACCATTATTTTCGGTGCCTGGCTGATGCAGGAGAATGCGTTGCAGGAGAAGCAGGTGCTGATCCTGACTGGCGACAATGCCGATCTGGAGCAAGACGTGGAGCAGCAGATCCGGGAGATCACCCTGCTGCCGATCAATATTACCTATCAGGATGTGAAGCAGTTTCAGCGGGATGGCGCGCCGCGGGAGGTAGACATCATCATTTCGCCCTACCCCACCTCGCTGCCCCTCTTCTCTCCGCCGCTGGTGCATGCTGAACTGCCGCTGACGTTACACCATCAGCAGCGCATTCGTTATTTACTGGAGTCGTAGCCGGGGCGCAGAAACAGCGCGGGCAGCGCCACCAATGCCATCACCCAGAAAAGATGCCCCTGCAAATGGGCGAACAGTACGCCGCAGATCATGGTCATCACCGCAATGCCACCGCCCATCGCCAGCGCGGAGTAGAGCGACTGCAGCCGGATCACTTCCGCACCCTGACGCGCCGCGATAAAGCGCATCGCCGCAAGATGACAGACGGTGAAGCTACCACAGTGAAGGATTTGCACCACAATTAGCAGCGGCAGCGCGGTGCTGGCCCCCATCAGGCTCCAGCGGACCAGCGCGCAGATGCCCGAAAGCAGCAGCAGATCGCGTGCACTCCAGCGACGGAACAGGCGATTGCTCAGAGCAAACACGATAATCTCCGCCACCACGCCCAGCGACCAGAGATAACCCACCGTTGAAGCAGAATAGCCGCTCTCCTGCCACCAGATAGCACTGAAGCCGTAATAGGCGGCGTGCGCGCCCTGTAGCAGCGTCACGCAGAGCATAAATCGCCATACGGCCTTCTCACGTAGCAACGCACACCACACCTGCCAGCCGCCACCCGCCGCGCCCTGCCGCTCATTGCCGTGCGGCTGAGTGGTGGGTGTCAGCATCATGCCAGCCAGCATAGCGATAATACCGAAGGAAAGCAGCAGCAGAATAGCCTGAGAGGAGTAAGCGCTGACCAGCACCCCGGTTAACGCCGAGCTGATCACAAAGGCCAGCGATCCCCACAGCCGTACCGGTCCGTACGCCAGCCCAATCTGCTGGGTCCAGGTCGCGGCCAGGGCATCGCTGAGCGGAACCAGCGGTGAGAAAAAGAGGTTGAAGCCGATCATTACCGCCAGCAGCCACATCCACTGCTCACCGACCCAGAAACCGGCGGCGAACAGGCAGGTCATCAGCGCCAGCAGACGCAACGCCGTAATTAATCGAGCGGGATTTTTGACCTGAGAGGCGATAAGCAGACTGCCGACAAAGCGCGCGACCATGCCGCAGCCCAGCAGCAAACCAATCTTTTCAGCATCAAGGCCATTGCCTTTCAGCCACACACCCCAGAATGGCAGATAGATGCCGTAACAGAAGAAGTAAGTGAAGTAGCCCAATCCGAGCCATCTGGCGGAGCCAATTGCCATATTCCCTCCAGCAAGTGTGCTGCCTGGCAGCATGAGTGGGCGCTACTGTGGCAGAGCATCGCGGGACAGGCAATAAAAAAGGATGGCAGATGCCATCCTTTTTATGCTGCCACACAACAGCTTAACGATTAAGCATAAACCGGCAGACGGCTGCAGATGTCCAGCACTTTCTGTTTGGTGCGCTCAATGGTCGCTTCGTCATTGATGTTATCCAGTACATCGGCGATCCAGCCAGCCAGCTCACGCACGTCTGCTTCGTTGAAACCACGTCGGGTAACCGCAGGCGTACCGATACGGATCCCGGAAGTCACAAATGGGCTTTTCGGATCGTTCGGCACGCTGTTTTTGTTGACCGTGATGTTGGCACGTCCCAGCGCGGCATCCGCTTCTTTACCGGTCAGGTTTTTGCTTACCAGATCGATCAGGAACAGATGGTTATGGGTGCCGCCAGAAACGATGTCATAACCACGATCAATCAGTACTTCAACCATCGCTTTGGCGTTTTTTGCCACCTGCTGCTGGTAGGTTTTAAATTCTGGCTCCATCGCCTCTTTGAACGCGACCGCTTTACCGGCGATAACGTGCATAAGAGGACCGCCCTGGCCGCCAGGGAAAACAGCAGAGTTCAGTTTCTTATAAAAGTCGTCGTCGCCGTTTTTCGCCAGAATGATGCCACCGCGTGGACCCGCCAACGTTTTGTGGGTGGTAGACGTCACCACGTGCGCATGCGGAATTGGACTTGGGTAGACATCTGCGGCAATCAGACCGGCAACGTGTGCCATGTCCACAAACAGCCAGGCACCCACGCTATCCGCGATTTCGCGCATTTTCGCCCAGTCGCATACGCCGGAGTACGCCGAGAATCCGCCAACGATCATTTTTGGCTTGTGGGTTTTCGCCAGTTCAGCCAATTCGTCGTAGTTGATTTTACCGGTCTCATCGATACCGTAAGCAACGACATTATAGAGTTTGCCTGAGAGGTTAACTGGTGAGCCGTGAGTCAGGTGCCCCCCATGCGCCAGGTTCATCCCGAGGATGGTATCGCCCGGCTGCAACAGCGCCGTGTAAACAGCGAAATTAGCCTGTGAACCGGAGTGTGGCTGCACGTTAGCGTAATCGGCGCCAAACAGCGCTTTTGCGCGATCGATAGCCAACTGCTCAACGATATCAACATACTCACAGCCGCCGTAGTAGCGTTTGCCCGGATAGCCTTCAGCGTATTTATTAGTGAGCTGAGAACCCTGGGCCTGCATAACACGCGGGCTGGTATAGTTTTCAGAAGCAATCAGTTCAATGTGCTCTTCCTGACGCACTGTCTCCTGCTCCATCGCCTGCCACAACTCGGCATCGTAATCGGCAATGTTCATATCACGCTTTAACATCCGGATCTCCTGACTCAGCTAACTTTCTGACGGTATTTATCCCCCTTCAGGGGCGAAGGCCCACAGTGTAAACCGTTTTAACAGGTGAAGGTAGGGTGAACCGCCTCTTTTTACGCAAACGTTTGGCTCGCTGCTGGCACTGCTTTTTTACCTCTTTTTCCCCCTGTTCAGGCGCCACGATTTTTCTTCAGGAGGTGGCGACTGTTTTTCATCATGCATTAAAAAGTAGCCACTCTGACAAACCAAAAGTTCACCAGGTTATTTACACTGCTGACGCGGCAGTTATAAGATGCATTTTAAATACACCTTTTATTGGAGAGGCCGCTTTTATGCTTGATGCACACACTATCGCCACGGTTAAATCGACCCTGCCTGCCCTCGCCGCCTGTGGTCCTGCGCTTACCGCACACTTCTATGACCGTATGCTGTCGCACCATCCGGAACTTAAAAATGTTTTCAATATGAACAACCAGCGCAATGGCGATCAGCGTGAAGCGCTGTTCAACGCCATTTGCGCCTATGGCGCGAATCTGGAGAATCTGGCCGTGCTACTGCCCGCAGTGGAAAAGATTGCGCAGAAACATACCAGCCTTAATATTCAGCCTGCGCAATACGCCATCGTCGGTGAAAATCTGCTGGCAACGATTAAAGAGCGGCTGAATCCGGGCGAAGAGGCACTCGCTGCATGGGGCCGGGCCTATGGCGTACTGGCGGATGTGTTTATTAATCGGGAAGAGGAAATTTATCAGGCGACGGAACAGCAAACCGGCGGCTGGCGCGGCACCCGTGCATTTCGTATCAGTGCTATTGAGCAGCAGAGCGATGCGATTAAAAGCTTTACTTTTAGCCCGGTGGATGGCGGCCCGGTGGCGGCCTTTAAACCGGGTCAGTATCTGACGGTGCACCTTCAGCCCGCCAGTTTCGAATATCACCAGATTCGTCAGTACTCGCTTACTCATCTCAGCAACGGTAAAGATTATCGCATTGCGGTGAAGCGTGAAGTTAAGGGCACCGTCTCCGGCTGGCTGCATCAGAATGGCAGGGTGGGTGATGAGCTGATGCTCGCCGCGCCGCACGGCGACGTGTTCCTTGAGGTCAATCCGTTCACGCCGGTGGCGCTGGTTTCTGCGGGCGTGGGTCAGACGCCGATGCTGGCCATGCTCCATGCACTGGCGGCCAGCCAGCACTGCGCGCCGGTCAGCTGGTTGCATGCAGCAGAGAACGGCAAACAGCATGCCTTTGGCCATGAAGTTATCACCACGAGCGCGCAGCTCGCCGATTTCGTCAGTCAGGTCTGGTATCGTGAGCCCGCGGCTGAAGATGCCGGTCACTATGATGCAGAAGGTCTGATGGATATCAACGTAATGGCCGCACGTTTAGCCTCCCCAGAAACCCAATTCTACCTCTGTGGCCCACTGCCTTTTATGGAGCATGTGGTGGCACAATTGCGTGATGCCAGCGTGGCGGACGCACGCATTCATTACGAACTTTTTGGCCCGCACAAAGGCGTGTGATTGAGCCATAAAAAAGCCCGCAGCGCGGGCTTTTTATTCTGATGAAGAGACAATCAGATTGCCTCTTCATCCTCTTCGCCAGTACGGATACGCACCACGCGCGCCACGTCAAAGACAAAGATCTTACCATCACCGATTTTGCCGGTCTGCGCGGTACGCATAATGGTCTCGACGCAGGTATCAACGATATCGTCGCCAACCACCATCTCGATTTTCACTTTAGGTAAAAAGTCGACCATATACTCTGCGCCGCGGTAAAGCTCGGTGTGCCCTTTCTGGCGGCCAAAACCCTTCACTTCACTCACGGTCATCCCGGTGATGCCCACTTCCGCTAAGGCTTCACGGACATCATCGAGTTTGAATGGTTTGATAATCGCATCAATCTTTTTCATGTCAGACCCTTTTTCACTCCCTCCATGGTCAGAGGGTTTATCAAGCATAAATGTTGCTGGTGCTGTCGGGCGGTAATATCCGGGATTCTTCAGGTTGCCGCAAGCGCTGCCAGGTTATGCTGACCGCACCCATGTGATCCGGCCTGAGCAGGCAACCTGCCAATATCCCTTCGCAGCCTCCGCTACTCTTTGAAATCACTGGCATCCAGTTCATGACGAGACAGCAGCTTATAGAATTCCGTACGGTTGCGCCCAGCCAGACGTGCGGCGTTAGTCACATTGCCTTTGGTCATCTGCAGCAGTTTCCGCAGATAGTTCAGCTCAAACTGATTGCGCGCCTCCGCAAAGGTCGGCAAAGCGCTATTTTCCCCGCTCAACGCCTGCTCCACCAGTGCATCGCTGATCACGGGCGATGAGCTCAGCGCCACACACTGCTCAATCACATTAACCAGCTGGCGCACGTTGCCCGGCCAGCTGGCAGCCATCAGGCGCTTCATTGCATCAACGGAAAAACTGCGAATCTGCGGTTTATGGCGTTCCGCCGCCTGACGCAACAGATGATTGGCCAGCAGCGGGATATCTTCGGTGCGTTGATGTAGCGCCGGAATTTTCAGGTTCACCACATTAAGACGATAGAAGAGATCCTCTCGAAACTCCTTTTTCTCCATCGCCTTTGGCAGATCGCGATGAGTGGCCGAAATGATGCGCACGTCTATCTCAATATCATGATCGCTGCCCAGCGGCCTGACCTTACGCTCCTGTAACACCCGCAGCAACTTAACCTGAAGCGGCTGCGGCATGTCGCCAATCTCATCCAGGAACAGCGTGCCGCCGCCAGCGGTTTTAAACAAACCTTCACGGGCGCTGACTGCACCGGTGAAGGCACCTTTGGCGTGCCCGAACAGCTCCGACTCCAGCAGTTGCTCCGGCAGTGCGCCACAGTTAATAGCAACAAACGGCTTGCCGTTACGCGGGCTGGCAGCGTGAATCGCCTGAGCCAGCATCTCTTTACCGGTCCCACTCTGGCCGTTGATCAGTACGCTGACGTCAGACTGCGCCACCATGTGCGCCTGCTCAAGCAGCTTTAACATCAGCGGGCTGCGGGTGACGATCGCTTCCCGCCAGCGATCATCGCTGACCGGAGCCTGCTGTGCCAGCGCCTCATCGATTGCTTTGTAGAGCGCATCCCGATCAACCGGTTTGGTCAGGAAACTGAATACGCCCTGCTGTGTGGCGGAGACTGCATCCGGGATAGAGCCGTGCGCCGTCAGGATAATCACCGGCAGGCCGGTGTGGCGTTTCTGTATCTCGCCAAACAACGCCAGACCATCCATTTCGTCCATCCGCAAGTCACTGATCACCAGCTCGATTTTTTCTTTCTGCAGCAGACGCAACGCTTCTGGTCCGCTGGCTGCGGTGGTGACCTGATAACCTTCACTGCGAAGACGCATACCCAGCAGCTTCAGCAGACTGGGATCGTCATCCACCAGCAGCAATTTTGCCGCTTGTCTGACCATTATTGCTCCTCATCCTGCGGCAGCGCAGTGCCATGGCCGCTGTCAGAAACATCCGGGGCTTTGCGTGATGAGAGCTGGCGCTCAATGTCAGTAAGGCGCTCCAGCTTATGCTGTGTGTTGCTGAGCTGCTGCTGCTGTTTGACCATCTGCTGGCGTATCGCCTCCAGCTGACTATCGCTGCTCTGTTGCAGATGGGCATAACGGGTTCGCGCTTCACTGAGCTCGAGCTGCGCGGTCTGATTACTGCGCCACAACTGAATCAGTGGGCGGACAGACTGCGGGAAATCACCGCTGTAACGATCCAGGGTTTCAACATAACGGCGACGCTCCACTGGCGTGACATTGCCGTTGGACATCAGCACGCCCTGCTTGAAGGCGCGCGACCAGCTTTCTGCCGGCCAGCGGTGGGCTTCGGCCCGGGCTTCAACGGGAGAAAGGCGTTCAGCGCAGTCGATCGCCCGCATCCAGTAGAGGCTATTACTCAGCGCCGCCCTCTCCTCTATCGGCCACAGGTCACTGCAGCGGGCCGCCAGGTAATCAGCAATTCTGACCTCGGGTTCTGCCACCTGATGGCCTGACGGCAGAGATGAGGTGGCCGGGGAGGTCGTACATCCGCTGAGCAGCAGCGTGGTCAGCGTGCTCAACAGCAAAGCGGGTAAATATTTCATCAGTCAGACAGTCCCGGCTGTGGTGTTCAGTTCAATTCGAAAACAGACGTCAGCCTGTTCGCAGGCGACCAGCGTCAGGTCGCCATGCATCCGGCGCAGGCAATCTTTGGCAATACTCAATCCCAGCCCGCTGCCTTTTACCGGCCCTTTACGCTGCTGGCTGCCCTGGAAGAAAGGTTCGAAAATCATGGCCTGCTCTTCCGGCGGGATCGGCGTACCGCTATTCGCGACTTCAATCCAGACCCGATCGCTCTGCTGCTGGCTGCGCAGCCAGATGGTACCGGATTCACTGCCGTAGTTCACGGCGTTCGAATAGAGGTTATCAATAACCCGCATCAGTAACATCGGTTCGGCAAGACAGTGGCTGACCGCCAGATCGACTACCGTCTGCATCAGTTTGGCGCGCGCCGAGAGTGCATGTGCGTTCATTACGCCCTCCACAATCTCCGCCACGCTGACCGGTTCAAGCCGGATCGGGCCATCTGCCAGTTTACGGTTGTAATCAAGCAGCTGTTCAATCAGCCGCTGCAGGTGGCGGCTGCTGCTGTCGAGTATAGTGACAACCTCTTTCTGCTCGGCGTTCAGCGACCCGGCAACCTCATCCGCCAGCAGTTCGGTGCCTTCGCGCAGACTGGCCAGCGGCGTTTTCAGCTCATGAGAGAGATGGCGCAGAAATTCATGACGCTGTGATTCCAGCCATTGAAGCCGTTCGCTGAGCCAGACGATGCGCTGTCCCAGCGAACGTAATTCACGCGGGCCGCGAAATTTCACGCTGTTACCCAGTTCACGTCCTTCACCCAGCCGGTTGATCATCCGCTCAATGCGCTTGACCGGGCCAATAATCATGCCAGTAAACAGCGTCATCAACGCCAGACTGATGATAAACAGAATCAGCGTTTGCCAGCCAAAAAACTGGCCGCGATCGGCGATTTCGCGCTGCAGCTGTAAGCCGCGCGAAAAGACTACCTCGCGTGTGTCCTGCACCATCTGCGCGTTAGTAGCAGAAAAACGATCCAGCGCCTCTGCGGCTCCCGGAACCGGATTGCCGTTATCACATTTCAACGGCATCAGCCGCGGCAACGTCGCCTGTAAGATCTGGAAGGCGGGCAGTTCGGGCAGGCTGGCGCTGTGCGAACTCAGCATCTGAGTGTAACGGGTGTGCTGAGACTGATAGAGGCGTGCCAGCGAGGCATCATCCAGCACACAGTACTGACGATAGCTGCGCTCCAGCTCCACCGCCGTCCGCGCCATCGCCTCACTTCTGCGCACATCGGTGAAAGTATTGCGGTTGGTGTCCGCGGCTTGTTCGCTTAACGCAGAGAGACTTTCCCACGCCTGCCAGGCCAGCACCAGCAAGGGCAGCAGCACCAGTACAAACGCCATCAGCACCAACTGGCGCAGAGAACGGGGAAATAAAAGCCATTTTTTCACGCTGCCGCTTCCTTAAGATTCGCTGTCTGGATGCTAGCGGACTCTGTCGGCGGAAGAAAGGGGAACAAAAGAAAACGGCAGGCTTAATGGCCTGCCGCTGGCACGACGCGTTATGCATCGCGTAAGAATGGGTGGAGCCTTACTCAACGTTACGTCCGGTGTGTGATAACGCAAGCGATTATCGGTCAGGTGGACGGCAGGCTCCGTTTGGTGCGTCATTCGGGCTTTATGAGCTCTTTTCCGCTACGCGGGGCAATCATAAACAGGTGAATGAGCAGTTGCATGAGTATAGCAAATTCCATGCCAGAAAATAAATCATTATATTTTTCAGCAAATTGAATGAACTCAGCCGTTGACTGTTACGAAAAATCTGATTAGAGCAGGGCAATCTGTCTCCGCAGAGCGACACAAAATCGCACCTGATGCTTTCTCATTAAAAATCAAAGAGATAGATGTCTCCATAAAGCGACAGTGCGATCTCCCTATTGTCGCTATTTGCCAACAGCGGCGCAAAAAAGAACAGGAGGCACACTGGCCTCCTGATCATTTCAGTGGATTAAATTAACCCAACTGTCTGCGTGCATTACGGAAAATACGCATCCACGGGCTATCTTCACCCCACTCGGCCGGATGCCAGGAATTACTGACGGTGCGGAACACCCGCTCCGGATGCGGCATCATAATGGTGACTCGACCACTTTCGTTGGTCACGGCAGTGATGCCGTTTGGTGAACCATTCGGGTTAGCCGGATAGGTTTCTGTCACCTTGCCAAAATTATCGACAAAGCGCAGTGCCACCAGCCCTTTCGACTCCAGCGCCGCCAGATGCCCACCATCACGCACTTCCACAAAGCCTTCACCATGAGAAACCGCGATAGGCATATGCGAACCGGCCATGCCGTCCAGCAATAGCGATGGACTGGCGGCCACTTCGACCAGGCTGAAGCGAGCTTCAAAGCGCTCAGACTGGTTACGCACAAAGCGCGGCCAGAGATCGCTGCCCGGGATCAGTTCACGCAGATTGGACATCATCTGGCAACCGTTGCAGACGCCCAGCGCCAGGGTTTGCGGACGGTGGAAGAAGGTTTCGAATTCATCACGTACGCGCGGGTTAAACAGAATCGATTTCGCCCAGCCCTCCCCCGCACCCAGCACATCGCCGTAAGAGAAGCCGCCACAGGCGACCAGCGCTTGGAACGCTTCCAGACCGCAACGTCCGGCCAGCAGATCGCTCATGTGAACGTCAATGGCGGTAAAACCTGCCCGATCGAAGGCCGCAGCCATCTCAACGTGCGAGTTAACACCCTGCTCACGCAGCACCGCAACGCGTGGACGTGCGCCAGTGGCAATCATCGGGGCTGCAACATCTTCCTGCGGATTAAAGGTCAGATTAACGTTCAGGCCAGGATCGCGGCTGTTCTTCTTCGCCTCATGTTCCTGATCGGCACACGCGGGATTATCGCGCAGGCGCTGCATCTGCCAGGTCGTTTCTGCCCACCAGGTCCGCAGCGTAGTACGGCTTTCGCTGTAGACTGTGCTGTCACCGGCCCGGATCACAAAGCGATCGCCCGCGTGCGCGCTGCCCAGCAGATGCGTCGAGGCGCTAAGGCCGTGATCCGCCAGGATCTGCTCAACCGCGGCGCGATCGGCGGCGTTGATCTGAATCACCGCCCCCAGCTCTTCGGTAAACAGGGCTGCCAGCGCATCGTCGCCCAGCGCAGCAATATCAACGTCAATGCCGCAGTGACCGGCAAACGCCATCTCGGCCAGCGTCACCAGCAGCCCCCCGTCGGAGCGATCGTGGTAGGCCAGCAGTTTCTGCTCAGCCACCAGCGCCTGAATGGCGTTGAAGAAGCCAGCCAGCTGTGTGGCATCACGCACGTCGGCAGGCTTGTCGCCAAGCTGACGATAGACCTGCGACAGCGCCGTTGCGCCCAGCGTATTAGCCCCGTTGCCAAGGTCGATCAGCAGCAGCAGGTTCTCCTGATCGGCCTGCAACTGTGGCGTGACGGTGCGACGAACATCTTCGACGCGCGCAAACGCGGTAATCACCAGCGACAGCGGTGAAGTCATTTCACGCTGCTCGGTGCCTTCCTGCCAGCGGGTTTTCATCGACATCGAATCTTTCCCTACCGGGATGGTAATCCCCAGTGCCGGGCAAAGTTCTTCGCCGACCGCTTTCACCGCCGCATATAAACCGGCATCTTCACCCGGATGACCGGCTGCGGACATCCAGTTTGCGGAGAGCTTCACGCGCTTCAGCGAACCAATCTGGGTTGCGGCCAGGTTAGTCAGTGCCTCACCCACCGCCAGACGCCCTGATGCTGCGAAGTCCAGCAGCGCAACCGGTGAACGTTCGCCCAGAGCAAAGGCTTCGCCGTGGTAGCTGTCGAGGCTGGCAGTGGTTACCGCACAGTTGGCAACCGGGATCTGCCACGGCCCCACCATCTGGTCGCGCGCCACCATGCCGGTCACGCTGCGGTCACCGATGGTGATCAGGAAAGTTTTTTCGGCTACGGCAGGCAGATGCAGCACGCGATTCACCGCATCGGTCAGTGTGATGCCGTCACGCTGAAGGGCAGTGCCCTGCGCCTGCTGCGTCACCACATCCCGCGTCATCTTCGGCGTTTTGCCCAGCAGAACGTCCAGCGGCATGTCGATCGGCTTATTACCGAAATGGCTATCTTCCAGGCTCAGGTGCCGCTCTTCGGTGGCTTCACCAATCACCGCGAAGGGTGCGCGCTCGCGCTGGCAAATCGCCTCAAACTGCGCCAGTTGATCCGGCGCCACGGCCATCACATAACGTTCCTGTGATTCGTTACACCAGACTTCCAGCGGGCTCATGCCTGGCTCATCACTCAGGATGTCACGCAGGTTAAACCGGCCGCCTCGGCCACCATCGCTGACCAGTTCCGGCATCGCATTAGAGAGGCCGCCAGCGCCCACGTCGTGGATAAACAGAATCGGGTTCTCATCGCCCAGCTGCCAGCAGCGGTCGATGACTTCCTGACAACGGCGTTCCATCTCTGGGTTATCACGCTGTACCGAGGCGAAGTCGAGGTCAGCATCAGACTGGCCGGAGGCCATCGATGACGCCGCGCCGCCGCCCAGCCCGATGTTCATTGCCGGACCACCCAGCACCACCAGTTTGGCGCCCACGGTGATTTCGCCTTTCTGCACGTGATCGGCACGGATGTTACCGATGCCGCCTGCCAGCATAATTGGCTTGTGATAGCCGCGCAGCTCGGTGCCATTGTGACTGGTGACCTGCTCTTCATAGGTACGGAAGTAGCCATTCAGTGCCGGACGACCAAATTCATTGTTAAACGCCGCACCACCCAGTGGGCCATCGTTCATGATCTCCAGCGCGCTGACAATGCGGGCCGGTTTGCCGAAATCCTCTTCCCACGGCTGTTCAAAGCCGGGGATGCGCAGGTTAGAGACCGAGAATCCGACCAGGCCCGCTTTTGGCTTGGAGCCGCGTCCGGTTGCGCCTTCATCACGGATTTCACCCCCGGAACCGGTGGCAGCGCCTGGCCATGGCGAGATCGCCGTTGGATGGTTGTGGGTTTCTACCTTCATCAGGATGTGCGCCGCTTCCTGATGCCAGCGGTATTCGCTCTCTCCGGCGTCAGCAAAGAAGCGGCCAACCTCTGACCCTTCCATCACGGCAGCGTTATCTTTATAAGCAGAGAGCACGAAGTCCGGCGTCTGCTCCATGGTGTTTTTAATCATCTTAAACAGCGACTTTGGCTGTTTCTCGCCGTCGATAATCCAGTCTGCGTTGAAGATCTTGTGACGGCAGTGCTCAGAGTTCGCCTGCGCAAACATATAGAGTTCAATGTCATTGGGATTGCGGCCCAGTGCGGTGAACGCCGCTACCAGGTAGTCGATTTCATCGTCTGCCAGCGCCAGACCCAATGAGATATTCGCCTGAACCAGCGCCTGACGGCCCTCACCGAGCAGATCGACACTCTTCACCGGCTGTGGCGTATGATGCGCGAACAGTTGCTCAGCCTGCGTCAGATCGCTGAAGACCGTTTCCATCATCCGATCGTGCAGCAGTGTACCCAGCGTTTGCCACTGCGCTTCGGTCAGTTGAGGGGCCTGCACGTAAAAGGCCAGGCCGCGTTCCAGACGACGCACCTGTGGCAGCCCGCAGTTGTGGGCAATGTCGGTAGCTTTGGATGACCAGGGCGAAATGGTGCCGGGACGTGGCGTCACCAGGAGCAGACGACCCTGTGGGGCATGTTCAGCGAGAGAGGGACCATATTTCAGCAGGCGCTGCAGACGGCTCTGTTCGTCAGCGCTTAAGGGCGTGCTGACATCAGCAAAATGGATGTACTCAGCGTAAATATCACTCACCGGCAGATGAGCGTCCTGAAAGCGGGTCAGCAGCTTGTTTACACGAAATGCCGACAGGGCGGGCGAACCACGCAGAATTTCCATTAATAAATCTCTCGTCAGGGCGCCAGACGACGCTTCATTGGGCGCAACAGGGAAAACGGGGCGTATTATAAAGAAAGCGACCTCGCGACGAAACCGTTTGCGCACAATTTTTGGCACCCCGGATTTGCCTGAATTTTGCGCAAAAGTTGCTATAAAAGTTGCTCAGCGTGATTTTGTTGCGCAAAATGCCCCTCGCTCTGGGAGTTCAAAGAAGATAAATACTGCCTTTAAAAGACAGAGGCCTTAGAGCCAGCGAGAGATAACTATTTGAAACGCCTAAAATTTAATTATCTGTTTATCGGTCTGGTTGCCGTGCTGCTAGCGTTAGCGCTGTGGCCATCCATTCCCTGGTATGGGGGTGGGCAAGACAGGATTTCACAGATTAAATCACGGGGAGTGCTGCGCGTCAGTACCATCAACTCCCCATTGACTTACTACACAGTTAACCAATCTCCGGCCGGTATGGATTATGAGCTGGCAAAACGCTTCGCCGACTATCTGGGCGTCAAACTTAAGGTGACGGTGCGTCCTAACCTGAGCGATCTGTTTGATGACCTTGACGATGGCAAAGCCGATTTGCTGGCCGCAGGCCTGAACTACAACAGCGAACGCCTGACACGCTATCAGACCGGGCCAGGTTACTACAACGTTTCGCAACAGCTGGTCTATCGCGTGGATAAGACGCGCCCTAAAAACCTGGGTGACTTAAAGGGGCGGCTTACCGTTGCTTCAGGTTCGGCCTATCTGTCAAC
This sequence comes from Pantoea sp. AS142, assembly GCF_037152305.1. NCBI lineage: Bacteria > Pseudomonadati > Pseudomonadota > Gammaproteobacteria > Enterobacterales > Erwiniaceae > Pantoea > Pantoea sp. AS142. The sequence continues at coordinate 31,421 of NZ_JBBCMO010000002.1, read as the reverse complement.
GCTGAAGAGCGCGCGTTCAAATCAGTTTCCCGATCTGGACTGGGCGATCTCGACCGATCAAAGTCCCAAAGCGCTGCTGGAAGCGGTGGCCGACGGCAAGCTCGACTACACCATTGGTGACTCCGTGACCATTGCCCTGTTGCAGCGCATCTATCCGCAGCTTGCGGTGGCGTTCGATGTCACCGATGAAGAGCCGGTAACCTGGTATGTGCGGCACAGCGAAGATGACAGCCTGAATGCAGCGATGCTCGACTTCTTTAACGGTATGGGTGAAGAAGGGGCGATGGCGCGGCTGGAGGAGAAATATCTCGGCCACGTCGGCACCTTTGATTATGTCGATACCCGCACGTTCCTGCGCGCTATCGACAACACGCTGCCCGACATCAAGCCGTTGTTTGAGAAGTACGCTACCAGCATTGACTGGCGACTGCTGGCGGCGATCTCCTATCAGGAGTCGCACTGGAACCCGCAGGCCACCTCCCCTACCGGCGTCCGCGGCATGATGATGCTGACCCGTAATACCGCTGAGAGCCTGGATGTGGGCGACCGTACCGATCCTGAACAGAGCATTCGCGGCGGCAGCCAGTATCTGCAGGAGATGATGGCAAAGGTGCCGCAGACCATCCCAGAAGATGAGCGCATCTGGTTTGCGCTGGCGGCCTATAACATGGGCTATGCCCATATGCTTGATGTGCGTAAACTCACTGCCCGCCAGGGGGATAATCCAGACAGCTGGGCAGATGTAAAGCTGCGTCTGCCCATGCTGAGCCAGAAGCGTTACTACACCCAGACGGCGTATGGCTACGCCCGTGGACACGAAGCTTATAACTATGTAGAAAATATCCGTAAGTATCAGTTAAGCCTGGTGGGTTATCTGCAGGAGCAGGATAAGCGTCTGGCGCGGCAGGCTGAAGCCAACGCTGAACTCGCCAAAGGCTATCCTGCTGTTGAACCGAAGATCGCCATGAACTAGTCCTGGCGTTGCGTCTGACGCAGCGCTTTTTTCTGTTCGCGACGCATACGGAAGAAGTCGCTCAGCATGGCGGCACACTCTTCTTCCAGCACGCCGCTCTGTAATTCAACCTGATGATTCATGCCGGGATGGCCCAGTACATCAAGCAGCGATCCCGCCGCCCCACTTTTACTGTCATGCGCACCATAGACCAGCCGGGTAATGCGGCTGTGAACCATAGCGCCGGCACACATCACACACGGCTCCAGCGTTACGTAGAGCGTGGTATCGAGCAGGCGGTAATTTTCCAGCACTTTACCGCCCTGCCGCAGGGCCATGATCTCTGCATGCGCCGTCGGATCGTGCTGGCCGATGGGGCGGTTCCAGCCTTCGCCAATGACCCGATCATTCTGAACCAGCACCGCACCTACCGGCACTTCGCCCTGCTCCCAGGCCCGGCGCGCAAGGCCAAGCGCATGGCGCATCCAGTATTCATCTTGTTGTTTCACGCTGACCACTCCGGGCGACTAAAAAGCGGCGCATTATAGCGGTCTCTCAGACCGTGTCGAAACTTATTCCAGCTGTTGCAGCTCACCAGCAGGTGTCACGCGCCAGCGATGCTGACAGAAAAACAGCAGCGGGTTGTCCTGTTTGCTGTCGCTATAGCCGCTGTAGAGCTGTAACGGCGTGCCGATTTTCTCCTCAAGCTGCGCCACTTTCTCATGGCCGAGGCAGCGCATCGCCAGTACCCGCCCGCCCCAGCCACGCTGCATCTGACTGGCAATCAGCTTCACGCGTGGCAGAAACGCGGAGTCGTAATAGACTTGCTCCACCAGTGACTGTGGCGATCCGGTAATGAGCCAGACGTCAGCGTCATCACTGCCGAGGTAATCAGTCAGGCGCTGCTGAACCACCGGAAATGCTTTTACACGGAGGCGGAACCACTGCGCAAATTCCGCGTCGAGGCGCAGTAATGTTCGCTCAGAGCGGCCAAAGGTAATAGACCAGAGCAGCAGGCTCATGGGCCAACGTGCCGCCCGGCCTTTTAACAATAAGCCGATACCGACCACCGGCAATAATGGCACCACCAGCAGCAAATTAAGCGGTCGGCGTCGCAGCAGATAGCGCATAAAGGTGCCGAACATGTCCTGCTGGTGCAAAGTGCCATCCAGGTCAAAAAATACGATGCGACGTTGTGTTCCCCTGGTCAAAAAACTCTCCTTAAGGCTGATTCTGGGATGATTAAGAGAAGTGTAGCCATCATCAGACAGTACGGCGATGACTGTCATTTTTAATTCCGATGACTACAATGCCTGATGAATAGTTTATTCTTTACACATTATCCCTGAATTACGAGGATTGGGCATGAGTTCATTGCTGCGCATTCGCCAGCTTTATCCACGTCTGGCATTGAACGAGCGTCGGCTGGCTGATTTTTTACTGTCGCAACCCGATCGGGCGCGTCACCTGAGTTCGCAAAAGCTGGCGGAAGAGTCTGGCGTCAGCCAGTCGAGCGTGGTGAAGTTTGCACAGAAGCTGGGATACAAAGGTTTTCCAGCACTTAAGCTGGCCCTGAGTGAGTCACTGGCGGACGCAGATGCCATTACCGTGCATAACCATATCCTCAGTGACGACCCGCTTAAGATGGTGGGTGAAAAGCTGCTCACGGAAAAGCTCTCAGCAATCCGCGCCACCCTGGATATTAACAGCGAAGAGAAGCTCAACGATGTGTTACAGCTGCTGAAAAATGCCCGGCGTATTTTACTGGTGGGTATCGGCGCATCGGGTCTGGTGGCGAAAGACTTCTCCTGGAAGCTGATGAAGATCGGTATTAATGCGGTAGCGGAACAGGATATGCACGCCCTGCTGGCCAGCGTGCAGGCGATGGGGCCAGGCGATGTATTGCTCGCCATCTCTTATACTGGTGAACGGCGTGAGATCAATCTGGCCGCGCAGGAAGCGGTTCAGGTGGGCGCAGATGTGGTGGCGTTTACCGGCTTTACGCCGAACACGCTGCAGCAGAGCGCCGGTTACTGTCTCTACACGGTGGCAGAAGAGCAGAGTACCCGCAGCGCGGCGATCTCCTCAACCACTGCGCAGCTGGCCCTGACCGATCTGCTGTTTATGGCGCTGGTGCAAAACGATCCGGAACGCGCCTCCAGTCATATTCGCCACAGCGAAGCGCTGGTGAAAAAGCTGGTCTGATCAGCGACAGCGCGTATAATACCCGCGCTTTTTCTGTCGTTATCAGGTGGGTAAAATGGCGCTGTTGATTACGGCCAAATGCATTAACTGCGATATGTGTGAACCGGAGTGCCCGAACCAGGCTATTTCACTGGGCGATGCGATCTATGAGATTGATGTTAGCCGCTGCACCGAATGCATCGGGCATTATGAGGCGCCAACCTGTCAGCGGGTATGCCCCATCGACAACACTATCATCACTGACCCACAGCACATCGAATCACGCGATGCGTTGTGGGAGAAGTTCGTGCTGCTGCACGGCTAGCTTTCGATAATCACCGTGGCACAGGCATAATGACGCTCATCGGCCAGCGTCACGTGAACGTGGTTAACGCCCAGCGTTTGCGCCACTTCTGAGGCATGCTGAAAGAAGCGTAACCCCGGTTTTCCCAGCGCATCGTTGTAGACTTCAAACTGATTAAACGCCAGACCGCCGCGAATGCCGGTGCCAAAGGCTTTAGCTGCCGCCTCTTTAACCGCAAACCGCTTGGCGAGAAAGCGCACCGGCTGCTGATGGGCCTGATATTGCTGCCATTCCGCCTCACTCAGTACCCGGCGCGCCAGCCGATCGCCGGAGCGCTCAATCACCCCGGCGATACGTTCAATCTCAACGATGTCCATACCCAGTCCCAGAATAGCCATCAGCGACGAGCTTCTCGCAGCAGCTGCTTCATCTCTTTGACCGCATCTGGCAGGCCACTCATCACCGCGCGGCCAATAATGGCATGGCCAATATTCAGCTCATGCATTTCCGGCAGCGCCGCAATCGGCAGCACATTGTGGTAGGTCAGACCGTGACCGGCGTTAACCTTCAGCCCCAGACTGGCGGCAAAGGTCGCCGCATGGCGAATGCGTGCCAGCTCCGCGTCACGCGCCAGTCCCTCTGGCGCCTCGGCATAAGCGCCGGTGTGAATTTCGATATAAGGCGCACCGCTGGCCACAGCCGCTTCGATCTGACGGTGATCGGCATCGATAAACAGCGAAACCAGAATGCCTGCGTCACTCAGCAGCCGTACGGCCGCGTTCATCTTCTCCTGCTGGCCCGCCACATCCAGTCCGCCTTCAGTGGTCACTTCCTGACGCTTTTCCGGCACCAGGCAGCAGAAATGCGGCTGAATATCACAGGCGATGCCGATCATTTCATCGGTGACCGCCATCTCCAGATTCATGCGCGTCTGGATGGTGTCACGCAGGATACGTACGTCGCGGTCAGTGATGTGGCGGCGATCTTCACGCAGGTGAACGGTAATGCCGTCTGCGCCCGCCTGCTCGGCGATAAATGCCGCCTGCACTGGATCGGGATAGGTTGTCCCTCGGGCGTTACGCACCGTGGCAATGTGATCGATATTGACGCCTAACAGCAACTCAGCCATGACCATCCTCGCTTATTTTCCATCGTAATGTTGAGTGTACCGCGCAAATATAAACAGGCGGTACGACCAGCGCTATTCATCTGCCTGTTCAGGCTTTTTCTTGGGAATAAACTGGCGAAACAGCTCCTGACTTTTCAGCGCTTTGCCGCCAAGATAGGGCTTCAGCGCGATGCGGGTGAACCGCTTAGCGGCGCGCAAGGTGTCGGCATCAGGAAACTCACGTTCATACAATGCGCGCAACTCACGGCCGGTAAAACTGCGCTGATTGACCACCAGACTGGCGATAAAGCCACGCTCTTCGCGGTAGCTGTAAGTCATGTTGTCGCTGACCGACTCGCCGCTGCCGGCGCAGTGCAGGAAATCGACGCCATACCCCAGGTGACCAAGCAGCGCCAGTTCAAAACATCGCAGCGCCGGTTCGGGCTTGCCGTGCGTTGACGCTAATGCCTGAAGGCAGTTGAGATAGTCGAAGAAGAGTTCCGAGAAGGGAAATTCCTGCTGCAGGACGCGAGAAACCAGCTCATTGACGTAGAGACCACAGTAGAGCGTGATGCCGCTGAGTGGCAAGGCCAGCGACACCGCTTCGGCATTGCGCAGAGTTTTGACTTCCCCGCGCCCGCTCCAGCGAACCAGCAGTGGAGTAAAAGGCTGTAACGCCCCCTTCAGTTGCGAGCGCCGCGAGCGTGCGCCCTTAGCCAGTACTCGTACCCGCCCTTCACTTTCGCTGAACAGGTCGAGCAGCAGACTGGTTTCGCTGAAGGGACGACTATGCAGCACAAAGGCGCGTTGCCAGCCTTCCATTGAATCAGAGATCGTCTGTATAACCCAGGCTGCGCAGCGCACGTTCGTCATCTGCCCAACCGGATTTCACTTTCACCCACAGTTCGAGATGTACTTTCGCTTCGAACATCTCTTCCATGTCTCTGCGCGCTTCTGTTCCGATGACTTTGATTTTGGCGCCTTTGTTGCCAATCACCATCTTCTTCTGCCCCTCACGCTCAACCAGAATCAGACCGTGGATGTCATAACCGCCACGTTCATTAGTCACGAAGCGCTCAATCTCAACAGTGACGGAATAAGGCAGTTCAGCGCCCAGGAAGCGCATCAGTTTTTCACGGATCATCTCTGACGCCATGAAACGCTGAGAGCGGTCAGTGATGTAATCTTCCGGGAAGTGATGATCGGCCTGCGGCAGATGCTTGCGGGTAATCGCCGCAATGGTATCGACGTTTTTGCCGCTTTCGGCAGAGATTGGCACGATATCAAGGAAATTCATCTGCTGGCTCAGGAACTGCAGATGCGGCAGCAGAATGGTTTTATCCTGGATGTTATCCACTTTATTGACCGCCAGCACCACCGGCACTTTGTTGTCGCGCAGTTTGTTTAATACCATCTCATCATCTGGCGTCCAGCGGGTGCCTTCAACCACGAAGATAACCAGCTCTACGTCGCCAATCGAACTACTGGCTGCACGGTTCATCAGACGGTTAATGGCGCGCTTCTCTTCCATGTGCAGACCGGGAGTGTCGACGTAGATCGCCTGATATTCGCCCTCGGTGTGAATGCCCATAATGCGGTGGCGCGTGGTTTGTGGCTTACGCGAGGTGATCGACACCTTCTGCCCCAACAACTGGTTCAGTAAGGTGGATTTACCGACGTTTGGTCGGCCAACAATCGCGACAAAGCCGCAATAAGTAACGTTTTCGCTCATTCGAGTCCTGAATTGTTCAGCGCCTGATGTGGCGCCGAAAAAGTGCTATTTGAGTCATGTGTCATTCAGCGCCTGATGACGCCGGAACAGAACTATCAGCAGGGTTATGGATTCAGCGCCGGTTCCGGCACTGTCACCCCGACTGTTCTATTCAAGACCTAATTTTATCAGAGCCTGTTCAGCTGCGGCCTGCTCAGCTTTACGACGACTGGAGCCGACGCCGACGACCGGCTCTGCCATGCCACTCACCTGACAGTGAATGGTGAATTCCTGATCGTGGGCTTCGCCCCGGACTTGCACCACCAGATAACTTGGCAGCGGCAGATGACGTCCCTGCAGATATTCCTGCAGGCGCGTTTTCGGATCTTTTTGCTTGTCGCCAGGACTGATTTCGTCCAGGCGGGTCTGATACCAGTCGAGGATCAGTTGCTCTACCCGCTCGATACTGCTGTCGAGGAAGATACCGCCAATCAGTGCTTCCACCGTATCCGCCAGGATAGATTCACGACGGAAACCGCCGCTTTTCAGCTCACCCGGCCCTAAGCGCAGGCACTCGCCAAGATCAAACTCTCGTGCCATTTCAGCCAACGTGTTGCCTCGCACCAGCGTGGCGCGCATGCGGCTCATGTCACCTTCATCAACCCGCGGGAAGCGGTGATAAAGGGCATTAGCAATCACATAGCTAAGAATAGAATCGCCAAGAAATTCCAGGCGTTCGTTGTGCTTACTGCTGGCGCTGCGATGAGTCAGGGCCTGCTGTAACAGTTCCGAATGAGTAAAAGTGTAGCCCAGTTTGCGCTGAAGCTTGTTAATCAGGATGGGGTTCATGCGATTCCAGTTCTTTGTTGCGTCTGTGACTCTGCATACCAAACGGGGCTGGCAATCCAACACGTTCCTTTTGGTGTGCAGTGGCCTCCCAGAGGAGGCCACCCGATTTGCCTGTTAATCAGACAATAATATTAGTGGATACCGCCAATGCGACTGAATCGCACGCCGGTTGGCCACTGGCCTTCTTGTTTCTCAAAGCTCATCCAGATAGCGACCGCTTTACCGACCAGATTACGCTCCGGGACAAAGCCCCAATAGCGGCTATCGGCGCTGTTATCACGGTTATCACCCATCATGAAGTATTGTCCTTTCGGCACGACCCAGCTCGCCTGCGGCTGACCTGGCTGCTGATAATACATACCTGCCTGACTCTGCGCTTCGTTTACCAGCAGAATCTCATGTGTCACGTTGCCGATGGTCTCTTTGCGGGTTCCCAGGCGCAAACCACCGCGCAGGGTATCGCCTTGCGGCACCTGATAAAAACCATTGCCGGTTTCATTGCCATCAAAGCCGCTGAAGGTCTGAATAAAGTTGCTTGGCTCAATGTCGGTATAAGTCACCGCTAACGCTGTATCACAGGCTTTGCCATCGGCACAGGTCGGTTTCACCGTCAGCGTTTTGCTGTAAGGATCATAGATAACGTTATCGCCCGGCAGGCCGATAACGCGCTTAATGTAATCCAGACTCGGATCTTTCGGGTATTTAAATACCGCAATATCTCCGCGTTTCGGCTGACCGGTTGGGATAAGCGTGGTCTGGGTGATCGGATCCTTGATGCCGTAAGCAAACTTCTCCACCAGGATAAAATCACCAATCAGCAGCGTCGGCATCATCGAGCCAGAAGGGATCTGAAATGGTTCGTAGATAAACGAACGCACGATGAACACCACGGCCAGCACCGGGAACACCGACGCGGTGGTTTCAACCCAGCCAGGCTGTGAAGAGACCTTTGCCAGCGTTTTACTGTCAAGCGCGTTACCGGTCTGGGCCTGCACGGCTGCCTGTTTTGCGCGACGTGCAGGTGCCCATTTAAAACGATCAATTACCCATACGATGCCAGTAATCAGCGTCGCTATCGCCAGAATCAAGGCGAACATATTAGCCATTGGAAATCCTTATTTGCTGTCCTTACCGACATGCAGAATGGCGAGGAACGCTTCCTGTGGCAGCTCAACGTTACCAACCTGCTTCATTCGCTTCTTACCATCTTTCTGCTTCTGCAACAGTTTCTTCTTACGGCTAACATCACCGCCATAACACTTGGCGAGAACGTTTTTACGCAGCTGTTTAACTGTTGAACGCGCGATAATGTGGTTACCAATCGCGGCCTGAATCGCAATATCAAATTGCTGACGCGGGATAAGCTCTTTCATTTTCTCAACCAGATCGCGTCCGCGATAAGGTGCATTGTCACGGTGGGTGATTAGCGCCAGCGCATCCACACGCTCAGAGTTAATCAGTACATCGACGCGCACCATATCTGAGGGCTGAAAACGTTTAAAGTTGTAATCCAGTGAGGCATAACCGCGCGAGGTAGATTTCAGACGATCAAAGAAGTCGAGTACCACTTCTGCCATCGGAATTTCATAAGTCAGCGCAACCTGATTGCCGTGGTAAACCATGTTGGTCTGAACGCCACGCTTCTCAATACAGAGCGTAATAACGTTGCCCAGATATTCCTGCGGCAGCAGCATGTGACATTCAGCAATCGGTTCACGCAGCTCTTCAATATTGTTCAGTGGCGGCAGCTTGGATGGGCTGTCGACATGAACGATTTCGCCGCTGGTAGTCACGACCTCATATACGACTGTCGGTGCGGTCGTGATCAGATCAAGATCGTATTCGCGCTCCAGACGCTCCTGAATGATTTCCATGTGCAGCAGACCGAGGAAGCCGCAGCGGAAACCAAAGCCCAGCGCCGTTGAGCTTTCTGGCTCATAGAACAGCGAGGCATCATTCAGGCTCAGCTTGCCGAGCGCATCACGGAACGCTTCATAGTCATCAGAGCTGATTGGGAACAGGCCGGCGTAAACCTGCGGCTTCACTTTTTTGAAGCCTGGCAGCGCTTTGTCTGCCGGGTTACGTGCAGTAGTCAGCGTATCGCCCACCGGTGCGCCGAGGATATCTTTGATAGCGCAGACCAGCCAGCCTACTTCACCGCAGTTCAGCTCATTGCGATCAACCCGTTTCGGGGTAAAGATACCCAGGCGATCAGCGTTATAAACCTGGCCGGTGCTCAGGACTTTGATTTTGTCGCCTTTGCGCATGGTGCCGTTTTTCACACGCACCAGCGATACTACGCCCAGATAGTTATCAAACCAGGAGTCGATAATCAGTGCCTGCAACGGGCCTTCCGGATCGCCTTGCGGCGGCGGAATGTCGCGCACTAAGCGTTCCAGCACTTCTGGAACGCCGACGCCGGTTTTGGCTGAGCAGCGCACTGCGTCAGTCGCATCAATGCCGACGATATCTTCAATTTCCTGCGCAGCGCGATCGGGATCGGCAGCAGGCAGGTCGATTTTGTTCAGAACCGGCACCACTTCCAGATCCATCTCCATCGCGGTGTAGCAGTTCGCCAGTGTCTGCGCTTCAACACCCTGACCGGCATCCACGACCAGAAGCGCGCCTTCGCAGGCGGCCAGTGAGCGGGAAACTTCATAAGAGAAGTCTACGTGGCCTGGGGTATCGATGAAATTGAGCTGGTAAGTTTCGCCGTCTTTTGCGTGGTAATCGAGTGTGACGCTCTGTGCTTTGATGGTGATACCCCGCTCACGTTCCAGATCCATGGAGTCGAGAACCTGCGCAGCCATTTCACGGGCGGTGAGGCCACCACAGATCTGAATCAGGCGGTCAGAGAGCGTTGATTTACCATGGTCGATATGAGCGATGATGGAGAAATTTCTTATGTGCTTCATTTATAGGGATATCTTCGCTTTAAATTCAGTTGAAAACCTGAGCACAGACACATTCAGGAAGATCGCTCTTTACCCACAATCCTGTCAGCCTCATTAATGACGACGCATATTACACTGTTAACGCCGCGCATAAAAGAATGGAACGTGGTGGAAGCGAAACAGATATCTGCGCAAGGCAGAACAGACAAAGGCCGCGAGATGCGCGGCCTGAACATACGTTACGCTTCGGTTTCAACACGCAGCGTATCGGGAGGTAAAGCGATGTTCAGAATGACCGGCTGAAAGGCTTCGCGATCGCCGAATTTCATTGAAACACCTTTGGCGACAATAAAACCGCCGATGCCTCCCAGCAGCGCGCCACAGGCGGCCGCCAGATCGCTGCTGAACAGCGACTGAAACAGCCCGGCAACCAGAAACAGGCCAAACAGCGGCGTCATATAAACCAGCAGCGCCGAACCGAGCAGGCTACTCTCTTTGATGCCCAGTTCGATGCGCTGTCCCGGCTGCAGAGGCTTGCTGCTGACAATCTGCATCACGTGGGCATTCTTCGGACCCAGCTTATTCAGCATATGGCTACCACAGCCTTTACGTGCCTGACAGCTGTTGCAGGAGGTTTTTGCTTCGGTGTGCAGCGTGGCGATGCCATCCTGCCATGCCACCACGGTGGCCCATTCTCTCATCATTTTTGTGACCCCAGATCGATGCTGTCCGCAATACGTTTTGCTGTTGAAGGCGGTAATTCGCCGATCACCGCAATTTCATTATTATTGCGCACAACGGTCTGAACCGTACGACGCCCCGTGCGCAATGTCTGCGTTGTGCTGGTTTTATCGGCCGGCGTCACGTTGATTGCAAAACTAAACAGGCCATCGCTGTAAAGTTTCGATTCCATATTTTTGTTCAGACCCGGTAGCGTGCGGCGATTTTGCGACACCAGCGACATACCGGCGGGTATCCATCCGGGTTTCCAGGTGAGCGTGACCGCATCCCCTTGCGGCACAGAAAGCGACGGTGGCAGATTGGCTTTTTCCAGTCCCTGCATCAGATTGCGCACCCCTTCATCCACCGCAAAGCTAATGACGCGGAACTGCTCAAGCGTTTCGCCGTCACGATCGAGCAGGTCGATGCGCAGCGGCAGCTTAGTGTCCACATCCAGCCAGACTACATAGCTGTAACGGGTGCCATCGCGCGAAACGATGCGCAACACATCGCACATCTGATCGGCAATGCGCGAGCGGCCCACGGTAATAAAATCGTAGGCTGTAGCAAGCTTGGTAAAGTCAGCAAAAATCACTGATGGCAAGGCATCAATAATGTGATTGCCTGGGAGTGAAAAGGGATCAAGACCGGGTTCGAAGTAACTAATATCGTTGCCACGCTGGATCACTTCCCGTCGTGGTCCGTCCATCTGTAACAACTGCGCAAATATCCGGTTATCGATCACAGCATGACGATAACGCAGCGATTCGATGCCGATGCGTGAGACGTTGATATAGGCGAATTCGTAGTTGAGGTTCTGACTTGCCTGCTCCATCGCCTGCAATAGCGCCCCGGACGCAGTAGTTTGCGCCGGGACGGCAGATGACCACAACAGGCTGCCTGTCAGCAGGCTAACAGCATACCAAAGCGGCTTCATTACTGCTGCTGCTGTCCTAATGATTGGTTTCCAGGAACATCAACCTGTGCCTGTTTAGGCGCATTGGTTTCAAACTGCAGCTGATCAGCGTGCAGACGACGTTGCAGTTCGTAGTCCTGCAGCATAGCATTCACGCGACGACGCTGGTCCTGAACCTGCTGACTGGCACTGTTGGTGTCGAATGCATCAGACGGCACGCCCAGGCTTACCGGTGAAGCTTTGCCCATCATCGGCAACGTATTAAACACTGGAGAGTCAGAGGTCTGCGTGGCGCTGCCCTCTGGCTGGTTATAGTGCTGAACACCCACGATTACCGCCAGTGAAACACAGGCAGCCAACCCCACCTGGGTCAGCTGCGCAGCCCATGGGCGCGCTTTTTTCCAGAACGGCATTTTCTCCCAGCGGGAAGGTTCTGGCTGAGCTTCAGGAATCAGCGTGGTAACCTTACGCAGCGGTTCTTTTTCGATGGCAGCAGCAACGCGCGCAGAAATATCAAAATGCAAGACATCACCCACATCACCGCGCATGGTATCGCGAATGAGATGATAGCTCGCCCAGCTTTTTTGTAATTCTGCGTCCTTAGACAAGACGGAAAACAGCTCGTTATCTAAGGTCTCACCATCCATTAAAGCGGAAAGTTTTTCTTTCTGCATGCCTATGTACCCTTCCAGTAGCCGTTATCACTAACGTTGGATAAGCGGTTGAACTTTGTTATCAATGGCCTCTCGCGCACGAAAGATACGTGATCGAACAGTGCCTACCGGGCAATCCATAATGACGGCGATCTCTTCATAACTCAGACCGTCCAGTTCCCTAAGGGTGATTGCCATACGCAAGTCCTCGGGTAGCGCCTCGATGGTACGAAAGACAATTTGTTTCAATTCGTCTGACAACATTAAGTTCTCAGGGTTCGAAATTTCTTTTAATGCACCTGCACTTTCGAAATTTTCTGCGTCAATCGCATCCACATCGCTGGATGGCGGACGTCGCCCCTGAGCAACCAGGTAATTTTTCGCTGTATTTACCGCAATGCGGTACAGCCAGGTATAAAATGCGCTATCGCCCCGGAATGAATCCAGCGCGCGATACGCTTTAATAAACGATTCCTGTACTACATCAGGTACGTCGCCCGAGGGAACATAGCGTGAAACCAGGCTCGCCACTTTATGCTGGTAACGAATCACCAGTAAGTTGAAAGCTTTTTGATCTCCCTTCTGTACGCGCTCGACAAGGACCTGGTCCGTCAACTGCTCGCTCATCCGAGGTAATGTCTCCCCAAATTTTTCATACGCATAAAGTAACTGCCAGCACATCTCATGGTTCTGAGCAAGCATGCGCTTAGAGTTGTGATGTGGTGCGAAGTTCACTTCCCGCCCTGATATTTACCGCTCCGATGGACATTACACAGGTTGTTCGTTTTCGTTCAGTGTAAGGAGCGTAAATCGCAGGCAGAGTAACCTATGACAACAGCTTTTTCATCATTAAATCCTTTAGGCTTAATAAGTTTGCTATAAAAAACAACGGCTGAAGCAGCCCGATTTTAACTCACTGATTATAAGTAACTTTGTGAAATCATCGGGTAAATATCTGCAGCTGATGTTTAAAATACTTCACAGAAACACCCATTAAGCTTATCCTCAGACCTGGTCTTGTTTAGTAAATTAAACATTATGATGAATGCGAACCCGGATTATCAGTGTGATGTATTGATTGTGGGCAGCGGTGCTGCCGGTCTGTCACTGGCTTTACGACTGGCAAAGCACTATCAGGTGACAGTGCTCAGTAAAGCGCAGGTCAGTGAAGGCTCAACCCTTTACGCGCAGGGCGGTATTGCAGCAGTCTTTGATGAGACTGACAGCATTGAGTCGCACATCGACGATACGCTGATTGCCGGAGCAGGATTATGCGACCGTGCAACCGTCTCGTTTATTGCCAGTAATGCGCGGCATTGCGTGCAGTGGCTGATCGACAACGGCGTCGCCTTTGATCTTGATCCGCAGGCTGCTGGCGACATGCGCTACCACCTGACGCAGGAAGGCGGCCACAGTCGTCGCCGTATCCTGCACAGCGCTGACGCTACCGGCCACGCAGTTGAAACCACGCTGGTGAGCCAGGCGCTCCGCCATCCCAACATCCGGATTCTGGAACGCACCAACGCAGTCGATCTGATTCTTTCAGATAAAATCGGCCTGCCAGGCACACGTCGGGCAGTAGGTGCATGGATCTGGAACCGTAATCGCGAACAGGTCGAAACCTGCCGGGCGCGGGCTGTAGTGGTCGCAACCGGCGGCGCTGCGAAGGTTTATCAATATACGACTAACCCCGACATTTCCTCAGGTGATGGCATCGCGATGGCCTGGCGCGCGGGCTGCCGGGTGGCCAATCTGGAATTTAACCAGTTCCACCCCACCTGCCTGTTTCATCCGCAGGCGCAGAATTTCCTGTTAACCGAAGCGTTACGTGGAGAAGGTGCCTGGCTTTTACGTCCCGATGGCAGCCGTTTCATGCCCGATTTTGATGAGCGTGCCGAACTGGCTCCGCGCGATATCGTTGCCCGGGCCATCGATCATGAGATGAAGCGGCTGGGCGTCGACTGTATGTATCTGGATATCAGTCACCAGCCTGAGGAGTTTGTTCGCGCGCACTTCCCGATGATCTACGAGAAGCTGCTGACCTTTGGCTTTGACCTGACCAAAGAGCCGATTCCCATAGTGCCAGCCGCGCATTACACCTGTGGCGGCGTGATGGTCGATCAGCACGGCCAGACCGATGTCGTTGGTCTCTATGCGATAGGTGAAGTGAGTTATACCGGCCTGCACGGCGCTAACCGCATGGCCTCTAATTCACTGTTGGAGTGTCTGGTTTATGGCTGGTCCGCCGCAGAGGCGCTGATTAGCACCCTGCCCGACATCGAAGCCTTTACTGCGCTGCCCGCATGGGATGAGAGTCGGGTCGATGATGCTGATGAGTGCGTGGTGATTCAGCATAACTGGCACGAGCTGCGGTTATTCATGTGGGATTACGTCGGCATCGTCCGCACGACTAAGCGACTGGAACGGGCGTTGCGCCGCATCAGCCTGCTTCAGCAGGAGATTGATGAATATTATCGTCATTTCCGCCTCTCCAATAATCTGCTGGAACTGCGAAATCTGGTACAGGTCGCCGACCTGATGGTGCGCTGTGCGCTGGAGCGAAAAGAGAGTCGCGGCCTGCATTATATCCGCGACTATCCGGAATTATCACCAGAGGCGCTGCCAACCATTCTGACACCGCCGGGCTACATGAAAAGGTAGAACGCCCGTGTCAGGCTACACCACTCATCAGAATAGCGGGTGTCCGGTGCACGGATAGCGAGTCGCTCCAGCAGGGTCTCACCGGCCTGCGGCGATAGACCCACTACTACGCGGTGTGGTGGGCGATGGGCATATTCCGCCACGTCCAGCCGAAAACGCAGATGCCAGCCATCCGCCTGCGCCAGGGCAATAAATGCCTGGCCGGTCGCCGTGGGCAGCACCACGCAAAACATCCCCTCCTCTTCAATCAGTAATGCAGCACTGCGTAACAGCGTCCGATGATCGAGCGAAGCAGTGGCTCGTGCGCTATCCCGTGCCGCGTTAGCACAGGCCACGCCAGGCGCAAAATAAGGGGGATTACTGACGATCAGCGAGTAACGTTTATCACACTGTTCAGCCCAGTCGGCGATATCCTGCTGATGAACCTGAATACGTCCAGACCACGGCGACTGCTGCACATTTTCCTGCGCCTGACAGGCTGCTTCGGATTCTAATTCTACCGCATCGATTTCGACCTGCGACGGCGTACGCTGCGCCAGCATCAGCGCGATAAGCCCGCTGCCGCTGCCAATATCCAGAATGCGTCTTACCCCGGCGATTGGCGCCCAGGCCCCAAGCAGAATGGCATCGGTGCCCACTTTCATCGCACAGCGATCGTGTGCGACAAAAAACTGTTTAAAGGTAAATCCGTTCTTTTTTAGCTGTGGCCGTTTACGCGGCATATCCTGCATCATTCGTCACTACCATCGTTTTTTTCCTGCCGTACGGCAGTGCATGAGTGTAACGTGGCAACAGAGGGAATTCACGCGGCAGACAACCCCAGGCGCAGCGGAAATGGATTAACAGATGAAGATTCAGTCTGATCTGTCTATAATCAGCGCCCCAAACTGAGGTAGACCATGACAGTAACCACATTTTCCGAACTCGAACTCGACGAAAGCCTGCTACAAGCATTGCAGGAAAAAGGCTTCACACGCCCAACAGTGATTCAGGCTGCTGCAATTCCGCCCGCACTGGAGGGCCGCGACGTTCTGGGTTCGGCACCTACCGGGACCGGGAAAACCGCCGCGTATCTATTACCGGCGCTGCAGCACCTGCTTGATTTTCCGCGCAAGAAATCCGGACCGCCACGTATATTGATTGTGACCCCGACCCGCGAACTGGCGATGCAGGTCGCCGATCATGCACGTGAGCTGGCAAAACATACCCATCTGGATATCGCCACGATCACCGGCGGCGTGGCCTATATGAACCATGCCGAAGTATTCAGCGAAAACCAGGATATTGTGGTCGCCACCACTGGCCGTCTGCTGCAGTACATCAAAGAAGAGAACTTTGACTGCCGCGCAGTGGAAACGCTGGTGCTCGATGAAGCGGACCGCATGCTTGATATGGGCTTTGCTCAGGATATCGAAACCATCGCGGCTGAGACACGCTGGCGCAAGCAGACCCTGCTATTTTCCGCCACGCTGGAAGGCGACAATATCCGCGACTTCGCTGAGCGTCTGT
This sequence comes from Pantoea sp. AS142, assembly GCF_037152305.1. Lineage (NCBI taxonomy): Bacteria > Pseudomonadati > Pseudomonadota > Gammaproteobacteria > Enterobacterales > Erwiniaceae > Pantoea > Pantoea sp. AS142. The sequence goes on along the minus strand of NZ_JBBCMO010000002.1, from coordinate 14,960 downwards.
TAAACGATCCGGTTGAGCTGGAAGCAGATCCCAGTCGTCGTGAACGCAAGAAGATCCAGCAGTGGTATTACCGCGCTGACGATCTTCAGCACAAGACCAAGCTACTGATCCATCTACTGAAACAGCCGGATGTGACGCGCAGCATCGTGTTCGTGCGTAAGCGTGAACGTCTGCATGAGCTGGTGAGCTGGCTGCACGAAGCGGGGATTCGTAGCAGCTATCTTGAAGGCGAAATGGTACAGGCGAAGCGTAACGAAGCGATCAAGCGTCTGAGTGAAGGACGCGTTAACGTGCTGGTTGCCACGGATATCGCGGCGCGCGGCATCGATGTTGAGGATGTCAGTCATGTGTTCAACTATGACATGACGCGCACCGCTGATACCTATCTGCACCGCATCGGTCGTACCGGTCGTGCGGGTCGTAAAGGCATTGCCATCTCACTGGTTGAAGCGCACGATTTCGTGCTACTGGGCAAAATCACTCGCTATGTGAACGAGCCGATTAAAGCGCGTGTGATTGATGAGCTGCGTCCTGAAACGCGGGCGCCAAGTGCTAAAACCACGGGAAAACCGTCGAAAAAGGTTCTGGCGAAGCGTGCAGAAAAAAAAGCCAGCGAAACCGAAAAACCGCGTGTAAAAAAACGCCATCGTGATGCCAAAAATGTCGGCAAACGCCGCAAGGCCAGCGGCAGTACGCCCGCTAACGAGAATGCGGAATAATACATCGCAAGCATAAAAAATCGCCTCCTGTGAGGCGATTTTTTTTCAGATAATCAGTAATAGCCCTTTCAGAATGTTTTGTCTGCCAGAACGCTTTCTTTACCACACGCTCATCAGTGCGCCGGAAAGTTAACTGTTTATCTTTTTAATAAGATTAATAAAAATTGCTGTGTGCACTTTGCGCTAATTTTCAGCACCCAGTAACGGAGGCTGCTTAAAGACTTTCAGTAAAGGTACGGGTAATCACGTCGCGCTGCTGCTCTGGCGTCAGTGAATTAAACCGCACGGCATAGCCTGAAACACGGATGGTCAGCTGCGGATAGTTTTCAGGATGTTTAACCGCATCTTCCAGCGTTTCGCGACGCAAGACGTTGACGTTCAGATGCTGTCCACCTTCAACACGTACCTGAGGTTTGATTTCAACCGGCACTTCACGGTAGGCAAATTCGCCCAGTTCGCTGATGGCGACAACCTGATCTTCTTCGTAGCCCGCTTTTGCACACAGACAACGAGCTTCGGCTTTCTCTTCGTCCAGCAGCCAGAAGGAGTTAAGTAGTTGTGAATTGTTGGTTTGAGTGATCTGGATACCAGTAATCATGATTGCGTCTCCCGGGTAATACGTGAATAAATCAAATTTGAGGCCCCGGTATACCACCCTTAACTTTATACAGCTTTGACCTGTATCAAGATTAATCAGGCAATCAGGCAGTTTTTCAGCTAAGCCTTTGATCCCAAAATGCCTGTCATCTTAATTTTATTTTTATTTTTATTTTTATTTTTCAAATTATTTTTGCCTTCAGCTCGGCGGCCGGAACGGCTAAGCTTACGACACTATCGTTAAGGGAGTTAAACATGGCTGAAAAGCTGACCTGGCACGACGTGCTGGCTGAAGAGAAACAGAAACCCTATTTTATTGAGACACTAAAGCACGTGGCCGATCAACGCGCCGCCGGTGTCACGGTCTATCCGCCGCAGAAAGATGTGTTCAACGCCTTTCGCCTTACGGAGCTGGGGGACCTCAACGTCGTGATCCTGGGTCAGGATCCCTATCACGGCCCCAACCAGGCGCATGGGCTGGCTTTCTCGGTGCTGCCGGGCGTCCAGGTGCCGCCGTCACTGCAGAATATCTATAAAGAGCTAATGCAGGATATTCCTGACTTTCAGAAGCCCAATCACGGCTTTCTAGAGAGCTGGGCAAAACAGGGAGTGATGTTGCTGAACACCGTGTTAACGGTTGAGGCGGGCAAAGCCCATTCCCATGCACGCTTCGGCTGGGAGACTTTTACTGACAACGTGATTGCGGCAATTAACCAACACTGTGAAGGGGTGATTTTTCTACTGTGGGGATCACATGCGCAGAAGAAAGGCAGCATTATTAATCGCCAGCGCCATCACATATTACAGGCACCGCATCCTTCGCCACTCTCTGCGCACCGTGGCTTTTTCGGCAGTAAGCACTTTTCAACAACCAATGAACTGCTTAGCGCTGCCGGTAAAAAACCGGTAAACTGGACGCCTGTCTTACCTGCATAAAGCAGGAAAGCACACGACCGCGTCTAAGCGCGGCCGTGTAACGGGATTCAGGCGTTGAATCAGCTTTTAACTTTAGAAACCGCAACCATCGCCGGACGCAGCAGGCGACCATTTAGCGTATAGCCACGCTGCATCACCAACATGACATGGTTAGGCTCAAACTCTTCAGACTCCATCATCGACATCGCCTGATGCACTTCCGGGTTAAACGGCACGCCCGTTTCGCCGACCACTTCAACACCGAATTTACGCACAGCGCCCAGCAGGCCTTTCAGGGTCAGTTCAATCCCTTCAATCATGGATGCCAGCTGTGGGTCCTCTTTGTTCGCCACTTCCAGCGCACGTTCCAGGCTATCAATTACCGGCAGCAGTTCGTTGGCAAACTTCTCCAGTGCAAATTTATGCGCCTTCTCAACGTCCATCTCGGTACGACGACGGATGTTCTCAATTTCAGCCTGAGCACGCAACTGGGCATCGCGCACACCGGTTTGCGACTGCGCTAATTCAGCTTCGAGCTGAGCAATGCGCTCATCACGCGGATCCACCTCTGCCGCTGTCTCCGCTTCCGGAGGTTGCTGTTGATCCTGCTGAATTTCGTCTGAGACTTGCTCATTTGGGGTGTTCTGTTCTTTACTACTCATGAATTTCTCCGCGTTTTGCACATTCATTTCGCTGGTTGGCTTATTATGGGGATTGGTATGACGGATTCAAGGGAACCTATCACATTGCCTTACCGTTTTGGTTTATAAGGAACACCCACCAGATGAACAAACACTTTAACTGCATTGGTATTGTGGGTCATCCGCGCCATCCCACCGCGTTAACCACGCATGAGATGCTCTGGCGCTGGCTGACAGCCAAAGGTTATCAAGTGATCGTGGAGAAGCAGATTGCGCAGGAGCTCTCGCTTCACGACGTGCAGACCGGCACGCTGGCGGAAATTGGTCAGCAGGCCGATTTAGCGGTCGTGGTGGGTGGTGACGGCAATATGCTTGGCGCAGCGCGGGTGCTGGCGCGCTACGATATTAAAGTGATTGGCATTAACCGCGGTAATCTCGGTTTTCTCACCGACCTTGACCCGGACAATGCACAGCAACAGCTGGATGAGGTGCTGCAGGGCAACTATTTCGTCGAGAGCCGTTTTCTGCTGGATGCGCAGGTGTGTAAATCTGACTGCTCGCCACGCATTGGCTCAGCCATCAACGAAGTCGTGCTGCATCCCGGCAAAGTTGCACACATGATCGAATTTGAAGTTTACATTGATGAAGTGTTCGCCTTTTCCCAGCGCTCAGATGGACTGATTATCTCAACACCTACCGGCTCTACCGCTTATTCCCTCTCTGCGGGTGGCCCGATTCTGACGCCTTCACTTGAAGCGATCGTGCTGGTGCCGATGTTCCCGCACACGCTCTCAGCGCGGCCGCTGGTGATCAACAGCAGCAGTACCATCCGTTTGCGCTTTTCATCACGCCGCAGCGACCTGGAAATCAGCTGTGACAGTCAGATTGCACTGCCGATTCAGGAAGGCGAAGAGGTATTGATTCGACGCAGCACCCACCATCTCAACCTGATTCACCCTAAAAACTACAGCTATTTCAATACGCTGAGTTCCAAGCTGGGATGGTCAAAAAAATTGTTCTGAAAATCGGCCTCCTCTCTTTACTGGATAAAAAACCAGTTTATACTGTATGGAAAACCATATGTGTTTATTCATACAGGTGAACCTATGCTGGCCCAACTAACCATCAGTAATTTCGCTATCGTTCGTGAGCTCGACATTGATTTCCAACGCGGCATGACAGCAATCACTGGTGAGACCGGTGCCGGTAAGTCTATCGCGATTGATGCGCTGGGATTATGTCTGGGCGGTCGTGCGGATGCCGACATGGTGCGTCAGGGAGCCAGCCGGGCCGACCTCTGTGCCCGCTTCCAGCTCAAATCCTCCCCTTCAGCTCAGCGCTGGCTGATGGATAATCATCTGGATGATGGCAACGAGTGTCTGCTGCGCCGGGTCATCAGCGCTGACGGACGTTCCCGCGGCTTTATCAATGGCACGGCGGTGCCGCTCTCCCAGCTTCGCGATCTCGGCCAGTTGCTGATTCAGATCCACGGTCAGCATGCCCATCAGCTTCTGCTAAAACCCGACCATCAGAAACATCTACTGGATGCCTATACCGGTCACGACGATCTGCTGCAGCGTATGCGCGCCAGCTATCAGACGTGGCACCAGAGCTGCCGCACCCTGGCGCTGCATCAGCAGCAGGCGCAGGAGCGTGAGGCGCGGCGTGAGCTGTTGCAGTATCAGCTTAAAGAGCTGAATGATTTCGCTCCGCAGCAAGGCGAATATGAGCAGATCGATGAAGAATACAAGCGTCTGGCCAACAGCGGACAGCTGCTGTCGACCAGCCAGCAGGCGCTGCAGCTGTTAGCAGACAGCGATGATAACAATCTCAACAGCCTGCTCTACACCGCGCGTGAGATGATTTCTGAACTGACCTCGCTGGATGAGAAGCTGAACGGCGTTCATAACCTGCTGGAAGAGGCAGCGATTCAGCTGAGTGAAGCCAGCGATGAACTGCGCCACTACTGCGACAGCCTCGATCTTGACCCTAACCGCCTGTTCGAACTGGAACAGCGAATTTCGCGTCAGATTGCTTTAGCGCGTAAGCATCACGTCACGCCTGAAGGTCTGCCTGAACTGCATCAGCAACTGCTGGCGGAAGCGGAATTGCTGTCACAACATGAAAGCGATCAGGAGAGCCTGCAATCACTGGTGGGTGAACACTATCAGGCAGCGCTGCAAAGCGCAGAGCAACTGCATCAGCAGCGCAGCCACTTTGCTGATGAACTACAACAACTGATTACCCAGAGTATGCATCTGCTTTCCATGCCACATGGCCAGTTTAAAATTGCGCTGAGCTTTAATCCGGATCAGTTAACGGCAGACGGCGCGAGCCGCGTTGATTTCCAGGTGACGACTAACCCAGGCCAGCCATTACAGCCGCTGGGCAAGGTCGCTTCGGGCGGTGAGCTTTCACGTATTGCGCTGGCGATTCAGGTGATCACCGCGAAGAAAATGGAAACGCCGGCGATGATTTTTGATGAAGTGGATGTCGGCATCAGCGGCCCGACCGCCGCCGTGGTAGGTAAACTGCTGCGTCAGCTGGGTGAATCGACCCAGGTGATGTGCGTGACCCACCTGCCGCAGGTTGCCGGCTGCGGTCATCAGCACTTTTATGTCAGCAAAGAGACTGATGGTGCGATGACTGAAACCCATATGCAGCCGCTGGATAAGCGGGCACGCCTGCAGGAACTAGCACGACTACTGGGCGGCAGCGAGGTCACACGCAATACCCTGGCTAACGCAAAAGAACTTTTAGCCGCATAGCAGCGCACTTTTTTAAGCAGCCGTGGTCATATGCTTGCTCTGTAGAGGTTTCCAACAGCGAAAAGGTTTATTATCATCGGCACTTATGTCGCCAAAGTAATAAAGCCTGCCGCAGGCAGAGTTCAGATTTTGATGGCAAGAAAACCGCCTGTAAAAGGCGTTTGGCCCCGGAAAAGGAATGTTTAGATGCGCTGTAAAACGCTGACTGCCGCGGCAGTGGTAATGTTGATGATGACCGCCGGATGTTCCACCTTAGAGCGCGTGGTCTATCGTCCTGATATCAACCAGGGTAATTATCTGGTGGCCAATGATGTGGCCAAGATCCATAACGGTATGACACAGCAGCAGGTCGCTTACACACTCGGCACGCCAATGATGAAAGACCCGTTTGGCAGCAACGTCTGGTATTACGTTTTCCGTCAGGAGCCAGGTCATGAGCGTGTGAAGCAGCAGACGCTGACGCTAACCTTTGACGGCAACGGTGTTCTGACTAACATCAATAACAAGCAGAATCTGGCCAGGACCAGCGACTGATTGAACAGCAAAAAGGCGCGCTCAGCGCCTTTTTTATGACCGTTATCCGATGAGTCTGACAGGATAAAGACTTATTTTTTGCTTTCCGCCGCTCGCTCTGCGCGCTGCCTGCGTAACTCTTTAGGATCGGCAATCAGCGGACGATAGATCTCAATACGATCGCCCTCATTAACCTCATCATCCAGCTTCACTGGCCGACTGTAGATGCCGACCTTATTGCTGGCGAGATCAATCTCCCGACGCAGTTCCAGTAGCCCTGACTTATGGATGGCCAGCTCTACCGTGCTGCCCTGCTCTACGTTCACGTAAAGCTGATACTGCTTTTCAGGCAAGGCATAGACCACCTCGACGGAGATATCAGGCACGGTAGACCTCTTTGGCACGCTGAGTAAAGGCCTGAACCATACTGTTGGCAAGCTCTTTGAAGATACGTCCAAAGGCCATCTCTACCAGCATGTTGGTGAATTCGAACTCCAGGCTTAGTTCAACCTTGCAGGCGTCATCGCCCAGCGAGACGAACTTCCAGCCACCGTTCAGCTTGCGGAATGGTCCATCAACCAGTTGCATGTGGATGCTCTGATTATCAGTCAGGGTATTGCGGGTAGTAAATGTTTTGCTGATGCCCGCTTTCGACACATCCACGGACGCCGTCATCTGATTATCAGACGCATCCAGTACACGACTTCCGGTGCAACCCGGCAGGAATTGCGGGTAGGCATCCACATCATTTACAAGTTGGTACATCTGCCCGGCACTAAACGGGACCAGCGCCGAACGACTAATCTGAGCCATAATGGTTCCTGTTCATTACGAAACCGCTGAATAATAGCATTTTCAGCGATTAAACAAAAATGCCCCCGAGTGAGGGTGTGCTAGAATATCCCGTTTCCTGCCGCCCCGCTGGACTGGGGATGCGATAACCGACTAAGTGATGTAAAATACGCCGCACTATGACAAAGAAAAAAGCACACAAACCCGGTTCTGCCACTGTTGCCATGAACAAACGCGCCCGCCACGAATACTTCATTGAAGAGGAGTATGAAGCGGGATTGTCGTTACAAGGATGGGAAGTTAAGTCACTTCGTGCCGGTAAAGCCAACATCAGCGACAGCTACATTCTGCTACGCGATGGCGAAGCCTTTCTATTTGGTTCAACCTTTCAACCCTTAGCCGTTGCTTCCAGTCATGTAGTCTGTGACCCGACTCGCAGTCGTAAACTGCTGCTAAAGCAACGTGAACTCGACTCCCTTTATGGCCGCGTCAACCGCGAAGGTTACACCATCGTGGCGCTGTCGCTGTACTGGAAGAATGCCTGGTGCAAATTGAAGATTGGTGTTGCACGTGGTAAGAAAGAGCACGACAAGCGTGATGATATCAAAGACCGCGAATGGCAGTTAGACAAAGCACGTATTATGAAGAATTCAAAGCGTTAAGCACTGGATTTTGATTTGTATTGTTGCTAGTATTTGAAGTTCTGGGGCTGATTCTGGACTCGACGGGATTGTGAAGCCTTAGGAGCATGCCGAGGGGCGGTTTGCCTCGTAAAAAGCCGCAAAAAAATAGTCGCAAACGACGAAAACTACGCTTTAGCAGCTTAATAACCTGCTCTTAGCCTTCTCTCCCTAGCTTCCGCTCTTAAGACGGGGATCAAGAGAAGTCAAACCCAAAAGAGATCGCGTGGATGCCTTGCCTGGGGTTGAAGCGTTAAATCCAATCAGGCTAGTCTGTTAGTGGCGTGTCTGTTCGCAGCTAACCGGCGAATGTAAAAACTGACTAAGCATGTAGTGCCGACGGTGTAGTAATTTCGGACGCGGGTTCAACTCCCGCCAGCTCCACCAAAATTCTTCAAAGATGGTTCCAGTGCCATCCGCAGAAGTCCTGAAAGCCCGCACGGCACAAGCCCTGCGGGCTTTTTTGTGTCTGTAATCTTCCGAGACGATCCGCCTGAATCCAGAGATAATTGGTACACGAATTGGTACACGTTATAATGTGGGCCAAAAACGTGTACCAATTATGGATGGAAATCAGTCATGGCGCGGATGACACGCCCCCTCACCAACAACGAAATCCTCAAAGCTAAACCTCAAGATAAAGACTTCACGCTGCACGATGGCGACGGACTTTTCCTGCTCGTTAAAGCATCAGGTAAAAAGCTGTGGCGTTTTCGCTACCAGCGGCCAAATAGCAGCAGTCGTACAAATCTCAGCCTAGGCTCCTACCCTGCACTAACGCTCGCTGTCGCACGCCAAATGCGTGACCAATATCTGACGCTGCTTGCACAAGGGATCGACCCGCAGAAGCAGCAAGAGGAAGTCTCTGAGCAACGACAAATCGAGCTGGATAGCATTTTTTCGGTTGTGGCTGGACGGTGGTTCCTGATTAAAAGCAAAAGCGTCACTGAGGATTACGCGAAGGATATTTGGCGATCGCTGGAGAAAGACATATTCCCAACTATAGGTGAGATTCCTGTTCAAATCCTCAAAGCCAGAACGATCGTTGAAGCACTTGAGCCGATTAAAGCTCGCGGGGCGCTTGAGACAGTTCGCCGGTTAGTGCAGCGCATTAACGAGATTATGATTTATGCGGTTAACACGGGGTTGATTGATGCGAATCCTGCTTCGGGCGTTGGTATGGCTTTCGAAAGGCCAAAAAAACAGAACATGCCAACATTACGACCGGAAGAACTGCCTAAGCTAATGCGTTCATTGGCGATGTCCAATCTCTCAATCACCACTCGCTGTTTAATCGAGTGGCAACTACTTACCCTTGTACGGCCGTCAGAAGCCTCTGGAACACAGTGGGCAGAAATCGACTTCGATTTAAACCTTTGGGTTATTCCAGCGGAACGCATGAAGGCCAAGCGCGAACATGTCGTTCCTTTATCAAAACAAGCTCTCGATATTCTTGAAGTTATGCGGCCTCTCAGCGGCAACCGACAATATGTTTTTCCAAGCCGTAACGATCCCAAACAACCAATGAATAGCCAAACTGCGAATGCCGCATTAAAGCGCATAGGCTATGGCGGCAAGTTGGTTGCTCATGGACTGCGTTCTATAGCGAGTACAGCGCTCAACGAAGCTAGCTTTAATCCTGATGTCATTGAGTCAGCTCTTGCACATACTGATAAAAACGAAGTTAGGCGAGCGTACAACCGTTCTACCTATCTCGAACAGCGTAAAGAGATGATGAGTTGGTGGGGTACTTTTACCTATAAAAATTAGCTCAACATGGAAGAAAGCTATTTACGTCCAGGAATTGCACAAAGAGGTCAGCGCGCAATGCTATCCCCGCCACGCCTGCCCGCTTTATGCATCGCTTTTCATGCAGATGCATGGTTCGTTCAGAGCCGCGCCATGCATGGCCTGAACGGTGAAGAGCGATGCATAATTTTTCATGCAGATCCATGCACGCTATGCATGCATCACTCTTTACAAAGCGGCTGGCCAGAAAAAGGGCTTCAGAAAGACAAACGACAGACACAAAAAAACCGCTGGTCGGGCAGCGGCTGTACGGGATTAATGAACCTGGCGTAATGCAGAACCATAACGGCCCAGCGTCTGCCGTTCCCTGGCCGGTTCGGGTGGCGCTTCTGGTACGTTTTCCGGCTGTGGCGGTGCGGTGATCACCTTTGTGATGCTCTCATTTGTCTTGAAAGTGCAGGAGCAGTCGAGGTTAGTGCACTGGTGATAACGCTCTTTTACCTGCTCTGACATATAGCGGCTCGATTTGGTATGTGCCGCGCTTTTGCAGTAGGGACAGTGCATCATTTCTGGCTGCCCTGCTGAAGTTTTGCACGCTGCGCCCGGATTGATTCAGCCAGCTTCTGGCGGCGCATAGGATGGTGGTAAAGCTCCATATCAATACCCGTAAGCGGCGGGCGATACAGACCAATATTCTCCAGCAGCGGAGCCTCATTTAGTTTGCTGTCTGGCAGAGCAGCCGCCGCCCGCGTCAGCGCTTCACCGACCAGATAAGCCACGTCCTTAATACTATCCCGGTCGTCTCCGGCAAATGTCGGGGAAAGCTCTTCACGACGGAGTCGCAGCTTAATGGCCCACAGCAGCGACGGACTTACGTTACGCAGGGCTGACTGCCAGTGCGCATCCGCGAACCCGGTAAAAGCGTCCCGGTGCGATTCAACATACTCTTTACCACTGCCGCAGCATTTCAGCATCGCCTCCTGCTTATCCAGCGCCAGCTCATTAAGCAGCCCGCCGAACTCATCGGCCAGTTCACGGCTGGCGATGCGCTGAGAATGTTCGGCGCGCAGCTCGTCGGTGAGATTGCCTCGCAGGTTCCGAAAGCTCGTGCGCCAGTTGCTCTCGGCTTCTTTCCCTGCCTCGATGGCTGCCTGCTGTTCTTTTTCACAGCGGGCGATATCGGCGCAGACGCCGTTATAGGCTTTCATCCTTTCGGTATGTTCAGCGCGGGCTTTATCGAAGCGTTCCAGTGATGCAGGTTTCTGTTCAGGCATAGTCATGGTTGTCTCTCATCGTCTGTAAAGGATGAGGCCATTCTGTCGTGTACCACAGGACAGCGCATTTCATTGCTTTCCGCCTGTCGATGAACAAACAAGGGCATAACCTGTATGGCATAGCCCTTTAACTAATTATATTTCTTATATAACTGTTCACTGGTATTCACTGAGATAAAAAAGATAATAAATACAGTAGTTAAGGCAGTGAAGACTTTAAAAATAAGTATTCACGGAGTATTCACCGGTGTTCACATTCGCTCAGTAATAAGTTTTTTTTGGCGAGCGTTATTCAACGTTATTTCCTTTTAATGATGCAATTTTGATAGTTGTGCACCTCTTTAACTTTTACTGACTGCACTTCACTGCATCACACTGCACCAAATTAAACAAACTGCTTATTTTTCAGGCTAACTTAAGTGGTCACAAGCCAAAACAGGGTTGTTTACACAGCAAAAAATATTCTCAAAATAGGGGGTTACCTGAAGACACTACCGGAACCGGACAGCACCGGCCGGACTCATAATGAGGTAACACCATGCACGCAATTTCATCCGTACCAGCCCCTGCCATTCCCGTAATCCGTGATGCCGTTTACCCACGCGACCGCTTTATGCGCCTGCCGGAAGTCATCAGCACCTGCGGCCTGTCACGTTCGACCATTTACGATTTAATCAGCCGGGAACAGTTCCCCTCACAGATTTCCCTCGGCGGTAAAAACGTCGCCTGGCTGGCGTCAGAGATTGACGGCTGGATGCAGGCCCGCATCGCACAGCGTGCCGGAGGTACAGCATGATTACGCTGTATGTCGGCACAAAAATCTTTCCGCTCACCCGCGAAGAAGCCGCCTTTGTCGCGGAAAGTCTGACGGCAGCGGTCAGCGGCAAATCCGTCACGGCACCGGCTTTTACCAGCGGAACGCACGGCCATATTTACGTGCTGAGTAAAAAAGCGAAGCCTGCCAGGCAGCGGGCGAAGAAAGAGAACGGGGAATTCCGATCAAATCCGCCGCAATCCGATCACGTCCTGACCGATTGCTGAGGAAAACGCCCCGATGTGTGAGAAAAGGCTTTTCTCTGGCGAGCGGCCGTTATACAGTTTTCGCGCTGCCGCAAAATCGGCAGCCGGGCGTGGAAACCCGTGTAAAACTATGGCGACACCAGACGCGTCCTGCGTCTTTTTTTGTGTCTGTGCCTTTGCGCACCTCTCATTTACGCTGCGGTTCCTAAACCTCAGTGATATCCGAGTAATGGTGGCTCAGGCGGGGCAGCCTTCGGGCTGGCCGGTTCCCATAGTTACCGGTATTTCCACCCCCGTCTGGGCTACCACCAGTGAGCGTGGAAACTCCGGTGGTAGCTGTAACCAGCTAACTATGGAGATTGTCCTCATGACAACGGCCCTTACTGCCGCTCATTCTGAATTCACCTTTATTTTTGCCGCCGTGCGCCGCACTGATGCCGCCGCCCGTCCCTGCATGCTGCGCACTGTAGCAGGCGATGAGCGCAGCGCCCGCGCCAGCCTCGCCCGTGATTACGTCCTGTCCTTTGCCGGTCGTCTGCCGGTTAAGGTGGTGGCGGCATGAATACCCTTTCTCAACACCTGAATAACCATGACACCTACCCTATTCCCCACGCTGACTATCTGCGCCTTCTGCACGCGCATACGGTCGGCGTGACCGTACTTGATATGTTCGACTCGGTGAACTGCCTGAACGCGCGCGGCTGCGTGCCGGACGGCGCGGCGCTTGCCTCGGTCGTCGCCCTGCTCACCGACCAGCTCGGTAAAGTTGTTGAAACCTGTGAATCCCGCATGTTAGCCACGGAGGCCCGCCATGATGACCGCTAATCACTCCTGCCTGCCCGTTGAGGTACGCACCGCCGTTTACCGCCGCGCACTGGCGCAGGGCTATCTGAATACCTGCAAAAACCTCGGCATTACCGTGTCAGCCACGCTCGATGAGCTTCAGATGACCATCGCCCTTGAGCTGGAAAGCTTTTATGTACGCCGTCACGGCCCTGATGCGGGCATGGAGATGGCCTGCACCATGCTGGGCGATATGGTCGAGCCTGATTTGCTGACCGCGCCGCCGCGTCTGACACTGCTCGGCGTCACCATGATGGATGAGCTGTTCCGCAGCCAGCTTGCGGCCGCCAGCCGCACTACGCTGCACTGAGTGAGGATGCGAATATGAAACATATTGTCTCTGATACCGTAAAGGCGGCCACCGGATTCTGGCCGCAGCTTCTGCCCGCCCTCGGCATCAGCGTGCACGCCGGGGGGCGACACGGTGCATGCCCTGCGTGCGGCGGTAAAGACCGTTTCCGCTTCGACAATCAGGATGGGCGCGGAACCTGGCTGTGTAACCAGTGCGGGGCCGGTGATGGCCTTAACCTGGTGGAAAAGGCGCTCAGTATCAGCGCTAAAGAGGCCGCCATAAAGGTGGCCGGGATGCTTGGCTCGCTGCCGGAGTCAGCCCCGGTTATGCCTGATGAAACCGCAGACAAAAGGCGCGTACAAACAGACGCAGCCGCACGGGCGCAGGCACTTATCACCGCCGCCATCAGCCGCACGGACAACGCCTACCTTTCATTGAAAGGGCTGCACGGTACGCAGGCGCTCACGCTTGCTGATGCGCTGCGCTGTGGTGGTATCAGCTTTGCCGCCGGGGATGTGCTCATTCCCCTGACCGGTGAAGACGGCACGGCCGTAAACGTGCAGCTTATCAGCGCTACAGGCGACAAACGCACCCTGCCCGGCGGGCAGGTGAAAGGCACGTACTGGCTGGCAGGCGAGCCGGATGGAAAAACGCTGTGGCTCACTGAAGGATACGCCACCGGCCTGACCGTGCACCGGCTGACCGGCCAGGCGGTTTACGTGGCGCTGAGCGCCAACAACCTGCCTTCACTTGCAAAGCGGCTGCGTGAGTCACACCCCACCGCGCTGATGCTGATTGCCGCCGACCGCGACGACAACGGCACCGGCCAGTTAAAGGCAGAGGAAGCGGCGAAAGTCTGCGGCGGGAAAACCGCACTGCCGCCGGTTACGGGTGACTGGAACGACGTGTGGCAGGCGCAGGGCGATATCGCCACGCTGGCGCAGCTCACCGACTTCACGCAGCCGCAGCCGCTCAGCCCGTTTGAATCCGTCAGCGAGGCCGACCTGAAAGCCATGAGCGCCAGCCAGAAAGCCGAGCTGCTGGTCGCCCATTACGGGGAGGCGCTGGCCGTGCCGCCGGTCGGGGAGGAAATCTGCCGCTATGAGAACGGCGCATGGCAGGTGATGGAGGCGAAGACACTGCGCCGGGAAATCGCCGCGCTGTTTCAGAAGGTGCGCGCACCGTTCTCGGCCGCCGGTATCGGCAGCGTGCTGGATACGCTCAAGCTGATGGTGCCGCAGATGGGTGAAACGTCCCGCCGCCTGATTGGCTTCCTTAACGGCGTGTATGACACCACAACAGGCACCTTCAGCCCGCACCGCCGCGAGCACTGGCTGCGCACTGTCAACAGCGTGGACTACACCTCGCCACGTCCTGGTGAAAATCTCGCAGACCACGCCCCGGCTTTCTGGCGCTGGTTAACGCGGGCCGCCGGGCATAATCACGACAAGCAGGAGCGCATTCTCGCGGCGTTATTTATGGTACTGGCAAACCGCTATGACTGGCAGATGTTTCTCGAAGTTACCGGCCCCGGCGGCAGCGGTAAAAGTGTCATGGCCTCGATAGCCACTCTGCTGGCTGGAAAAGACAACACAACGTCCGCCACCATCGACACGCTGGAATCCTCACGCGAGCGCGCCAGCGTGGTGGGTTTCTCGCTCATTATCCTGCCTGACCAGGAAAAATGGAGCGGCGACGGCGCAGGCATCAAAGCTATTACCGGCGGCGATGCGGTGGCAATCGATCCGAAATACCGTGACGCCTATTCAACGCACATCCCGGCGGTCATTCTGGCGGTGAATAACAATCCTATGCGTTTCAGCGATCGCAGCGGCGGCGTGTCGCGCCGCCGGGTAATCCTGACGTTCCCGGAAGTGATACCGGCAAAAGAGCGCGACCCGCAGTTGTTGGACAAAATCAGCACCGAGCTGGCCGTGATTGTTCGTCATCTGATGCAGCGCTTTAGCAGGCCGGACGATGCGCGAGAACTGCTACAGGCGCAGCAGACGTCCGGCGAAGCGCTGGAGATTAAACGACAGGCTGACCTGTAAGCATCCCTATATAGCGGACCATTCACATTTAGAGATCTTCCGACATACTGACTATGTCCCCGGAGGAGATCACCATGCGCAAAGCCCGATTCACCGAACACCAGAT